>DASZFZ010000109.1:0-14996 GCA_035939315.1 Solirubrobacteraceae bacterium | reverse complement strand
GGACGTGATCGCGGGCTGCTACGGCGGCGACATCACGCGCAAGAAAAAGCGGCGCGCCAAACAGACGGAGGGCAAGACACGGATGAAGCAGGTGGGCCGCGTGGAGGTGCCCCAGGAGGCCTTCCTGGCGGTGCTCGAGCTGGGGGAGGAGTAGATGGGCGCGAGCCCCGCGCGGGCCGGGTCTCCCGACGCCGGGGGAGACCCTGCCGGCGAGCGTGTTCGCCTGCTCTTCGTCTGTCTCGGCAACATCTGCCGCTCGCCGACCGCCGAGGGCGCGATGCGCGCGCTCGTCGCGCGCGAGGGCCTCGCCGAGCGCTTCGAGCTGGAGTCCGCGGGGACGGGCTCGTGGCACGTGGGCAGCTCTCCGGACGCCCGCGCCACCGCCGCCGCCCGGGCTCGCGGCATCGCGCTCGCGGGCAGCGCCCGCCAGGTGCGCGTAGAGGATTTCCATGATTTCGACCTGCTGCTCGCGATGGATCGCGAGAACGCGCGCGACCTGCGGGCGCTCGCGCCCGACGCGGAGGCGCGCGCCAAGGTGCGGCTGCTGCGCGAGTTCGACCCCGCCGGCGCCCGCGACCTCGACGTGCCCGACCCCTACTACGGCGCCGCCGGGGGCTTCGAGGAGGTGCTCGACCTCGTGCAGGCCGCCTGCCAGGGGCTGCTCGCGCGGGTGCGCGCCGGAACCGCGCCGTGACGCTGGCGGCCGGCGCCCGCCACGCGCGCGCCGCTACGGCTCGAGCTGTCCCGGCCGGCGCCCCGCCGTCGGAGCAGGAGGCATGCGCCCCGACACGCTCGCCTCCCGCCAGCGCCTGTATCTGCTCGCGCGCGTGGTGATCGCCCGCCACTACCGCCGCGAGCTGACGCTGCCGGTGGTCGCCCGCGCGCTCGCCTGCTCGCCGCGCCAGCTCCAGCGCGCCTTCGCCGAGCTCGGCGGCCAGAGCTTCAGCGAGGAGCTGCTCGCGCGGCGCCTGGGCGTCGGCGCGCAGCTGCTCGCGGAGCAGCGCTCGATCCCCGTCGCCGACGTCGCCAGGCTGGCGGGCTACCGCCAGGGCACGCACTTCGCCAAGGCCTTCCGCCGCCGCTACGGGCTCTCGCCGGCGCGCTTTCGCGAGGCCGCGATCGCGGCGCGTCAGACGGAGGTGCGCTCGTAGAGCGAGTCTGGGCTCTCGTCCTCGACGGCTTCGGCGCCCGGCAGGCGCAGGCGCATCAGCGTGCCGCCTTCGGGGGCCGGCTCGGCGGTGATGCTGCCGCCCTGCTGCAGCGCGACCTGGCGCACGATCGCCAGGCCGAGGCCCGAGCCGGGGCGCCCGCGCGCCTCGGCGCCGCGGTAGAAGCGGTCGAAGACGTGCGGCAGGTCCTCGGGGGAGATGCCGGGGCCGCGGTCGCGCACGGTCAGCGCGCCGTCCTTCAGCTCGACCTCGACGGGCACGCCCGGCGGGCCGTACTTGATCGCGTTGTCGATCAGGTTGCCGACGGCGCGCTGCAGGCGCGCGGGCACGCCGGTGACGATCGTCGGCTGTAGCCGCGCGTGCAGCGGCGTCTCGGGCGCGCGCCGGCGGGCGCCCTCGATCACCTCGCTGGCGAGCAGGTCCAGGCGCATGTCCTCCAGTTCCAGGCGCGGCTCGTCTCCGCGCGCGAGGTCGATCAGGTCGTTGACCAGCAGCGTCAGCTGGCTGATCTGCTCGACCACGTCGCCGAGCAGCCGCTCGCGGTCCTCGCCGTCCATGAACTCGCCCTGCTGCTGGAGGATCTCGATGTTCGTGCGCAGGCTCGTGACCGGCGTGCGCAGCTCGTGCGAGGCGTCGGCGACGAGCTGGCGCTGCGCGTCCACGGAGGCGTCGAGCGCGCGCATCGAGCCCTCGAGCGCGTCGAGCATCGCGTTGAAGCTGCCGGCCAGCCGGCCGAGCTCGTCTTCGCCGCCGGGCTCGATGCGCCCGCTGAGGTCCTGCGTGACGGCGACGTGCTCGGCCGCCTGCGTGAGCCGCTTGAGCGGCAGCACCGCGGCGCCGGCGACGAGCCGGCCGAGCAGCGCGGCCAGCGCGACGCCGCCGACGACGAGCAGCGCGAGGATCAGCCGCAGCCGGCTCAGCAGGCTGTCGACTTCGGTCAGCGGCTGGGCGAACTGGACCGCGTGGCCCTTGCCGAGCGGCTCGGCGAGCACGCGCAGGTCGATGCCGTCGACGTCGGCGTTGCGCATGAACGGCTTGCCGCCCCTGGCGGCCAGCGCGCGCGTGCGCCGGTCGACGGGCAGCGAGATGCCTTCGACTTCGGGCGAGCGTTCGATGATCGTGCCGGTCGCGTTGACCATCTGCTGGTAGCCGCGCACCTGGTCGGGGCTCGGCTGCAGGCCCCCGAACACCTTGGCCGCGCGCGAGGCGGCGGCCTGTTTGGCGTGGCTGCGCGCGCTGGCGGCGCCGCGGTCGTCCCCGGAGAGGGCGCCTTCGAGCTGGCGGCGCCGGCGCGCGCGGCGGCGGAAGACGCGCCCGCCTTCGCCCCTGGCCTCGAGCGCCTTCAGCGTGGCGGTCGCGTGCAGCCCCTTGGCGCTCAGCTGCGTGTCGACCTGGCTGTAGAGCTGGTCGGAGGTGAGCACGTACGTGAGGCTCGCCGCGAGCAGCACCGCGATCGCCACCGCGGCGGCCGAGGCGAGCGCGATCCGCCGGCGGAAGCTCACGCGGGCGTCCGCAGCACGTAGCCGACGCCGCGCACGGTGTGCAGGAGCCGCGGCTCCTCGCCGACCTCGGTCTTGCGGCGCAGATAGCCCATGTAAACGCCCAGCGAGTTGGAGCTCGAGCCGAAGTCATAGCCCCACACGCTCTCGAAGATCGCCGAGCGGGTGAGCACCTGGCGAGGATGGCGCAGGAACAGCTCGAGCAGCAGGAACTCGGTGCGCGTCAGCGCGAGCTGGCGCTCGCCGCGCCAGGCCTCGTGCGCGCGCAGGTCCAGGCGCAGGTCGGCGAACGACAGCGCCTCCTCCTTGCCGTCCTCCTCGCCCGCGCGGCGCAGCAGCGCGCGCACCCGCGCGAGCAGCTCGCGCAGCGCGAACGGCTTGACCAGGTAGTCGTCGGCGCCAGCGTCCAGGCCGGCGACGCGGTCGTCGACCTCGCCGCGCGCGGTCAGCATCAGCACGGGCGTCGTGTCGCCGCCTTCGCGCAGCCGCTTGCACACTTCCAGGCCGTCGACGCGCGGCATCGCGATGTCGAGGATGATCGCCTCGAACGGCGCCGCGCCCAGCCGTTCGAGCGCCTCGTGCCCGTCGCTGGCCTTGGCTACGTCATAGTGTTCGAGCGTCAGCGCCCTGAACAGCGCGTTCTGGACGGCGGGCTCGTCGTCGACGACGAGTATGCGTGCAAGCTCTGCCATGTCGCGCCACCGCTCCCAGATCGGCGCGCGCGGCCTTTGCGCGGGGCCGCCGGCGGGAGCATCGTGTTACCAGGCTAGCGTGACCGCGACGGGGGCAGATCAAGCTAAGCGCCGGCGAAGAGCAACCGAAGAAAGCCAGGAGAGCGACCATCGCACGAGAGCAGAGCGCCGAGCGGGACGGCCAGGGCGAATCGCGCGACACCGCCGGCGCGCTGGCGGCGCAGTCGCGCACGCTGCGCAACAGCATCATCAGCCTCGCCGTCTTCTTCGCGCTGGTGATCGCGCTGCTGCTCGCGGTGCCGAACCTCGACGAAGCGACCGACCGCATCGAGCACGCGAGCGTCCCCTGGGTGCTGATCGCGATCGGCTTCGAGCTGCTCTCCTGCCTCGGCTACGTGGTGCTGTTCGAGCTGATCTTCGGGCGGCTCGGGCGCAGCCTCAGCTCGCGCCTGTCGCTGGCCGAGCTGGCGGTCAACTCGGTCGTCTCGGTCAGCGGCCTGGCCGGCATCGCGCTCGGCGCCTGGGTGCTGCGCAGCAAGGGCTTCTCGGTCGAGCGCATCGCCAAGCGCTCGGTGCTGATCTTCGTGCTGACGAGCGCCGTGAACGTGCTCGCCGTGCTCGTGATCGGGCTGCTGATGTGGCTCGGCGCGGTGTCCGGCTCGGACAGCGCGCTGCTGACGCTGCTGCCGGCGGCTGCGGCGCTCGCGACGCTGGCGGGCGCCGTGGCGCTCGCCGCCTGGGCGCGCCGGGCGGCGCGGCGAAGCGAGCGCCGCGAGGGCCGCCTGGCGGTCGTGCTGGCCGCCGTCAGCGGCGGCATCTTCGACGCGCTCGCGCTGGTCCGCGCGCACGACTGGCGGCTGCTCGGCGCGCTCGGCTACTGGCTCTTCGACAACCTCGTGCTGTACGCGTGCCTGGCGGGCTTCGGGCACGCGCCGTCCTTCTGGGTGGTCGCGATGGCCTACCTGGTTGGCATGCTCGCCAACTCGCTGCCCGTGCCCGGCGGCTTCGTGGCGGTCGAAGGCGGGCTCGTGGGGATGCTGCTGCTGTTCCACGTGCGGCCCGCGTCGCTGGTCGTGGCCGCCGTGATCGTCTACCGGGCGATCTCGCTGTGGCTGCCGGCGGTGATCGGCTCGCTCGCCTTCCTCAGCCTGCGCCGCGAGATCGGGCGCCCGGCGGCGCCCGCCGTCAGCCCTCGAGCGGCTCGCCGTTGACGCGCTTTATGTACGTTTCCTCGTCCTCGGTGTACTGGCAGACGTGGCGCGGCAGGCCGTTCATCACGCGCGCGAGGCTCGGGCTGACATAGCCGGAGAGTTCCGGGCAGTAGACGGGCGGCGGCAGGTTCGCGGAGGCCGAGCCGGGGGCGTTCACCGGGCGCAGCCGCGCGGCCGCCTGCAGCGCGTGCGCGTAGCTGTCGGCGAAGATGTCGATCGAGACCCTGCCGGAGTACAGCTCGATCGCGTGGCCTTCGTTGTAGACGGTCGCGGGCACGCCGCGCAGCAGCAGGTTGCGCTGCTGGTGGCCGAACGATTCGTTGTTGTGTTTGGCGTAGACGACGGTCGTGACTTGCAGCGGCAGCGGACAGCTCGAGCCGCCGCCGAACAGGCCCTTGTTCTGGACGCAGTCGCCGTAGTAGAGGCCGTCGCCGATCGCCGCGTCATAGCTCTTGAGGCCGTCCGCGCCCGCCAGGCGGCTGTCGTCGAAGCTCGGGCCGACCCAGTACACGCGGTAGTAGGGGAACGTCTGCGCTTCGGCCAGCTCGCCGCCGCCGATCGGGCGCGGGTGAGAGGTGCCGCAGCCGGCCAGCGCGAAGCACGCGAGGGCCGCGAGCGACGCGGCGCGGCGACATGCCGAGGCCGCGCGCGGCGCGCCGGCGCGCGGGCGCCGCGGGAGGGGGAGGACTCTCATGCCCGTCATTATCTTGGCCGTGGCGGGCGACGGCACAGCTAGCTCCGAGCCGCTGCGGGAGCTCGGCGGGCTGGCGCTGCTGCTCGCGGCCGCGCTCGCGGGGTGGCTGGCGCTCGACCCGCACACGCCGGACCTGGCCGCGCAGGTCTACCGCGTGTCGCTGTTCCGGCAGGTCGGCTTCGCGGTGTGGGACGACAACTGGTACGCCGGCCACGCGCTGCCCGGCTACAGCCTGCTCTACCCGCCGCTCGCGGCGGCGCTCGGGATGCGGCTGCTCGGCGCGCTGTGCGTGATCGCCTCGAGCCTGCTGTTCAGGGCGCTCGTGCGGCCGGTCTACGGCGCCGGCGCGCGCTGGGCGGTCGCCTGGTTCGCGCTCGCGGCGCTCGGCGACGTGTGGATCGGGCGCCTGACGTTCGCGCTCGGCGTCCCGCTCGCGCTGGCCGCGGCGCTCGCGTTCGCGCGCGGGCGGCGCGTGCCGGCGGCGGCGCTCGCGCTGCTGTGCGCGGCGGCGAGCCCGGTGGCGGCGGCGCTCCTCGGGCTGGCCGCGCTCACGCTCTCGCTCGCGCGCCGCTCGCCGGGCGCGCTGCTCGTGCTCGCCCTGCCCGGCGCGGCGCTCGTGCTGGCGCTCGCCGCGCTGTTCCCCGAAGGCGGCTTCGAGCCCTACCCGCTGCTGTCGTTCGCGGCGACCGTCGGGGTGGCGCTCGCGTTCGCGCTGGCGCTGCCGCCGCAGGCGCGGCTCGCGCGGCTGGGGGCGCTCGTGTACCTGCTCGCGTGCCTCGGCTGCCTGCTCGTGCACACGCCGATCGGCAGCAACGTCGAGCGCTACGGCGTGCTGCTGGCCGGCCCGCTGCTGCTGTGCGAGCGCCTCGGCGGCACGCCGGCCGCGCGGCGCCGGCGCGGGCACGGGCATCCGGCGGGCGCCGGGCCGGCGTTCGCGGGCATCTCGCCGCTCGCGGGCGCGGCGCTGTGCGCGATCGCGGTGTGGGTCGTGTGGGGCCCGGCGCGCGAGAGCGCCGCGGTCCCGGGACAGGCGACGAGCGCCGCCTACTACGCGCCCGTCGAGCGCTTCGTGGCGGGCGTGCAGGCGCGCGTGGGGCCGGTGCGCGTGGAGGTGCCGCTGACGCGCTCGCACTGGGAGGCGGCGCTGCTCGCGCCGAGCGTGCAGCTCGCGCGGGGCTGGGACAAGCAGATGGAAACCCGCTACGAGCACGTGCTGCTCGCGCGGGGGCTGACGGCGGGAGCGTACGCGCGGTGGCTGCGCGAACAGGCGGTCGCCTACGTGGCGCTGCCCGACCTGCCGCTGGACCCCTCGAGCGCCGCCGAGGGCCGGCTGATCCGGGGCGGGCTGCCGTACCTGCGCCAGGTGTTCGCGAGCGCCCACTGGCGCATCTACAGGGTGCTGGGGGCGACGCCGCTGGCCAGCGGCCCGGGACGCCTGAGCGCGCTCGGCCACGAGTCGTTCGCGCTCGCCGCGGACAGCCCCGGGCGCTTCGTGGTGCGCGTGCGCTACACGCGCTACTGGACGCTCGCGCGGGGCAGCGGCTGCGTGGCGCGGGCGCCCGGCGGCTGGACCGAAGTGCGCCTCGCGCGCGCCGGCGCCGCGCGCGTGCAGGCGAGCTTCTCGCTCGCGCGCGCGTTCGGCGCGGGGGCGGCCTGCATGGGTGTGCCGGGGCCGGCCGGCGGGGCTTCGGGGGCCGGCGCGGGCGGCGCGCGCGGCGGCGGGCTTGGCGGCGGGGCCACGGCCGGCGGCGCGCCGGGGGCGGGAGGCGCGTTTCGCTGGCTCGTGCGCACCGCGGGGGCGGCGCCGTGGGTCGCCGCCGAGAACCGCCAGGCGGGCACGCGCGCGTGGCGGCTGCCGGGGCCGGCCGACGAGCTGGGGGGCGCCGCGCACGGGGCGATCGAGGGCTACGTGGCCGAGCAGGCGATCGCGCCGGGGCAGACGCAGAGCGTGTACGTGTCGGCGGCGGGCGCGCGCACGGTGGGCGTGCGGGTCTACCGGATGGGCTGGTACGGGGGGCTCGGCGGCAGGCTGGTGCTCGCCAGCGCGCCGCTGCGGGCGCGCCGCCAGCCGGCCTGCACGCACCGCTTCCAGACGGGGCTGACCGAGTGCGACTGGCACCCGACGCTGAGCTTCCGCATACCCGAAGCGCTGCCCTCGGGCGTGTACGTCGTCAAGCTGCGCGCCTCGACGGGGGCCGAAAGCGACTGCCTGTTCGTGCTGCGCCCGGCGCGGGCGACGCCGCTGCTGGTGGAGATCCCGACGGCCAGCTACGAGGCGTACAACGCGTGGGGCGGGGACAGCCTGTACCCGGGCGGGCGCAGGCGGGTGGGCGCGACGGGCACCGACCAGGGGGTCGAAGTCTCCTACGACCGGCCCTACGAAACGCAGACGGGCGCCGGCCAGTTCTTCATCCGCGAGGTGGCGATCGTGCGCTTCCTGGAGCGCTACGGCTACCCGGTGGGCTACACGACGATCGATTCGCTCGACGAGGACCCCGGGCAGCTCGCCGGAGCCACCCGCCCGCGGGCGCTGATCGACGTGGGGCACTCGGAGTACTGGTCCGAGCGCGACGAGCTCGCGTTCGCGCGGGCGCGCGAAATGGGCACGAGCCTGATCTTCATGAGCTCGGACACGATGGCCTGGCGGGTGCGCTTCGCGCCGGCGAGCGGCGCCTCCAGCCAGGCCGGCCAGCCCGACCACAGGATCGTCGCCTACAAGGAGTACGCGGCGCGCGACCCCGACCGGGCGGACGTGACGGGGCTGTTCCCGGGTGGCGGCGCGCAGCTCGCCGGCAGCGCCTACGACGGCTGCATCACGCCGCGCGTGCCGGGGCCGGGGCCGCCGGTGTACGACTACTACGCGTGGCGCCCGGCGCCCGGCCTGCGGCCCGGCTGGCTTTTCCGGGGCACGGGGATGACGGCGGCGACGAGCATCCCGGGGATCGTCGGCTACGAGCTCGACGAGCGCACCGCGGCGACGCCGCCGGGCACGCTCACTGTCGGCGAGGGCGCGGGCGTGCCGTGCGGCTCCGAGGACGAGCCCTCGCCGGTGCGCGGGACGCTCGCGCAGAGCACGCTCTACACGGCGCGCTCGGGCGCGCTCGTGTTCGCGACGGGCACGCTCGGGTGGCTGTACGGGCTCTCGCCGGTGCCCCAGGCCTCGCCGCAGGCGCCGCGGGCGCCCGACCCGCGCGTGGTGGCGATGACGCGCAACCTACTCGCGCGGGCGCTCGGCGGCGCCGCGGCGGGCGGCTGAGCGGCGCGGCGCGGGCGCCGACGCGTGCGCGTGGGCGGGCGCTGCCGGGTGCGCGTGTGCTGGTGCTGCCGGGTGCGCGTGGGCTGGCGCCGTCGGGTGGGGCGCGGGCAGGTCCTCGGGCGCGAGGCCGTAGAGGCCGGTGTCGCCGGTCAGGAAGACGTCGGTGCCGTCGCTGATCGCGGGGTCGAAGGCGCCGGTGGCCTTTTCGAAGAGGACGCGGCCGGTGGAGATGCCGAGGCCGAAGATGCGGTGGCGGCCGAGGTCGGCGAGGTACACGATGCGCCCGAGGATCGTGGCCGAGCCGGAGATGCGCCCGTGGGCGTCGAAGCGCCAGTCGACCTTGCCGGAGCGGGCGTTCAGCGCGTAGAAGGTGCCGTTGTAGGAGCCCAGGTAGACGGTGGGGCCGAGGCCGGGGGCGTTGGTGACGGCGGGCGAGGCGTAGACGTAGTCGCCGGTCTGCACGGCCCAGTCGAGCCTGCCGGTGGCGGCGTCGTAGGCGTAGACGCGCCCGTCGGTGTTGCCGAGGTAGACGCGGCCGTAGACGACGGCGGCGGTCGAGTAGAAGGTGCCGCTTCCGAGCAGCGCGCCTTCGGAGGCGCTGACCCAGATGCGCCGGCCGGTCTGCTCGGAGACGGCCTGCAGGTGCCCGGAGTAGTCGCCGAAGTAGAGCGCGCCGCCGGAGAGCGTCGGGCTGGCCTTGACCGAGCCGGCCGCCCGGTAGGTCCAGGCGACGGCGCCGGTGCGGTCGTCGAGCGCATACACGAGGCCGCTCTGGGAGCCGAAGAACAGGCGCCCGTCGGCGAGCAGCGGGGAGGACTCGCTGGGCGCCGGCAGCGCCCGCCACCAGCGCACCGCGCCGGTGGCGCTGTTCAGCGCGATCGCGCGGCCGGGGTCGCTGTGGTGGCCGCTGGAGAGGATCGTCACGTACACGGTGTTCGCGGTGACGGCGGGCGAGGAGGCCGACAGCTGCCCCAGGCGCCTGCTCCACAGCACGCGGCCGGTGCGCTCGTCGAGCGCGCTCAGCACGGCGTCGTCGGCGAGCTGGAAGATGCGTTCGCCGTAGATCACGGGCGGGAACTCGAGCAGCGAGCCGCCGTCGTGGACCCACAGGGTCCTGAACGGCGGGCGCACGTCGGCGGGGGCGGGGAAGAAGCGGGTGTGCGCGTCGTCGTAGCCGTAGACCGGCCAGGCGAAGCGGTCGGGCGCGGTCTTTGCCAGCTTGGGCGCCGGCTGGGGGATGAAGCGGGCGTGGGGGTGGTAGACGTTGCCGGTGCGGTGGCGCTCGTACAGGTAGGCGCCGAGCGCGGCGGCGGCGAGCGCGACGAGCAGCGCGCCCAGGGCGGCGTAGGCGCGCCGCGAGCGGGTGAGGCGGCGCCTGCGGTGCTCGCTCACCGCGGCGCGCTCAGGCTGCGAGCTTGCTCGAGGACCTGCCGGCGGAGGTGGTCGACGGTGTGTGCTCACCGAGGGGCGTGCCGCGACGTGACGCCCGGCGGCGCCCCGGGCGGGCGCGATGCGCGCGCGTCCCGCCGGCCCGCGGCCCCGCGGCCCCCCTGGAGCGGGCGAAGACCATGCGCGCGAGGTGGAGCACGATCAGCCCCAGGCACACCAGGGCCAGCGGCGGCAGGCTCAGGCCGGAGACGAGCGCGAGCGTGGCGTGGTTGCCGGCGAGAGACCAGTTCCACAGAAGGTAGTCGCCGAACGCGAGCCCGGACACGAAGACCAGCGGCCTGGAAGGCACGTGCGTACCCTAGTGCTCCCGGGGGACGGAGGGCCTCGAGGGGGGACGGCGCGCCTATGATCGCGGGTCGATGGCGAGCGCCAGGAACAGCTCCGAGGTCTTCGCGCCCGGCGTGCTGGACGGGCGCGTGGCGCTCGTGACGGGCGGCGGCACGGGCCTCGGCCGGGCGAGCGCGCTCGAGCTCGCGCGCTGCGGCGCGCGGGTGCTGGTCGTGGGCAGGCGCGCGGAGGTGCTGGAGGCGGCGGTGGAGGAGATCCGCGGGCGCGGCGGCGAGGCCGAGTGGGCCTCTGGGGACGTGCGCGAGCCGGCGGACACACGGCGGCTGGTGGGCGAGGCGCTCGCGCGCTTCGGCCGGCTGGACACGCTCGTGAACAACGCCGGCGGCCAGTTCTTCAGCCCGGCCGAGCTGATCGCGGCCAAGGGCTGGCGGGCGGTGTGGCGGCTGAACGTCGAGGGCTCGCTGAACATGGCCCAGGCGGCCTTCGAGCTGGCGATGGAGCCGGCGGGCGAGGGGATGGTCGTGAACGTGACGCTCTCGCCGCACCACGGGATGCCGGGCATGGCGCACTCGGGCGCGGCGCGGGCGGCCGTCGAGGCGCTCACGCGCGAGCTGGCCGAGCAGTGGCGGGCGGCGGGCGTGGCGGTGACGGCGGTCGCGGCGGGCCACTTCGACACGGAGGTGCTGGCGAAGTACCCGGAGAGCGTGCGCGCGGGTGCCTCGCGCACGGTGCCGCTACAGCGGCTCGGCACGGTCGCCGAGCACGCCTGGCTGGTCGCGCTGCTCGCCTCGCCGCTCGGGCGGGCCTTCGACGGCTCGACGATCACGCTCGACGGGGCGCGCGACAACTGGTGCGGCCCGTGGCCGCCGCCGGGCCTCGCGGACGAGGCCGGCGAGGTGCCGGTCGAGGAGCGCAAAGCGGCGGTCTGACGGGCGTCATCGCCGGGCGCAGCCGAGTGGCTGAGAGCGGCGGACGGGAATCGAACCCGCATCATCGCCTTGGAAGGGCGAGGCTCTACCGTTGAGCTACCACCGCGCGAGCGAAGCCGGCCCTGTTGGCCGTTCGCCGTCGATGACAGTTTGCACAAACGACGTCGCACTTGGCCATCTCGTCGAGGATTGCTTGCCAGTGCGATGCTTCGTGTAGTGCTCGCGGAGTACGCCGCTCGGCAGGGTCGGCAGTAGTTGTCGCGCTGGCCGATGGCCTTGCGCCGCCAGGCGAAGTCGGACTGCGGTTTGAAGCGTTCGCAGCGGCTACAGAATCTCGGCGTAGCACCGGTGGCAGCGGCCACGAACGTATGTTCGCATGCGGTGCGGACATGCTGGAGCTATAACCTGCGACGTAGGATGTGGTAGCCACGGGGAGTGGCGCAGTCTGGTAGCGCACCCGGCTGGGGGCCGGGCGGTCGCAGGTTCAAATCCTGTCTCCCCGATGAAAAGTCGCAGGATCAGAACCTTGAGCCTCGCGGCGAACGCTGGCGAAAGCCGCGAAAATACTGGGATTCTGGTTCGGTCCTTCTTGGCTGTTCCCGGCTGTTCCCGGCAACGAGGGCCGCAAATGGACCGCAGGAACGGGCCAAAGGGACCGCAGGCGACACGCTGTGTGGCTTCACGCTGGACGTTCAAGCGTTGGAACTCCGGGTCGGGCCACGAGCCATGCTCGTTGCCCAGCGTGCTTACGCTCTGCGTGAAGGGACGTGCTCCTGATCGTCGCGTGTGACCTTCGCCGCGAGCGCGCAACAATGTGCATATGCGTGTGGGTCCTTACCTGGTAGACGCGGAGCACCGCAAGGAAGGCGGCCAGGCGTTCGTCTACTTCGGCGCGGGCGGTGATCAGCAAATCGCGGTGAAGGTCGCGCGTCCATCGAACTGGTCACAGCAGCGAATGAAGCGCGAGATCGCGGTGCAGAGCCGCCTCGATCACCCCAACGTGCTGAAGATCATTCGTCACGACGCCGAGAACGGTTGGTACTCGATGAGCAGGGCGCAAGGGAGCCTCGAAGACCTCGGGCCGTTTCCCCGCGACGAATGGACCCGTCTGCGCGTAGGACTGCTCGCCGTCGCCCAGGCCGTCACCCACGCCCACGAGCATGGCTATGTCCACCGTGATCTGAGCCCGGCGAACATCCTCGTCTACCCGGACCGCTGGGTCGTGGCGGACTGGGGGTTCGTATGCGAGCCCTTTCGGCCTGGGCAGCGGATGACCCAGCCGCTCGAGCGCTTCGGGACCCCTGAGTTCATGGCGCCCGAGTTGCTGCTTGACCCGCGCGATGCCAAACCGCCTGCTGACGTGTTCTCGATCGGGCGGATCGCGGCATGGGGGACGGGTCTCCTCGGGGGCGTGGGTGGGCAGGGAGAGGATCAGCTGACCGGCTGGTGGCAGCGGCTGATCGAAGGTGCCGCAGCGTACGAGCCGAAGCTCCGCTGGACCATGCGGGAGGTGCTCACGCATCTGCGTGCGCAGCCGCGGTTGGTTCCGGCGGCCAGGATCACATCCGGGGCCGGCGGCGTCGAGGTGTGCCCGCGCTGCGGAAGCGATGTTGGTCGAGATAGCGCAGAACGTTGCCTGTCCTGCCACTGGCTGAGTGACGAGTAGCGTCCTCCCCTCATCGCTCGAACGTGGGCGGGTCGGTCTGCGATGGGTCCGGCCGCTCCCGTCGCCCACTCGATACGGCGCCGCAGATTCTCCGCGACGCGGTCAAGGGTCGCTTTCCGGAGTCTGAACTCGCCTTCGATGAGATGCGTGGGCCAAGGGACTGGGGTGGGCTTCCCGGATCGCCCAATGGTGGCCGGCCAGGAGCGCGTTCAGGGTCGTCAGGGCTTGCTCGGGCGTTGAGCTGGCACAAGGGGAAGGCGGCTGGTCACATCGCCTCGCGTACCGCTGCTCAATCCGAGATCGGTCGTACGTGGGTTGCCGAGGCGTGAACGACAATTGACGGGCGCCCCTCGATCTTCCCAGGAGTCGTCAGGTACCGCATGTAGTCTGCCCGACTGATGAGTACGAACATCTGGGACGTCGATGCTCTAATGGCCGACCTTGGGGAGAAGTACTCAACCTCAGGTCGCGAGGGGGCCTGGGGCACTGAGTACCAAGATAACCGCGCCATACTCGATGCCCTCGCTGCTCGACTGGGGCGATATGACACGCCATCTGTGGCGGGACTTGGGGGGCTTGGCATTGTGCTCAGAGTGCATGACCGCCTTCTGAACGGCCAAGCATGTGCGGTCAAGTTCCCGCGTCCGAAGCAAGGCAGTCAAGACCTCTTCGCCGAAATGATTGATAAGGAGATAGCGCGACTCGCCGATATTCGGCACAGCGGCATTGTGCGAATACACGCGGCAGATACGCTAAAAGATGTCGACGGCGTTGACGGGCCGGTGCCTTTCTATGTCATGGATTTCGTGGAGGGTCGTTCATCGCTCGCTTATCTTCACGAGTCTGGCCACGACCGGATCGTAGAGCTCGCCATCGGCACCGTTGACGCGCTTGCTGCGCTCCATCACGCTGGGATGGTTCATTGCGATATCAAGCCAGACAACATCATGGTGAACACCGAGCATCACGCCGTCATAACCGATTTGGGGACTACCAAGCTCTATCGTCCAGGCGATGAAACCGAGACGCGAATCGGCGTTACGCGCGGGTATGCAGCGCGTGAAGTTCTGGACCATTTGACCGTTGTCTCTGAGACGGATGCTGATAACTATTCGGGTCTTATCTCACGATCGAGCATTAGCCCCCGATGGGATCTTGTATGCCTCGGTAAGACGATTCTAACCTGGCTAGGTTATGACATAGCCAATGGCATTGCGTCGACCGAGACCTTCACGATACCGTCGTACGCGCGCAAGTATCTTTTGTTGCTCGCCGCACGATTGCTCGGGCCTCGTGATAGCACTGCATGGCTTGAACAGGAGGTGTCTCTACCTGCAGATGTCCTCAGCGAGTTTGAGTATCAAAATGCCGACGAAGTTGCCCGAGACCTTGCGAAGTTGTCGGGAAACGCTGACCTCTTCGTTGATGTCCCAGAGCTCGACCCGTTTTCGTCCGACGTGGTGCAGCTCTCCACGGGTGCCGCAACGGCTTTTACAGCGCGCGTGCGATCACTTCTCGAGCATCCGACAGTTAGACGCCTTGGATCCATCACCCAACTTGGAATTGTTAATCAAGTGTATGTCACGGCGACCCATACTCGCCTAGAGCATAGTCTCGGTACGTACAGCAACACGGCGAAGCTTATTCGCAGCTTGTATTTCGACCCGTTCTCTCCATTTTTTAGGCAAGTCATGCGACCGGAAGACCTCCAGGCGATTCTTGCACTTGCGCTATTGCATGATACGGGGCAGTTCCCCTTGGCGCACGACTTGGAGGAAGTTGATAGTAGCTTGTTTGACCATAAACGCCTCACTCGAGCGGTGATCCATGGCGAGCGGAACCCAAAAAAGGGCGGATACAGGCCGATAGAGTTTGAGTCGTTGGTGCCACATTTGGTCGAATGGAGCGTCACGCCTGAGCGACTAACCGAGCTACTCGATGTGCGGCTAGACCGCTACGGCGGAAGTATTAGGGACCGAGTACTTCACAGCATCATCGACGGTGTGAGCCAGGCTGGTTTTGACGGAGGCTCTGATCCGTGGTTTCGTCCGCGGGGAAGGAGAGCCTTCCGGCATGCCAAGAGCGAGGAAGTATCCCGAGGAGTTGCTGGAGCGCGGCACACGGCTTGTGTTCGAGTCCGGCC
>DASZFZ010000108.1:0-9419 GCA_035939315.1 Solirubrobacteraceae bacterium | reverse complement strand
GGAGCGCATCGACCCCAGCCAGAATAGGGATCGCGGCCTGGACAGGCGCACGGTGATCAAGCGCGGGCTCCTCGCCGGGGGCCTAATCGCGGGCGCCGGAGGCGCGATCGCGGCCGCCGCGGGGCTCACCGACGAGGGCTCGAGCACGCCCACCGCACACGCCCCCCGGCCCGCCGCGCCGGCGCCCAAGCAGGCGCCCAGGCAGAGCTCGCGCCAGACCAAGCCCAACATCCTCGTGATCCTCGTCGACCAGCTGCGCTTCCCGCAGTGGTTCTCGCCCAACCCGGCGGGGCTGGTGCTGCCGCCGAACCTGCAGGGGCTGCGCGAAGGCGCGGTCTCCTTCGCGCGCCACTACACGGCCTCCAACGACTGCAGCCCGTCGCGCTCGGCGCTGCTGACGGGCCTCTACACCCACCAGACGGGCTGCATGATCACCGGCGGCAGCACGCTCGACCCGGGCTTTCCGACGTGGGGGTCGATGCTGCGCGAACACGGCTACAGCACGCGCTGGTTCGGCAAGTGGCACCTGACCCACGGCGACAACCACTGGACGCAGCTCTCGGGCGAACAGGGCCTCGAGCTCTACGGCTACGCCGGCGGCGTGTACCCCTCGCCCGACGGCGCCCCCGGGCAGGGCTGGCGGGTCGACGGCCACATCGCCTCCACGTTCGAGGAATGGTTCGCCGAAGAGGGCGGCTCCGAGCCGTGGCACACGGCGGTCTCGTTCGTCAACCCGCACGACATCGCCTGGTGGTACAAGTGGACCGACCGCGTCCCGGCGGAGGTCGGCGCGCCCCAGCGCGTCGGGCGCCTGCCCGCCAACTACGAGACGCCCGAACAGCTGATGGCGCGCCGCAAGCCGCAGCTTCAGCTCTCCTTCCAGGAAACCGCGGCGTCGTCGTTCGGGCCGGTGCCGTTCACCGGCCCGGAAGCGACCGGTCGCTGGCTCGAATTCCTCGACCTGTACGTCAAGCTTCAGCTCGAGGTCGACCGGCACGTCGGGCGCGTGCTGCGCACGCTCGAAAGCCGCCCCGAGGTGGCCGCCAACACGGTGATCGTGTTCACCTCCGACCACGGCGAGTACGGCGCCTCGCACGGCATGCGCGGCAAGGGCGCGAGCGCCTACGAGGAGTGCACGCGCGTGCCGCTGCTCGTCAAGGACCCGCGCGGCATCCTCACGGCCGAACCGCAGATCCAGCGCACGCAGCTGACCTCCAGCGTCGACGTGGCGCCGCTGCTGCTGACGATCGCCACCGGCTCGGAGGAGTGGCGCGGCGAGCCCCGCTACTCGCACATCGCCGGGCGCGCCGACCTCGCGGCGATCCTCGCGGACCCGCGGGCGCCGGGGCGCGCGTACGTGCTGCACGCCACCGACGAGACCGTCACCGAGTACTCGGTCGAACCGTACGCGGCCAGCGCGCCGCTGCACATCGTCGCGCTGCGCACCGCCCGCGCCAAGTTCGCGACCTACACCAACTGGGCCGAAGGCGGGATCACCCCGATCTCCAGCGGCGAGGAAGCCGAGCTGTACGACTACGGCACCCAGAAGGGGCGCCTGGAGCTGGAGAACGGCGCCGGGCACAGCCCGCTGGAGGCGGGGCTGCGCATCGAACACGAGCGCGCCTTCCTGGACGAGCTGCGCGAGCCGCTGCCGACGCACCTGAGCCAGGCGCACACGGGCGGCTTCGCCGACTACTTCCGCACGGCCAGGCACGTGGCGGTCGCCGCCGCCGCGAGCCGCAAACGCCACGAAGAACGCGAACTGGGCGAAGGCGTGCCGCCGGACTCGCTGCTGTTCGGTCACCGCGGGCGCAGGCCGCGGCTGCCGCTGCAACTGCGCTCGGGGCCGCTCAGGCGGGGCTCGCCCTGACGCGCGTCCCCCCGGCTCAGGCGGGGCCGGCCTCGACGCGCACCGCGCGCGAGCTGGCGAGCACCGTGCCGGCGGCGTCGAGCGCCTGCACGGCTACGTAGGCGCCGGCGGGCGCGCCCGCCACCGCGATCGCCGTCTCGAAGCCGCTGCGCGGCGCGCTCGCCGCGGGCCGGAGCGCCGCCGGGCTCGAGCCCGCGAGCACGCGCCAGGATGCCACTTCGGTGGCCCCGTTCCAGCTCGCGTACACCGTCGTCGCGCCGCCCGGCGCGGCTCGCCCGCCGGCCGCGGCCGCGAAGGCGGCAACGGCCGGCGGCTGCTCGGGATGCCCGCTCCAGGGCTCCACGAAGGTCCTGTAGGACTCCCAGCCGGGCGGCAGGTGCGCGTCGAACAGCACTTCGCCGGAGGGCCCCTCCTCCGAGAGGTAGCCGGCCTGCCCCCAGCCGACCATCCAGTCGCCGTTCGGCAGCGCCTGCAGGTTGCCCTGGCTGTCGGCGACGAGCGGCCCCCGGTGCTCGTAGCTGCGCACGAGCGTCGCGGTCATGTCGCGCAGGCTCAGCGCGACTTCGATCGCGCGCGACTGCTTGTGCACCGCCGGCGAGGCGCCGTTGTCGAAGAACGTGATTGCCCCGTCGGGCTGCTGGAGCGCGTCGTGCTGCCAGGCGGTGGCCGCGCCGGGGCCGAGCCTGAAGCTTGAGTGCTGGCCGCCGAGCTGCCAGCGCACGCGACCGCTGCGCGGGTCGACGTCGTAGGCCGCCCACGTGTCGCGCGAGCCGATCAGCAGGTCGCCGTCGCGCTCGGGGTCGACCGAGTTGATGTGAAAGTAGTCGAACGGTTCGGCGCGGGTGCTGGGCGCCGCGGTGAAGTACGTGTCGGCCAGCGCGACGTGGTCGAGGCTGTGCCACTCGTACATCACGAGGCCGGTCTTCAGGTCGAGCTCCTGCACGAGCGTGTCCGCGACGGCGCCGTCGCGCGGCCCGCCGACGCCTGAGAGATTGCAGTCGATCGCGTCGTAGACGGTGATCAGCGCGGTGTCGTGCGGGCCGATCCTGAATTCGTGCAAGTCCGGCTGGTAGCCGTTTCCGGCTCGCACGATTTTAATTATTTTATAGGAGGAGTTCGCGATGACCTCCCCGGATGTGTGGCTGCGGCGGCTGCGCAGCGGGTCCTGCCACCAGGTGAGCACGGGTTTGCCTTCGTACCGCTGGAGCTGCAGGTTGGCGGCGCGGGTGCCGCGGGGGAGCGCCTTGAACCACACCAGTTCGCCGTGCTCGTTCAGGATCATCGGGCCGTACTGGCCGTTGCCCATGTAGGGGGCGAGCAGCAGCTCGCCGGTGGCTTCGCGCGCCCGCGGGGAGACGGTGATGTCGGGCGGGTGCAGTTCGGGGCGCGAGCGGAAGCTCTGGAATTCCCTGGGCGCCGGCAGGTCGGCGGCGCTCCTGGCCTTGACGGTCCCAACGGCCGAGCTGTGGGCGCCCGGCACGTCGCGCACGGCCACCGTGAAGCTCCACGAGAACGGCGTCGCGCGCCCACCGTCGAGCAGCTCGGCGTGGACGCGCACGCGCTCGCCGTCGCTGAACGGGCGCGCGGGCAGGAAGCTCGCGCCGTCGCCCTGCGAGTAGGGCGCGAGGCGCCCGGCGTGGCGGCCGCTCTCAGAGCCCGTGACGGTCACGTCGTCGAGCTCGTCGGCGGGCACCCCGAGCATGCTGATCTGGGTTTCCGCGGAGGCGTCGCGGCTTTCCGGCTCGGGTGAGACGGTCACGCGTTCGCCGGCGAGCGCGGCCGAGACGTTCAGCGCCGGCGGCACGCAGCTCGGCGAGACGTGCGCCCACGGCGAGCCGGCGCTCGAGGAGGAGAGCGCCACGACGCCCGCGACCGCGCCGGCGAGCACGATCAGCGCGCCCGCGCCGGCCAGCGTCCTGCGCACGCGCCGCGAGGGCGCCCGCCCGCGGGCCGGCGCCCGACCGGCACGGCCGGGTGGGCCGCCCACTAATCCTTGACCGTGGCCGAGGTGCCGATCACCGCGCCCGCGGCGTTCAGCGCCTGCGCCTGCACGTAGGGGCCGGCGCCGTGGATCTGGATCGTCGTCTGGAAGCCCGCCCTGGGGGCGCTCGCGGCGGGCGCGAGCGAGCTCGGGGAGCCGCCGGCGAGCACCTGCCAGGAGGCGACTTCGGTGGCCCCGTTCCAGCTGACGGACACGGAGGTCGCGCCGCCGGCGGCGGGAGCGGCCACGAGCGACGGCGGGCTCGCCGGGTGGCCGCTCCACGGGCCCAGGTAGGTGCGGAAGTCCTGGACGCTCTTGCCGAGCCTGCCGTCGAGCAGCACGTGCCCGGCGGAGTCGTACTCGGTGAAGTCGGGCAGGCCGCCGTAGCCCATCAGCCAGTCGCCTTCGGGCAGCCGCAGCACGTTGCCCTGGCTGGTCGCGAGCAGCGTCTTCGTGGGGTTGGTGAACTGCTTGACGAGCGTGACCGTGTGCGTGGCGGTGTCGGGGTCGAGCAGCAGGCCCCGCGACTGCTTCTCCATCGGCGGGTCCGAGCCGTTGTCGAACACCGAGATCAGCCCGCCGGGCTCCCATTCGGCGTCGTGCTGCCAGTAGGTGTGCGTGCCGGGGCCGAGCCTGAAGCTCGAGCTCTTGCCGCCCAGGCGCCAGATCACGGCGCCGCTGTGCAGGCTCACGTCGTACAGCGCCCAGGTGCTGCGCGAGGACAGCAGCACCGTGCCTTCGCTGCCGAGGCCCGGCGTGGCCGGGTCGACGGAGTTGACGTGCACGTAGTCCCACGGCGAGGTCGTGGACTGCGTGATCGGTTTGTGCGATTCGCTCGGCGGGATGTGCCCGAGCGCGTGCCATTCCCACATCACCAGGCCCGTCTTGACGTCGATCTCCTGGACGACCGAGTCGCTGACGATGCCGTTCGAGGCGCCGCCGTAGGGGCTGAGGTTCATGTAGATCGGGTCGAACATGTCGATCCAGGCGGTGCCTTCGTCGGTCAGGCGGAATTCGTGCAGGTCGGCGTGGTAGCCGTTGCCGGCGCGCACCGTGCCGATGTGCTGGTAGGAGGTGTCGTAGATCTCGTCTTCGCCCTGGCCGAAGCCGACTTCGAGGATGCGGCCCTGCCACCAGGTCAGCACCGGCTGGCCGTCCAGCTGCTGGACGTGGAAGTTGGTCGACTCGACGCCGTGGGGCAGCGGGTGGAACCACACGAGCTGGCCGTCCTGTTCGGCGATCATCGGCCCGGCGGTGCCCTCGCCCTGGTAGGGCGCCATGAACAGGTCGCCGGGCGCGGCGCCGGCGCGCGCGGGCGTGGTGATCTGGATGCTCGACGGCGTCAGCGACGGAGCCGAGGCGTAGTGCTGGATCGCGCGCGGGTCGCCGGCGTTGATCGGGAACTCCTTCGGGCTGACGGGCGCCTGGCGGGCGACCGTGAAGCTGGTGCTCGCGGTGTGCCTGGCGCCCGCAAGCTCGACGGTCGCGCTGACGCTGACGTGCTCGCCGGCGAGGAACGGGTGCGCGGGCAGGAAGCTTTCGCCGGTGCCCGTCGAGTAGGCGCGCAGGACGCCCGCGTGCACACCGCTGCGCGAGCCGACCGCGCGCACGTCCGAGACGTGCGTGCCGGCGCTCCCGAGGAAGCTGATCTGCGTGCCGGGCGAGGCGTCGGGCGTGCCCGGCTCGGGCGAGACCGCGACGGGGTTGGCGGCCGCGGCGGCCGTGTCCGCGGCCAGCGCCGCGAGCGGCTGGGTGTTCGCCTGCGAGCTCGAGCCGCACGCGCACAGCCCGGCGCCGGCGGCGAGCGTCGCCAGCAGCATGGCGGCGCGCTTCATCACTGTGGCGAACCCGCGAACGGTCGGGAAGTTCCGATCACCCGGCCGGCCGCGTCGAGCGCCTGCACCTCGAAGCTCGCGTAGCCGCGGCGCATCGGGATCGCCGTCTCGAAGCCCGTCCTGACGGCCTGCGTGACCGCCGACAGGTGGCCGGAGGCGCCGCCCGCGAGCACTCGCCAGGAGGCGACCCCGGTGGCCCCGTTCCAGCTCGCGTACACGGTCGTCTGGCCGTCGCCGCCGCCGCGGGCCGCTCCCACGGGGGAGCCGAGCGGTTCGCCGACCCATGGCTCGAGCGTCGTGCGGTAGCTGAGGTCCGGGCGCGGGAATTCGCCTTCGAACAGCAGCTTGCCCGAGCGGCTGAACTCGGACAGGTACGGTTCGGCGCCCCAGCCGACGAACACGTTGCCGTCGGCCAGCGGCTGGGTGTCGCCCATGTAGTCGGCGCTGATGCCCTCGCTCTGGCCGTACTGATGTGTGAGCGTTGCGGTTTTCGTCTGCATGTCGAGCTTGAGCACGATGCCTCGCGAGGCCGACGTGGGTTCGACGTAGGTGCCGCCGCCGGTCAGCTGGCAGCAGTGATCGTCGAACATGGTGACGGTCGAGCCAGACTGCATCTTGACGTCGTGCTGCCACTGGAAGTCGGCGTCGGCGCCGAGCTTGAAGCTCGAGTGCCGGCCGCCGAGCGTCCACTCGATCGCGCCCGTGTCGGTGTCGACGAGGTAGGCGGCCCACGTGTTGCGCATCGACACGAGGAAGCTGCCGTGGCCGACCAGGTCGAGCGAGTTGACGTGGTAGGCGTCCCACGGGAAGCCGTTGGTCGGCAGCGTGGCCTTCGAGTCGCCGAGCGGGATGTGCTTGAGCGCGTCCCAGCTGCGCAGCAGCCTGCCGCTCTTCAGGTCGTACTCCTGGACGGCCGAGTCGATCAGCGCGCCGTTGTAGGCGCCGCCATACTTGGAGAGGTTCATGGGGATGTCCTTGTTGGCCGTCACCCAGGCGTCTTCGCCTTCGATCAGCAGCTCGTGCAGGGTGATCACCCAGCCGCCCTTGGCCTTCAGCCGCGCGACCGTCTGGTAGTGCTGGTTGACGACCACGTCTTCGCCGGTTTCGGTGGCGCCGGTGTTGGTGATGCGCCCCTGCCACCAGGCCAGCGCCGGCTTGCCTTCGTAGGTCTGCAGGCTGAGGTTGGCGGCGACGACCTTTTCGGGGACCGGCCGGAACCACACCGGCTGCAGGTTGCCGTCGAGGATCAGCGGCCCGCTCTGGCCGACCAAAGGCGGTTCGTTGACGTCGAAGAAGCTCGTCGTGAAGATGTAGCCTGGCGCCAGCTCGCCGGCGGGGGAGCGCTTGTCGACGCGCAGCTTCGGCGGGTGCAGCGCCGGCGCGCTGACGAAGCTGTAGCTGTCGCGCCGCGTGTAGGCGCCGAGCGGCTTGCCGTGCGAGCCGGCGAACGCGACCGACAGCCCGACGAACAGGGCGAGCGCGGCGCCGACGCCGGCCACAAGGCCGTGTACGCGGACCTTCGGCGCGCCCTCGGGCCTGCGCATCGCCGCGAAGGTCACGAGCGCGGCCGCGCCGGCGCACCCGGCGCCGATCAGGTAGGCGAGGCGAAAGCCGGACGTGAGCGCCTGCGGGACCTGCTGCCCGGCGCCGATCAGGTCGCTGCTGCGCTGCGTGGCGAGCGTGATCAGCACGGCCAGCCCGAGGCCGCCGCCGACCTGGCGGGAGGTGTTGACGAGGCCCGAGGCGAGCCCCGCCTGTCCCGGCTTGGCGCCCTGGGTGGCGGCGATCGTCGAGGGCACGATCGACATCGCGATCCCGGCGGCGACGAGCAGGCCGGGGATCATCACGTACACGATGCCGCTGCCGCTGGAGTTGATTTTGGCGAGCAGCAGCATGCCGGCGGTGAGCATGATCAGCCCGCCGCCGAGCACGGGGCGCACGCCGAAGTCGCTCACGAGCCGTCCGGCGCGCGAGGCGACGAACATGATCATCAGCGTCATCGGCAGGAAGATCAGGCCGGTGTGCAGCGGCGAGAGGCCGAGCACCTGTTGCAGGTAGAGCGAGCTCACGAACCACAGCGGGAACAGCGAGGCGCTGAACAGCAGCACGACGTTGTTGGCGATCCGCAGCGGCTTGGTGAGCTCCTTGAAGGGGATCAGCGGCGCCGAGGCCAGGCGCGTCTCGATCACGCCGAAGACCGCGAGCAGCGCGACGCCGCCGAGGATCGGGCCGAGCGCGGCGAGCGAGCCCCAGCCGGCGAGGCCGCCTTCGACGACGCCGTAGACGAGCACCATCTGGCCGATCGTGAGCGTCAGCGCGCCCGCCAGGTCGAAGCTGGACGGCGCGTGCTGCTTGCGGTGCTCGCGCACGACCGCGTAGGCGACGAGCACCGTCAGCAGGGCGATCGGCGGGTTGATCAAGAGCACCCAGCGCCAGCTGAAGGCTTCGGTGAGGATCCCCCCGAGCAGCACCCCGGCGGAGCCGCCGAGCCCGTTCATCGCCGCCCACGCGCCGATCGCCTTGTGCAGCTTGGGGCCGGGCGGGAACGAGGCGGTGATGATCGCCAGCGAGCAGGCGGCCATCAGCGCGCCGCCGATGCCCTGCAGCGCGCGGGCGACGATCAGCACCTCCTTGCTCGGCGCGGCGCCGCCGGCGAGCGAGGTGAGCGCGAACACCACGAGCGCCACCACGAACATGCGCCGCTGGCCGAAGTGGTCCGCCAGGCGCCCGCCGAGCATCAGGAAGCCGGCGAACGTGATCGCGTAGGCGTCGACCACCCATTGCAGTTCGGGCGAGGAGAATTCGAGCGCCTCCTGGATGTGGGGCAGCGCGACGTTGACGATGCTGAGGTCGAGGATGACCATGAACTGGGCCACGCAGCAGACGGCCAAGAGCCAGCCGGTGCGCCGGCTCTCGGGCGCGTCGGCGGGCCGCTCGGCGGAGTCGACGGCGTCGGCGGCCGGCTGCTCGACGACCGCGACCCCGCCCTCGCTCGAGGCGTCTACGTGCAGTCCCTGCTCGGCGACGGCGTCGTCTCCGTCGCCGTGGCGGTGCGTCTCATCGTGGCTTTGCATCAGCTTTCCGGTCCCGTTCGAGCTTGCGTGTGGAGCGCCTGTCCAACCGCGATCGGCGCCGAGGGCGCCTGGTAGTCTGCGGGCCGAAGCCGAAGCCGTAGAGCGACTACAGGAGTCCAGCCCATGAGGAAACGTACGCTACTGACCGCCATGCTAACGCTGGTAACCGCTGTGGCGGCAGCAGGGTGCGGGGGCAAAAGCGAAGCCGGCTCGAGCGGCACGACCAAGAGCACGCCGACGACGGGCGCACACAAGAAGCCCTCCAAAGCGCCGGCCTACTGAGCCGGGCGCCGGGCCGCTCACCGCGACCCCGGCAGCGAGGCCGCGTAGGAGACCACGCGCGCGGCGCGCGTGCTCGCCAGCACCTGGCCGTGCGCACCGAGCGCCTGGACGGCGGCATACGCGTACTTGCTCGGCAGGATCGTGAGGCTTTCGAAGCTCGTGGCCGCGAGCGTCGCGCGGGGGCTGAGCGCGCCGGGGCGCGCGCCGGCGAGCACGCGCCAGGCGCCGACTTCGCTGTCGCCGTTCCAGCTCATGTGCACGATCGTCTCTTCGCCGGTGTTGTTGAGGTCGGCGAGCACCGCCGGGGGCTGGCGCGGATGCCCGTCCCAGGGGAAGCGAAAGCCCCTGTAGGAGGACATGTCGAACGGCAGGTGCGC
>DASZFZ010000107.1:0-57135 GCA_035939315.1 Solirubrobacteraceae bacterium | reverse complement strand
GGAGGACGAGGGCGTGGGGATTTGACTCTGAGAGCTCGCGCCAGAACGCGCACGCGGGCCAGTCGACGCTTGCCTCGTAGCGCCCTAACAGGCGGTCCCAGTCGATCGGCTCCTCGTGCAGCGCGGATTGCCACATGGCCGTGTGCTGCTCGTGTTGGAGGACCTCGAACATGTGGTAGCACGGCGCTCCCAGAAGCCGTTCGAGCGCGAGCTTCAAGGACGCCGTCCCAGTTCGGCCCAGCCCGGCACCGACAACCCTCAACGCCACGTCGCCTCCCGCTCGCTTGCCCGCCAGCGGCGCGAAGTTACCACGCACACCCGTCAGCCGACCCGGGTTAGCGCGCCTCCTGCTCCGATTCCTCTGAGCACCTCCGGACATAAGAGGAGCCCACCGGGGGGGCCGACGGGCTCCTCTTCGCTCTGCCAGGGTTCGCAGTCACCGGGGGGTAAGCAACGAAACCCTCCGCAATCCTCACCACAGCTACCTACGATTCGCAAGTCCCGCAACGGTAATGGCGAGCGCCGGGGTTCTCACAACGCCGCGCGCGGGGACGCCTCACCGTTTACGAGCGGTCAGCCTCGCTCCGCTAGCCTCGGGTTCGTGGCCGCGACGGGCGAACCGAGCGATCGCACCGATGACGAGTCGACGCCCTCGGACTGAGCGCGGCGGGTGGACACGCGAGAGCAACTGTGCGCGATGTGCGGGCGAGCGTTCGCGTGCCGTCGCGACGCACCCGCGGGATGCTGGTGTGCGCAGCTTGAGCCCCTCGGCGAGGAGGCGCTGCGCTCGCTCGCCGACCTGGGTTCGCGCTGTCTGTGCCCACGCTGTCTGGCCGAGCAAGTCCAGGCCCAGTCACCGCCGCGCGCGGCTGGATAGGCCGTCCGCCGGGCCGGTCCGCGCCTGCGTTTGAGCGCACCCGCGCGCCCGTGTGGGCGCCGGGGTCCTCCCGCGGGCGTTTTGCGGTAAACCACTAGGAAAAAGGGAGGCGCGAGGTGGCGACGATCGGGCGCGATGTCAACTCCGTGGAGCTGGCGGACAACGAGCTGTGGCAGCAGGGACCACCGTATGAGCTCTTCCGCGAGCTGCGCGGCAAGTGTCCGGTGCACTGGAGCGAGCGGATCGAGCAGTACCCGTCAGAGTCGGGCTTCTGGTCGGTCACCACGGCCGACGACGTGCACGCCGTCAGCCGCGATTGGGAGACCTACTCATCGGAACTGGGCGGCGTTACGGTGTTCGCGGAGATATTTCCGCTCGAGCTTGCGCGCGCCATGTTCATCGGAATGGATCCCCCCAAGCACGACCGCATCAAGGCGCTCTTTCAGCGCGGTTTCACGCCCAAGCGCATCGCAGACCACGAGGAGCGCATCCGCGCGATCGTGCTCGAGGTGCTAGATCGCGTGCAGGGTCGCGAGGCCTGCGACCTGGTCGTCGACGTGGCCCAGCCGGTCGTCTCCCGCGTGATCTCGAGCTTCATGGGTCTCTCGGAGGAGGAAGACGCGATCTTCGCGCGGATCATGAACTCTGCGCTCGCTCCCGATGACCCCGATCTCGCCCCGGAAGGCGTGCAGGGCGTGCTCGAGAAAGACATTCCCGAGCTGTTCGAGCGCTGCCGCGCGATCATCGCCGAGCGGCGCGAGCATCCGACGGACGACCTCACCAGCGTGCTCGTGCACGCCGAAGTCGACGGGGAGAAACTAGACGAGACCGAGATCGTGATGGGCTTCTTCCTGTTGATGGCGGCGGGAAACGACTCCACCAAGGCCACCTTCTGCAGCGGCATGCGGGCGCTGATGGAAAGCCCCGAGCAGAAGCGCGAGCTGATCGAGGACCCATCGCTGGTCCCGGGCGCGGTCGAGGAGGCGCTGCGCATGTTCCCGGCCTTCGCGCACTACCGCCGCACGGCCACCCGCGACACCGAGCTGCACGGCCGCCAGATCAAGAAGGGCGAGAAGGTCGTCCTCTGGTACGTCTCCTCCAACCGCGACGAGACCCGCTTCGAGAACCCCGACAGCTTCGACGCCACGCGCGAAGCCGACCACCAGGCGTTCGGCGCGGGCGGCCGGCACTTCTGCCTGGGCACCGCGCTCGCCCGTCTGGAGCTGCGCGTGATGCTCGAGGAGACGCTCGCGCGCTTCCCCGACATGCGGCTGGCGGGAGCGCCGGCGTATGTCGAATCCCCCTTCATCAATCAGCTCAAGCTGCTCCCCGTCCGGCTCGCGGCCTAACCAGCCGCGGGCCGGACGGCCCTCTACGCGGGCGGGCGCTCGGCGTTCGGGTGCCCGGTCCGGCGCCTAGCATGCGCGGCGTGAGCGACGAGCCGCGCCTGCGCACAGAGCGGCTGCTGCTGCGCCGCTGGCAGCCGAGCGACAGCGAGCCGTTCGCGGCGATCAACGCCGACCCGGCCGTGATGGAGTTCTATCCGGCCGCGCTCGCGCGCGCGGACAGCGACGCGCTGATCGAGCGCATCGAGGACTGCTTTCGCGAGCACGGCTACGGCCTGTGGGCGGTCGAGGTCGCGGGGGAGAGGCCGCTGGCCGGGTACGCGGGGCTGTGGCCGGTCGAGCCGGAGCTGCCCTTCGCGCCCGCCGTGGAGCTCGGCTGGCGGCTGGCGCGCGGGCGCTGGGGGCGGGGCATCGCGACGGAGGCCGCGCGGGCGTGCTGCGAGCTCGCGTTCGCGCAGCTCGGCCTCGAGGGCCTGGTCGCGTACACGGCGGCGATCAACGCGCGCTCGCGGCGGGTGATGGAGCGCCTGGGCATGACGCGCGAGCCGGCCGAGGACTTCCTGCATCCGGGTCTCCCGCGCGGCCACCGGCTCGGCCCGCACGTGCTCTACAGGCTGGAGGCCGGCTAGGGTCGGCGGCATGTGCGGGCGCTACACGAACACGGCCGGGCCGGAAGAACTCAACGAACGCTTCCGCGTGCCGATCGCCAGCGACGCGGGCACGCGCCGGTACAACATCGCGCCGACCGAGCAGGTGCTGGCGGTCGTCTCGCCCAAGGGCGAGCCCGAGGCGCGGCTGTTGCGCTGGGGGCTCGTGCCGCCGTGGGCGCACGACCTGAAGGGCGGGGCGAAGATGATCAACGCGCGCATGGAGACGGTGGCCACGACGCCCGCCTACCGCAACCTGATCCCGAAGGCTTCGCGCCGCGCCCTGCAGCTGGCGGACGGCTACTTCGAGTGGCTCAAGCCGGAGCGGCGCGGCGACCGATCGAAGATCGGCCAGCGCCAGCCGTTCTACTTCCAGGTCGACGGCGGCGTGCCGTTCGCGTTCGCGGCGATCTGGACGCCCGCGAAGATCGACGGCGAGTGGATCGCGAGCGTGTCGCTGCTGACGTGCGACTCGGCGGCCAACCGCACGGCGGCGGCGATCCACGGGCGCATGCCGGTGATCCTCGCCGACCGCGAGGCCCAGCAGGCGTGGCTCGACCCGCGGCTGGACGCCGAGGACGCGCTCGCGCTGTGCGGGCCGCTCCCCGAAGCGAGGCTGTCCGCCCGCCCTGCCAACCCGGCGGTCAACAGGGCGGGGGACCTCGAGGCGGAGGGGCCCGAGTTGCTGGTGGCGCCCGCCAAGGGTTAGACGAGAGACGCAGCCCCATCCGCGAAGGCGCGTCAGCCTTCCGAGGGCACAGGCGGCGCGCCCTGGGGCGGCGCCCCGCCGCCGGACCACTTGCCCGGGCCGCCTTCGGGTTTGAAGGAGGGGTCCGTGGCGAAGACGGTCGTGCCTTCCGAGGAGGAGATGACGGTCACCTGGTCTTCGGCGGCGAGCGCGCCCAGCGAGCTGGACTTGCCGTCGAGCGTCACGCTCGCGCCCGAGGGGATCGTGATCGTGGGGGTCTGGTAGGTCGCCGACTTGGTGCCCTCGACGAGCGTGATCGTGGAGGCGCCCGCGTCGACGCTCTTGATCGTGCCGCGGTCGCTCGTCACGGTGACGAAGCCGTCGCCGGCCTTGTTGGGGACGACGCTGACCGAGTGCACGGCGCCGCCGGGACCGCCGAAGCCTCCGGCACCCCCGGGCCCGCCTCCGGGCGGCATGCCGGCGGCGGGCGCCTCGCCGGTCTTGCGGACTGAGTGGTGAGAGCTGGCGCCGTCGGCGAGCGCCGCCGTGAGCCCGGCGAGCGCGCACGCGCTCGCCAGCACGAACGTTAGCTTCAGCTTCCTGTGCATCTGTGACCTCCGTGTGGGGGATTCGCGAGAGCCGGTCGGCCCGCGCCGTTAGGTGGAGGCTCGCGTGGCGCGCTAAGAGGTCCCTGTGAGCTTCGTCTGAAGATCGTTAGAGCGCGTGGCACTGCATTCGGCGAGCCGCCGACTCGACGCGGTAGGGTGCCGTGAGCGTGGACGGGGGAACGCAGAGAAGGAGCGCAACGGTGCTGGCGGTTCTCTGTGTCGTGTCCCTCGCCGCCTGCGGCGGGACGGGCTCCTCAACTCCTTCCGGCCCGGCGAGGGCCAACGCCCATCTCGTGGAGCTCGCAGATGCAGTGTGCAGCAGGGTGACCCAGGCGCAGAAGGCGGACTCGTCGGGGCTGGCAGCGGCGCTGGCTCGCCTGAAGAATGTATCTGTACGGTTCCGTGCCCAGATCACCGCGGACAGCGAGATTCCGCGTGTAGGCAGGCTGAACGCCGATCTCGCCGCGCTGAAGAGACTACGCACCGAGCTTCGCAAAGTGCGGAGCGGATACTTCGATGCCTCTCAGCCCTTGCGGCTTGTCGAGGACGTCTACCAACGTCAACTCGATGTCTACGCTGACGCGCGGGCCCTGCGACTCCCGTCGTGCATCGGACCGCGCCCGCGAAAACCGATTGGAGGCTGACTCGTGCGGACGGCTGGACAACACGAACAGCGCCAGCGCGACGGGCGATCCTGATCCTGGCAGGCCCAACCGCGGGCGCGGCGGGCGCTCAGGCGGTCAGCCAGCGCGCGGGGTTCTGCACGAAGATCGTGTCGAAGACGGCGTCGTCCATCACGCCCTGCTCGCGCAGCGCTGGCACGACCTCGTCGAAGACGAGCGTCATCGACCAGTTGCGGATCATGCCGCCGGCGAGGGCGGCCTCGGCGAACTCGGGCGGGTACCAGTCGATCGTGGCGCAGAAGTCCTGGGAGATCGTCAGCCGCTCGGCGTGGCCGCGGCGGATCAGCTCGGCGGCGACGGCGTTGCGCTTGTCGATCGAGAGGAAGACCTCGAGGCCGTAGCGGTCGAGGCCGACGTAGACGCCGTGCGCGAGCAGACCCTCGATGTAGGCGAGGTCCTCGCTGTCGCCGCAGTGGGCGATCTGCACGCGCGCCATGTCGACGCCCTCCTCCTGGAAGATCTCGAGCTGGCGGGGGCCGGTGGCGAGGGCGGGCATCGAGTGGGCCATGATGGGCGTGCCGGTCTGGACGCTCGCGCGGGCGACGGCGCGGTGGATCTTCTCGACGTTGTCGGTGACGCCGGCGGCGTCGGCGGCGCACTTGAGGAAGGCGGCCTTGATGGCGGTGCCCTGGATGCCGCGCTCGATGTCGGCGACGAAGTGCTCGGCCATTGCGTCGGCGTCGCGGTTGGCGAAGTACTGGGGGAGGTGGTCGTAGCTGTAGATGCCGGTGCAGGCGATCAAGCGAACGCCGGTCCGCTCGGCGACCTGCTTCATGAAGCGCACGTCGCGCCCGCCGAACATCGCGGTCGGGTCCACGATCGTGCGCACGCCGCGCTCGCGGGCGGCGCCGACCGCCTCCAGGGCCGCGTCGAGCTCGGCCCGCTCGTCGTAGCGCTCGGGCCACTCGGCGGCGACGGCCTCGTCGCGGAAGCGCACGTGCTCGTGCGCGAGCGTGACGCCCAGCTCGCTGGCCTGCACGGGCCCCTGCACGGTCTCGACGGTCGCCATTCTGCTGTCTCCTTGCGTGTGGTTTCGGTGATGATGAGGGGGCAGCGTGCGGGCGGTCTCCCCGGCGGCCCCTAGGCGCGAACCGGGCGGGGCGGCTCAGCGCAGCGGCTTCCCCCAGTCGGTGTGCTCGCGCAGCGGCGCCTTGAGCACCTTGCCGCCGGGGTTGCGGGGCAGCGGGTCGGGGCTGATCGCGACGTACTGGGGGACCTTGAAGTCGGCGAGGCGGGCGCGGCAGTGCGCGAGGATCGCCGGCACGTCTGGCTCGACGCCGGCCTGGGGGACGATCACCGCGCCGACCTTCTCGCCCATCATCTCGTCGGGCACGGCGACGACGGCGGCCTCGCCGACGCCGGGCGCGCCGGCGAGCGCGTTCTCGACCTCGATCGAGTAGACGTTCTCGCCGCCGCGGTTGATCATGTCCTTGCTGCGGTCGACGATGTAGAGCAGGCCGTCGGGGTCCACGCGGGCGACGTCGCCGGTGTGCAGCCAGCCTTCGCGGAAGGTCTCGGCGGTGGCCTCGGGCTTGTTCCAGTAGCCCCGCACGACGTTGGCGCCGCGCACGAGCAGTTCGCCCGCCGGGGAGGATGCGCCGGCGTCGGCGTGCTCGTCGAGGTCGGCGAGCGCGAGGTCGGTGACGGGCATCGCGAAGCCGACCGAGTCGGCGTGGGCGGCGGAGTCCTCGTGGGGCAGGAAGGAGGTCAGCGAGGAGGTCTCGGTGAGCCCGAAGCCGTTGCCGACGCGCGCGTTCGGGAAGGCCTCGATGAGGCGGTGCACGAGCGTCTCGGCGATCGGCGCGCCGCCGTATGAGAGCCAGCGCACGTTGCCGACGTCGAGCTCGGCGAAGCGCGGGTGGTTGATCAGCGCGTGGTAGATCGCCGGGACAGAGACGAGCTGGTTGACGGCGTTCACGCCGATCGCCTCGAAGGTGCCGTCGAAGTCCAGCGGGCCGGAGAGGATCTCCAGGCGGCCGCCGAGCTCGAGCACGGGGATCAGCTGGCTGTTGCAGCCGGTGACGTGGAAGAGGGGGACGGATACGAGGCTCGAGGTCTCCGGTCCTTCGGCGCGGTCGATTTCGCGCACGCGCAGCGCGTTCTCGCTGTTGGTGAGGAAGTTGGCGTGGGTGGTCATGGCGCCCTTGGGAAAGCCAGTGGTGCCGCTCGTGTAGAAGATCGCCGCGAGATCGCCGGGGGCTGGGCGCTCGCCCTCGACGGGCGCGCCGTCGGGCAGCTCGGCGCCGGGCGCGAACGTGTGGCGGGCGCCGGAGTCCTCGATCACGTAGGCCACCTCCTCGGCGGCCAGGCGCGTGTTGACGGGCACCGCGACGGCGCCGAGCAGCTGGGCGCCGAAGAACGCGAGCACCCAGTCGATGCCGTTGGGCAGGCGGATCGCGACGCGGTCGCCGCGCTGCACGCCGCTCGCGCGCAGGCCGCCGGCGACGCGCGCGGCGCGCCGCCACAGCTCGCCGTAGGAGATCCGCGGGCCGCCGACCTCGACGAGCGCGGTCGCCTGCGGGTCGCGCTCGACGCTCGCGTGGAGCATCTCGACGAGCGAGTCCGGGCGGCCGGTGTAGCGCGCAACCCCGTCGCCGTCGCGCTCGACGGCGGTCTCGTCGAAGGGGTTGCGGCCCCTCGGCAACGGCTTGATCACAAAGAACTCCCTCTCCCTAGACGTCCTATGGCAGCCTAGCGGCGATCTGCTCGATCGTGCCCTTCGTGCGCCGGGTGCCCACGCCGAGCAGCCGGTCGATCGCGTCGAGGTCGAGCGGCGACTGGAGCAGGCCGCCGCTCGGCAGCCAGTAGAGCTCGCGCTCGCCGAAGGCCAGCCGGTCCTCGCCGGTGGCCATCGCCAGCACCGCGCGGCGGGCGCCGGCGGCGGGCGCCGAGGCGAGCAGCGAGACCTGCGGCTTGCCGGCGGACGCGCGCAGCTGCTCGGGCTCGAACGGCTCGTGCGCGGCGATCGCGCGGACCTCGTCGTGGCTGCGGATGAAGGCCGGCACGGCGTAGCCGAGCAGCCGCTCGAGCCCGGCTTCGATGCGCGCCCGCACGCCGTCGGGGTCGGGCGCCGCCGCGGCCCGCTCGGCGAAGGTGACGTTGCCGCTGGCGCGGAAGGTGGCGACCTCGGCGAAGCCGAGCGCCTGGAAGTGCGCGCGCAGCTCGTCGTTGGTCAGGCGGTGGCCGCCGACGTTCATGCCGCGCAGGAAGGCCGCGTAGGAGGGCACGATCGACACGGTAGCCCTTCCAGCGGTTAGCCTCTGGCCGAACAGGTCCGAGAGCTTGGGAGGCTTCAGATGGCAGAGAAGATGACGCTGTACGTGTGCCACGTCGACGACGGCGGGCCGGGGCCGCACGCCTGCCGCAAGGCCCAGCGCGCGCTGCGCGACGCCGGCCACGACTTCGAGAAGGTCGTCTACGGCAAAGGCCATCCCTTCGGCCTGTTCACGACCGGCAAGCGCCCGGAGCTGAAGGAGATGAGCGGCCAGGAGAAGCTGCCGGTGCTGCAACTGGCTGACGGCGGCACGGTCAACGGCGGCGCGAGCATCGTCGCCTGGGCGCACGCCAACGCGCCCGCGACGAGCCCGGCGGCGAGCTGACCGCCGGCATCCGCAGGCGGCGCGCACCCCTCATGCGCGCCGCCGCGGGTGCGCCCCGTCCGGCTATTTGCCTTTTTTGGTTTCGAGGATCTCCACTTCCTCGGCCTTGTTGGCGAACATCAGGTCGGTTCCGGTGAACGCGACCTTCTTGAACTTGCCTTTGTTCAACGAGACTTCCAGCGACGCGGCGTGGCCGCCCTGGAGTTTCGCGATCGCCTGTTTGCCGGCCTTGGACGCGTAGGACACGGCGAACGGTTCGCCGGCGGCCAGGAGTGTCTTGACGGGCGTGATCTGCCCGATCACAGAGCCCCGCATTTCCACGAACGTTTCACCGCAGGTGTATTTGGCGAACGTCTTCGTGGCTTCCGCTTTGGTTTCCAGGCCGACCTCGTCGGTCTTGGCGTTGACGATCCCGAGCTTGCCGATCAGCGTTTCGGTGCGCACTTCGCCCGGCAGCGACGCGAAGGAGGAGCACGTCTGCCCGCCGAGAGTGGCGTTTTTCAGGACCCATTCGCCGTGGTCGATGATCCCGGTTCGGCTTCCGGGTTTTCCAGGAACACGTCGGTGCCCGGCGCGGAGGTGAATTTCACGCCGTTCACCTGATATTCGGTGCTGCCCCATTCGCTTTCCCAGCCGCCGTTGGTCCGCCATGCTCCGTCCTTGCCGGCGAGCGCCGCCGCGGGTGCGAGCACCAGCAATGCGCCCGCGCACAGCGCGAGCGCTCCGATGCGTTTCATCAGAGATCCCCCCTTGTCCAGTGGATACGAGCGCACGGATGGCGCTCGAGTTGCGCGGATTCTAATGCTGTCAACCGATCGGAATACCGCCGTGTGTCTATTGCAGACGCAGAAACGTCCGCAAATTGCGGAGATGGCGGCCGCACCAAAGGCGCGGGATCACTGCCGGCGATCCCGCGCGGCCTGCCCGCGAGCCGCGCGTCAGGCCGCGGCGGAGGCGGCGACGCGCTCGGCGAGCAGCTCGGCGATGCGCGCGCGGTGGCGGCTGGCTCCGCCCAGCAGCGCGGAGTCGATCTGGGCGCGCTTGTAGAGCCAGTGCACGTCGGCCTCCCAGGTGAAGCCGATGCCGCCGTGCATCTGGATCGCGCCGGTGGTGACCTCGCGGCCGGCGTCCGAGGCGGCCGCCTTGGCCATCGCCGCCGCCTCGGCCAGGCCGTCGGGGTTGGCGTCGGCGCTCCAGGCCGCCTGGGCGGTGGCCGAGCGCGCCCGCTCGGTGTCGAGCAGCATCTGCGCGCAGCGGTGCGAGACCGCCTGGTAGGCGCCCACGGGCGTGCCGAACTGCTTGCGGTCCTTGACGTACTCGACGGTCATCTCCAGGGCGCGCTCGGACACGCCGACGAGCTCGGCGCTGACGGCGACGAGCGCGCGGCCGAGGCCGGGGCAGCCCTGCTCGAGCGGCTCGCCGGCCCCGTCGGGGGCGCTCACGCGGGCGGCCGAGCGCGTCGGGTCGATCGCGTCGATGGGGGTGACCTCAGCGTCCTCGGCGCTCACGAGCCGTCCCGAGCCGTCCTCTTCGATCAGCACGATCACGCCGGCCTCGGCGCCGCCGACGACTAGCCCGGCGGTGCCGTCGGCGGCGCTCGCGAGCGCGCCGATCGTCTCGCCGGAGGCCAGGCCCGGGAGCCAGCGCTCGCGGGCGGCGGGCGAGCCGGCCTGCTCGATCACGCAGGCGGCCATGGCGCTGGCCAGGAAGGGCACGGGCGCGAGCGCGCGGCCGAGCTCCTCGCAGAGGATCGAGAGCTCGATCGTGCCGAGCCCCTGGCCGCCGTGCTCCTCGGCGATCGCGATGCCGGGCCAGCCGAGCTCGCACAGCTCGCGCCACAGCGCCTGGTCGGTGCTGCGCGCCTCGGCGTGCTCGCGCACGCGGGCGAACGTGGAGCGCTCGGCCAGCAGGTCGCGGGCGGTGCGCTGGATGTCGCGCTGGTCGTCTGTCAGTCCGAAGTCCATGGCTAGGCGGCCACCTTCAGTCGGGGGAGGCCGAGCACGCGCTCGGCGACGATGTTCTTGAGCACCTCGGTGGTGCCGCCCTCGATCGTGTTGCCGCGGGCGCGCATCAGCTCGTAGCTCCACAGCGTGCCGCTGGTGAGCGCCTCGGGGCCGATCACGTCGGCGGCCAGCTGCGTGGCGCGCTGGTTGGTGTCCGACCACAGCCACTTCACGAGCGAGCCCTCGGGGCCGGGCTGGCCGTAGCGCTCGGCGTCGGTCAGGCCCTTCCAGGCGAGCAGCCGGATCGTCTCGCAGCGCACGTGCAGGTCGGCGATCTTGTCGGCGTACAGCGAGTCCTCCAGGAGGCCCTTCTCGGCGGCCGCCGCGATCACGTCGTCGAGCAGCTGGCGCAGGCGGATCTGTAGCGCGAAGCCGAGGCCGGCGCGCTCGTTCATGAGCGTCGTGAGCGCGACCTTCCAGCCGTTGCCGACGCCGCCGACGACGTTCGCGTCGGGGATCCTGGCCTCCTCGATGAACAGCTCGTTGAACTCGGCCTCGCCGGTGATCTGGCGCAGCGGGCGCACCTGCACGGCCTCCTGGTCCATGTCCATCAGGAAGTAGGTGAGGCCCTTGTGCTTGGCGGCCTCCGAGTCGGTGCGGGCGACGAGCATGCACCACTTGGCGTACTGGGCGCCGCTGGTCCACACCTTCTGGCCCGTGACGACCCACTCGTCGCCGTCCTTGACGGCGCGGGTTTTCAGCGAGGCGAGGTCCGAGCCGGCGTCGGGCTCGGAGAAGCCCTGGCACCAGATCTCCTCGGCGGAGAGGATCGGCGTGAGGTAGCGCTCCTTCTGCTCGGGCGTGCCCCACACCATCAGCGTCGGGCCGCCGAGCAGCAGGCCGAGCGTGTTGGCGGCGAAGGGCACGCGCGCGCGGCCCAGCTCTTCGAAGTAGATCGCCGATTCGGTCTGCGAGGCGCCGCGTCCGCCGTACTCGGTGGGCCACGCGGGCGCCGCCCAGCCGGCCTCGTAGAGGTGGCGCTGCCAGTCGCGCCGCCACGCGTACTGCGCGTCGTCGCCGGCGTCGGCCGCCGGTTTGGCGGGCGGGTGGTTCTCGGCCAGCCACGCGCGCAGCTCGTCGCGGAAGGCCGTCTCTCGCTCGTTGAAAGTCAGGTCCATGGTCTCTCCGTCCGTGGGTCTCTCTCCGCCTCGCAGCCTACTGCAACAAGGGTTGACAAGTGCAGCCAATCCTACTCAGGCCGCTGTCACGAATGCGCAGGCTCGCCGTTCACACGGGCGGGTCAAGCCTCGGTCGCGCGCGGCGCGTAGCGATGGTGGAGCATCAGCGCGTTGCCGTCGGGGTCGGCGAAGAACGCCATGTGACAGACGCCCGTGTCGAGCGTCTCGCCGGCGAACTGCACGCCGCGCTGCTCAAGGCTTGCGCGCGCCGCCGCCACGTCCGCGACGCGCAGCGCCAGCGGGTTGGGGTTGATGCGGTGCTCCATCCCCATCTCGGTCGGGTTGTAGACGCTGAGCGTCACGTTGCCGGTCTCGAACTCGGCGTAGTGGCGCTCGGGCAGGTGCACGGAGCGGGGCAGGCCGAGCGTCTGCCCGTAGAAGGCGAGCGCCGCCTCCAGGTCCTTCGTGGGCATGCCGACGAAGTCCACTTCGGTGATCAGCTGTGGGGCGTTCGCGGACACGGCGCTCCTCCTCGTGGCTTCTGGGTAGCCGCCGAATGGTCGGGCTAGCCGACGATGCTATCGGCCCGGCTCACGCCGGAGCCAGCCGCACGACGGTCACCTTCGCGTGCTTGGCTACCTCGCTCGCGAGCGCGCCGTCGGTCGTTGCCAGCGGCTCCTCCAGGCGCTCGGCGAGCGCCGCGAACAGCGCATCGGCACTCGTCAGGCTTCCCTTCATGGCCCACGCGCGCGAGCGTAGGGGCAGGCTCGAGAACAGCTCGATCGGCAGATCGCCGAGGTCTTCCACGGCGCCCGTGGCGCGATCCTCGGCGAGGTTTCCGCGCAGCGTCTCGCGCCGCAGCACCGCGAGCGTCTCGAAGGTCAGCAGGTCGGGCGCGGCGAGCTCGCCCTCGGCACTCATTAGCATCTTTACCCGATCGGCCGCGCCGACGCCCAAGAGGAAGTCGACGACCGCCGAGGTGTCGATGACCGTCACTCGCCGTGCTCACGGATGGAGCGAACGACGAGGTGGCTGGCTTCGCCGAGCTCGGCCGGGCCGCGCGCCCTGATGCGGGCGGAGAGCTCGGCGGCTGTCGGCCTGGCCGCCGTGCGGGCCAGCACACTCCGGACGTACTCCGAGAGGGAGACGCCCTCTAGCGCGGCGCGCGCCTTCAGGGCGCGGTGCACGTCCTCGGGGACGTCGCGTACTTGAAGTAGTACACCCATACGCCGCGTATGTTAGCATGCGTTGCGCATACAAGCCGCCCGCGCTAGATTCGGTGACCGCGTTCGCACCCGAGGAGGCGCTGCGCGTCGCACACCTGGACGCCGATGCTTCTGCAACTGCGCTGCGATCGAGCCTTTGGCGACAACGTGACGTCGGGTTATGTTGCAGCACCTCCTCTCATTCCAGCGCTTTCCGTCGCCGTAGCTTCATAAGGTGATGAGATGACCACAGTCCTTGCCGATCTGCCGCCACAGGAGCGCCCGCGGGAGCGGCTGCTTCAGCATGGGCCCGAAGCTTTGAGCGAGAGTGAGCTGCTGGCCATCATTCTGCGCAGCGGACGCCGGGGGAAGAGCGCGCTCGACCTGGCCACGTCGCTGCTCGGCGAATACGGCGCCCTGTCAGCGCTCGCCAGCGCGCGACCCGAGGAGCTAGCCACCAGGCAGGGTGTTGGCGCCGCGAAGGCCGCAACGCTCGTCGCCGCATTTCAATTGGGCCGACGAGTCGGTCCCGACGACACGCCACACATACTGCGAAGTCCGAGCGATGTGACTGAAGTCGCACGTCGGCAGCTAGATGGCCTGCGCCGCGAGCGTGTCCTCGTGCTCGTGTGCGACGCGGCAAACCGCCTCCGGCGAACCGTAATCGTCTCTGAGGGATCGATCGACCGCTCGCTCGTACCGGTTCGAGAGATCCTGAACGCGGTGCTCCGCCACGACGGGCGCGCCTTCGCCATCGCCCACAACCACCCGAGCGGGAACGCAGAGCCAAGCGAGGCCGATCATCGGGCGACGGCCGAGGTGAGAGAGGCGGCGAGGGTCGTCGGTCTCCGGTTTCTTGGGCATGTCGTGGTCGCAAACGGTGCACCGGCCATCAGTCCTATCGAACGCAGTTGAATTCTCGATTCATAATCGATGGCAAAAGGGTGGATACTCGAGCCGACCGAACTGCTGCATTTTCCTGGATCTTTGCAATGCGCTCAAGCTCTTGAGCTATCTTGCGCTGCTCGTCGATGGAAGGGACGTCGATGACTTGCTCCAAGAGTCCAGCCGCGCTAACACGCTCCTTGCGCGCTCCGATGCCTTTTGAGGAACCCTTGAGTCGAGCCCAAAAATACTCAGATGTCAGGAGGGTACTGAGGAACATCGGATTGAGTTGTTCGGTATCGATATCGAAGGTGGGGAACTCTGGCGACAGAAACCATCCATCGAACTGTGGAGGCACAAATGCAAGCGCCCCCTCCCATGCCTTCAGTCGGCTCATTACGAGCTGACCGGCTCGAAGTTGGTGCAGAACCTTGTAACTCGTCTGCGAACCATTGAGCTCAGCTCGTGCGAACAAGCCACGCCCGAACGAATACACCCCAGCCATCGCGTAGTCGCACGTAGCATCAACATTTACCTCGCGACAGTGAATCTGAAGTGCGTCCCTAAGCGCAACACTACGCCATGTCCCAGCCCTATGGCCCAGCTGCGGACCGCCGCCACCCGTTAGTGATGATCTCAACGCGTTGGCGAGCTTCGTGGTCCGCTCTCCAAGCGAGATCAGGAAGTCAGCCGTGGAAGCGGCTTTGTTGAGCCGCCCCGCGACGCGGCGTTGCACGTCGATAGGGGGTAGAGAAATCTCAAGGGCTTCGAAGCGCTTGATCGCAAGCGTCCGGTTCCTTCCCGCAGAGCCAGGCGAGGCTCGACGAATCAGTTCAAGGCCAGATTCACTACGAAAAAACCAGGCAGCCCACGAGGTGTCGATTCGCTCATCGACCGGGGCGAAGGTCATGAAGCGGTGGGAACCGATCATGCTCGACTCGGCGTCGGAGGCCACTGCCACGGCGCCCTCCCACGCAAATACGTTGCTGATAACGAGGTCGCCCGGCTCAATCCAAAATACCCGCTTGCTTCCCAAAACCGTGCCGCTTACGGGCTCCTTGTGAAAAATTCCGCGACCGAATGCACGAATCCCAATCTCCGTATACTCACCCGCCAGTTCGACATCGACAGGGCGACGCTTGAGCGAGAGAACTTCGCCTACGCAAACACGGTCGTGCAAGCCACTGATCACTGAGTTCCTATCTCGGTTTTCAGCCCTTTGAGTAGTCCAAGGATCTCGTGCTCGTTCGCGAGCAACTCCTCGAGCAACTCCTCGGGCGGACGGTGCGCCAGATCCTCTGGACCATGGGGGTTCCGCATGTCGAGGTTGAAACCGGAGGACTCGATCTCGGCTATCGGCACCCTCCATGCCCGCTCGTTCTCCTTGCGCTTGTTCCACCAGGTCCGGCAGCCGGCGAATTCGTCGAAACGCATCGGCTTTGTCTTCGAATACTTCTTACGCCCCTCCGGAGGAGGTATCTCATAGAACCAGACCTGCTTGGTTCGCCCGGTCTTCTCAAAGAAGAGCAGGTTCGACGGAATCGCCGTGTAAGGCTCGAACACACCGTCGGGAAGCCGCACGATTGTATGCAGGTTGCACTCGGTGAGCAACTGCTGCTTGATTCGAGCGCCCAGTCCCTCACCGAACAACACGCTGTTCGGCACGACGATGCCGCACCGTCCGCCGTCGTTGAGCTGGCGGATCACCAACTGGAGGAAGAGCCAGGCGGTCTCCGCCGTCTGCTTGTCGGCCGGGAAGTTGGCTTGGATGCTCTTCTCCTCCTCTCCACCGAAGGGAGGGTTCGTGAGGATGACGTCCACTCGGTCCCGTTTGCCGATCTGGGTGATTGGCCGAGCGAGAGCGTTGCCACGGACGATGTTCGGCTGTCCGACGCCGTGCAACACGAGGTTCATCATCCCAAGCAGGTAGGGCAGCGGCTTCTTCTCGATCCCCCGGAGGCTGGTGTGTAGCTTGCGTAGCTGCTGTGTGGTCTTGACCTGCGGCTGTAGATGATCCAGCGCCTCGACGAGGAATCCGCCGGTACCACACGCGGGGTCGAGGACGATCTCGCCGAGCTGCGGGGTGACCTGCTGGACCATGAAGCGGATGACCGGTCGCGGCGTGTAGAACTCGCCGGAGTCACCTGCGGCGTCGCGCATCTCGCGGAGCATCGACTCGTACAGATGCGCCATCGTGTGAATGTCGTCGGAGGAGGCGAAGTTGATCTCGTTGACCTTGTTGATCACGTCCCGCAGGAGGTAGCCGGAGAGCATTCGGTTGTTGGTCTCCTTAAAGACCTCAGCGAGCACATCGCGGGGGTCGTGGCTGCCGGTGCCGGTGAGACCGCGGAGATATGGCAGGAGCGCGCCATTGACGAACTCGAGCAGCGCCTCCCCCGTTGGTCCGTTGGGGTCCGCCGCCCAGTCCCGCCACCGGTAAGGCGACTCGATGGCGGGGCGGTGGTTGGCCTCAGTCACCTCGCGGTTGACTTCCAGGCCGTCGAATGCCTTCAGAAAGAGCAGCCATGCGAGCTGGGGAATCCGATCAAGGTCGCCGTTGAGACCGGCATCCTTGCGCATGGCATCGCGGGCCGACTTGATGACGGCGGCAAGCTTTGCCTGCGGGGAGACGGGCGGAGTCGTCTTCTTGGGTCGGGCCATGGCGCTCAGATCTCCTCGGTTGGGAACATCTCGGCCCACATCGCCACCACGGTCGACACGGCCGCGGGAAACGACCTGGCTTCCACATTGTGCTCGGCTACAAGCCGTTCATACCGACCGGGCCAGCTGGGCGGAAGCGATGGGAGCGCGGCTGGAGGACTCATGCCGTCGCGCTCACTCCATACCAGCCGGACGGCCGCAGCGAGCGCAGAGGGTTCGAGGAGCTCATGCTCGGCGAGGATTACCAGGTCGACAAGGTCCCTTACCCGTGTGTTCTCGCGCTCGCCATAATCCTTGAGCATTCCGTGGAACTTCTCGGCGGCGTGCCGGTTGACGTCGATGATCTCAACGTGCGGAGCAAGGACTCCTGCGAAGTCGAGTGAGTTCGGCAGTGGCACGAGGTCGGTCGCGCCGAGCTCGTGGGGGCGAGGCGAGATGTCCACCTGAACGCCTTCGAAGGGCCTGCCCGCAAGCTCCGCCGCGACCTTCACCCGCCATGTGAGGCGGCCGTCGTCGTCCTCCATAAGCTGCTTGACCGGTCCGGGGATGAGCGTGAACTTGTCACCATCCACGTCCACCTCGAGTGCCTCGACGAGTCGTTCTCTCAGCCCCTCAGCACCCGTTACATCGTCACGGAGACCGAGGTCGATGTCTTTGGTGAGCCGAGCATCGTCCCGCAGTCGGACCTCGAGCGCCATCCCACCCTTGAGCACCCACCGGCCGGGCTCGGCAGCGTGTAGCCTGCTGACGATCCGCTCGAAGAGCACCCGGCGGCGTAGCCGATCGAGACTGACCTTGCTTTCCTTCGAGCGAGAGAGCAGCCGCTGCTCGAGTGCCATGCGGAGCGCCTGGGCGGTCTTGTAGGTCACGATGTTGGGATCCGCTGGATCGCCCGCTCGATGTACAGCGCGGCCTTCGCGTCGAGATCCTCAGCCCGCGTCCGCAACTGGCGGATCGTTAGGAGCCCGCCTTCGCGCGCTTCCTGGATCGCCCGTGCGAGTTGATCCTCTTCGGCGGAAAGAGCGGCGATATCCACGAGCGAGCGAATCACGGTGGTGAGCTTGAAACCCGTACGCTCGACCACGTCGCTTTCGGCGAGGTCGGTGTGATGCAGGGCGACCGCGGTGTCTCGCATCGAGAACCCGGGGGGCACGGTGAGGTGCACGCGAGCGGACTCGAACTCGCCGACGCCATGAACCGAGAGTGAGCTCTCGTGCGAGACGACGGCTCGGCCTCGCGACCAGAGAGCCCAGCGGATCAGATCGTCGTGTACGTTTGGGACCCACTCCGCGAGGCGGAAGAGACCGCGGTCGATGCGCAGCCAGTTGCCGGCGCCGACGTGGTGCGCCTGCGCCGGGTAGGAGTAGCCGATCTCCTTGGCTTGGGCCGCAGTGAAGTAGCCGCCTTGGTCGGCCGCCAGGCTGAATAGGCTTCGTCGTAGGTCGCGGCGATTCGTTGGCACTCGTCCATACTATATAGAAATTGAAGTTTGGCAGTCAAGGGCTGGCCAAAACTAAAGTTTTGATGTAGTATCAGGCGGCGTATAGGAGATCTGCGAGGTTCTCCACCGCCTTGTGGAGGGCATCGGGCGAGCCGAACCGCTCCGCAATCTCGGCCGGTGAGCCCAGCGATGAGAGCGGCGGGACTTCGAGCACCCCGAGGTCGTCCAGCTGGCCGATGCCGTGCTCCGTGTACTTGTCCAACAACCGGGCAAGGATCTCGCGAGCCGCGGGCTGGTAAGCGGCAAAGAAGGCGGCTTGTTCTTTGCGGACCCGACGGGCGCGGTCGGTACGAGTGGTCAGCGGCTGACTCCAGGCCAGGTGGACGAGCACGTCCAGCGGGTCCGCGTCGCCGAGGCCGGTCCGCTCGGCCAGTTCGCCGATGTCGATCGCGTGCTTCTCGAGCGCATCGAGCACATCGTGACGTCCGACACGGCTGCGCCACTTCGACTGCAAGTTCTGCGGGTCTGGGAAGAGCGAGCGAACGGTGTCGGCGATGAAATCTCGGTACTCGACGAGCCGTAGTCGAGAGGTCTGAGGATCGAGATGATAAACAGCCTCGGCGGTCACCCAGACCTCGACATCGTCCACGTAGAGCTTTGTCCGCGGCACCACATCAAGGTCGTCGGGATCGATCGAGTGGCCATCGCTGTCGTCCGGTTCGAACAGGGGCTCAGGCTCCTCGACGACCGTTTCCTCGACCACGTTTCCCTCGTCGTCGATCTCCTCGCGGTCGACTCGCACGGGTGGGCCGTCGAACTTGCGATCTTTGAAGAGACTGGTTGCGCCCGCGTAGTCGATGATGTCAAACGAGAGCTTGTCCTCGTCGGGGAAGAGCCGCGTGCCGCGGCCGATGATCTGCTTGAAGAGAGCAAGCGAACCAATGGGCCGGAACAGGACTATGTTGCGTACGGTCGGTAGGTCGACTCCGGTGGAAAGCATCTGAGATGTCGTGGCGATCACCGGAAGATCCTTCTCGGTGTCGGCGAAGTCGCTCAGGTAGCCCTTGCCGATCTCGTGCTCTTCGTACACGATCCGAACGACATAGTTCGGGTGCCGGCGAGTCAAATCGGCATTCGCGTTGTGTAGTGCCCGCCGCATCTGGTCGGCATGCTCCTGATCGACGCAGAAGACGATCGTCTTGGCCCACCGGTCGGTGCTGGAAAGCCATCTGGTCAGGTGCCTTGCGGCCTCCTCGGTGCGTGTGAGCAGCGACACGACCCGCTCGAACTCCTTGGTCGTGTAGAGGCCAGAAGGGATTTTCCTGCCGAAGCGGTCCAGCTGCTCCGGGGTGGGTTCCCAGCCGTGGGCGTCAGGACTGAGCACCACGCGACGCACCCGGTAGGGCGCCAGAAAACCGTCGTCGATGCCTTGGGCAAGGGAGTATTCGAAGAGCGGGTCGCCGAAGTACTCGTAGCTATCAACAGTCTCATCGCGCTTCGGCGTGGCAGTCATCCCGAGCTGCGTGGCTGGAGAGAAGTGCTCGAGGATCGCCCGCCACGACGACTCGGCGTTCGCGCTGCCACGGTGGCACTCGTCGACGATCACCAGATCGAAGAAGTCCGGGTTGAACTGCCGGAAGATCCCGTTTGGCTCCTCACCCCCGTCGGCAAGCGCCTGGTAGAGCGCGAAGTAGATCTCCCGGCCCGCCTTGGCCTCGTCGCTCAGCTTCCAGACTGGCCCTTCACCGAACGCCGGAACGAAGTAGCCGCTCTGCGGCTGGTCGATGAGGATGTTGCGATCGGCCAGGTAGAGAATGTGGGGGTTGCGGCCCGGGCGCCATCCGCTGCTCCAGAGCTTCCAGACGATCTGCATCGATACGAAGGTCTTGCCTGTGCCGGTCGCCATCGTAAGGAGGAGGCGCTTCTTGCCCCCGAGGATCGCCGCGACCGAACGATTGATTGCGGTCTGCTGGTAGTAACGGGGCTCCTTCACGCTGCCGTCGGCGTTACGGAGCGCTCGGTTGAAGGGCACGATGACACCATCAGCCACCGAGTCCTCGGTGAGCCCCTTCCAGGCACGGTACCTGGCCCACAGCTCCTCTGGGCCCGGGAAGGCCACGAGCTCGTCGTTCTCCAGGCCGGTGTCGCGGTCGTCCTCGACGATGCCCTTGCCGTTGGTCGCGTAGGCGAAGGGCAGGTCGAGCAGTTGGGCATACTCCTTCGCCTGCTGAAGTCCGTTGCCAGGAATCGCATACTCGCGCTTCGCCTCGACCACCGCGACTGGCACCCCCGGTCGGTACTCCAAGACGTAGTCGGCGCGAAGCGCGTTACCTCGCCGGTGCTTCTTGCCGACGGCGATGACGCGGCCGTCGGTGATCCGAAACTGCTCCTGAATCTGATCTTCGCTCCAGCCCGCTGCTTTCAGGCGCGGCAGCACGTAGTCGCGACAGGTGTCCTTCTCGGGGGGGCCGGCCACGCCCGTACCGTACCGGCTCTCGGAATAGCTGACCACCACGGAACTAGTGACGCGAATCTTCCGGTTCTCCGCCGCCGCACGCAGCGCTACATTCGGCTGTCAGTGTTCGCCACCGACTCCGAACTGCGCGTCGCGCACCTGGACGCCGACGCCTTCTACGTGTCGATCGAGCTGCGCCGCCGCCCGGAGCTGCGGGGGCTGCCGGTGATCGTTGCCGGCTCGGGTCCCCGCGCGGTCGTCACGACCGCCAGCTACGAGGCGCGCCGCTACGGCGTCGGCTCGGCGATGCCGGCGTCGCGGGCGCGCAGGCTGTGCCCGCGGGCGACGGTGCTCGCGCCCGACTTCCCGACCTACCGGGCGGCCTCCAAGCAGGTGATGGACATCGTGCGCGCGCACGTCGATCAGGTCGAGGTGGTGGGCCTCGACGAGGCCTACCTGGACCTCGAGGGGCTGTTCTCGCCGCGCGCGGCGATGCGCCGGCTGATCGCGCAGATCAAGGCCGAGACCGAGCTGACGTGCTCGGTCGGCATCGGCCCGAACAAGCTCGTCGCGAAGGTCGCCTCCGACGCCGAGAAGCCGGCCGGCTTCGTCGTGCTCACACGCGCGCAGGCGCGCGAGCGGTTCGCCGGCGCGCCGCCCGGGCTCGTGCCGGGCATCGGCCCGAAGACCGCGGCGCGCCTGTCCGAGCTCGGACTGGCGACGCTCGCCCAGCTCGCGGCGGCGCCCGAGGAGCTGCTGGTCGGGCGCTTCGGCCCGAACCTCGGGCGCGAGCTGCGGCGCCGCGCGCGCTTCGAGCACGACGGGCAGGTCGGGGCCGCCCACAAGGTCGTCTCCGAGTCGCGCGAGCGCACCTTCGACGTCGACCTCGCCGAGCCCGCCGAGATGGAGGCGGCGCTCGCGCGGATGGCCGGCGAGCTGTGCGCGAGCCTCGCGGGCCGCGGCCGGCGCGGGCGCACGGTCGCGATCAAGGTGCGCCTCGACGACTGGACGACGGTGACGCGCGCGCGCACGCTGGCCGAGGCGACCAGCGAGGAGCAGCTCGTGCGCGCCGTCGCGCTGGAGCTGCTGCGCGAGTACGCGCCCGCGCGACCGGTGCGCCTGCTCGGCGTGCGCGTCGCCGGCCTGCAGGCCGCGGCGAGCGGCGAGCGCGCGGACGCGCCGGCGGACCAGCTCGCGCTGCCGGTGTAGCGGCGCGGCTGCCCTCGGCGAGCCGGCGCGCACCGCCGTGTGCGCCGCCGCGACGGCGCTCGTTATACGATCGCCCGCATGGGACTCGTCGACGCCGGGGGGATCGAGTTCGACTGCGAGCGCAGCGGCAGCGGTCCGCCGCTGCTGATGATCATGGGCATGAGCGGCACCGCCCTGAGCTGGGGCGAGCGGTTCCTGGACGAGCTGCGGCGCGACTTCGAGGTGATCGTCTACGACCCGCGCGGCGTCGGCGCGAGCACGCGGCTCGAGGGCCCGATCACGACCGCCGAGATGGCGGGCGACGCCCACGCGCTGATCGGCGCCCTGGGGCTCGACTCCGCGCACGTGCTCGGGATCTCGATGGGCGGCATGGTCGCCCAGGAGCTCGCGCTCGCGCACCCCGAGGCGATCCGCACGCTGACCCTCGGCTGCACCTACTGCGGCGGGCCCGACGGCGTGCGGATGGACCCGCGCGAGCTCGAGCCGCTGATCGCGGCGCGCCGCTCGGGCGATCGCGAGGCGGCGATCCGCGCCTCCTGGGAGTTCAACGTCTCGCCGAGCTTCGCCGGCGAGGAGGCCGAGTGGCGGGCGTTCGCCGAGCGCGCCGTGCGCCGCCCGGTCGCGATCTCCGTGATCGCGCGCCAGGCGCAGGCGATCGAAGCCCACGACACGTGCGCGCGTCTGGGCTCGATCGCGCTGCCGACGCTCGTGATCCACGGCACGCTCGACCGGCTGCTGCCGGTCGAGAACGGCCGCATGGTCGCCGGCCTGATCCCCGGCGCGCGCCTGGAGATCCTCGAGGGCGTCGGCCACATGTTCTTCCTGGAGCGCCCCGAGCGTTCGGCGGCGCTCGTGCGCGAGCACGCCGCCGTGCATGCCTGACGCGGGCGCCAGGCCGCTCGAGATCCGCGCCGACGGCGTCACGCTGTCCGGCGAAGAGGCCGGCGAGGGCCCGGCGATCGTGCTCGTGCACGGCCTCACCGCCTCGCGCCGCTACGTCGTGCACGGCTCGCGCACGCTCGAACGCGCCGGCCACCGGGTGATCTACTACGACGCCCGCGGCCACGGCCGCTCGACGCCGCCGAGCGGCGAGGGCGGATACCGCTACCGCTGGCTCTGCGAGGACCTCGCGGCAGTGCTCGACGCGGCCGGCGTGGAGCGCGTCGCCCTGGCCGGCGTCTCGATGGGCGCGCACACGATCGTGCGCTTCGCGCTCGCGCACCCCGAGCGGGTGGCGGCGCTCGCGATCATCACGCCCGCCTACGAGCCCCGCATCGACCGCGCGCGCGGCCAGGCGGTGCTCGCCGGTTGGGATGCGCTCGCGCGGGGGCTGCGCGAGGGCGGGGTGGAGGGCTTCGTGCGCGCCTATGGCCTGGAGCGGGTGCCGGAGTCGATGCGCGCGACGATCGAGACCGTGCTGCGCCAGCGGATGGCCCAGCACGAGCACCCGCTGGCGGTCGCCGACGCCCTCGAAGGCGTGCCCCGCTCGCGCCCCTTCGCCGAGCTCTCCGAGCTCGCCGCGATCGCCGCGCCGACGATCGTGATCGGCAGCCGCGACGAGCTCGACGACCGCCATCCGCTGCGCGTGGCCGAACGCTACGCCCAGACGATCCCCGGGGCCGCCCTGCTGGTGGAGGACGAGGGCCAGTCGCCGCTGTCCTGGCAGGGCGGCCGGGTGTCGCGAGCTATCGCCGAGCTGGCCGAGCGCGCCGGCTGGACGGGCGCCGCGTCGCGCTGAGCCCAGCCCCGGCGCCGCCCACGTGATATGTGATAGCGTACGAATGTATGTCAACGCGTGAGTGGGACGGCACCAGCTACGACCGCATCTCCACGACCATGGAGGCGTTCGGCCTGGACGTGCTCGACCGGCTCGAGCTGCGCGGCGACGAGCTCGTGCTGGACGCCGGCTGCGGCTCCGGGCGCGTCACCCAGGCGCTGATCGAGCGCCTGCCGCGCGGGCACGCGATCGGCTTCGACCAGTCCGCCTCGATGATCGAGGCCGCCCGCGCGCGCCTGGGCGCCGGGGCCGACCTGCGCGTCGGCGACCTGCTCGCGCTCGAGCTCGAGCGGCCGGTGGACGCGATCTTCTCGACCGCCACCTTTCACTGGATCGGCGACCACGAGCGGCTGTTCGCCCGCCTGCACGCCGCGCTGCGCCCCGGCGGCAGGCTGGTCGCGCAGTGCGGCGGCGAGGGCAACATCGACGTCCTGCGCGGCCACGCGCGCACGGTGATGGCGCGCGAGCCGTTCGCCGCGCGCTTCGCGGACTTCCGCCCGCCGTGGAACTACGCCGCGCCCGCGATCACCGAGCAGCGCCTGCGCGCCGCGGGCTTCGCCGAGGCCGACTGCTCGCTGATGCCGGCCCCGCGCCAGCCGCCCGAGCCGCGCGAGTTCCTCGCGACGATCGTGCTCGGCCCGCACGTCCAGCACCTGCCCGCGGAGCTGCGCGAGCCGTTCATGGACGAGGTGCTGGCGCTCTGCGGCGAGCCCGTCACGGTCGACTACGTGCGGCTGAACATCGACGCGGTGGCCTAGCCTCAGACGCCCGCCGACGCCGGCTCGTCGGCGACCGAGGCTCCGCCGGCGCCGTCCTCGATGACGGTGGTGAGCGCCGCGTAGCGCCCGCCGAGCGCCAGCAGCTCCTGATGGGTGCCGCGCTCGACGATCCTGCCGCCGTCGAGCACGAGGATCTGATCGGCGTCGCGGATCGTCGAGAGCCGGTGCGCGATCGCGATCGTCGTGCGCCCCCGCGAGAGCTCGTCGAGCGCCTGCTGCACGGCGCGCTCGGTCTCGGTGTCGAGCGCCGAGGTCGCCTCGTCGAGCACCAGCACCGGCGGGTTGCGAAGCACGGTGCGGGCGATCGCGATGCGCTGCTTCTCGCCGCCGGAGAAGCGGTAGCCGCGCTCGCCGACCGGCGTGTCATAGCCCTCGGGCAGCGAGGAGATCAGCTCGTGGATCTGCGCCGCGCGCGCGGCGTCTTCGATCTGCTCGTCGGTTGCCTCCGGGCAGGCGAAGCGCAGGTTCTCGCGGATCGACGCGTGGAACAGGTAGGTCTCCTGCGAGACCAGGCCGACGGTCGCGGCGAGCGAGCTGAGCGTCATGTCGCGCACGTCGATGCCGTCGATGCACACGCGGCCGCGCTGGGGCTCGTACAGGCGCGCGACGAGGTAGGCGAGCGTGGTCTTGCCCGAGCCCGTCTCGCCCACCAGCGCCGTGCGCGTCCCCGCCGGGATCTCCGCGCCGATCTCCCGCAGCGTCCAGGGCGAGTCGGGGTCGTAGCGGAACCACACGTCCTCGAGCTCGACGTCGCCGCGCACGTCGCTCGGCGCGCGCGCGTCGGGGCGCTCGACGATGTCCACCGGCAGGTCGAGGTACTCGAAGATGCGCCCGAACAGCGCCAGCGAGGTCTGCACTTCAAGGCCCACCGACAGCAGCTGCTGCATCGGGAACAGCAGGCGCGTTTGCAGCGTCGTGAAGGCCACGACCGTGCCGATCGAGATCGCGTCGTGGCCGTGGGCGATGCTGTAGCCGGCGAACCAGTAGACGGCCGCGGGCATGATCGCGAAGGCCATCTGCACGGAGGACATGCGCCAGCGCCCCGCCATCCGCGCGCGCACCTCCAGGTCGGCCAGTTCGCTGGACTCCGAGGAGAAGCGATCGACGAGCTCGTGCGAGCGGCCCATCGTCTTGCCGAGCAGGATCCCCGACACCGACAGCGACTCCTCGACGAGCGTCGACATGTCCGCGAGGCGGCTCTGGCGCACCGACTGGATGCGCCTGCGCTCGTTGCCGACGCGGCGCGTCAGCCACACGAAGAACGGCAGCAAGATCAGCGAGAACACGGTCAGCTGCCAGCTCAGCGCGAACATCGCCGTCACGGTCGCAAGCACGGTCGCGACCGTCGAGACGGTGGAGGTCGCGGTGCTCGTGACGACGTCGTCGATGCCGCCGATGTCATAGGCGATCCGCGCCTGCACCTCGCCCGAGCGCGTGCGCGTGAAGAACGCGAGCGACATCCGCTGCAGGTGCGCGAAGACCGCCGCGCGCAGGTCGTGCATCACGTGCTGGCCGACCTGGTTGGAGATCCACGTCTGCATCACGCCGATCACGCCGTTGATGACCGCCAGCGCGATCATGCCGCCGACGAGCCACGACAGCAGCGTCAGGTCGTGGCGGATGATGCCCTTGTTGATCGCTTCGCGCAGCAGGAACGGCGAGGCGACGCTGAGCACCGAGCCCAGCACGATCAGCGCCAGCAGCAGCCCGAGGCGCAGGCGGTAGGGGATGAACAGCCGCCCGACGCGTCGCAGCGAGACGTGTTTGTCGGGGACGTCCTCGGGGCGCGGCTCGCTCTGGCGCCGGCGGCGACCGTCGCCGTGTCCCTGAGCGAAGGGTTGGGCGCTCACGTGATGACTCTAGCGACGCCCGGTGGGGGCGCTGAGGGCCACGAGCGCGCGGCCGGGCCGGCTCAGGCGCCGAAGCGCTCCGCCCACGGGTCCAGGTGGGGCAGCGCCAGGTCGAGCCCCGCGGGGGTGTTCACGAGCCCGCCCGTCATCCCCAGGACGGCTCCCTGCTGGTCGATCACCGTCTCGGCCGTCTCCGCGTTGGCCGCCTGCATGCCGCCGAGGAAGGCCTTGAGCAGGGCGCTTTCGACGGCCACGAGGTCGCGTTCGCCGAGCTCGGCCTCCAGGCGCTCGCGCAGCTCCCCCTCGATCGGGGCGACCGCTTCGGTCGCCAGGCCGGCGATCGCGCCGGACTCCGCTTCTGCCCCCATCAGCCGTTCCTTTCGCTCGTTTGGCTTTGAAACCTATCCGAGCTGGCCCTAGGGTTAAGCCCGATGGACCTGTCCGCGAGCGAGACGCGCGTGCTCGGCTGCCTGCTGGAGAAGCAGCGCACGACCCCCGACGCCTACCCGCTGTCGCTGAACGCGCTGCGGCTGGCGTGCAACCAATCCACCAACCGCGACCCGGTCGTCTCCTATGAGGACCCGATCATCCGCGACGCGCTGCACCGGCTCGAGCGCCGCGGCTTCGTGCGCCTGGCCAGCGGCGCCGGCAGCAGGGCGGCCAAGTACCGCCACCTGCTGGCCGAAGCGCTGCCGATGAGCTCCGAGGAGCAGGCGGTGATGTGCGTGCTGATGCTGCGCGGCCCGCAGACGCCCGGCGAGCTCAAGCAGCGCGGCGAGCGCATGCACGCCTTCGCGGACCTCGCGGCCGTGCACGCGACGCTCGAGCGGCTGATCGGGCGCGAGCTCGTGCGCCGGCTGGAGCGCCGCCCGGGACACAAGGAGGAGCGCTACGCGCAGCTGCTCCAGGACTCCGAGGGCGAGGCCGGCGCAGCGCCGTCGAGCGCCCGCGCGGACCTCGCCGCGGGCGCCGGCCGAGCGCCGGCCGCCGCGGCCGCTGCCGTCGAGCCTGCGACCCGCGTGGCCGAGCCCCCGGCCGGCGTGGGCGAGTCCTCGGCGGGCGCGGGCGAGCCCTCGGCCGGCGCGAGGGGGCCGCTGGCCGGCGCGAGGGGCGGCGACGAGCTCGCGCAGCTGCGCGAGCGCGTGACGCGCCTGGAGCGCGAAGTGGCCGACCTGCGCGCCGGGATGCGCGATCCTGTGTACCAGCCGTGAGCCACCTGCACCCACTTCTGGCCGTCTCATCGGACACCGCCACCGGGGTCGGCATCCCGATCGCGATCGCCGCCGGCCTCGTGTCGTTCCTCTCGCCGTGCGTGCTGCCGCTCGTGCCGGGCTACCTCTCGACCGTCATCGGCGTGACCCCGGCGGACCTGCGCGGGGGGGTCGAGAAGCGGCGCGTGCTCGTGCCGAGCCTGCTGTTCATCGCCAGCTTCTCGGCGATCTTCATCCTGCTCGGCCTCAGCGCCACCGTCATCGGCTCCAAGCTGAACGCCGACAAAGCCACGCTCGAGCGCGCCGGCGGGGTCCTGATCGTGCTGCTCGGCGTCGCCTTCCTGGCGAGCCCGTTCGTGCGACTGCTGAACCGCGAGTGGCACTCCGAGTCGCTGCTGCGCCTCGCCGGCCGCGGTGGGCCGCTGCTGGCCGGCGCCGCCTTCGCGATCGCGTGGACGCCGTGCACGAGCATCACGCTCGGCGCGATCCTCACCCAGGCCGCGGTGTCGAGCTCCGCCGCCCACGGCGCGATGCTGCTCGCCTTCTACTCGGCAGGCCTCGCGATCCCGTTCCTGGCGATCGCGCTCGCGTTCGAGCGCATGACCAACGCGCTGGCCGTCGTCAAGCGCCACTTCCCGGTGATCATCGGCGCCGGCGGCCTCGTCATGATCGCGCTGGGAGTGCTGATCCTGACCGGCGAGTTCACGGTGCTCAACAGCTACGTCAACCGCGTGCTGCCGTCGGTCGGCGCGAACGTCTGAGGAATCCCAAAAGCTGCGCGTCGCGGATCGTGATGCCATGCTGTCGTCGTGATGGCCAAGGCGGATCGGTGGTCTCGCTGGGTGCTCGAGCGACGCGACGCCGGCAACCCACGCCAATGCGAGGCGTTGATGGATCATCTCGCGGGTGTGCGCGACCGGCTGCTCGCCAACGCTGGTCCGCTCGACGGGGCAACCCTGCTCGACGTCGGCAGCGGCGACGGTCTGATCGGGCTCGAGGCGCTGGATCGGGTGGGCGCCGGCGGCGAGGTGATCTTCTCGGACATCTCCCCGGCCATCGTCGAGCACCTGCGCGCCTCGGCCGGCGCGCGCGATGACGGTTCTCGGGCGCGGTTCCTCGTCTGCGCGGCGCAGGATCTCGGCGCCATCGACAGCGGCTCCGTGGACGTCCTGACCGCGCGCTCGGTGTTGATCTACGTCGCGGACAAGCCTCAGGCGTTCTCCGAGATGCATCGTGTATTGCGTGCGGGCGGTCGGATCTCGCTGTTCGAGCCGATCAACAGGCTCATGTTCCCCGAGTCCAGCGATCGCTTCTTCGGCTATGACATCGCCGCCGCGATCGACCTGGCGGCAAAGGTCAAGCGGGCGTTCGCGGAGATGGAAGACAGGTCACTGGCGGCCACGATGATGGGCTTCGGCGATCGCGACCTCGTCGCGATCGCCGAGAACGAGGGCTTTCAGCGGATCCATCTCGAATGCCACATCGACCGCCAGCCCGGGTCGACGCTGCACAGCGTGAGCCTGCAGGCGCTGCTCGACGGCGCGCCCAACCCCCTCGCGCCAACCGTCCGTGAGGCCATCGAGGCGGCCCTGACAGCGAACGAGCAGGAATGTTTCCTGCACGAGCTGAAGCGCTCGATCGCCGAGCGGAGCTGCGTACGCCGATCGGCGGTCGCCTATCTCACGGCCGAAAAGGGGCCGTGACCAAGGCTCGATTCAGCCCGGGCTGGCGGCGGTCTGCCGCGTCTGCCGCGCGTCGCGACGCTCCAGGTAGCGCCGTTCCCAGGCTTCCTGGTTGCGCTTGGCGTCGAGCACGAACGGGGAATGGCCGATCGCCTTGACGATCGCGCGGTTGACGAACGACTCGGGGAAGGGGAGGGGCCGCAGCACGTCGACGAACAGCACCACGCGCGTCTCGTCCGTGTCGTTCCAGACCTCGTGGTTGAAGGTGTCGTCGAAGACCATGCTCTTGCCCTCCTCCCAATGGCGGACGTCCTCGCCCACGCGGATGCGGCACGCCGCGGCGTCCTCGGGTACCACCAGGCCGAGGTGGTAGCGCAGCACGCCCTTGTAGGGGCCGCGGTGGTCGAGGATGTGCTTGCGCGGCGAGAGGATCGAGATCATCGCCGTGGTCATGCCGGGGACCTGGCGCATCAGCGCGGCCGTGCGCGGGCACATCTCGACGCCGAGCTTGGCTTCGAAGCCGTAGCCGTACAGGAAGAACGTCTTCCAGCGGTCGTCGTCGGTGATCTCGATCTGGTCCTTGGAGATGTCTTGGAAGTTCGGCAGCTCGGCCTGCTCGGCCAGCAGCTGCTCGACCTCCTCACGGATCGCCGTCCAGTTCTGCTCGATGTGGCGCACCCACGGGAAGCGCTCGAGCGGGAAGAAGGTCGCGTCGCCGACCAGCGAGCGTTTGCCGATGAAGCGCTCGATCGGCGCGAGCATCCGTTCGCCGACCGCGATCGTCAGCTCGACCGTGCGCTCCCACAGGGACCCGTCCCGTGCGCCCGTCATGCGCCCATCGTATAACCGCGGGCGCAAGCCCCAAGGCCGCGCGTGCGTCCGGGGGCTTCCGTCGCCGGCTCAGCCGCCGCACACGACTGCGCCGCGGGAACGCAAACGGCCCCGGCGGGTGTCCCAGCCGGGGCCGTTGGATTCTGGTGTGTCGACGGTGAGGGCTACGCGGCCTCGCGCAGCGCCGCCAGCTCGGGCGACTCGGCGAGCTTCTTCAGCGCCCGCTGCTCGAGCTGCGAGGCGCGCTCCGCGGAGAACCCGAGGCGCTTGCCGATCGCGGTCAGCGTCTGGGGCTCCTCGCGGCCGGTGCCGAAGCGCAGGGTCAGGACCTTGCGCTCGGTTTCCGGCAGCTGCGAGATCGCGCGGTGCACGATCCGCTCGCGCTCGTGCTCCCAGGCCGTCTCCTCCGGCACCTCGGCGTCGGAGGGCAGCAGGTCGCCGAGCGCGGTGTCGCCGTCCTCGCCGATCTGCTGGTCGAGGCTGACGAGCGCCGCCCGCTGGTGGCGGACCTCTTCGACCTGGTCGATCGGCAGCCCGGTCTCCTCGGCCAGCTCCTCGAGCGTGGGCTCACGCCCGAGGCGCACCGACAGCTCGCGCTCGACGCGGCCGACCTTGCGCGAACGCTGCGCCACGTGGACGGGCAGGCGGATCGTGCGCCCGGAGTTCTCCAGGCCGCGCTGGATCGCCTGACGGATCCACAGGGTGGCGTAGGTCGAGAAGCGGAAGCCCTTGCGCCAGTCGAACTTCTCGCTCGCGCGGATCAGCCCGAGCATGCCCTCCTGGACGAGGTCGCCCAGCGGCAGGCCCTGGTTCTGGTAGCGCCTCGCGTTCGAGGCGACAAGCCGCAGGTTCGAGTTGACGAGCAGTTCCTTGGCGTGCAGGTCGCCGCGCTCGATGCGCTTGGCCAGTTCGATCTCCTGAGCCGGCGTGAGCAGCGGGTAGCGGCGCGAGTGCGCGAGCAGCTGGTCCACGGACTCCGGGATGAACGACTCCGAGGAGCCCACCTCGACGCGCTCGACCGGGCTGTCGAGGCGTCCGGCGGTCACGACCGGCTCGACCTCGGCGGTCTCCTCGGTCTCCGCGTCCACCGCGTCCGTCTCCGGGTCGACTGTGATTGTGGTGTCTAGGGGCGAATCTGACATGTGCGTCCTTCTAATCCGATGCTTGGAGTCGGAATTATACGTCGCGATAGTTGCGTTGTCAACCATTCTCTGTGAGAAGCGTCCTATACTGCTTCGTTCGACGTGTCTTCCTAGGTCGTTCGACGTCTCCGGCGCGGTTACCTTCCCGGCGTCCCACACGTAGCGTGCCCGTGCGCGCGCGGGCTGAAACCCGCGACCGAGGCGAAAAGAGCGCTCTGACGCCCTCCGCTGGTATCGGGATCGGCGCCTGGCTGGGTGAGCGCGGCCGGCTAAGCTCGGCGGATGACCACCGATCTCTCAACGAAAGTCGTAGCAATCACCGGCGCGTCCTCGGGCATCGGCGAGGCCACCGCGCTCGCGTGCGCTCGCGCCGGGGCCGCCGTCGCGCTCGCCGCGCGGCGCTTCGAGCGCATCGAGGAGCTCGCCGCGCGCATCGAGCAGCAGGGCGGGCGGGCGCTGGCGATCCGCGCCGACGTCGGCGAGGAGGACCAGGCGCGCGGGTTCGTCGAGAGCGCCCACGACGAGCTCGGGCGCCTGGACGTGCTCGTCAACAACGCCGGCGTGATGCTGCTCGGGCCGATCGAGAACGCGCCCACCGAGGAGTGGCGGCGGATGATCCACGCCAACGTCTTCGGCGTCCTGTACTGCACGCACGCCGCCCTGCCGTTGATGCGCGCACAGGGCGGGGGGCACGTCGTCAACGTCAGCTCCGTCGCCGGGCGCGTCGCCCGCGAGGGCTCGGGCGTCTACAACCTGACCAAGTGGGGAGTCGGCGCGTTCTCCGAGTCGCTGCGCCAGGAGGGCGTGGCGCTGGGCGTGCGCGTGACGCTGATCGAGCCTGGCGCCGTCGCCACCGAGCTGCCGGGCCACAACCGCCCGGAGGTGCTCGAGCAGATGGCCAAGCGCTTCGCCGGCGTCACGCCGCTGGCCTCCGAGGACATCGCGAACGCGATCCTCTACGCGATCGGCCAGCCCGAGAACGTCAGCGTCAACGAGATCCTCGTGCGCCCCGCCAAGCAGACCGGCTGAGGCGCCCGCCGCCGGCGCCGCGCGCCCGCGGGGCGCTATACGGCCGGCGCGGGGCTCAGTGCCACTCGGTGTTGCGCCAGTTGTCGTTCGGCGAGTCGGGCGCGAGCCACGCCGGCAGCGCGAGCGCCAGGCGCTGCGAGAGCGCGCACACGTAGCCCTCGTACATCGCGCGCGTGTGCCTCAGGCGCTCCGCCACGGTCGCCTCCTCGACCGCCGGCTCCAATCCCCCGGCGCGCAGCTGCGCCAGCAGCTCGCCCAGGCTCTCGGGCGGGAGCCGGTCCTCCAGCGGCTCGTTGGGCGGGACGTGGAAGCTGTAGCTGAGGTCGACCACCGCGTGGCGCGCGATCGCGAACGTGAAGCGCGCCGAGTCGACGTGCTCGCGCGGCGCCGCCGCGATCGCGAAGGCGCAGCTGTCGAGCACCGTGGTCAGCGCCGCCAGCCAGTTCTGGTTCAGGTGCTGGGAGCGGAAGTAGCCGAGCACCGGGTAGGCCAGGTGGGTCTCCATCAGCTCCGCCACCCACTGCTCCCAGCCGCCCAGGTACTCGGAGAGCCCCGCCCAGCCCCCGTGGGCGGTCGTGCGCACCAGCAGCCGTCCGGCGCTCGGCGGCGAGCCGGCGCGCGCGTCGAGCTGCGAGACGGTCGCCTCGCGGCGCGAGAACGCCTGGTAGAGCGCCGGCAGGTAGCCGATCACGATCGCCAGCACCGCCAGCCCGCTGGCGGCGTCCACGACCTGCAACGCGCGCGTGAACGTCGAGTGCGCCGCGAGGCCCGCGGGGCCGTCGGTCGTCATCGTCGCGGCGCTGAAGTAGAGATCCTGCCCGAAGTCGACCGCGCGACCCATCGCGCCGAGGCGCGAGCCGGCCGCCCACTCCAGACAGGCGTAGCCGAGCATCATCCCGGAGACCCACAGCACGAGGTTGAAGAGCACCCCGAAGGGGCCGTAGATGCCGAGCAGCGTGTCGCCGGGCTGGGCCGGGAGCGCGCGCGCGACCCTGCGCCACGGCCGCCAGCCGTACGCGAACACCCAGCGCACGATCCGCGGGTCGCGTTTGACGCGCCGCGGCAGCAGGAACGTGAAGAAGATCTCCAGCAGCATCAACACGACCAGCACGCCGCCGGCGACCCCCACGAGCACCCGCATCAGCGTGCCCGCGGCGCGATCGCCAACAGCTCGCCGCCGGCGTGATCGACCTGCAGCGTCGTGTGCTCCAGCCCGAAGCGCTCGTGCAGCATCGCCTCGATCTGCCGGCGCGCCTCGTGGCAGTCGCTGTTCGCGCCCACCAGCACGTGCGCCGAGAGCGCCGGGAAGCCGCTCGTGACCTCCCACACGTGCAGGTCGTGAACCTCGACGACGCCCGGCTGGCCGGCCAGCGCCCGGCCGATCCGCTGGGGGTCGAGACCCTTGGGCGCCGCCTCCAGGAACACGCGCCCGGAGTCGCTCACGAGCGCCCAGCCCGAGCGCGTCATCAACGCCGCGATCAGCAGCGAGGCGATCGGGTCGGCGCGCTCGAAGCCGCTCGCGAGGATCACGCCCGCCGCCACGGCCGTGCCGAGGAAGCCGTACAGGTCGGCCATGATGTGCCGGAAGCTGCCCTCCACGTTCAGGCTCGTGCGGTCCGCCGAGGACAGCAGCCACACGGCCAGCAGGTTGACGAGCATCCCCGCCAGCGCCACCGCCAGCACCAGCCCGCCGTGCACCGCCGGCGCCGTGAACAGCCGCCGCACGGCGTCGTAGGCGACCAGCGCCGCCAGCACCAGCAGCGTCACGCCGTTGGCCAGCGCCGAGAGGATCTCCACGCGCCGCAGCCCGAACGTCATCGCCCCGCTCGGCGGCCGCGCCGCCAGCGCCATCGCCACCAGCGAGAAGCCGAGCGCGGCGGCGTCGCTGAGCATGTGGCCGGCGTCGGAGAGCAGCGCCAGCGAGTGCGAGACGACCGCCGCGGCCACCTCCACGCCCATGAACGCGACGATCAGCGCGAGCGCGCCGGCGAGACGGCGGCGGTCGGCGTCCGGGCCGACCGCGTGGGCGTGAGCGTGATGGGCGTGTCCCGCGTGCTCGTGAGCCATCGCCTCACGATAGGACCCGCGCTGGGCGGATCGGCACGCGGGAGCGCCCCGCGGCGCGCCTCTCTAGTAGCCGTAGCCGCCGCTGGGGCTTTCGCCCGAGCCGGAGCCTTCGCCCGAGCCGGAGCTCGAGCCGGTGGTTGGCGCCGGCGCCGCGGCGGCGCTCGACCCGGTCGTCACCGCGCTCCACGTGCCGCCCTCTTTGATGCCCTGGCCGTTGGCTTCGCCGGGCGCCTTGTCGCCGGCGAACGTATACAGCGGCTCGCCCTTGTAGGTGAGCTGCTCGGCGCCGTCGGGGCGCTTGACGGTGCCGAGCCCTTCGACGCTCGTCACGCGCTCGCTCGCGCCCACCGGCGGCCACTCCTTTTCGCAGGCGCCCGTGACGCAGATGAACTTGCCGGCGCCCTCGCCGCTGAGGTGGTAGACGGTCATGCCGCGCGCGTCGACCAGGACGGTCGCGCCGAGCTTGGAGTTCGACGCGGTGTTGACCGTGCCGCTGCCCGTGCCGGCCGCCGAGCCGCTCGCGGCGCTCGCAGAGCTCGAGGTCGAGGTGGTGGAGCCGCTGCTCCCGCAGGCCGCCAGCGTCAGCGACAGCGCGAGCGCGGGGAGCAGGGACTTCGGTGATGGGCGCATCTGGCCTCCTTTGGCCGGGCGAGACGAATGGAGCCGGCTTGCCTTCCTCCGGCAGCCTCAGAGACTCCGCGCCTCGCGCATTCCTTTCGCCGGGGTCGCGCGCGTGGACGGGTGGCGCGGATCGGCGGGGCGGCTGCGCGCGGCCGGGGCGGCGCGCAGCTGCCATCGGGCGCGGCGGCGCTCAGCTGCCGCCGGGCGAGGGCGCGATCTCGCCGCGGCCGGCGAGCTGCAGGTCGCCGGGCAGCGAGACGCCCAGGCGCCGCGCCAGCACCGTCAGCTGCGTGCGCCAGCCGACGATCGCGGCGCGCTGTTCGGCCTGCGTGTCGGGCAGCGCGTCGAAGTCGTCCTCGGAGATGCCGTTCGCGAGCGCCGCCAGGTAGGAGTCCTCGAGCACGTAGGTGTGGGCGTAGGGCGCGTTGATCGCCCGCAGCTGCGCGCTGGCGGGTTCGATCGCGGCGACTTCGACGGTGTACGCGGCGAAGCGGCGCTCGAGCGCTTCCATGCGCCGCGAGGCCGCCTTCGCCGACAGGCGCCGCGCGTGGAAGCCCTCGAGGATCGGGTCGGCTCCTTCCAGCAGCCGGTTGACGCCCAGGCGCAGCGGCTCGATCCGGTGTAGGTAGCCGACCAGCTCGGCGCGCTGGCGCGCCCGCGAGTCCCCGTGCGCGTGGGCGCTCGCGCCGCAGCCGCCGAGGCACGCGGCCGCGAGCAGGCCGAGCGCGAGCGCCGGCGGCGGCGCGCGGCGCGCGCGGGGCGGGCGACGGTGTCGCGACGGGCCCATAGGCTCTAACGATGCCGCATCGCGCGCTCACCCGGCGAGCCAGCCTGCTGGTGTCGCTCGCGGTCGCCGCCGTGCTGCTGGCGCTCAAGCTGATCGTCGGCTTCGCCACCGGCAGCCTCGGGCTGATCTCCAGCGGCCTGGAGTCAAGCGGCGACCTGAGCGCCGCGGCGCTGACCTTCTTCGCGGTGCGCCTGGGCGCGCGCCCGGCCGACGCCGACCACCCCTACGGGCACCGCCGCGCGGAGAACCTGGGGGCGCTCGGCGAGGCCGCGATCCTGCTCGCCGGCGGCATCGTCGTGAGCGTCGCCGCCGTCATGCGGCTCTCGCGCGGCGGCGGGGGGGAGGCGGTGCACTGGTACGAGCTGGTCGTGATCGGCGTCGCGCTCGCGCTCGAAGCCGGCCGCCTCGGCGCCGCGCTGGCGGCCGCCGGTCGCGCCGAGAGCCCCACGCTGCGCGCGAACGCCGCGCACTTCGCCGCCGACCTCGTCGGCTCGCTCGCGGTGCTCGCCGGCCTGCTCGCGGTGCGCGCCGGCTGGCACGACGGCGACTCGGCCGCCGCGCTGGCGGTCGCCGCGATCGTCTTCGCGAGCGCCATCAGGCTGATCGGCGAGAACGCCAACGTGCTGATGGACCGCGCGCCCGTCGAGGCCCAGAGCGCGGCCGAGCGGGCGATCGCGGCGCTCGCCGCCGACATCGAGCTCGACCGCCTGCGCGTGCGCGAGAGCGCCGGGCGCTACTTCGCCGACGTCGTCGTCAGCGTGCCGCCCGGCCAGGCCGTGGTCGAGGGCCACCAGGCGGCGGACCTCGTGGAGGGCGCGCTCGAGCGCGCGCTGCCGGGCAGCGACGTGGTCGTGCACGTCGAGCCGCGCGACCGCGGCCTGGACCTGCGCGAGCGGGTGCTCGCGATCGCGCTCGCCGAGCCGCTGGTCAAGGAGGCCCACGACATCACGATCTTCGAGCGCGACGACGGCACGTGCGTGTCGCTGCACCTCAAGTTCCCCGCCGAGCTCGAGCTGAGCACGGCGCACGAGACCGCCGAGCGCGTCGAGCAGGCGATCCGCACGCGGCCGGGCGTGAGCGACGTGCAGACCCACCTCGAGCCGCTCGAGCGGCCCCTGCGGGCGCGCACCCAGCCGCACGCGCTGGACGCCGCGCTGCGCGCCGCCGTCGCCGCGGTCGTGCGCGAGCGCACCGGGCGCGAGCCGCGCAGCGTGCGGCTGCTCGACACCGACGCCGGGCACGTGCTGTTCCTGACGCTCGCCGTCGCGCGGGACGCGTCCCTCAACGACGCGCACGTGCTGGCCGGCGAGCTCGAGGACGAGCTGCGCCAGCGCATCGAGGGCATCGCCGACGTGGTCGTCCACACCGAGCCCTAGCCGGGGAAGCAAACGCAGGCGCCGGAGTCTCTGGTGTGAGAGCCGCCCTCAGCGGAGGGCCCGCCTTACACGAACAGCCGCCGCGGGAGCTCCCCGGCGCCCACGAACTCCAAGGAGATGCCGCCAGTGCCCAGACCCACCCTTGCCGTCCTCGCCGCCACGGCGATCGCCCTCGCGGGCTGCGGCAGCTCGAACAGCTCGACGGGCAGCTCGACGAGCTCCACCGCCGCCGCCGTGACGCAGACGCCAAAGGCGGCCTTCATCGCCACGCTCGGCACCGCCACCACGCTCGGCTCGACCGTGCCGGCCAACGGCGACGTCAACCCCTACGGCATCGCCTTCGTCCCCACGAGCGTCGGCAAGCTGCGGGCGGGCCAGCTGCTGATCAGCAACTTCAACGCCAAGGAAGGCGCCGCGCAGAGCGGCCAGGGCACCGGCACGACGATCGTCCAGGTCTCGACGGCCGGCAAGGTCTCGCTGTTCGCCCAGCTCGACGCCAAGACGCTGCCAGGCGCCTGCCCCGGCGGCGTCGGCCTGACGACCGCCCTGAACGTGCTGCCCGGCGGCTACGTCGTCGTGGGCAGCCTGCCGACCACCAACGGCAAGTCCGAAACCGCCAAGTACGGCTGCCTGATCGTGCTCGACAGCGCCGGCAAGGCGATCGAGACGATCTCGAGCCCGAACATCCAGGGCCCCTGGGACTCGACCGCCAAGAGCGAAGGCGACAAGACGTGGCTGTTCGTCAGCAACGCGCTCAACGGCGGCCCCGTCGTCGGCAAGCACACGATCGACAACTCGACCGTGCTGCGCATCGAGCTGGAATCGGGCAAAAACCAGGCGCCCAAGGTCCTGCACGAAACGGTGGTCGCCAAGGGCATCCCGTGGGTCGACTCGGCCGAAGCGCTCGTGCTCGGGCCGACCGGGCTCGGCCTGGCCTCCGACGGCACCCTCTACTACGCCTCCACCGAGAACAGCCAGATCAAAGCGATCCCGCAGGCGCTGACGCGCACGAGCGCCGCCGAAGACGGCGGCGGCACCGTCTCCGAAGGCGGCCACCTGAAGGAACCGCTGGGCCTCGCGATCGCGCCCAACGGGGACATCCTCACGACCAACGGCGGCGACGGCAACATCGTCGAGACGACGCCCGGCGGCAAACAGCTCGCGACCCAGACGGCCGACGCGAAGACCGGCGCGGGCGCGCTGTTCGGCCTCGCGGTCAACCCTGCCGGCACCGCCATCTACTACGTCGACGACGGCGAAAACACGCTGCGCGTCCTGCACTGATCGACAGACAGCCGGACGAGCACGGAAGGTCGACGCACGGCCTGGCGTCTAACGCACTAGCCACAACCCCCCGCGAAAGGAAAAGCAATGACCCGCAACGACAGGCAACAGGTCGCAGGCCGGCGCCGGCTCGCCAAGAGGGCGACGCTCGTCTCCGCCGTGCTCGCGCTGGCCGCGGCGCTCGCCGCGACGATGGCGTTCGCCGCGAGCAGCGTCTCGATCGACCAGGCATCCAACTCGACGCTCGGCGAGCACGTGCTCGTCAACTCGCAGGGACGCACGCTGTACGTGCTCTCGCCGGAGACCGCCAAGCACCTGCTGTGCAAGAGCGCCGAATGCCTGAAGTTCTGGCCGCCGCTGACCGTCTCCTCGACCAAGGAGAAGATCAAGCTCGCCTCGGGCGTGCACGGCAAGGTCGGCTGGTTCAAGCGCTCGAACGGCGAGCTGCAGGTGACCCTCAACGGCCTGCCGCTGTACCGCTTCGCCGAGGACAAGGCCTCCGGTGAAGTCAACGGGCAGAACTTCAAGGGCTTCGGCGGCATCTGGCACGTGGTGAGCCCCTCCGGCAGCCCGAGCTCGAAGGCGCTCCCCAGCACCAACGCCCCGGCCTCCTCGGAACCGAGCACGCCGAGCTCCGGCGGCTCGACCGGCTCCGGCGGCTACGGATACTGATCTGCTCCGAAGCGCGCACGACGCCAGCCCGCCCGGCCTCCTCCCCCCGGAGGCCGGGCGGCGGCGTCCGGCGGGCGGCGCGCCCGCCTAGCGATTCTCGGACAGGCGCCGCAGCAGGTCGGTCGCGCGCGCGAGCAGCTCCTGCTCGGCCGGCGAGAGGTCCTCGGCGATCGCCCGCGCGAGCCAGCCCTCGCGCTGGCGGCGGTCCGCTTCGAGCGTCGCGAGGCCCTGCTCGGTCAGCGCCACGAGCGTGCGCCGGCCGTCCGCCGGGTCCGGGCTGCGCGCGATCAGGCCGTCGGCCTCCAGGTCGGCGACCGTCTGGGCCATCGACTGCGGGCGCACCCGCTCGGCGCTCGCCAGGTCGCCGATCGAGCGCGTGCCTTCGCGGTCCAGGCGCCCCAGCACCGCGCTCTGCGAGAGCGAGAAGCCGTGCTCGGCGCGCAGGCGGCGCACCAGGTGGCCGAGCACCAGCCGCAGTTCGCTCGCGAGCCGAGTGGATTCCACCGCGATCGCCATCATAAAAATATATCCGGAAAACAGCAGGGAAACTGTGCAGGTTCCCTGTATAATCGACCTGGTGCCGAACACCGCGACCACTGCCAGCTCTGACCGCTACAAGTGGATCGCCCTCTCCAACGTCACGCTCGGCGTGCTCCTGGCGACGCTCGACGCCTCGATCACGCTGATCGCGATGCCGGACATCTTCCGCGGCATCCACCTCGATCCGCTGGTTCCCGCCAACAGCTTCTATCTGCTGTGGATGATCCTCGGCTTCCTCGTCGTCACGAGCGTGTTGATCGTGAGCCTCGGGCGCCTCGGCGACATGTACGGGCGCGTGAAGATGTACAACCTCGGCTTCGTCATCTACACGCTCGCATCGCTGGTGCTGACGGTGGACTGGATGACGGGACGAGCGGGGGCGACCTACCTGATCGTGTTCCGCATCGTCCAGGGGATCGGCGCGGCGTTCCTGCTGGCGAACGCGGCGGCGATCATCACCGACGCCTTCCCGGCCAACCAGCGGGGCATGGCGCTCGGGATCAACAACATCGTCGGCGTCAGCGGCATGTTCGTGGGGCTGGTGCTCGGCGGCCTGCTCGCGCCGGTCGACTGGCGGCTGGTGTTCCTGATCTCGGTGCCCGTGGGCCTGTTCGGCACCGTTTGGGCCTATCTCAAGCTAGAGGAGCGCAGCACGCCCAAACGCGCGCGCGTCGACTGGTGGGGCAACGTCACGTTCGCGCTCGGGCTGATCCTGATCATGGTCTCGGTCACCTACGGGATCCGGCCCTACGGCGGCCACGCGACCGGCTGGGGCAGCCCGCGGGTGCTGGCGCTGCTGGGGGCCGGCCTGGCGTCCCTGGCCGCCTTCGCGGCGATCGAGCGCCGCGTCGCCGAGCCGATGTTCCGCCTGCCGCTGTTCCGCATCCGAGCCTTCACCTTCGGCACGCTCTCGACGTTCCTCTCGGCGGTCGCGCGCGGCGGGCTGATGTTCATGCTGATCATCTGGCTGCAGGGCATCTGGCTGCCGCTGCACGGCGTGAACTTCGTCGACACGCCGCTGCGGGCGGGCATCTACATGCTGCCGCTGACGCTCGGCATGCTCGCCGCCGGCCCCACCTCCGGGTATCTGTCCGACCGCTTCGGTGCGCGCTGGTTCGCGACCGGCGGCATGCTCGGCTCGGCGCTGAGCTTCTTCCTGCTGACGCTGCTGCCGATCGACTTCTCGTTCTGGCTGTTCGCGCTCGTGCTCGCGATGGTCGGCGTGTCGATGGGCATGTTCGCCTCGCCGAACCGGGCGGCGGTGATGAACAGCCTGCCACCGCAGCACCGGGGCGCCGGCGGCGGCATGAACCAGACCTTCCAGAACTCCGCGCAGGTGCTCTCGATCGGCGTGTTCTTCACGCTGATGATCCTCGGCCTCGCCTCGAACCTGCCGCACACGCTGTCCTCGGGCCTGGAGGCGCACGGCGTCTCGGCGACCGCCGCGAGCAGCGCCGCGCACACCCCGCCGGTGTCTGTCCTGTTCGCGGCCTTCCTCGGCTACAACCCGATCGAACACCTCCTCGGCCCGCACGCGCTCGCGGCGCTGTCGCCCGCCAGCCGCGCGACGCTCGCCGGGCGCTCGTTCTTCCCCCACCTGATCTCCGCGCCGTTCCGCACAGGGCTGCACGAGGCGTTCCCGTTCGCGATCCTCGCCTGCCTGGTCGCCGCCGCCGCGTCGCTGATGCGCGGCGGCAAGTACCAGCACGCCGAAGCACCCGGCGGACGGCCGCGGGACGCCGCGGCGGTCCGAGCGCACGCCGCGACACCTGGGCACAACGGGCGGGCGCTAGAGAATGGCGCGAGGCAGCCCGCCGGCGTGGGAGACCTCGCCGGCGCGGGCGAGCTCGCAAGAGCTACGACAGCAGAGGAGCAACATGCGCGTTGAGTGGTTTGGCCAGTCGGCGTTTCACCTGAGCGCCGGCGAGACGTCGGTCGCGATCGACCCCTTCGGCGACATGTCCGCCCTGGCCGGGCGCGGCATGCAGTTCGACTACCCGCCGATCGCCGGCGTGCAGGCCGACCTGCTGCTCGTGACCCACGAGCACCTCGACCACAACGGCGTCGAGGCGATCGGCGGCGAGCCCGCGATCCTGCGCTCGACCGCCGGCCAGCTCGACTCGCCGATCGGCACCGTCACCGCCGTCGCCTCCGAGCACGACGAGAACGCCGGCACGCAGCGCGGCCCCAACACGATCTTCCGCTTCGAGCTCGACGGCCTGCGCGTCTGCCACTTCGGCGACTTCGGCCAGCGCGGCCTGCGCGAGGAGCAGGCCGCGGCGATCGGCCAGGTCGACCTGCTGTTCGTCCCCGTCGGCGCCGGCCCCACGATCGGCCCCGAGCAGGCCGAGCTGATCGCCCGGCGCCTGTCGGCGCGCTGGATCGTGCCGATGCACTACCGCACCCCCAAGATCGGCTTCCTCGACACCGCCGACGCCTTCCTCGAGCGCTACGAGCACGTGCACCGCGCGGCGCAGCCCAGTTTCCAGACGGAGGAGCTACCTTCTGTCGACGGTCCCCTAGTCGTCGTCCCGGAGGTGCCCTGATGAAGCTCGGAAGGATGCTGCTGCGCCTGATCGTCGGAGGCCTGTTCGTCGGCCACGGCACCCAGAAGCTGTTCGGCTGGTTCGGCGGCGGCGGCCTGGAGGCCACCGCCGAAGGCTTCGAGGCGCTCGGCCTGCGCCCCGGCAAGGCCAACGCGATCGCCGCCGGCGCAGCCGAGGCCGGGGGAGGGGCGCTGCTCGCCGCCGGCCTCGCCACCCCGCTCGCCGCCTCCGCGCTGACCGCCACGATGCTGACCGCGATCGACACCGTGCACCTGAAGAACGGCCCGTGGGTCACCAAGGGCGGCTACGAGTACAACCTCGTGCTGATCGCCGCCGCGCTCGCGCTCGTCGAGACCGGCCCCGGCGCGCTCTCGCTCGACGGCCTGCGCGGCCGCGAGCGCTCGGGCCTCGGCTGGATGCTCGCCGCCGCCGGCGCCGGCGCGCTCGGCGCGCTGGCCGCCCGCCAGGCCCGCGCCCTCGCTCCCGCCGCCCCGCCCGCGCCCGCCAGCGACGCCGAGGCCGTCGAGCAGGAGCTGCGCGCCAGCTAGAGCCGCCGCTATAGAGTCCGGCGCGTGAAGCGCCCGCGCGCCCGCCCGACGACGATTCTGCCCTGCGCCGCGCTGGCCGCCGGCGCGCTCGCCCTGGCCGGCTGCGGCGGCGGCTCGAGCACGACCACGAGCGCCACGACCAGCACCTCGGCGCCCGCCGCCGGCGCGAGCGCCACCGGCACGACCAGCGCCGGCACGACCACCGCCCCCACGCACCCGAGCGCGATCCCCAAGGGCGCCCTGGAAATCGCCGCCAACGCCGCCGGCGAACTGCGCTACGACAAGACCGCGCTGAGCGCCAGCGCCGGCCGCGTGACCGTCGCCTTCACCAACACCTCGCCGCTGGCCCACAACTTCACCGTCGAAAACTCGGCCAAACAGGTCGTCGGCGCGACCCCCACGTTCGAGGGCGGCACAAAGCTCCTGAAGCTCGACCTGAAGCCCGGCGTCTACAAGTTCTTCTGCTCGGTGCCGGGGCACCGCATGGCGGGGATGGAAGGGACGCTGACGGTTCGGTAGGGGCGTGGGGGCGCGGCGGGCCACGCGTGGGCGCGGCGTACGGCCGTCGCAGGTGGGGCTTACAATCGAGCGCGTCATGCATGCATCGGGTATCCGCCACGCTCGATCGGGCCGCAGCCAAGGAGCGGCGAGATGAACGCGGTAGCCGCAGAGGAGATGATCGAGCGTGCAGGCCGCGCGCTGATCGACGCAGCGTCGGCGCCTGCAAAGGTGATCCTGTTTGGCTCACGTGCTCGCGGAGACGCGAAAGATGGCAGCGACTTCGACTTCCTGGTGATCGAGCGCCAGGTCGACGATCGCCTCGCGGAGGCCGTCAAACTGCGCCACGCCCTACGCGAGTTCGGCGTGCCCGTCGATGTGATCGTGATGGACGAAGGGCTTGTCGAACGGCGCTCCAAGGTCAAGGGCACGATGGTCGATCGCGCTCTACGCGAGGGCCGCGTTGTCGCCCAGTCCTGAGCAGATCGAGTACGCTGAGATGTTGCTGCGCCGGGCCAACGGCGACCTCCAGGCCTGCCGCGTGCTTGCCGACGACGCAGACATCGACGACAACATCGTCGGGTTTCACGCTCAGCAGGCAGTCGAGAAGGCACTGAAGGTCGTGCTCGTGCTCGCCGACGTCGATCTCCCGCTCACCCACGATCTCATGTTCCTGTTGAGGCAGGTACGCGAGACCGGCATAGAGCCTCCTCCGGACATCTCGGACACCGAGTGGCTCACGCCCTGGGCGGCTGAACTCCGCTACGACGACCCGATCGCGTTCGATCGCGCCGCTGCGCTCGCAGCCGGCAAGAGCGCAAGCGGCTGGGCGGCCTTGCTGCTCGCAGACGCGAAGAGCTCCCAGGTCGACCCCGAGTCTGTAAGAAAATCCCGCGCGCCAATTCCACCGACGCCCGAACCCTAGAACCTCGACGGCCCTGGATGTATCCTGGTGGCTAGAGGCGACCGCTACGTGGCAGTCGCCGTCGAGTCCCACATCTCGGCCGCTCGATGCGCGTCCGATGGGGCGTTTGGTGTTCGGGTTGGTCGCCGAACTTAAGATCCTGACCTTAGGACGCCGCGCGCAACTCCGCCCGAAAATACGTCGGCGAACACCTTGTGGAGGGCCTTTCGTCTTGGCTGTCTTCATAAGATCCCAGCCAGACAGGGATGTGCTCCTGATAATGGCCACGCGACGACCCTCTCGCTACTGCACCCACACGATGTCCCCGATCGCGAGCTGGTCGAAGACCGTGTGGGCCGCTTCGATCGGCAGCTCCACGCAGCCGTTGGACTGGGGGAAGCCGTAGGATTCGCGCGGGTAGCCGTGCACGGCGTCGCCGCCGTTGAAGTAGTTGACCCACGGCACGTCGGGCACGTCGTAGTGGGTGCCGTCCGGGTCTGTGCCGCTCATCGAGGTCGACACGAAGCGCGAGTAGATCGGGAAGATCCCCTGTTCGGTTTCCGCCCCGGCGACCCCCGTGTTGACCGGCGTGCTGAACGCCACGTGGTGGCCGAGGTGCAGCCACAGCGTCTCCGGCAGCGACTCCGAGACCTGCACCCACGTGTACGGGCGCGGGTCGCGTTTGTTCACCGTCACGTCGTAGAGCAGCTTCAGCCACGTCGCCTTGTCGGCTTCGCCGCTTGCTTGCAGGCCGTTGTCCGCCTGGAAGACCTCCAGCGCGCCGCGCGTGACCGCGTCGAGCTCGCCCATGTGCACCGGCGGCGCGTCCGAGGGGCTCGGCGCGAGCATCCCGCGCGGCGGGTGGAAGGCGTGCTCGGCGGCCGCCCGGCGCGTCTCCGGGCCGGTCACGTAGTTGTAGTGGACGCGATAGCGCGGCCTGAGCGTGGCGCCGATGTAGCCGAGGCGAGCGAGCGCCTGCTGCGCGCCGGCGAGCGGCGGGCAGGGGACGGTCAGCGCGATCGTGTGGCGGGCGCCGAGCTGGGCGAAGCCGCTGGCCTGCGTGCGCGCCCACACCGTCAGCGTGTAGCTCGAGCACGGCTCGAGCGTGGAGACCGGCGTGAACACCTCGTAGTCTCCCTGCGCCTTCCAGCTTCCCGCGACACTCGGCGCGAGCGTCGGCGGCGGCGAGCCGGGCGCGACCGGCCCCGACAGCCGCACGTCGAGCGACTGCGTGCCGTCGGCGATCGTCGCGCGCGCCGGCGCCAGCAGGCGCGTGGGCGTGAGCGGCGCCTGGCCGCTCGCCGGCGTGGAGCTCGCGGCACTGAGCACGGCGAGCACGACCAGGAGGCGAAGCGGACTGGGTCTCATGTCCGGGAATCTACCGGATCGCCTGGCCGCGCAATGCACGTTTTACGGCATCGCAATGCGGGATCGCGAGGCTCTCGCGTAGCCGGCCCACGTCGCGAGCGCGGCCGCCGTGGCGACCGCGAGCGGCAGCGCCCGACTCGATTGCAGCAGCAGCGCGCCCGCGAGCGCGCCGGCGAACATCGTCGCCACCGCCGTCGCCCGGCGCGCCGTGCCCTTGCCCGAGCCGCCGGCGAGCTTCGATTCCGCGGCCAGCCCCGTCAGCGTGAGCGTGACGACGGTCGTCGTCAGGTCGGGCACCGCCAGCCGGCGCACGGTCGCGTTGCGCACGCCCATCGCCACCGCCAGCAGCGCGATCACCGTGTCCCCCGAGGCGCGGTCGGGACGCACCGTCGCGGCCAGCGCGTAGGCCACGGCGATCCCGATCAGCCCCGCCTCGAGCAGCAGCGCCCCCGCGACGTGCCCGATGTGGCGCTCGGCGAACCTGCGGCCGAGCATGCCCCCGCTGGCCGCGCCCACCCCGAATCCCACGAGTGAGACGATCGGCGCGAGCACGGGCAGCCCGCCGCTGCCGGCGAGGCCGAAGCCCAGCAGCACGATGTTGCCGGTCATGTTCGCCGCGAACACGCGGCCGAGGCCGAGGTAGCAGACGGCGTCCACGAGGCCCGTCGAGAACGTCAGCACGAGCAGCGTGCGAGAGAGCGGGTGGGCGAGGCTGTTGGTCGCCTGCGCGCGCCAGTCCGAGAGGTCCTCGCCGGTCCGGGCGCTCGGCGCGCTCATCCCAGGTAGCTCACGAACTCGCCGACCGGCGCGCGCTCTGGCACGCGCTGCTCCTGCACCGGCGAGCCCAGGTACAGCAGCCCCACGGGCGTCTCCTCGTCCGCCAGCCCGAGGATCGCGCGCCCGCGCGGGTCATCGAGCAGGCCGACCGTGCGCCAGTAGCCGGCCAGGCCGCGGGCGTGCGCGCCCAGCAGCACCAGATAGGCAGCGACCGCCGTGGCCAGCAGGTCCTCGCGATCCTGTCCCGGCTCGCCGCTCTGCACGGCGCTGACCGCGACGAGCGTCGGCGAGCGCCGCAGCTTGGCCGCCGCGCCCGGCTGCTCTGACTCGGCGAGCTCCATCAGCCGCTCGCGCGTGCGCGCGCCGAGCACGCGAAAGCGCCACGGGCTCGTGAGGCGGTGGTTGGGCGCCCACGAGGCCAGCTCGAACAGCTCGTCGAGCACCTCCGGCGCGAGCGGCTCGGCGCCGAACGCCTTGTGGGTGCGGCGCGTGCGGATAGCCTTCTCGACCTCCATGCCCGGAACGGTAGCCAAGCGCGCGCGTCCGGCCGCGGACACGCGCGCGTGGCCGCCGGGCGCCGGCAGCCGCGCGGACCGCGGATGAGCGCCGGGGAAGTCGTCGCGATCGCGATCGCCGGGCTCGCCGCGGGCGCGATCAACACGCTCGTCGGCAGCGGCACGCTGATCACCTTCCCGGTGCTGCTCGCCTTCGGCTACGCGCCCGTCAGCGCGAACGTGTCGAACACGATCGGCCTCGCGCCCGGCAACGTCTCGGGCGCCTACGGCTACCGGCGCGAGCTGGCCGGCCAGCGCGCGCGCGCGCTGCGCTACGGCCTCGCCTCGCTCGCCGGCGGCATCGCCGGCGCGGTGCTGCTGCTCGTGCTGCCCGCCTCCGCCTTCAAGGCGATCGTGCCCGCCTTCATCGCGCTCGCGCTCGTGCTCGTCGTGCTCCAGCCGCGGCTCGTCGCGGCGCTCGCGCACCGGCGCGTCGACCTCGAGGGCGGGCTCGTGCTCCTGCCGCTGGCCGTCTTCCTGGCCGGCGTCTACGGCGGCTACTTCGGCGCCGGCCAGGGCATCCTGCTGCTCGGCTTCCTCGGCGCCGCCCTGAAGCAGGACCTGCAGCGCACGAACGCGCTGAAGAACGTGCTCGTGGGCCTCGTCAACGGCGTCGCCGGCGTGTACTTCGCGCTCGCCGCGCACGTCGACTGGGGAGCCGCGGGGATCATCGCGCTGGCCTCGGTCCTCGGCGCGCAGCTCGGCGCGCGCTACGGCCGGCGCCTGCCGCCGAACGCGCTGCGCGGCGCGATCGTCGCCGTCGGCGTGTTCGCGATCGTGCGGCTGCTCGTCGGCTGAGGCGCGGCGCGCGGCCCCTCAGCGCAGGTCCGCGACGAACGTGTAGATCACCATCGCGCTGACTAGCACGACGAACACGCGCAGCGCCCACAGGCCGAGGACCGCATTGCGCCCGAGCCCCGCCGCCGGCACCGGCCGCGAGGTTTCCGCGACGAGCTGGTCGCGCTCCAGGTGCATGACCAGCTCGTCCTCGTAGGGCTCGGAGCGCCGCTGGCCCTCCTCGCCCGGCGGCGCGGGCGCGGTGCCGGCAAGCTCGTGAGCCGGCGGCGCGGGCGTCCTCATGCGCCCACCACGTGGACCGCCTGCAGGAACGAGTCGATGCCGTAGGCCGCGCCGCAGACGCCCACGAACACGATCACCGCGACGCCCACGAGGTTGGTGGCGCGGCGGTTGCGGAAGCGGCCCATCAGCCCCTCGTCGTTGGCGAGCATCACCATCAGCACGAGGCTCACCGGCAGCAGCACGGTCGCCAGCACGTTCGCGTTCAGCGCGATCGACAAGAGCGGCGCGCCCGGGATCAGGATCACGGCCGCCGCCAGCATCGCCACGCCGACGTTGGCGGCGTGGAAGATGCCGGCCTCGCGCGGCGAGCTGTTGAAGCTGTGGGTGGCGCCCACGCATTCGCCGGCCGCGTAGGCGGTGCTCGCGGAGATCGTGAGGATCGCCACCGCGCCGGCCTCGATCAGCCCGAGCGCGAACACCGTCCCGGCCGCCGAGCCGGATACGCTCCGCAGCGCCTGCGGGAAGCCGGCGCCGGCGAAGCCCTGGATGCCGGAGCCGCCGTGGCTGAGCAGCGCCGCGCCCGCCACCAGCGCGCCGATCCCGCACAGCGCCGCGAGCACCGCGCCGAGCGCCGTGTCGTAGCGTCCGTGCCTGACGTCCGCCGGGGTCATGCCCTTGTCGGCCGAGGCGCTCTGCTGGAAGAAGATCATCCACGGGGTGACCGTCGCGCCGATCGTCGAGGCGAGCAGCAACAGCAGCGTGTTGAAGTTGCCGTGCGGGAATGGCGTGAAGGACAGCGCGCCGGCGAGCGAGCCGACGTGGGGCTTGACGAGCACCGCCGCCGCCAGGAACAGCACGTTGAAGAGGGCCAGCCCGAGCACGATCCGCTCCCAGCGCCAGTAGCGCCCGCCGCTGAGCGTGAACAGCACGAGCGCGAGCCCCAGCGCGACCGCGACGCCCGCGCCGAGGCCGAAGTAGGCCAGGCCCACGCGGATCGCCACGAACTCGGCGACCAGCGTGACGAGGTTCGTGAGCGTCAGGTCGGCCGCCCCGAACCAGCCCCACACGCGCCCGTAGCGCTGCAGCACGAGCTCGCCGTAGCCGCGGTGGGTGACCGCGCCGACGCGCATGCACATCTCCTGGCACACGTAGGCCATCGCGAACAGCAGCGGGATGAACGGCACGAAGAAGCCGAGCCCGTACTGGGCGCCGTCGGAGGCATAGGCGATCATGCTCGGCCCGTCGTTCTCGCCGAGCATCGCGAGGATCCCCGGGCCGACCAGCAGCCACAGCAGACGCCAGCGCCGGCCGGAGTAGCGCGCGTGGTGCACCCGCGCGCGGTCGTGCGAGCGCGCGCTGTCCTCGTCTGTCAGCAGCGGCTGGCCCAGAGGAGGGCAGACCGCGGGCGCGCTCACGCGCGACTCCCGGGCGCCGCGCCGGCCTGCTCGCCGGCGCCGTCGAGCTCCACGCGCATCGCCGCCGCCAGCTGGCCGCCGATCGCGTGCTCGCGCGCGTTCAGGCGCACGAACAACGGCCCGCCGAAGGGCTGGCGCTCGAGCACCTCGAAACGGTCGCCGGGGGAGATGCCGCGCTCGGCCAGGTAGCGCAGCATCGCCGGGTCCGAATCGGACACGCGCACGAACACGCCGCTCTGGCCCGGCTCGAGCCCCTCCAGCCGGTCGGTGTGGCGCTCCTCAAGCTCGAGCTCGGCGGTCGGGATCGGGTCGCCGTGGGGGTCGACAGTCGGGTGCCCGAGCTTGGCCGCGATCAGCTCCTCGAGCTCCTCGGAGAGCACGTGCTCGAGCACCTCGGCCTCGGCGTGCACCCGGTCCCAGGGCATGTCGAGCGCCTGCGCGAGGTAGCTCTCCAGCAGCCGGTGGTGGCGGATCACCTCGAGCGCGATGCGCCGCCCGTCCTCGGTCAGGCGCACGCCCCGATAGGGCAGATGGGTGATCAGGCCGAGCTCGTCCAGGCGCCTGAGCATCGCCGAGACCGAGCCCGCGGTGATCCCCAGACGCTCCGCCAGCGCATTCGTCGACACGGGCTCCTGGCCGCGCGATTCCAGCGCGAAGATCGCCTTCGAGTAGTCCTCGACGGCCGGGGTGCGCAGAAGATCCTTGGTAGCCATGGAAATTGATTATGGCATGCCAAACTTTTATTTCAAGCCGGCTGCCTCACCGGGATCATCGGGAGGCGCGACGGTCTTCTTGAGCCTGCGGCCGCGCGTCGTTCAGGCGGCCACGAACAGCTCGCGGAAGGCCCGCTCGAAGGCCTCGACGACGCGCGGGTCGAACTGGGTGCCCGAGCAGCGTCGCAGTTCGGCCAGCGCCTCCATCACGGTGATCCCGTCGATGTAGGAGCGGTTGCGCATCATCGCCACGAACGAGTCGCACACGGCGAGGATGCTCGCGCCGATCGGGATGCGATCGCCGCGCAGCCCGTCCGGGTAGCCGCTGCCGTCGAAGCGCTCGTGATGGCAGCGCACGATCTCCGCGACGTCCCCGAGCGCGGGCGCGGCGCCGATGATGCGCGCGCCGATCTCCGTGTGCGTGCGCATCAGCTCCCACTCCTTGCGCGTCAGCGGGCCGGGCTTCTCCAGGATGGCGTCGGGGATCGCGACCTTGCCGATGTCGTGCAGCCGGCCGGCCAGCTCGATGCGCACCACCGTGCCCTCGGCCAGCCCGAGGCTCCGGGCTGTCTCCCGGCAGAGCTCCGCGACCCGCAGGTAGTCCTGCACCAGCCCCTGCCTGTGGGCGCTGAGCACCTCCTGCAGCACCTGGATGCTTTCACGGGTCGCGTCGCCGAGCGCGGCGCTCTGGTTTGCGCCGATCCTCATATCTTGAATTATGGTTCCCGCGAACGCTTCTCTCCAACCCCCCCGGGCTCGGATGGACGGATGTGCTGGCGGGGCAGGGCCGCGATGAGCGCGCCGATGCCCAAGGGGCGGACGCTGGAGCACGCGGCTAGAGTCGGCGCCCGTGCTCGAACTCGTGATCTTCGACTGCGACGGGGTGCTCGTCGACTCCGAGGCGATCTCGAATGAGGTGCTTGCCCGGATGCTCACCCGCGCGGGCCTGCCCACCACGCTCGCGCAGGCGCGGCGGGCCTACCAGGGGCTGCTGCTCGACGAGGTGCTCGCAAGCGTCGAGGCTGAGCTCGGCCGCTCGCTGCCTGCCGGCTGGCTCGCCGAGTACGAGCACGAGCGCGCCGGCGCGTTTCGTCGCGAGCTCCAGCCCATAGCGGGTGCGGCCGAGACCGTGCAACGCCTCACGGCCGCGGGAGTCAAAGTCTGTGTCGCCTCCCAGGGCAAGCTGTCAAAGACCCGCCTGTCGCTCGAGCTCACCGGCCTGCGCTGGCTGTTCGCCGAGGAGCAGCTGTTCTCCGCGCACGGCGTGCCGCGCGGCAAGCCCCACCCGGACCTGTTCCTGCACGCGGCCGGCGCTTTCGGCGTGGCGCCCGCGGACTGCGCCGTGATCGAGGACACGCCTTCGGGGGTGAGCGCCGCCGTGGCCGCCGGCATGCGCGCGATCGGCTATGCCGCCGACAGCGACGCGGGGGCGTTGCGCGCCGCGGGCGCCGAGCTGATCGATTCGCTCAGCGAGCTGCCGGCGCTGCTGGGTCTGCAAGCACCCGCGCGAGCGTCCGCCAGCGACGGCTGCGGTAGCGATAGATGAGCTGTGCGTACAGCCACGTGAGCGGCGTGGCGATGCCCGAGCGCACCTCGACCGAATCGGTGTAGCGGCACGAGCGCTCGCCGATCGGCTCGAACGACAGCCGATGGTCCCAGGTGCTCACCGGGCCGCCGTGCTCACGGGAGACGATCTCGGTCGGGGCGAGCCGCGCGACGTGCACGGTGTGGCGCCAGGCGGGCAGCAGGCCGAAGAAGCGCAGGCGCACGACGATCTCATCCCCCTCTACGAGCTGCTCGGGCAATGGCGTGAGCGGCGTGAGGCCCATCCAGGGCCACAGCACGTGCAGCAGCATCGCCGGCTTCTGGGCGAGCTTGCAGGCCAGCTCGGCTGGGATCGGCAGCTCGGTTTCGACGGTCACGTTCATGGCCGGTATTCTGAGCAAAAGCTCATGTTTGTCTACTCGCATTCGCCGGCGGGGCGACGATGAGCGGCGCGCGCGCCCTGGCGCCCCGCCGCACGCCGGTCCAGGCGCGCTCGGCGGCGACCGTCGAGGCGATCCTCCAGGCGGCTGCTCAGGTTTTCGAGCGCCACGGCTACGCCGCCGGCACGACCAACCGCATCGCGGAGCGGGCGGGCGTCTCGATCGGGACGCTCTACCAGTACTTCCCGAACAAGGACGCGATCCTGGTGGCGCTGGTCGAGCAGCACGTGGGGGAGGGAGAGGCGATCCTGGGTCCGCTGCTCGTGGAGCTGAGCGAGCATCCGCCGACCCTGGGCGAGGCGATCGAGCGCGTTCTCGGGGCGCTCTTGGAGCTGCACGCGGCACAGCCGGGGCTGCATCGTGTGCTCTTCGAGGAGGCTCCGCGCCCGCCGCAGTTGCGCGAGCGGCTCGAGCGTGTCTTCGAGCTGGCGAGCAGCGCGCTCGCGGGCTACCTGGCCCGCGCACCGGAGGCGACCGTCGCAGACCCCGAACTGGCCGCGCAGCTGGTCGTGCAGACCGTCGAGGCGGTCACGCACGGCCTCGTGATCCATCCGCGCACGCAGACCTCACCCGAGGTCTACGCGCGCGAGGCGGCGCGCATGCTGCTCGCCTATCTGAGCGGCTGACCGACCTCGCACGACACCCCCGCAGCGCCGGGCTGGATGGGCAGGCGCGCGATCGCGGGCGCGCTTCGACCTAGCCGGCCACGACGATCGCGGCGAGCTTCTCCGGGTCGACGATCAGGTCGAGCGCGGCGATCCGGCCGTCCACGATCGCGCAGCCGGCGACCGCGAGCGGACGCTCCGGGGGTCCGACGAGCATGCCGATCGCGTCGCCGACGAGCGCCGGGCGCCCGAGCGGAGCGAACGGCCTGCCGTGCGCCAGCACCTCCCGGGCGACGTTCTCGGCGCCGACGATCGGCGGGCGTGCGAGCGGGCTGTCGCGGCCGGCGTCGACGCGGAACACGACGTCGGGGTCGAGCACGGCCAGCAGGCCCTCGAAGTCGCCGCCCCGCGAGGCCGCGAGGAACGCCTCGACGACCTTCCGCTGGCGCGCCAGGTCGCTCTCGGGCGCGGGCGCGCCCCGCACGCGCCGGCGCGCGCGGCTGGCGAGCTGCCGTGTGGCGGTCGAGCTGCGCCCCACGATCGGCGCGATCTCGTCGAAGGGGACGGCGAACATGTCGTGCAGCACGAACGCGAGCCGCTCGGTGGGCGTGAGCGTCTCGAGCACGACCAGCAGCGCGAGGCCGACCGCGTCGGCCAGCTCGGCCTCGCGCGCGGGATCGAGGGTCTCGTCGACGCTGACGAGCGGCTCGGGCAGCCACGTGCCGGGGTAGTCCTCGTTGCGCACGCGCCGCGTGCGCAGCATGTCGATGCAGATCCGCCCGACGACCGTCGTCAGCCATCCACCCAGGTTGGCGACCGCGTCCGCGTCCGCGCGGTTCAGCCGCAGCCACGCCTCCTGCACGGCGTCCTCGGCGTCGGCGTGCGAGCCGAGCATCCGGTAGGCGACGGCCCGCAGGTGCGCGCGGTGCTGCTCGAACTGCTCTGCGTACAGCTGGCTGTCGTTCACCGCGCGGCCTCCTCTCGTGGGATCTCAATAGCAGTGACGGGCGGACCCACCGGGATGTGACAGCCGCCGGGCGCGCGTCACACACACGCGCCCGCGCCCGTCAGCGGTGCAAGTGCCAAACCCGAAGACGAGGAGCGAGCCATGAGGACAGCGACGATCGAGGTGCGCGATCTGCGCAAGGTCTACGCCGGCGAGGTCGAAGCCGTGAAGGGCATCGACTTCGACGTCGCCGCGGGGGAGGTGTTCGGGCTGCTCGGGCCGAACGGCGCGGGCAAGTCGACGACGATCGGGATGCTGACGACGACGATCCTGCCGACGGGCGGCTCGGCGCGGCTCGCCGGCCTGGACGTCGTCGCCGATCCGCGGGGCGCGCGGGCGATCGCGAGCGTCGTCTTCCAGGAGCCGGTCGTCGACGGCGGCCTCAGCGGGCTCGACAACCTCTCGCTGCACGCGCGCCTGTGGGGCATCGGCCCCGAGCAGCAGCGTACCCGCATCGCCGAGCTGGTCCCCGCCTTCGGCCTGCAGGAGCTGATCGAGCGGCCCGTGGACACCTACAGCGGCGGACAGCGCCGGCGCCTTGAAATCGCGCGCGCGCTCGTCTCGCGCCCGCAGGTCCTGTTCCTCGACGAGCCGACCGTCGGACTCGACGCGCGCATCCGCCACGAGCTGCTCGACCTGATCGCGGGTCTGCGCGAGCGCTTCGAGATGACGATCCTGCTCTCCACCCACTACCTCGAGGAGGCTCGTCAGCTGTGCGATCGCGTGGCGATCATGTACGAGGGCTCGATCGTCGGCCTGGACGCGCCCGCACGCCTGCTGGCCGAGCTGGGCGAGGAGATCCTCGAGCTGCGCGTGCAGGGGGACGCGAGGGCGACGCTCGCGCGGCTGCGCGCCCAGGGCATCGCCGCCGCGGACGCGTTCGCGATCGGCGCGACGGTGACGGTGCCCCTGCACGGGCGCCCCGCCGGCCAGGCGCTCGGGGCGCTCGAAGAGGCCGCGATCTCCCCCGTTGGGATGGCCACGCGCGCGCCCACGCTCGACGACGTCTACCTGCAACTCACGGGCGGCCCCGCGGCCGAGGCCGCCTGATCACTCTTCCAAGCGAAAGGAGCAAGGCAATGGCAACCACGGCAACCGGCGGGGCGGTCATCCCGATCGACTCTCGCACGCGCGGACGCGCGCGCAGCACGCTGCTGGCGCTCGCCGGCCGGCGCGCGCGGCTCACGGCCGGCAACCCCCGACAGATCGCCGTGCCGCTGCTCGGCCCGATCCTGCTCGCGCTGGTCGTCGCGCCGGCGCTCGAGAAGGCGACCGGCGGCCTGCACTCGACGGTCGACTATCAGTCGTTCGTCGGCGTGGGCGCGGTCGGCCTGGTGATCCCGCTCAGCTGCATCTTCGCCGGTCTCAGCGTGATCGTCGACCGACGCGCGGGGGCCCAGCGCGAGTTGCTCGCGGCGCCGGTGTCGCGCTCGCAGCTGGTGTTCGGCAACCTGCTCGTGGCCGTTTGCCTGTCGGCCCTGCAGGCGATCGTGCTCGTGGCGCTGACCGCGCTGCGCGGCGGGCGCTTTCACGTGAGCGGCGCCGGCCTGGCCTGGGCGCTCGCCGCGGGGCTGCTGTTCACCGTCTTCATGTACGGCGTCGCCGAGACGCTCGCGAGCAGGATCTCAAAGCCCGAGGAGTACGTCGGCGCGACCCCCGCCGTCGCGATCCTGCCGTTCTTCTTCGCCGGCGCGCTGTACCCGATCAGCGCGATGCCGGGAGCGCTGACCGACATCGCCAAGGCGCTGCCGCTGACCCACGCGCTCGCGCTGCTGCGCTACGGCCTCGTGGACCCCCACGGGCAGAGCCTGCACGCGATCTGGGGCGCCGGCAACACGACCGTCGAGGCGTGGGCGAGCCTCGGTGTGGTCGCCCTGTTCGCGCTCGCCCTCACGGCGATCTCGATCCGCATGTTCAAGCGCTCCGCGGTGGGATGAGCCCACACGCCGCGCGCCCGAGCAGCGACCGTCTCGGGCACGCGGTCGCGGACTGCGCAACAATCGGCCGAGATGCCCGCCGGCGATAACGAGGCTGTACTGCGCGAAGCCTTCCAGGCGCTCTCGGAAGGCGACCTGTCCGTCGTCGAGCGGACGTTCGCGCCCGAGGCCCAGTGGCGGGGGGTGGAGCCCGGCACGCTGTGCGCGGGCCGCGCCGAGATCGTCAAGGTGATGCGACGCAACCGCAGCAGCGGCGTGCGCGGGACGATCGCCGAGATGGCCGAGCACGACCCGTATGTGCTCGTCGGGTTCCGGCCCGCACAGCCACGTGAGGACGGGCGCCCGCTCGAGCAGGGCGTCGCCTACGCCGTCGTGAAGATGCGCGACGGCTTGGTGCTCGAGCTGAAGGGCTGCGCCGATCTCGCGAGTGCGCTCGCCTACATCGCCGCGGGCGCCGCGGCTTGAGCCGATGACCAAGGTGGTTGCGACGATCACGACGTCGCTCGACGGATACATAGCCGCGCCGGACGACGGGCCCGGCAGGGGCCTGGGGGACGGGGGAGAGCGCCTGCACAGCTGGGTCTTCGGCGGGCACTGGTCATATGAGGACGAGATACGCGGACAGCCGAGCGGCGAGGACGCCGCCTGGTTCGAACGGGCCAGCGCGCGCATCGGCGCGGTCGTCGCGGGGCGCTTCACCTACGAGGCCGCGCGCCACTGGGGCGATCGAAACCCGTGGGGCGCGCCGTTCTTCATCGTCACCCACCGCCCGCAGGAGCAGCCGCCGACGGGCGAGTTCGTGTTCGTGGACGGCGTCGCGGAGGCGGTGGCCCAGGCGCGCGAGGCCGCCCAGGGCGACAAGGACGTCAGCGTGATGGGCGGCGCCGACGTGATCCGCCAGGCGCTGTCCGCGGGCCTCGTCGACGAGCTCTCGATCGTGATCGCCCCGCTGATCCTGGGCGCGGGCAAGCGCCTGTTCGACGGGTTCACTCAGGTGCTGGAGCTCGAGCACCTCGGCGTGCGCCAGTCGCCGCACGCGACCTTCCTCGACTACCGCGTCAAGCGCTGAACGCCACTACAGCGCCCGCTCGCCGCTAACCGCCCCAACGCACGAGCCGAGGCACCAGCTCGCGGTCGTTGAAGATGTCGATCGTGACGGCCCGCTCGCCGATGACCGTGAAGGCGAGGATCGCGAAGGGGGTGTCCCCGTCGAACGCGACCGCGCCGGCGGTCCCGTTGATCAGCGCCGGACGAGCGAAGGGGGCGAACCTGCGCGCCGTCATCGCCGCGCGGGCGACCTTCTCGGCGCCCCGCAGTTCTGAGACCCCGCCGCGCCCGTGCGAGCGGGCGACCACGTCGGGGTCGAGCACGGCGACGAGCGCGTCGAGATCGCCCTCCCGCGCGGCGGCGAAGTAAGCGTCGACGACCGCCCGCTGGCGCGTCAGATCGGGATCCGGCGCGGGCGCTGCGCCGCGCACCCGCCGGCGGGCGCGGCTCGCGAGCTGGCGCGTCGCCTCGGACGAGCGCTCCAGCAGCTCGGCGATCTCCTCGAAGGGCACCGCGAACATGTCGTGCAGCACGAACGCCAGGCGTTCGGCGGGGCTCAGCGCGCCGAGCACGACCTGCAGCGCGATCCCGACGGCGTCGGCCAGCAGGACTTCCTGCTCGGGGCCCTCGCGCTCGTCGGCGGCGATGATCGGCTCGAGCGCGAATGCATCGAGCGGCTCCTCGGCGTGCGTGCGCCCGCCTCGCAGGACGTTCAGGCTGATCCGTGCCACGACCGTGGTCAGCCATCCGTCGAGGTTGTCGATCGTCGCCACGTCGGTTCGCTGTAGGCGCAGCCAAGCCTCCTGCACCGCGTCGTCCGCCTCGCTCAGCGATCCGAGGATCCTGTAGGCGACCGACCGCAGCCGCCGACGCTGGCCATCGAACCTGTCCGCCAGCCCGAGCTGATCCATGTCACACCGGCGCTTGGTCTCGGGTCATGCCCGGTAGACCCCCATCGTCCACCAGATGTGACAGGAGACAACAGATGGCACGAATCGGTAAGCGTTCAGTGGGTCTGCTCAGGTGAGTAGCGGCACGGGTTCGCCGCGAGCGTGGGTGGCGATGGCGTCGCTTAGGTAGGCGAACAGCGAGCGGCGTTGTAGTCGGCAGGTGGTATGCGCCGAGAGCAGCCGGGCCGT
>DASZFZ010000106.1:0-67388 GCA_035939315.1 Solirubrobacteraceae bacterium | reverse complement strand
CGCGACGATCCTGCTGGTGTGGAAGTGCGCGCGGATGCTCGGCCGCGACCCGGTGGCGGCGATCGCGCTCGCCGGCCTGAACCCGGTCGTGCTCGTGTGGGGCCTGGGCGGCGACCACAACGACTTCCTGATGGTCTTCTGCGTCGTGCTCGGCTTCTACCTGATGCTGCGCGCCCGCGAGCGCTCGGGCGTGGCGGCCGAGCTGGCGCGTCTGGCGGCGGGGAAGCCCGCGCGCAGAGCGCGCGGCCTGCCGGCGCGGGCGCTGGCGCTCGTGCTGCCGCTGTCGGCCCTCGACATGGGGGGGGGCGCGGCGTTCGTGACGGCCGTGGCGCTGAAGGCGTCGGCGGCCGTCCTGATCCCGGTGGCGCTGGCGGCCGTGGCGCGCGCGCCGCGCCGGCTCGTGCAGACGGCGCTCGGGATGCTCCTCTGGGGGGCCGCGCTGGCGTTCGCGAGCCTGATCGCGTTCGGCCTGCACATCCCCGACCTGAGCACCCAGAGCCAGCTGGTCACGAGTCTCAGCGTCCCCAACCTGCTCGGCCTGCTGCTGGGGCTGGGCGGCGAGAGCGCCGGGCTGCGCTCGTTGATGGACGCGACGCTGCTCGGCGCCGTGGCGGTCTGCTGCTGGGCGCTCTGGAGCCGCGGCCGCGGGCGGGGTCCGCGGCTGGGCGCGGTGGCCGGGCCGGCCGCCGCGGACGCCGAGAGCGGGGAGGCGCGCGCGATCACAGCCGCCGGGTGGGCGAGCATGGCGCTGCTGTTGACGCTCAGCTGGGTGCTGCCGTGGTACGTGGTGTGGGTGCTGCCGCTGGCGGCGCTGTCGAGCTCGCGCAGGCTGCGCACCGGTGCGCTGCTGTTCGGCGTGTACCTGATCGTGGTGTGGGCGCCGGCCTCGCAGTCGGTGTGGAACGCGATCGGCTTTCACCCCGAGAAGACGCAGCTCGGGCGCGTGCACCAGCGCTTCGTCAAGGAGCTGCTGGACTGATCTCTGGCTCGGGGGCGTGGCCGGCGACGGCGGTCTGGACGTCGACGCGGCTGATCGCCAGGTAGGCGATGAAGCCGATCATCGCGACCGCTAGGCCGAGCGCGACCGGGCCCTGGCCGAGCGCCAGCCCGCTGAGGCTGTGCGAGGCGTCCAGCCAGTCGGCGACGGAGGCGCCGAGGGGCCGCGTGACGACGTAGGCGAACCAGAAGGTCGCGATCGAGCTCATGCCGAACCAGCGGTAGCCGACGGCGGGCAGCGCGATCAGGCTCGCGAACAGGATCGCGGAGGGCAGGTAGCCGATGTTCAGGCTGGTGGCGGTGAAGTCGCCGGCGGCGGTGCCGAGCGCGAAGGTGGCCAGCACGGTCCACCAGTAGAACTTCTCGCGGCGGGCCGTGCGGATGCTGTGGATGGAGAGCGTGCCCTCGCTGCGGTACCAGAGGGTGAACACGACGGCGAGCACGACCAGGTAGAAGGCGCTGGAGACCGCGTAGGGGATGGCGAGGCCGACGTGCAGCGCGTCGGCCGCCGAGGTGCCGAAGATCGCGACCATCACGACGACCAGCCAGTAGTTCCAGGCGTTGTAGGAGGGCGCGCGCAGCTGGGCGCGCAGCGCGAGCCACAGGCCGATCAGCATCAGCGGCACCGCGATCGCCGGTCCGAGGGCGGAGTTCATGAAGTCTGAGGTGGCCTCGCCCATGGCGGTCGTCAGCAGCTTGGTGATCCAGAAGAAGGCGGTTATCTCCGGGACCTTCGTGAGTGTGCGTGACAGCTTGTCGTCCATGTTCACCGTTTTGTGTTGGTTGTCACGAATTCGGCCCCAGTGGGTTGGGGCTTGACGTCAGTGGATATCCGCCGTTCATTTGTCGGCACTAAAGAGGTGAGAGAACTCTCATCGGGCGCCGGACGGCCCGCGCTGCTGGCGCGCGCCGCCGGCGGGCGGTCGCCGTGCGCTGCCGGGGCGGTCGTCTGGCGCTAGTCCTCGTCGGAGGCCGGCGGGCGACGCTGGAGCTTGCGCTGGCCTGTGCGGCGCTTCTGCTCGAGGCGCTGGGCGCGCGCGGCGGCGCTCGGTCGGGTGGCGCGGCGGCTGCGCGGGACGGCGAGCGCGCGGCGCAGGCGCTCGGCCAGGCGTTCGAGCGCGAGCTCGCGGTTGCGCGCCTGCGAGCGCTCGTCCTGGGCGACGGCGCTGACGCGCTCGCCGGCGCGGGCGAGGATGCGCTCGCGCTGGGCGTCGGTGAGCGAGCGCGAGGCGCCCACGTCGAAGACGGCCTCCACGCGCGAGGCGGTGACGTTGGCGTGCTGGCCGCCGGGGCCCGAGGAGCGGCTGGCGCGCAGCGCGATCTCGGCGAGCGGGATCGTGAGGCGCTCGTCGACGCGCAGGACGCGAGCCGGTGCCCGGGCCTCGGCGCCGGCCCGGCCCTCGGCGCCGGCCGGCGGGGGACCTCCGGGCGGCTCGTTCAACCCGGTTGGCCGGAGGAGCGGTCGTGGGTCTCGCGCACGCGCGCCTGCTCGCCCTCCGGGGCGCGCCCGTCGCGGCCGACGTAGCCGTCCTTGCCGCCGGCGCACAGGTACACGGCGTCGAGCTCGCCGACGTTGCGGATCTTGCGGACGGTCGCGGCGTCGACGCGCGCGAGGCCGCCCTCGCGCAGCAGCTCCGTCGAGCCGTCGCCGAACTCCATCTCGATCGCGCCGCGGTGCACGAAGTACAGCTCCTCCTGCTCGTCGTGGTAGTGGCGGCCCGTTTCCACGCCGGCCGGCAGCACGATCGCGTTGACGCCGAAGGCGCTCACGCCGAGGGCCCGGCGCACCTTGCGAAACCCGGGGCCGTCGCCGAGGTCGTCGAGGTTCGCGACCGCGTAGCCCGATCCCGTCCTCACCGCCGGATACTCCTCTGTGCCCTCCATCGCCTCGAACCTCCCTCGTTAGTGGTCGGCCACGCGCCCGTCCGCGGGGACGAGCGGGCGGCCCTCGCCTGCCCATCGCAGCAGCCCGCCGGTCATCGTGTACGCCTCGAAGCCGCCGGCGCGGAAGGCCTGCGCGGCCATCTGCGAGCGCGAGCCGGCGCGGCAGTAGAAGATCAGGGGGCGCTCGCGGTCGAGGCCGTCGGCCCTGGCGGTCAGCTCGGCGAGCGGGATGTGGGCGGTGTCCTCGATGTGGCCGGCCTCTCGCTCGTAGGGCTCGCGCACGTCGACCAGCTGCGGCGGGGAGGGCTCGTCCAGCCAGGCGGCGACGCGCTCGGGCGTGAGCTCGATGGCGGCTGCCTGCTCGGTGGGGCTCATACCGACAGAGACTATTAACATCCGCGGGATGCAGGCGGTCGGCGACCTCTACACGGTTCCCCAGGAGCACCTGGACTTCTGCCAGACGATCGCGCAGATCGCGCGCGAGAAGATCGCGCCGCGCTCGGCCGAGATCGACGAGCGCGCGGAGTACCCGTGGGACATCCGCAGGGTGCTGGGCGAGCAGGACATCCTCGGGCTGCCGTTCCCGACCGAGTACGGGGGCACGGGCACGGGCACGCTGATGCTGAACATGGCGGTCGAGGAGATCGCCAAGGTCGACGCGTCCTGCGCGCTGATCCTGATGGTGCAGGAGCTCGGCACGCTGCCGATCCAGCTGTTCGGCTCGGACGAGCTCAAGGAGCGCTTCCTGCCGCGCTGCGCCACCGGCGAGCTCTCGCCCGCGTTCGCGCTGTCCGAGCCCGAAGCCGGCTCGGACCCGGCGGGCATGAAGACGACCGCCGTGCGCGACGGCGAGGAGTGGGTGATCAACGGCACCAAGAACTGGATCAGCAACCTGGGCGTGGCTGACTTCTACGTCGTGTTCGCGGTCTCGGACCGCGACAGCCGGCGGCTGACGGCTTTCGTGGTGGAGGCCGACCGGCCCGGCTTCAGCGTCGGCAAGCTCGAGCACAAGCTCGGCATCCGCGCCTCGCCGACCGGCCAGCCGATCTTCGAGGACGTGCGGGTGCCGGACGCGAACCGGATCGGGGAGGTCGGCAAGGGCCTGTCGGTGGCGCTCGGAACGCTCGAGAAAACACGCCTGGGGGCGGCGGCGCAGGCGGTCGGGATCGCGCAGGGCGCGACCGACTACGCGGTCGCCTACGCGCGCGAGCGGCGCCAGTTCGGGCAGCCGATCAACGAGTTCCAGGCGATCCAGTTCAAGCTCGCCGACATGGAAACACGCACGGCGGCCGCGCGCGAGCTGCTCTACAAGGCGTGCGCGATGGCCGACCAGCGCCATCCCCAGCGCGGCAAGTACTCCTCGATGGCGAAGGTGTTCTGCTCGGACACGGCGATGGCGGTGACGGTGGAGGCCGTGCAGGTGCTCGGGGGGTACGGTTATGTCAAGGAGTATCCGGTAGAGCGCATGATGCGAGACGCCAAGATCACCCAGATCTACGAGGGCACGAACGAGATCCAGCGTCTCGTGATCGGCCGCACGCTGAAATAAGTGCCGACCCGCCGCCCCCCAGCGCCGACCCGCCCACGCTGATGGCGCGCCTGCCGATCCCACCCGGCGAGCCGCGGTCCTTCAGGCGTCTCGGCGTGGCGGTGATGGTCGCGATGTCGCTGGGGCTGGTGGTGCTCGTGGTGGGCCAGGGGTTCAGCTCGATCGGCGTCGTCAGGGCGCTCGAGGACGTGGCGCTCGGCGTGATCGTGGCGGCCGTGCTGATGGGCGGCGTGGCGTTCGTGGCGGTGCGCATGGCGGGCTGGCGCGACCCCGAGTCCGAGAGCGAGTTCGAGGAGATCGTGCGCTACTCCGAGCAGCTGGCGCGCGAAGGCCTGGCGGTGGCGCCCGACGAAGACGAGTTCATGGAGCTCGACCCGCTCAACGACGAGGACTTCGAGGAGCTGGTGCGCGACGCGCTCGACGACCTGCCGGACCTGCTGCGCAACGCGCTGCGCCACGTGGCGGTCGTGATCTCCGACGGCGGGCGCAGGCGCGGGGCCTACGGCCTGTACCAGGGCGACGGCGCGGCCCGCGACAACGCCCACGACCGCATCGTGATCTTCCGCGACACGCTGCGGCGCGACTTCGGCCACGACCCCGAGCTGCTGCGCGACCAGGTGACGCGCACGGTGCGCCACGAGCTGGCCCATCACGTGGGCTTCGACGAGCTGGGCGTCTCGCGGCTGGATCTGTAGTAGGTCGATTCCGGCTCCCAGAACAGCGAGCCATAGGGCACTGCGGTGGCTCGGGTAGGTTTCACCGCGATGTCGTCCGACACCCAAGACCTAATCCGGCTGCTCATGAACGTCGTGATCTCGCTTGCGCTGCTCGGCGCAGGGCTCTACGTGTTGCTCGGGGATCACGGGTCCGCTGACCTCCAGAAGGTCGCTGGCGGTTGGATCGGTCTTGTGGCCGGTTACTGGCTCAAATAGCGGCGGCACGAGCGCGGCGATGCGCGCGGTATCGCGCGACATTACGACGCATCACGGCTACCGCCCATCGGATCTGGTTCCCAAAGAGCCTGGGCCGCTCCTGAGAGGGCCCCTTCGCGGCGATGTTCTCGATAGTCACAAGGTGACTATCGACATCTGAGGCGAAAACCTTCGTGATCAACGTCGTCTCCTCTGGAGGCGCCCCGATCCGGCGCTCCGTGATCTTCTCCACCGACAAAGAGCCCTGTCGCTCGCCAGCGGTACCGTGTGCAGGCTCAGCGGGCTGAGGCCCGGCGCTCCTAGATCCAGTGATACGTCTCGGCTCCACGGGATCACCAAGTTTAGTCAGACTTGCGCAGGCTTTGGCAGGTTTGCATCCGAGTGCGAGCTGGGGGGCGTTTCTCGACCAGATGCGAAAGTTCTAAGGAAGGCGCCGGGCCCCGAGCCCCAGCCGATCCCATAGGATTGGCCGCCTCGCGCCGCCCGACGGCCCGCTTCGGCGCGTTCAACCGACCAAGGAGAGAGGCAAGCAATGCCAGAAGCAGTGATCGTGGATGCCGTTCGCACGCCCATCGGAAGGGCGGCCAAGGGCTCGCTGAAGACAGTACGCGGCGACGACCTCGCGGCGATCCCGCTGAAGGCGCTGCTCGAGCGCAACCCGCAGCTCGGGAGCGGCTCCTCGGTCGGCGACGTGATGATGGGCTGCGGCTACGGCGAGCGCGAGACGGGCTACAACATCGGGCGCATCGCGACGCTGCTGGCGGGCATCGACTTCCACGTGCCGGGCTGCACGGTCAACCGCTTCTGCGCGTCCTCGCTGCAGACCACGCGCATGGCCTTCCACGCGATCAAGGCGGGCGAGGGCGACACCTACATCGCGGCCGGCGTCGAGGCGGTCTCGCGCACCGCGCCGGGCTCGCCGTTCGAGTTCCACCCCAAGCTCGACGGCTCGCCGAGCTCGCTCTACAACGCCTACATCACGATGGGCATGACCGCCGAGAACGTCGCCGACGAAAGGAAAGTCAGCCGCGAGGCGCAGGACGAATGGGCCGTGATCTCCCAGGACCGCGCCGTCAAAGCCGTCGAGTCCGGGCACTTCGACAAGGAGATCGTGCCGGTCACGGTGCCCGCGCACAAAGACGTGGACAAGGAGGGCAACGAGATCGACGTGCCCGAGACGGTCGTCAGCAAGGACGACGGGCCGCGGGCGGGCACGACGATGGAGGTGCTCGCGAAGCTTAAGCCGGTCTTCAAAGAGGGCGGCACGGTCACGGCCGGCAACGCCTGCCCGCTCAACGACGGCGCCGCGGCGCTCTTGATCATGAGCGAGGAGAAGGCCAGGGCCGAGGGCTACACGCCGCGCGCGCGGATCGTCGCCTCGACGGTCGCGGCGATCCGCCCGGAGGTGATGGGCCTTGGGCCGATCCCCGCGATCCAGGCGCTGCTGAAGAACACGGGCATGAAGATCGAGGACGTCGACGTGGTCGAGATCAACGAGGCGTTCGCGGCACAGATCGTGCCGTGCAAGGAGGAGCTGAACATCCCCGACGAGAAGCTCAACCCGTTCGGCGGGGCGATCGCGCTCGGGCACCCCTTCGGCATGACCGGCGCGCGCATCATGACGACGCTGCTGAACGACCTCGAGACGCTCGACGGCACCTACGGGATCGAGTCGATGTGCGTCGCCGGCGGCATGGGCATGGCGATGCTCGTCGAGCGTATTTAGAGGGCCGCCCGGGGGCGGCCGGCGTGCGTTCGCAGCGGCCGGCCGTCGCCGGGTGGTCTCGTACTCAGCGCGGCGGCATCCGCAGCGCGCCGTCGAGGCGGATCGTCTCGCCGTTGAGCATGCGGTTCTCGACGATGTGGCAGGCGAGCTGCGCGTACTCGGCGGGCTCGCCGAGGCGCTGCGGGAAGGGCACGCCGGCGCCGAGCTTCTGGCGGGCCTCCTCGGGCAGGGCGGCGAGCAGCGGCGTGTCGAACAGGCCGGGGGCGATCGTGGCGACGCGGATGCCGTACTGGGCGAGGTCGCGGGCGGCGGGCAGCGTCATGCCGACGACGGCGCCCTTGGAGGCGGAGTAGGCGATCTGGCCGACCTGGCCGTCGAAGGCGGCCACCGAGGCGGTCTGCACGCACACGCCGCGCTCGCCGTCGTCCAGCGGCTCGCTCGCGATCATCGCGCTGGCCGCCAGGCGCAGCAGGTTGAAGGTGCCGATCAGGTTGATCGCGACGATCGTCTCGAAGGGCATCAGCGGGTGAGGGCCCTTGGAGCCGGCCACCTTCTGCGCCCAGCCGGTGCCGGCGCAGGCGACGGCGATGCGCAGCCCGCCCTCGGCGGCGGCGGCCTGCTCGACGGCGGCCTGCACCTGCTGCTCCTCGCGCACGTCGCAGGCGGCGAACTCGATCCCGAGCTCGGCCGCGAGCGCCCGGCCCTTCTCGGCGTTGACGTCGGCGATCGTCACGAGCGCGCCGCGGGCGTGCAGCGCACGCGCGGTCGCCTCGCCGAGCCCCGAGGCGCCTCCGGTCACGATCGCCGCCGAGCCCTCGATGCGCATGGCGGCAAGTGTATTCTCTGGTTCGTGAAGTCCAGCCGCCCGTGCAGATGACGGCCGCGACACGCACACGGTCGGCCTCGGGCTCGCGCGGATGGCTATGGCGGCGCCGGAGCTCGATCCTCTCGCGCGTACGCGGGCGCCGCAGCCGCGCGATGCTGCAGAGCGCGGTCGACTGGACGAACATGGCGCCGCCGCTGCCGCGCGACGGCACGGGCGCCGAGGTCGGCCCGCCGGACTTCATCGGCGTGGGCGTGCAGCGCTGCGGCACGACGCGCTGGTTCGACCTGATCGGCGCCCACCCCGAAGTGCTGGGCGCGGCGGGGCCCAAGGAGCTGCACTACTTCGACCGCTTCTTCGCCGGCGGCTGCACGCGCGAGCAGCTCGAGCGCTACCACGGCTACTTCCCCAAACACCGGCCGGGCAAGACCGGCGAGTGGACGCCGGTGTACGCGACCGCGCCCTGGATCCCGCCGCTGCTGGCGGCCGCGGCGCCCGAGGCGCTGTTGCTCGTGCTGCTGCGCGACCCGGTCGAGCGCTACCTGTCGGGGTTGCAGCACCTGGCCGAACGCGCGCGCCGGCAGGGCACGGCGCCGAGCCGCCACGCGCCGCTCGAGCAGCTCGAGCGCGGCTGCTACCACACGCACCTGCTCGGCCTGCTGCGCCACTTCGCGCGCGAGCGCGTGCTCGTGTTGCAGTACGAGCGCTGCACCCGCGAGCCGCTCGAGCAGCTGCGCCGCACGTTCGAGTTCCTCGGCCTGAAGGACGTCGAGCACGCGCCGGATCTCGGCGCGCGCCCCGAGCACCAGCCCAGCAAGCCCACGCTCGACGACGCCACGCGCCGGGCGTACGTCGAGTTCTACGAGCCGGAGGTCGGGCGGCTGCTCGAGGCCTTCCCCGAGCTCGACGCGAGCCTGTGGCCCAACTTCGCGCACCTGGCCACTCGATGAGCGCCGCCGGCTCGGGCGCGCCGGCGCCCGCGGCGCCGGAAGGCGTGGTGATCCTCGGTATGCACCGCAGCGGCACCTCGCTGATCACGCGCCTTGTGAACCTGCTCGGCGTCAACGTCTGCCGCTACGGCGACCTGCTCGTGGGTCGTGCGCGCAACCCTCGCGGGCACTGGGAGTCGAAGTCGCTCGTGCACTACAACGACCGGCTGCTGGAGGAGCTCGGGGGCAGCTGGTTCTGCCCGCCGGAGATGACCGCGGCGCAGACGCGGCGGCTGCTCGAGCACCACCGCGACGAGGCGCTCGCGGCGGTCGGCGAGGCCCACCCCGAGCGGCCGTGGGTCTGGAAGGACCCGCGCACGTGCGCGCTGATGCCGTTCTGGGCGGCGGTGCTCGAGGGGCGCGTCGCGTACGTGCTGGCCGTGCGCCACCCGTTCGAGGTGAGCGACTCGCTGCATACGCGCAACGGCTGCAAGCCGCTGCTGTCGCTGGCGATGTGGGAGCGCTACACGCGCCAGGCGATGCTGGGGGCCGCGGGCAGCCCGGCGATGACGTGCACCTACGACGGCGTGCTGGCCGAGCCGGTCGCCTGGTGCGAGCGGCTGGCGGCGTTCCTGGGCGAGCTCGGCGTGCCCACCCGGCCCGTCGACCGCCTGGCGATCGAGGCGTTCGTGATGAGCGAGCTGCGCCACTCCAGCCAGTCCTGGGACGCGCTCCGGCCGGGTCCGGAGATCTCCGAGCAGCAGGTCGCGCTCGCGCGCGCCGCGAGCACGTACACGGTGGCGCGCGTCTACGCGCCGCCGCGGCTGCCGGCCGAGACGCCCCAGACGAGCGCGATCTTCCGGGAGATCGCCGCGATCGACCCCGGCAGGCGCGGGCTCGCGGCGCTGCCCGAGCGCTTCGTCGCGCCCGGCGCGACCGGCAGGAGCAGCCGCGAAGATTCCTGGCCGGCGGTCTCCGCGGTGCTCGGCTGCCGCGAGCCGCAGGCGCTCGCGGGCGCGCTCGAGGCGCTCGGCTCGCTGCCCGCGGGCAGCGAGCTGTTCGCGCCGGGCGCGGCGCTCGCCGGCGCGCACGAGTGGTGCGAGCGCCACGAGGTGAAGCTGCGCGAGATCGAGGGGGAGCGCGCGCCGACGCCGGCCGCCGCGTTGGAGGCCGGCGGGAAGGCCGCCGGCGGTCGGCTCGTGCTGCTGGCCGGCGCCGGCCTCACGCGCACGGCGGGCTGGTTCCTGCCGCTGCGCCAGATCCTCGCGAGCGGCGAAGTCGGGGGGGCGGCGCCGACGATGCGCTTCGAGAGCGCCGCGGGCGAGGGCTTCCACGGGCGCGCCTTCGCCGACGAGGACCTCGGCGTGCGCTACAGCCCCGCGCACGCCGCGGACGGCCCCGTGTCGGTGCCGCTGCTGCCGGGGGTGCACAGCCTGTTCATCCGCCGCGTCTACGCCGCCGCCGGCGGCCTGGACGGCGAGTTCGCCTCGCTCGGCGGGGCGCTCGCGGAGCTCAGCGTGCGCCTGTGGCGGATGGGCTTTCGCTGCTCGGTCTCGCCGCGGGCCGAAGCGTGGGCGCCGGCGCCGGGGGCCGAGGAGGCGCGCGAGGAGGTCGAGCGCCTGCACGAGCGCCTGCGCATCGCCACGCTGCACCTGGGCCGGGCGCAGCTGGACGCGTTCGTCGAGCGCGCGCGCGAGCTGCCCGCCTACGAGCAGGCCGCGCGGCGGCTGGCCGCGAGCGACACCGAGCGCCGGCGCGCCTCGATCGAAGCCGTGTGCGCGCTGTCGATCGACTGGTACTTCGAGAGCTTCCCGCCGGGGCAGGCGGGGCCGGTCAAGACCCCGGCGGCGGTGCAGCGCGCGAAGGTCGGCACGCTGCGGCGCATCCGCAGGCGCGCGCGGCGCCTCTAGAACGGCGGCGCCGGCGGTCTCAGCCGCGCCGGCGCGAGAGCGAGAGCGCGAACAGCCCGTCGGCGTCGGTCAGCAGCCGCTCGAGCTCGAGGCCGGCGGCCGCCAGGTCGCCTTCCAGGCGCTCGGGCGTGAACTTGGCGCTGATCTCGGTGCGCAGTTCCTCGCCCTCCTGGAAGTGCACCGAGAGGTCGAGGTCGCGCACCAGCGTGGTGTGCTCGCGGCGCGCGCGCAGGCGCATCTCGATCCATTCGTTGTTGCGGTCGAACAGGGCGACGTGGTCGAAGTCCTCGGGGTCGAAGTCAGCCTGCAGCTCGCGGTTGAGCACGTACAGCATGTTGCGGTTGAACTCCGCGGTCACGCCCTGGGCGTCGTCGTAGGCCGCCTCGAGCACCCGCGGGTCCTTGACCAGGTCGGTCCCCATCAGCAGGTGGTCGCCCGGGCCCATCAGGCGCGCGATCTCGCGCAGGAAGCGCCGGCGGCTGCCGGGCGGGAAGTTGCCGATCGTGCCGCCGAGGAAGGCGACGATGCGCGGTCCGAGCGCCTCCGGCACACGGTCGAGGTGGCGCTCGAAGTCGCCGATCACGCCATGCACGCGCAGCCCGGGGTACTCGCTGGTGAGCGCGTGCGCGCTGTCGCGCACCATGCTCTCGGTCACGTCGACGGGCACGTAGCGCTCGAGCGTGCCGGCGGCGTGCAGCGCGTCGAGCAGCACGCGCGTCTTGGCGGCCGTGCCGGAGCCCAGCTCGACCAGCTCGACGGCTCCCGTCAGCCCCGCCAGCAGCTCGGCCTGCTCCTCGAGGATGGCGCGCTCGGTGCGCGTGGGGTAGTACTCGGGCAGCTCGCAGATGCGGTCGAACAGCTCGGCGCCGCGTTCGTCGTAGAGGTGCTTGGGCGGCAGCTCCTTGAACGGGCGCGTGAGCCCGTCGAGCACGTCCTCGGCGAGCGAGCGCTCCTGCGTGCCGTCCAGGTGCGAGTCGATCTGGACCAGCGCCGAGGGCTGGGTTGCCGAGGGCTCCATCACAGGTCCCTCGCCAGGCGCACGCCCGCGAAGATCTGGCGCCGCTGCGGCAGGTCCCAGTTGCGGAACGTGAGCGTCGCCACGCGCGGGTGGGTGGCCCACGAGCCGCCGCGCAGCACGCGGTATTGCTCGCCGAAGAAGACCTCGGAGTACTCGCGGTAGGGGTGTGCGACGAAGCCCGGGTAGCCGTGGAAGCGCGAGGCGGTCCACTCCCACACGCGCCCCACCGCCTGGATCGGTCGCGCGGCGTCCGGGCTCTGCGGATCCCGGTCCCAGGTCGCCGCCCGCTCCCACTCGGCCTCGGTGGGCAGGCGCGCGTCGTGCGCGCGGGCGAAGGCGTCGGCCTCGAACCAGGAGACGTGGCAGGCGGGCGCCTGCGGGTCGCCTGCGGCGACGCTCTGATGATGGGTGATGTCGAACTCCTCCTTCCACGCCCAGCCCTCGCGCGACCACCACTCGCGCCGCTCGTAGCCGCCGCCCTCGCTGAAGCGCATCCAGCTGGCGTTGGTCACGGGCCGGCGGGCGATGGCGAAGGCGCCGGTGCGCGCCTGGTGGCGCGGACGCTCGTTGTCGTAGGAGAAGCGATCCGGCGGGGCGCCCATCGCGAAGTCGCCGGCGGCCAGCTCCAGCCACTCGGCGGGCGCGCCCGCGCCCTCTGCGCCGGCGCGCGGGGCGGGCCCGTCGAGCGGGGCGTCCCGGCGGGCCAGGTCGGCTTGGCCGAGCAGGCCGGCGATCGCCATCGTCTGGCGCATCGTCTCCGAGTGCTGGAGCTCGTGGCGGGTGACCAGCTCGCACAGCACGCCGTCGTCGACGCCCCGCTCGCACAGGACATCGGCGGTGCGGGCGCTGACGGCGGCCATGTACTGCTTCGCCTCGGCCGGGCCGAGCGCCTGGATTTCGCCGCGCACGGTGCGCGGCGTCTCGAAGGCGTCGTACAGGTCGGCGAGCTCCGGGCGCAGCAGCTCGAGGCCGCCGTGGCGGTGGCCAAGCCACAGGTCCTCGTAGGCGGCGATGTGGCCGAGGTCCCACGCGAGCGGGCTCATGATCGGCGAGTGCACGCGCTCGAGGTCCTCGTCGGCGATGCGCTCGACGAGCGCGAGCGTGAGCGCGCGCACGGCGCGCAGCGCCTCAAGCGCCTGCACGGCGTCCGCAGAGGGCGGGGGCAAGGTGGTCTTTACCGCGCGGGCTGCCATGACTGGCTTGCTGGGGCTCACTCTAGAACGAACAGTCCGCTCAGGGGAACCGGTGTTACAAAGCCCTTACGTACCCGGGCGCCGGCCGGATCACGCCGTGGCCAGCTAGCCCCGCTCGCCGGTGTCGTTCCAGCGCGCGAGGATCGGCGTGCGGCGCTCGGCGCCGAGCACGCAGACGGCGCCGGTCGAGAGCCCGAGGCGCCGGCCGTCGCCCGGTTGCAGCTCGATCCAGCGGGCGCCGAGCACGCGCAGCATGTGGCCGTGCGAGAACAGCGCCGCCGCGCCGCCGGCGCCGTCGAGCATGGCGATCACGCGGTCGGCGCGCAGCCCGACCGCGGCGGGGCTCTCGCCGCCCGGACAGCCGTCGCGCCACAGCTCCCAGCCGGGGCGGCGCGCGAGTATCTCGGGGGTGGTCAGGCCCTCGTCCTCGCCGTAGTCCCACTCGCGCAGGTCCTCGCAGAGCTCTGCCCGCTCGCCCAGGCCGCTGAGCTCGCAGGTTTCGCGGGCGCGCCTGGCGGGGCTCACGAGCACGCGCTCGAACTCCCAGCCGCGCAGGCGCGCCGCCAGACCGCGGGCGAGCCGGCGGCCCTCGTCGGTGAGCGCGACGTCGGTGCGGGAGGTGTGGCGCCCGTCGCGGCTCCACTCGGTCTGGGCGTGGCGGATCAGCACCGCCGGCGCCCGCGGCGGTGCGCCGCCGGGCTCGGGGGTGCTCATCGCGGCGGTGCCGCGGGCGCGGCGGCGTCGTCGGCGAGCACCGTCAGGCGCTCGCGCCTGAGCAGGCTCGCGGGCACGTGCGGGCTCGGCTGGCCGAGCATCGCGGCGAGCGCGTCGGCCTTGCTCGCGCCGGTCGCCAGCAGCACGCACTCGCGCGCCGCCAGCAGCACGGCGAGGCTGAGCGTGATCCGCTGCGGCGGCGGCTTGGGCGAGTCCTCGACGCCCAGGCAGACGGCGCTCCGGTCGGCCTCGAGCGTGGCCGCGCCCGGGAACAGCGAGGCGACGTGGCCGTCCGGGCCGATGCCCAGCACGACCAGGTCGAGCACGGGCACGCTCGCGCTCCGCCCGCCGGCGCCGGGCGGCTCGGCGAGCACGCGCGCGGCGAGCTCGGCGGCGTAGCGGGCGGCGCCCTCGTGGGGGCCGAGCTCGCCCTGCATCCGGTGCACGCGCTCGTGCGGGAGCGCCCCCGCGGCGAGCAGCGTCTCGGCGACCAGCCGGTAGTTGCTCTCGGGGTCCTCGGGGCCGACGCAGCGCTCGTCGGCGAACCACAGCTCGACGCCGGCGAGCGCCGCGGGCTCGGCGCCGAGCAGCTCGTAGGTGCGCCCCGGGGTCGTCCCGCCGCTCAGCGCGAGGTGCGCGACCCCGCGCTGCTCGCGGGCGTGAGCGAGCTGGCGGGCGATGTGCGCGGCGGCGCGCCGCGCGACCGTCTCGGCGTCCGGGCAGGCGGTCAGCCGCGTCATGCCGGCAGCCTCCGGGCGAGCTCGAGCGCGGGCACGTAGGTGGGGTCGCGCAGCAGCGCCTGGCGAATGCCCTCGCCGAGCACGCCGGCCTCGCCGCGCGAGGCGCCGGCGATCGTCCATTCGCGCTCCTGCCCGTGGCGGTCGCGCCAGCGCCCGCGCAGGCCGCCGACGCCGCGCCCCAGGCTGAGCGCGAGACCGGAGCTCGTCTCCAGCGAGACGCTGTCGAGTCCCGGGACCTGCATCCCCGGCGCCGTCTCCAGGCGCAGGCGCACCTGCTCGCGGCGCGCGCGCGCCGTGCCGGCGAGCGCCTCGCCGTCGGCGATCAGCGCCTGCGGCTCCCAGCCCAGGCGCGAGGAGAGCCATCCGACCATCAGCATCGCGGCGGCCGTCGAGGCCGGGTGGTGGCGGACGGTGACCGAGCTCAGCCGCTGCAGCTCCTCGCGCAGCGCGGGCGGGTCGAAGGCGGCGGCGATGCGCTCGCGCCAGGGCGTCGAGCGCAGCCAGGCGAGGTCGACCACGTATGCGTCCTCGGTGAGCGCCCAGGCGCGCTCGAGCGCCTCGCTGGCGATCGGCTCCTCGACCGAGTCCAGCAGCACCGCCTGGGAGAGCGCGAGCAGCGTCTCGAGGACGTCGTGGTGGCCGTGGGGGGACCACAGCAGGGTGGGCAGGTCGGTGACGACCAGCGGGTCGGCGATCGTGAGCAGGTCGTCGAGGTGCCGATCGCCGATCTCGACCACGACCGTCTCGCGCAGCAGCGCGAGCTCGCCCGGCGTCGGCTCGCCTTCGGAGGCGACCATCACGCGGGCGTCCAGCTGCTCGCGGCGGGGCTCGTAGGAGAGGACCACCAGGCGCGAGGCGTGGTAGCGGCCGACGCCGCGCAGGCGGTTGGCGATCTCGCCGCTCCACGCGCGGTCGACGAACGCGATCATGTTCAGCACGCGCGCCGGCACGAAGCTGTCGTTTTCGGCGTGGCGCTGGATCAGCAGCTCGCGCAGCGCCGCTTCGATCGCGTCCGGGGTCGTGCCCTGCTCGCTCCAGACGGCCTCGCTGGTGCTCGCCATCAGATCGCGCGCCAGCGATCGCCCTCGCGCAGCAGCGCGTCGGCCTCCTGCGGGCCCTGCGAGCCGGCTTCGTATTGCGCCAGCGGGCCGGGCGTCTGCGCCCACGCGCTCACGATCGGGTCGCAGATGTGCCACTGCGCCTCGACCTCGTCGTTACGGGTGAAGAGCGTGGCGTCGCCGCGCATCGCGTCGGTGATCAGCCGCTCGTAGGCCTCGGGCGACTGGGACAGGAACGCGGTGCCGTACAGGAACTCCATGTTCACGGGCCGGATGATCATGCGCGTGCCCGGGATCTTCGCCCCCAGCCGCAGCGAGACGCCCTCGTTGGGCTGCAAGGTCAGCACGAGCTGGTTGGGCTGCACGCCCAGCGAGCCGTCCTGGCTGAAGGCCAGGTGGGGGACGGGCTTGAGCGTGACCGCGATCTCGGTGACCTTGCGCGCCAGGCGCTTGCCGGTGCGCAGGTAGAAGGGGACCCCCGCCCAGCGCCAGTTGTCGACTTCCAGACGTATCGCCGCGTAGGTCTCGGTGATCGAGCCCGCGGGCACGCCCTCCTCTTGCAGGTAGCCGGGCACGTCCTCGCCGCCGGCGTGCCCGGCCGAGTACTGGGCGCGCACCGCCATCTGGGGGACGTCCTCGGGGGCTGGCTTGGGGACCGCCTGGAGCACCTTGACCTTCTCGTTGCGGACCTCTTCGGCGGTGAAGCTGACGGGCGGCTCCATCGCGATGTGGCAGAGCAGCTGCAGCATGTGGTTCTGGATCAGGTCGCGCAGGGCGCCGGCGGCGTCGTAGTAGTCGGCGCGCGAGCCGATGCCCAGCTCCTCGGCGGCGGTGATCTGCACGCTTTCGATGTAGTTGCGGTTCCACAGCGGCTCGAACATGCCGTTGGCGAAGCGGAACGCCATCATGTTCTGCACCGTCTCCTTGCCCAGGTAGTGGTCGATGCGGAACACCTGGGACTCGTCGAAGATCGCGAGCACGCGCCGGTTGAGCTCGCGCGCCTCGGCGAGCGTGGTGCCGAAGGGCTTCTCGATGATCACCCGCACCTGCGCGTCCTCGTGCTCGTTGAGGTGGCTGCTGCCGAGCGCCTCCACGATCACCGGGAAGAAGGTCGGGGCGGTGGACAGGTAGAAGGCGCGGTTGAGCGGCTCGCCGGCGTCGCGCTCGAACTCGTCCAGGAGCGTGCCGAGCTGCGTGTAGACGGTCTCCTCGTCGAACGTGCCGCCGACGTACTTGACCGCTTCGAGCAGGCTCGCCAGCACGCTCTCGTCGGGCTTGCGGCGCGAGAAGCGGCGGATCGCCTCCTCGCACTCGGCGCGGAACTCCTCGTGCGCTTTGTCTTTGCGCGATACGCCGATCAGGTGGAAGCGCTCGGGCAGCGAGCCCTCATGGGCGAGGTTGTAGAGCGCGGGCAGCAGTTTGCGCCGCGCCAGGTCGCCGGTGGCGCCGAAGATCACGAGCGAGGTCGGGGCGACGGGCAGGCGCTCGAGGCCGGCCGTGAGCGGGTTCTCGGTCTCGGTGGCGGCCGCCGCCATCACTTCCCCTTGGGCGCGGGCTTGACCGCGTGGCCGCCGAACTGGTTGCGCAGCGCGGCCAGCACGCGGTCGGCGAAGTCGCCGTTGCCGCGCGAGCGCAGGCGCGCGTACAGCGACGCGGTGATCACCGGCGTGGGCACGTCGAGGGCGGTCGCGTCGGCGATCGTCCAGCGGCCCTCGCCCGAGTCCTCGGTGTAGCCCTCGATCGCTTCGAGGTCGTTGCCGTCGGCTTCGAACGCCCGCGCGGCCAGTTCGCACAGCCACGAGCGCACGACCGAGCCCTGCCCCCACAGGTGCGCGATCTTGGCGTTGTCGAGCTCGTACTCGCACTTGTCGAACACGTCGAAGCCCTCCGCGTAGGCCTGCATCAGCCCGTACTCGACGCCGTTGTGGACCATCTTCACGTAGTGGCCGGCGCCCGAGGGGCCGAAGTGAAGCCACCCGCGCGGTCCGATCGCCGCGCGGCTCTGCTCGTTGGTCGCGGGCGCGAGCACGTCGAGGATCGGAGCCAGGCGCTTGACCGCTTTGGCCGGGCCGCCGACCATCATGCAGTAGCCCACCTCCAGGCCCCACACGCCGCCGGAGGTGCCGACGTCGACGTATTCGATGCCGGCCTTCTTCAGTTCGCCGGCGCGGCGCTTGTCGTCCGTCCACTTGGAGTTGCCGCCGTCGACGATCGTGTCGCCCTTGTCGAGCAGCTTGGCGAGCTTCTCCACCGTTTCCTGGGTGGGCGCGCCGGCGGGCACCATGATCCACACCATCCGCGGCGCCCGCAGCTGCTTGACCAGGGATTTGAGCGAGTCGGCGCCGGAGGCGCCGTTTCCCACCGCCTGCTTGACGGCCTTGGCGTCGAAGTCGAAGGCCACGACCTCGTGCTCGGAGTCGCGGCGGATGCGGTGCACCATGTTCCCGCCCATCTTGCCCAAGCCGACGAAACCGATCTGTGTCATCTGCTGTGCACCTCGAGGAATGTCGTGGTTGGCGATGATCGCGGCGCGCGCCTGCGCCCGCGCAGGGACGATCGTAGTGGCAGCGCCCCTGGTATAGGTTTCCAGCTCGATGAGCGCCCAGCCGCAGGAGCCTCAGCTGCCCGACCGCAACCTCGCGCTGGAGCTCGTGCGCGTCACCGAGGCGGCGGCGCTGGCGGCGGCGCCGCTGGTCGGCAGGGGCGATAAGGAGGCCGCCGACCAGGCCGCCGTGGACGGCATGCGCTACATGCTGCACTCGATCCAGATGGACGGCGTGGTGGTGATCGGCGAGGGCGAGAAGGACGAGGCGCCGATGCTCTACAACGGCGAGCGCATCGGCGACGGCTCGCCGCCGCAGGTGGACATCGCGGTGGACCCGCTGGAGGGCACCACGCTCGCGGCGCACGGCATGCCGAGCGCGCTGGCGGTGATCGCGCTGTCGGCGCGCGGGACGATGTTCGACCCGGGGCCCTGCGTGTACATGGAGAAGATGGCCGGCGCCCCCGACATCGCCGACCTGCTCGACCTCGACCGGCCGCTCGGGCAGACCGTCGAGCTCGTCGCCGAGCGCCGCGGCTGCCCGGTGGGCGACGTGATGGTGGTGGTGCTCGACCGTCCCCGCCACGAGCAGGGCATCGCCGCGATCCGCGCCGCCGGCGCCCGTGTGCGGCTGATCGCCCACGGCGACGTGTCCGCCGCCCTGCTCGCCGTCACCGAGCGCTCGCCCGTCGACCTCCTGTGGGGGATCGGCGGCACGCCCGAGGGCGTCATCTCGGCCGCCGCCGTGAAGTGCCTCGGCGGGCAGCTGCTCGGACGGCTGTGGCCGCGCGACGAGAGCGAGCGCACGGCCTCGCTGGAGGCCGGCTATGACCTCGAGCGCGTGCTCGACCGCGACGACCTCGTCGCCGGCGAGGACATCTTCTTCTCCGCCACCGGCATCACCGACGGCGACGTGCTGCAGGGGGTGCGCTACCCGAGCGCCGGCGGCGCCACCACCGAATCGCTCGTCACCCGCGCCCGCACCGGGACGATCCGGCGCATCCGCGCCACGCACGACCGCGCCAAGCTGCGCGCCGTCGGCGGCGAGCGCTACGCGGCGGGCTCCGGCTAGCGGCGGCCGTGCCGGCGAGCGAGCACAGCGGGCCGGCGCCGGGGGGACACCGGCGCTACGAGCGCCGGCTGTGGAAGGCGTGGCTGATCAGCCCCGAACGGCTGTGGCTGCTGTCGATCGCCCTGCACCGGGGCGGGCACGGCCGGCTCGGCTTCTGGGTCAAGCAGCTGAACACGCTGCTGTATCGCAACTCGCTGCCGCCGGGGGCGCGCGTGAGCCCCGACATCCGCCTGGGACACAACAGCTTCGGGATCATGATCAACCCGATGGTGCAGATCGGCAGCGGCGTGAAAATCTGGCACAACGTCACGATCACGACGCGCTCGCGGCCGGGCTCGAGCGCTCGCGTGGTGATCGAGGACGGCGTGATGATCGGCGCGGGCGCGGTGGTGGTGGCGCCCCCCGGGCGCGAGCTGCGGATCGGCGGCGGCGCGCGCATCGGCGCGGGGGTGGTGGTGACGCGCGACGTGCCCGCCGGCGCCACGGTCGTGTGCGCGCCGCCGCGGGTGCTGAGCAAGGAGCAGGCGACGGGCGTCGAGGACGCGATCGGTTGAGGCCGGCGGCGCGGGTGGGCGCCGGCGAGCGCCGAAGCTCAGGCGCCCTGCAGGCGCCCGACGCGCGAGCGCGCCAGGTCCAGGCGGCGCAGCGAGCGCAGGAAGCCGTAGGTCACGATCACGTGGATGCGCGACTGCGTCGCGTTGTACAGACGGCGGCTGAGGCCCGAGGCGATCGACGGATAGAAGTTCGCGACCTCGACCTCGACGTGCAGGCGCGCGTGCTCGGGGTCCGGGCCGGCGCTGCGACGGACTTCGATCTGCAGGTGGCCGCGGTCGTGGCGGCCGTGACGGGAGACGAGCAGGCCGCGCTCGATGCGCCAGCGCACGAGGCCGCGGGTGGCGTCCATCTCGTATTCGGGCGCCTGGAAGGTGAGCAGCTTGAAGGGGCGCGCCAGCAGCACGACCGAGCGCTCGTGCTCGCTGTAGACGACGCGGATCAACCCGAGCGTGACGCGCGTGAGAAAGCGCCAGTAGGTGCGTGCCAGGCGCTCCAGGTGCGCGGGCGTCCAGATCTCGCGCAGGGCGGCCTCCGCGAGCACCAGGTCGGCGCGCTGCACGGAGCGCACGGCGCACGTGTCCCAGTCGAGCGAGGTCGAGTCGGCGAGGTTGGAGATGACCGCGCGGGCGCGCCGGGCCATCGTCGGCTTGGGGATTCGCACTGCCCGTCCAGGCTATCCCCGCGCCGGCGCGCTCGCGCGCCGGCCGGACGCCGTGGCGTCCCCGCATGCTGCTATCCAACAGCTGTGAACGACGGCCCGCCCACGCCTCCGCCCCCGCGCGCGCGGGCGCTCGCCGAGGTCGCCCTCGACGCCCTGGCGGAGCGCGCCGAGGAGCTCGCGCGGCGCTGGGCGGGCGAGCTGGTGCTGCGCCGTCCGCTCGAGCGCATGCCCGAGCTCGCCGCGGGCGCGCTCGCGCGCGAGGGCCCGGCGTTGTGCGCGCAGGCCGTGCGCGCGCTGCAGTCCGACGCGGAGCTCGGGCGCCTGACCGGCGCGGGCCCCGCGAGCGGACGCGAGGACGGCGCGCCCGCGCGGCGTCTCGGCGCGATCTGCGCCACGGTCGACCCGCTCGCGCTGATCGAGGCGGTCGAGCTGCTGCGCGGCGTGCTGTGGGAGGCGCTGCAGTGGCACCTGCCGCGGCCAGCCGATGCCCGCCTGGTCGCCGACGCCGGCGACCGGCTCGCCCACGTCTGTGCCTCGCTGGTGGCGGGCGCGCTGAGCGCGGAGCCCGCGGCGCCCGCGGCCGCGGCGCGCATCGTCGAGCAGCGCGAGCCGCCGGCGGGCGCGCCCGCGGCAGGACGCGCGGCGGAGTCGCCGGGGGAGCGGCACGCGCCCGCGCGGGCCGGCGATGCCGCCGCCGGGCGCGGGGCGGTGATCGTCGACGAGCACGAGCCCGCGAGCGCCGCCGACCCGGCCGTCGCCTCGCGCGAGCACGCGCCGCCGGAGCGCCGGCGGGCGCCGGAGGCGCCGGTCGAGCCGCCCGGCGAGATCGAGATCCGCGACCAGCGGCGCGACGAAGGTCCGGTCGCGTGGATCGGCTCGATCGGCGCCCAGCTGGAGCGCTTCGAGCGCGACGGGCGGCCGTTCGCGGTGCTGCTGGTCGAGCTGGCGGAGCTCGAGCGCCTGCGCCGCGAGCGCCCGGCGCAGGAGCTGCTGGCGCTCTCGGGGCAGCTGGAGCGCGAGCTCGTGGCGGCGCTCGGCGCGGCGGTCTCGCTCACACGCGAGCGGGCGGGCCGTTGCTGGCTGGTCGCGCCGGGCGCCGACCGGCCGCGCGCCGAAGCGCTCGCGCGGCGGCTGCCGGGGGCGATCCCGGCGCAGGCCGGCACGCGCCCGCGCCAGCTTGGGCTCGTCGTCAGCGTCGCGGTCTGTCCCGACGACGGGCGGCTCGCGGCGACGCTCGCGGCGCACGCGGACATCGGCCTCTATGCCGCCCGCGCCGAGGTGCGCGGCGGCGCCGCCGCCGCCGGCGGCGAGCGTTCGGGGTCAGCCGGCGAGCGACCCGCCCGAGGCGGATAGGCCGGTCGCGCTCGCCTGTTCGGGCGAGGCGGCTTCCGGCGAGCCCGCGGGCAGCCCGAGCGTGGGCGTGTTGGCGGTCTTGCCGACGATGTGGGTTTCGATGCGGACCGTCTCGGTGATGCCGAGCGCCTGGGCCGCGCCGGCGGTCAGGTCCCAGCTGGCGTGGTGGCTGTAGGGGCCGCGGTCGAGGACCGGCACCGTGAGCTTGTGGCCGGCGTAGCTGACCTGCACGAGCGTGCCGCAGGGCAGCGTGCGGTTGGCGACGCCGACGACCCGCGGCGTGAGCTTCTGGCCGCAGGCGGTGTGTTTGCCGTAGAAGCCGGGCCCGAACCAGGTGGCGATCGCGCTCGGGCCGACGCCGGTGGGGAGCGTGGGGGAGGTGGCGGGCGCGCTCGCCGGCGCGGCGGCGCCGCCGGTGGAGCCGAGCGCGACGGGCGCCGCCGAGCAGGCGAGCGCCGCGAGCAGGGCGAGCACGAGCGTGTATGTCCGGAGCGTCATGCGCATTGTCGGTGGCGCCTACGGGGTGAGCTGACGGGCTCGCGCGGCACGAGTGTGCGGCGCTACGGTCCTGCCGGACCGATTCGCCCCAGCGGGTCTGTGCGGACCCCGCAATGGGTCCCCCGCCCACCTCGGCCTGAGCCTCGGCGGTTCGGCGTTGCGCGGCAGTATACAAACGCCGCCCCGGGCGTGGGCGGGCGGCTCAGGAGAGCGGCAGACGCGAGAAGGCGTCCTTGAGCAGACGCTCGCCCGTCGAGACGCCCGCCTTGGCGAGCTCGCCGAACATCTCGGCGACCGAGGCGACGAGCTCCGCGCCCCCGGGCGGGTTGATCGTGCGGCTCGGGTGTTCGCTCTCGCACTCGAAGCCCTGCCGCGGGGCGGGAGTCGAGGGCCTGGCGTCGGTCGCTCGCGCGCGGCCGGCGCTCTGGCCGCGCTTGGCGGCCGAGCCCGTCCGCGGCTTGCTCGCGGCGCCGCCCCGGCTCTGGCCGGGCTTGCGCGCGGCGGCCCTCGCGCGGCCGTTCGGGCTGGCGGCCGGCGTGGAGACGCCGGCGGGCTGCTCGACGCTCGGCGCCTGCGGCGTCTCGCGCTGGGCGTGCGCGGCGTCCTTGGCGTGCGCGGCGTCCTTGGCGCGGGCGGCGTCGCGGCGCGCGCTCGAGCGCTGCGGGCGCGTGCGCGGCAGCTTGGCGAGGACGCTCGCGTCGTGCCCGCCCGCCTCGGCGGGCAGATCGCCGTCGTTCGGACTGCTCATCCGCACATGATTGCTTAACGGCCGCGGCCGGGTTGACAGCGTGGACCTGCGGGGCGCGCGTGAGACGCCGATCGCAAAGTGGTCCAAAGCGCTGCGGAGGCGTTAGCATGGGCCCCTAGAGAGCCGACTCGATCTGTAGCGTCGGGGCAGTTGCGACCGTATGCCAGATCGAGTTGCGTATCTCGGCCATAATCTGCATTGGCCGCGCCGTCTTCGGTCGTCTATCGCTCAGGGAAATGGAAACACGAATGTCAGTAGTCGAGCTGCAGGAGCTGGATGAGGTCAAGGGACTTCTGGCCAAAGGCCAGCAGGTGGGGGTGCTCTCCTACGCGGAGATAACAACCGCGATGTCGGAGCTCGACCTCGACGAGGCTGACGTCGAAGAGCTGCACGGCTTCCTCGAGCGCGCCGAGATCGAGCTCGTCGAGGACATCGACCCGGCGATCGCGGCCTCCGCGCAGGTGGAGCGCGCGCCGGACAAACGCGGCCGGCGCAAAGCCAAAACGGCGCTGGACCTCAAGCCGGACATGACGACCGACTCGCTGCAGCTGTTCCTCAAGGACATCGGCAAGGTGCGGCTGCTGACCGCCCAGGAGGAGGTCGACCTGGCCAAGCGCATCGAGCGCGGCGACCTCGACGCGAAGCAGAAGATGGTCGAGTCCAACCTGCGGCTGGTGGTGTCGATCGCGAAGAACTATCGCAACCAGGGGCTGCCGTTCCTCGACCTGATCCAGGAGGGCACGCTCGGGCTGGTGCGCGCGGCGGAGAAGTTCGACTACCGCAAGGGCTTCAAGTTCTCCACCTACGCGACCTGGTGGATCCGCCAGGCGATCGCCCGCGCGCTCGCCGACAAGGCGCGCACGATCCGCATCCCCGTGCACGTCGTCGAGAAGCTCAACAAGATCGGCCGGGCCGAGCGCAAGCTCGTGACGGAGCTGGGCCGCGAGCCCTCCGCCCAGGAGATCGCCGACGTCACCGGCATCGACCCCGAGGAGGTCGACTCGATCAAGCGCTCGGCGCAGGCGCCCGTGTCGCTGGAGAAGCCGGTCGGCGACGAGGAGGAGTCGGAGTTCGGCCAGTTCATCGCCGACGAGCGCGCCGAGTCGCCCTATGAGCGCGCCGCCGAGATCCTCACCAAGGAGGCGCTGCGCGAGGCGCTGGAGAACCTCTCCTACCGCGAACGGCGCGTGCTCGAGCTGCGTTACGGGCTCGGCGGCGAGCACCCGCGGACGCTCGACGAGGTCGGGCGCACGTTCAACGTCACGCGCGAGCGCATCCGCCAGATCGAGAACCAGTCGCTGAAGAAGCTGCAGAGCCTCGCGGAGGCTCAAAAGCTCCGCGACGTCGCGTAGGCGTCCAGCGCGCCGCCCGCGGCGCTCAAGCCCCGCCCTCGGGTTGCCGATCAGAGGGCATGTTCGACGTACAGGGTGCGCTGCGTGAGCTCGTCGCCAAAGGCGGCTCGGACCTGCACCTGAAGGTCGGCGCGGCGCCGCTGTATCGCATCAACGGCGAGCTGGGGGCCGACCAGGGCGCCGCCCAGCTCAGCGCCGAGGACACCGAGGGGGCGCTGCGGCAGCTGCTCAGCGACGAGGCCAAGCAGAGCGAGTTCGCGCGCGAGCACGAGGTCGACTTCTCGTTCGAAATCGCCGAAGTGGCCCGCTACCGCATCAACGCCTTCCTGCAGCGCGGCGTGATCTCGATGGTCTGCCGCGCGATCCCCCACCACATCAGCACGATCGACGAACTCGCGCTTCCCGAGGTCGTGCGCGAATTGGCCGAGGAGGAGCGCGGCATCGTGCTGCTGACCGGCACCACCGGCTCGGGCAAGTCCACGACGCTGGCGGCCATGATCGACCACATGAACCGCACGATGAGCAAGCACATCGTCACGATCGAGGACCCGATCGAGTTCGTCCACAGCGACCAGCGCTGCGTGATCAACCAGCGCGAGGTCGGCATGGACACGGCCTCCTTCAAGCGCGCGCTCAGGCGCGTGCTGCGCCAGGACCCCGACGTGATCCTGGTCGGCGAGATGCGCGACGAGGAGACTGTGCAGACGGCGCTGTCGGCCGCCGAGACCGGTCACCTCGTGCTCTCCACGATCCACACGGTGGACGCCACCGAGTCGATCAACCGCATGCTCGACTTCTTCCCGCCCCACCAGCACGGCCAGGCGCGCAGCATGATCGCCGGCACGATCAAGGGCGTGATCTCCCAGCGGCTGGTCCCGGGCGCCGACGGCGGGCGCGTGGCGGTCTGCGAGATCCTGCGCATGACCGGCCGGGTGCGCGACATGATCGTCGACCCCGCGCAGACCGGCAAACTCGTCGAGGTCATCACCACGGGCGGCTACTACGGCATGCAGACCTTCGACCAGGCCCTCTACGGGCACGTCAAGGCCGGACGCGTGACCTTCGAGGACGCGATGCACGTCGCCTCCAGCCCGCACGACTTCAAGCTGCTGATGCAGGCCGACGGGCGCCGCGGCACGACGATGGAGGACGTCGCCGCCGCCGAGGCCAAGCGCGACGCGCCGTCGACGCCGTCGCTGACGACCGCCTGAACGCCCGCATCGCGCGGGCGGCGCCGGGGGCGAACGGCGCGTGCCGAGCCGGGACGCCAACACTTCAGTTGGTAAAGTAAAGCCGAGTATGGCCGTCGATGAGACATGCCCGGTGTGCATGACCGCGGAGATCGTGTGCGGCAAGTGGACTCTGCTGCTGGTGCGCGACCTGGCCGCGGGCTGCTCGCGCTTTTGCGAGCTCGAACGCTCGCTCGCGGGGATCAGCCCGCGCACCCTCTCGCTGCGCCTGCGCGCGCTCGAGGAGCAGGGCATCGTCGCGCGCCAGACCTACCCCGAGGTGCCGCCCCGCGTCGAGTACGCGCTGACCGAGAAGGGCCGCGCGCTGCTGCCGATCATCGACGACATGCGCGCCTACGGCGAACGCTGGCTCGGCGCGGAGTGCGAGGAGCACACGGCCGGCGCCCCCGTGGTCGAGCTCGCCGTCGCGTAGCCGCGGCTCCGCGACGCGCGTCGAGCGCGGGGTCGCCCGCCGCGAGCCGCTTTCGCGGGCGCGTGGCCGGCGTGCGGATCGTCGATGACGCTTCAGTCGCTGCGGACGACGACGTTCTCGTTGACCTCGCCGGCGACGCGGTAGCCGAGCGGCGCGAGGTGCTCCTCGATCCAGCTCGCCGGCGGGGCCGTCTCCAGCACGAGCAACGGGCGGCAGCGGGCGATCGTGCGCAGCGCGCCCGCCAGCGCTTCCTGCTCGTGGCCCTCGACGTCGAGCTGGATCGCGGCCACGTCCCGGTCCTCGCCGACGACGTCGTCGACCGCCACGAGGGCGATCTGCTCGCTGTCGGTCCAGCGGGCGCGCGCGGGGTCGCGGATCACGCGGCTGGCGCCGCCCAGCGGCACCCCGTTCGTGTCGCTCGTGGCCAGCAGCGCGCTGCCGCTCGCGGTGTCCAGGCCGGCGTTGCGCAGCAGCACGTTCTCGAGGCCGTTGAGCGAGATCGTCGCGCGCGCGCAGCGGTAGCTTTCGCGGTTGGGCTCGAATGCCCACACGAGCGCGCCGTCGCCGCGCGAGCGCGCGAGCGCCGGTATGAAGTCCCCGAAGAAGGTGCCGGCGTGCACCACGTCGCCCGCCGGGTTCGCGCCGCGGACGAGGTCGAGCGTCTCGGCCTCCCACACGCGCGCTTCGAGGACCGTGCGCGCGGCCGGGCGGTGCAGGCAGGAGCGTGGCACGCAGTAGGAGCCGTGCTCGTTCTCGGCGAGCACGCTGTCGGGCGCGTCGGCGGGCATCGCCGCCGTCGCCCGCGCCGGCCGCGCGCCGGCCCTGGCCACGGCGCCCGCCGTAGTCGCGGCGGCGCCCGCCGGGCGGCCGCGTAGGCGGCGCCTCAGCCAGTATCCCCAGCCGCGCAGTCTCGTGAGGCTCTGCTCGAGCGGCCGCGGCATCCTTTCGCGCACCTGCGCTCGTGGCATTTGACATGAGACTAGCAGTCGTCGTTGTTTTCAGTGCGCCGCGACGGCGGCAGCGGTGGGTGCCCCAGCCGCTAGTCTTGGCGCCCTGATGGAGGCCCGCAAGGAAATCCTCGACTTCATCGTGATCGGGGCGCAGAAGGCCGGCACCACCTCGTTGTTCGAGTATCTACGGCTTCACCCGGAGGTCTCCCTGCCGGCGGGCAAGGAGGCGCCGTACTTCAGCCACGACGCGCTGTACGAGCTCGGCTGGGGCGCATATATGAGAAAACTGGCGCTGACGCACCCCGAGCGCAAGTGGGGCACGGTGACAACCCATTACATGGTCGGGGGGGTGTACCAGTCGAGCGTCGAGAACCTCGCCGCGCGCGTCTACGACGAGCGCACCGTGCCGCGGCGCATCCACGAGCGCCTGCCCGAGGCGCGGCTGATCGCGATCCTGCGCGACCCGGTCGAGCGCGCGCTTTCACACTTTCGCATGCGCTCGATGGAGGGCCAGGAGCCCCGCAGCTGGGAGCGGGCGGTCGACGAGCTGCTGGCGCCCGAGATGCTCGAGCGTGCGCGGCGGGACCCGCGCGAGGAGACGGGATATGTCGCGTGGGGCGAGTACGGGCGCATCCTCTCCGGCTATCTCGACGTGTTCGCGCGAGAGCAGCTGCTCGTGATCTTCACCGAGGAGCTGGAGCGCGATCCGGCGGGCCTGCTCGCGCGCGTGCAGGAGTTCATCGGCGTGCGCTCGGACTTCCAGCCGAGCAACATCGGCACCCGCTACCGGGTGGGCGCGGCCGAGCGCCGCTTCGCCTGGATCGGGCCGTACTCGCCGCTCAGCCCCCAGGGTTTGCAGCGCCGGCTGACGGCGAGCCCGCGCGCGCGCCGGCTGTGGCGGCGGGTGCCCGAATCGATGCAGCGCCAGGTGCGCCATCCCTACGAACGCTTCGCCTTCCGGGTGGCGCTGTGGAACCGGCGCGGCGAGCCCGCGGCGAGCCCGGCGCCGGCGCTCGAGACGGAGCGCGAGAGCGCGCAGGAGGAGCTGCGCGGCCGCCTGCGCGAGCACTACGCGGCCGACGCCGAGCTGCTGATCGCGCGCACCGGCGTGCGCCCGCCCTGGCTGCACGCGGGCGAGCCCGCCCGCTGAGATACCGGCCGCCCGGCGCGCGCGGCGGGGCTGCAACCGCCGCTGCGCGCGGCAGGAGTGCGACGCGCGAACGCGAACTCAGCGCGAACCATGCGTTCGACGCAACTGCAGGCTGCGCTCACCGAGTTCGTGCAAGACGCGGGCGCCCGCCTGCACGCCGAAGTCCAGGGCGGCGCCGAGGTGCCGTTCGAGCTCGAGACCACCACGCGCCAGCGCGGGCTGACGGGCACCTCGCTGTACTGCTATCGCGCGCTCACCGGCGAGTTCATCGCCGCGCGCCAGGGCGAGCTCGAGCGGCTGGCGAGCCACGCCGAGGCCGCGCGCCAGCTCGCCGGCTACGAGGGGCTCGACAGGTACCTGGGCGGCGTCACCGGGGCGCCGCCGGGCGGGGAGCCGGGCACGCGCGTGCGCGCCGCCCTGCTCGCGCTGCTCCAGGACGTCTTCGAGGAACAGAGCGACTTCGAGCTGCACCCCGAGCGCATGGCGGCGGCGCTCGAGCGCCTGCACAGCTCGACGCTCGCCGGCGCCGGCGAGCTCACGCTCGTGGCGACGCTGCACGGCATGGCGATCAGCACGCCGGAGCTGCGGCTCGCGCGGGGCCTGACGATCGCCCAGCCGCAGGTTCTCGAGGGTCTGCCCGAGGGCGCCCGCGGCTCCGGCGCGAGCGCCGACGCCGGCGTCGAGCACCTCGTCGTCGTGCTCGCTGCCGGCGAGGGCGATCCGCTGCCGGCGATCGCGCGCGGCCGCGCGATCCTCAAGGACCTGCTGCGCGCGCTGCGCCTGTTCGGCGACGGGCGCGTCACGCTCGGCGCGCTCGCCTGGGTGCGCGTCGGCGAGGGCCGCTGGGGCGCGCTGGCGCTCGGCACCGGCGGGCGCCCGCACGGCATGCTGGTGGTCACCGCCGAGCAGGAGGATGAGCTGCGCGCCTTCTGCAACCTCGTCTCGCGCCGCGCGCCGCACGACAACGAGATCGCCTGGGCGCTCAGGCGCTTCGAGCTCGGCTGCGAGCGCACGAACCCCCTGGAGGCGCTGAGCGACCACCTGCTCGCGCTGCGCGCGCTGCTCGAGCCCGAGGGGCCCGCGAGCGGTCTGCTGGCGGGGCGCCTGGCGGCCCTGTGCGCGACGCCCGAGCGGCGCATGGAGCTCACCCACAGGGCGCTGGCCGCGCAGGCGCTCGAGCGCGAGCTGATCGGCGGGCTGGACGCGGCCGCCGAGGAGTCACGGCACGCCCGCCAGGAGCTCGCACGGGAGGTCTCCGACCACCTGCGGGCGCTCCTCAGAGACGTGATCTGCGGCCACCTCGACGCGAACCTCGTGGCGGTCGCCGACCGCCTGCTGCTCGATGGCGCCCGGGAGCCGGTCGCGACGGACGCGCCGCCGGCGCCGCCGTCGCCGGCCGGCGAGGGCTCACTGGAACAGCTGCTCGGCGACCCGCGCCAGGCCCAGGAGATCCTGGACGTCTTCATCTAGCTGCGGGATCAGGATCGGGCGGGCGCGCGGCGCGCCCGCCGGGTCCTGCGCGCCGGCCTCGGCCCAGACGCGCGCGAGACGCTCGACGGTCTCGCGGTCGCGCTGCGCCAGCAGGTCGAAGTCGGCGAGGTTGGACGCCACGCGCGCGGCCAGGCGCTCGCCCAGCCGCTGCTCGAGCAGCCCGCTCAGCTCGCCCTCGCTCAGCCCGTGCAGCCCGTGCGTGTGCACGCGGTTGACGAGGAGCTCCTGCAGGCGCAGGCCGGCGTCGGCGAGCCTGCGCATCAGGAACTCGGCCTCGCGCGCGGGCTCGCGCTCGGCCGAGGTGACGACCAGGAAGGCCGTGTGCGGGTCGCGCAGGAGCCGGGCCACGCTGCGGGTCCGTTCGCCGAAGCCGTCGGTCACGCCCGCGAGCGCGCGAAAGAAGCGCGAGAGCTCGCCCAGCATGTCCACGCCGGTGACGCGCGCGAAGATCGCGAACACGAGCGCGGTGCCGCGACCGAACACCCGCGCCGTGATCCCGCCGGGACGCAGGAACACCTGCAGGGCCCGCCCTTCGAGGAAGCCGAGCAGGCGTCCCGGGGCCTCGAGGAAGTCCAGCGCGTTGCGCGAGGGCGGCGTGTCGAGCACGATCACGTCGAACTCGTGCTCCTCGTACAGCTCGTAGAGCTTGGCGATCGCGCTCAGCTCGTGCGACCCGGCGACGGCCGTGGAGAGCTCGCGGTAGACGGGGTTGGCGAGGATCTCCTCGCGCGTGCGCTCGTCGGGGGCCAGCCGCGCGATCAGCTCGTCGAACGTGCGCTTGGCGTCGAGCATCATCGCCCACAGCTCTCCCTCGATCGGCAGCCGCTGGGCGGCGAACAGCGCCGGCTCGACGCGGCGCGGCTCGGAGGGCAGCTCGGCCAGGCCGAGCGCCGAGGCCAGGCGCCGGGCGGGGTCGATCGTGACGACCGCGACCTTCTTGCCCTCCATCGCCAGCCCCAGCGCGAGCGCGGCCGAGCTGGTGGTCTTGCCGACGCCGCCGGCCCCGACGCACACGAGCACGCGCTTCTCGCGCAGGCGCGCGCCCAGGCCGCGGGTCTCGTGCGCGACGCTCGCGGTCATGCCGGGATCGTAGTCGGCGTGCAGGAATCGCCGGCCGGCATGCGAATACCCACCGGAAGGGCTTTCCAGCAACCGAGCAACGGAGCCATCGTGAACGGCAGGGCCAAGGTGATCGCGTTCGCCAACCAGAAGGGCGGCGTCGCCAAGACGACTACGACGCTCAACCTGGCCGCGGCGTTCGCGGAGGAGGGCCACCGCGTGCTGTGCGTCGACATGGACCCGCAGGGCAACCTGACGATGTCCCAGGGAATCGACCCGGACACGCTCGAGAAATCGATGTACGACGTGCTCGTGCACAAGGTCTCGATCCGCGAGGTGATCCGCAGGCGCGAGATCGACGTCGCCTGCGCCTCGATCGACCTGGCCGGCGCCGAGATCGCGATGTCGACGATGATCGGCCGCGAGCGCGCCCTGCAGAAGGCCTTCGAGCCGATCCGCGAGGACTACGACTTCATCTGCATCGACACGCCGCCGAGCCTCGGCCTGCTGACGATCAACGCGCTGACCGCCGCCGACAAGGTGATCGTCCCCGTGCAGTGCGAGTATCTGTCCATGCGTGGACTCATCCAGCTGCAGAACACGCTCGCGATGATCCGCGAGAACCTCAACCCGCGCGTCGACATCGAGGGCATCCTCCCGACGCTGGTGGACTCGCGCACGATCCACGCGAAGGAGGCGATCGAGATCCTCGAGGAAAACTTCGGCGATCGCGTGTTCGCGTCGCGCATCCGCAAGACCGTCCGCTTCGCCGAGGCGCCCGTGAAGGGCATGTCGGTGCTCAAGTACGAGCCCGACGGCGTCGCCGCCCAGTCCTACCGTCAGCTGGCCAGGGAGGTTCTGGCCAAGCGCAACGAGGAGGTGCTTGCCGGTGACGGGGCCTAGACGTGCGAGCATGCGCGAAGGGCCGCTCGCGGCGCTCTTCCGCAAGACCGAAGAGGATGGGATGCAAGAGCCCGGCGAGGCGCCCGCGGAGCCCCCCGGCGCGCAGCCGCAGGCCGGCGCCCCCGAGCCCGAGCGCCCGCAGGCGCCGCCGCACCCGGCGCTCGGCGCCTCGACGGCCGCCGCGGAAGCCTACGAGCCGCCGCGGGTGCCCTCGCCCCAGGAGCGCCTGCGTCACGCCTTCTCCTCGGAGATCCCCGAGAACTTCATGGACCGCGCGCCGATCGAGCCCGCGCTCCCCGACGACTACGCGAGCCCGCTGCGGGCGAGCCCGCCGACGCTCGCCGGGCAGCCGGTGATCCGCGTGGTGGGCGTCGGCGGCGGCGGCGTCAACGCCGTCAACCGCATGGTCGAGGCCGAGGTCGAGGGCATCGAGTTCGTGGCCGTCAACACCGACATGCAGTCGCTTCAGCAGTCGACCGCGGACATCACGCTGCACATCGGCGCGGAGCTCACGCGCGGTCTCGGCTCGGGCTCGGACGCCAACGTCGGGCGTCACGCGGCGATGGAGGACTACGACCGCATCAAGGCGCTCCTGAAGGGCTCGGACATGATCTTCATCACGGCCGGCGCCGGCGGCGGCACGGGTACGGGCGCCGCCCCGATCGTGGCCCGCATCGCCCGCGAGATCGGCGCGCTGACGGTCGCGATCGTGACCAAGCCGTTCGGCTTCGAGGGCACGCGCCGCAGCGAGCAGGCCGAGCGCGGCGTGGGTGCGCTGGCGGACGAGGTCGACACGCTCATCGTCGTCCCCAACGACCGGCTGCTGTCGGTGCTCGACCGGCAGACCTCGATGGTCGAGGCGTTCCGCGTCGCCGACGACGTGCTGCGCCAGGGCGTGCAGGGCATCTCCGACCTCGTCACGCTGCCGGGGCTGATCAACCTCGACTTCGCCGACGTGCGCACGATCATGAGCGAGGCCGGCAGCGCGCTGCTCGGGATCGGCATGGGCGTCGGCGAGAACCGCGCGACCGAGGCCGCCCTCCAGGCCGTGTCCTCGCCGCTCCTGGAAACCTCGATGGACGGCGCGCGCTCGATCCTGCTGTCGATCACCGGCGGCGAGAACCTGTCGCTGTGGGAGGTCAACGAGGCCGCCAAGTCGGTCGCCGAGGCGGCGCACCCGGACGCGAACATCATCTTCGGCGCGATGGTCGACGAGAAGCTCGACAACCAGGTGTGGGTGACGGTCGTCGCGACCGGCTACGGCGAGGAGGGTCGGCGCAAGAGCGCCAACCGCTTCCGCGAGCCGGCCGCGGGCGAGGTCAGGGTGCAGCGCGCCGCCACCGCGCGCGCCGAGCGCGACCGGGGTCCCGCGGCGCCGCGCAGGCGGGGCCTGTCGGTGGACGAGCTCGAGGTGCCCGAGTTCCTGCCGAACTTCTGAGCGCGCCCGCTCAGGTCTTGCGGTAGAGCCCGATCAGCTGGTCGGAGATGCGCCGGCTGTAGCGGACGGGCACCAGGTCGAGCAGCGCCTCGGCGGCGAAGTACATGGCGAGCATCGCCTCCGAGTCAAGCCAGCGGCGCGCGCCGTACATCAGCGCGCCGCGCCGCGCCGCCTCGAGCCTGAAGCCGCATCGCTCGAGCGTCTGCTCCCATTCCTTGATTTTGAACAGCGTGATGTGGCCGTGGATCTCGACCTCGCCGTTCTCGTGCGCGCCGCCGGCCCCCGGATGCTGCGTCGAGACTCGCCGTTTCAGCCAGAAGGACTTCTGCAGCACGTTGGGCTCGTTCTTGGTCGTCATCAGGAAGTAGCCGCCGGGCCTGACCACGCGGTGCACTTCGCGGAACAGCGCCGGCGCGTCGGGGATGTGCTCCATCACCTCCGAGCAGTACACGAGGTCGACGCTGTCGTCCTCGAGCGGCAGGCGCTGGGTGATGTCCGCGAACTGGCTGCGCACGCCCTCGACATCGGCGTAGCGGGCGTTGAACTTGTCGAGGTCCTCCTGGGCCGCGTCGAGCGCGAGGATGTCGGCGCCCGGGTACAGGCTCGCGAGCAGCGGGATGTCTTCGCCTGTGCCGCCTCCGAGATCGACCACTTTCGCGCCCGCGGGGAGCTGCGCGCGGTCCTGGAGCAGGCGGCCGACCTCGCGACGCTTGCGGTACCAGTAGTGGTTGCCGGTGGGGGAGACCCAGCTGCGGGTCGGGTCGATGATCGTGGCCATGGGCTCCTCGCTCGCTTGACGGTCGTAGACAGTAGCCGAGCGGCGTCGCGCGCGCCCGCGCGCGGCGGGAAGCCGCGCCGGGCGGATCGGTCGCGCACCGCGCGCAAGGGGGCGCCCGCGCGCGTCGCCGGCCGGCGGCTGTGGTATCGCTCACGCAGATGGCTCGAGCGCAGAGAGGAGTGGTGGCCGCCGGGCATCCGCTGACGGCCGAGGCGGGGGCGCGCGCGCTGCGCGAAGGCGGCAACGCGGTCGACGCGGCGCTCGCCGCGATGCTCGCCTCGTTCGTCGCCGAGCAGCTGCTCACGGGCCTCGGCGCGGGCGGCTACATGCTCGTGGCCGGCGGCGGGCTCGAGCCGGCGCTGCTCGACTTCTTCGTGCAGGCGCCCACCCGCTCCGGCGACGGCACCGAGGTGGAGCTGCGGGCCGTCGACGTGTCCTTCGGGGACGCCGCTCAGGTCTTCTACATCGGCCCCGCCTCCTGCGGCGTCTACGGCACGCCGGCGGGCGTGTGCGAGGCGGCGCGCCGCTGGGGCACGATGCCGCTCGAGCAGCTCGCCGCGCCGGCCGCCGAGCTCGCGCGCGAGGGCGTCGTGCTGAACGCCGGCCAGGCTTACGTCGCCGAGATCCTCGTCGACCTGCTCGGCTCGACGCCCGAGTGCGCCGCCCTGTGGCAACCCGGCGGGCGGCCGCTGCGCGAGGGCGACCGCCTGCGCAACCCCGAGCTCGCCGAGACGCTCGCGCGCCTGGCGGGCGAGGGCGCCCAGCCCTTCTACCGGGGGGACATCGCCGCGGCGGTGTGCGCGTGGCTCGGCGCGCGCGGCGGCTCGCTGCGCCCGGCCGACCTCGCCGGCTACGAGGCGATCGAGCGGGCGCCCGTGGACGTCCCCTATCGCGACCGGCGGATCCTCACCAACCCGCCGCCCTCGGCGGGCGGCACGCTGCTGGCCTACGCGCTCGCGCTGCTCGACCGGGGGCCCGCGCCGCCGACGCTGCGCGCCGTCGTCGACGCGATGGCGGCCGCGCAGGCCGAGCGCACGCCCGAGTTCGTCGAGGGCCTGTCCGAGTCGGGCTTCCTCGGGCGCTTCCTCGGCTCGCGCCTGGGCTCGACCACGCACATCTCGGTGATCGACGCCGAGGGGCGCGCGTGCGCGACCACCTGCACCAACGGCGAGGGCTCGGGCGTGGTCGTCCCGGGCACCGGCATGCACATCAACAACGTGATGGGCGAGCAGGACCTGAACCCGCTCGGGTTCCACATGCACCCGCCGGGCCGGCGCCTGCCGAGCATGATGGCCCCGACGATCGTGACGCGCGCGGGCGAGGTCGAGCTGGTGCTCGGCAGCGCCGGCTCCAACCGCATCCGCTCCGCGCTGCTGCAGACGATCATCGGCGTCGTCGACCGCGAGCTGCCGGTGCGCGAGGCCGTCGAGGCGCCGCGCGTGCACTTCGAGGACGGCACCGTGTTCGCCGAGCCCGGGGTCGACCTGGCCGAGATCGCCGGCCGTGAGCCCGTCGTGCGCTTCGCCGGGGAGAACCTGTTCTTCGGCGGCGTGCAGGCGGCGCTCGCGCGCGGCTCGCGCCTGAGCGGCGCCGGCGACCCGCGCCGCGGCGGCGTCGCCGTCAACGCCTGAGCGGTCGCCCGCCCGCGCGGGCGGGCGGGCGGGTGGGCGGCGGGCGGGGCCCAGATCAGACCGGCGGCTTGTGCGCGGTCAGCATCAGGTTGTAGAAGACCGCGGGCGGCAGGCGCGACTCCAGCAGGCGGCGATCGAGCTCCTGCAGCAGCAGGTAGCCGCGGTAGGCGTACATGCGCCAGGCCCACGGGACGTCCTGCGGCTCGGCCGATGCCTCGAGCGTGCGGTTGGTCCAGCCGAACCAGTTGGCGAGCAGCTCCTCGCCGCGCACGCGCGCCCGCTCGAAGCCCGCGCCGCGCGCGACGCGGACGAGCTCGCCGGGCGCGAAGGCGTGTATGTCGACGACGGCCTCGAGCGCCGCGTCGGCCTGCTCCTCGGCGGCCTCGGCGGCCGGGCGCGCGCCGATCGCGCGGCGCCACAGCGGCGCCGCCGTGCTCGCCAGGCGCTTGGGCACGCGCGCGAGGCGGTCGCCGTAGCGCGAGGGCTCGCCCGCGAACAGCAGCGTCCCGCCCGGCGCCAGCACGCGCTCGAACTCCGCGAAGGCGCGCTCGAGGTCGGGGATGTGGTGCAGCACGGCGTGCCCCAGCACGAGGTCGAAGCTCGCGTCCGCGAACGGCAGCCGCTCGGCGTCGGCCGCTTCGGTGTGCACCTCGAGGCCCAGCCGCCGGGCGTTGTCCCGCAGCGTCTCGAGCATCCCCGCGGAGATGTCGCTGCACGTCGCTTCGCCGATCGTGCCCGCGCTCATCAGGTTGAGCGTGAAATAGCCGGTGCCCGAGCCGATCTCGAGCGAGCGCGCGTAGTGGCCGGGCGCGCCGCCGAGCGCCTTGCGCAGCTTCGCGCCCACCTGGCGCTGGCCGATCTCGCCGAAGTCGATGCCCCACTTGGCGTCGTAGTGCTCGGCGGCCACGTCGTGGTAGCGGGTGTTGGCGTCGCGGATCTCCTCGGCGCTGAGAGCGGGGGACACGGGGCGGACCATATACTCGCCCGCCGTGTCCGCGTCTTGCACTCCAGATTTGAGCTATTCGACACGCGCGATCTGCTGATGTCCAGCCCGGAGGCCGCAACCGACTCGCAGCCGCAGGCCGCAGCCGGATCCCCGCCGGAGTTCCGCCAGCGCGACCAGCCCGCGGGCGTGCCGCCGCTGGCGCTCACCGGCGAGCGCACGCTGCCGGACGTGCCCGAGGAGAACTACTGGTATCGCCGCCATCTGGTCGTCTACGAGTGGATCGCCGCGCGCGTCGCCGGCCTGCGCGTGATCGACATGGCCTGCGGCGAGGGCTACGGCTCGGAGGTGCTCGCGCGCGGCGCCGCGTCGGTCGTCGGCGTCGACGCCAACCCGGAGGCGCACGAGCACGCCAGGCTGAAGTACGAGAACCCCGCCCACCCCCGCCTGCGCTTCGAGCGGGACCTGATCGAGAGCTTCTCCGAGCAGGCCGACGCGGTCGTGTTCCTGCAGACGATCGAGCACCTGCAGGACCCCGGGATGGTGCTGGGGCGCTTTCGCACGCTGATCGGGGCGGGCCGGCGCAGCGTCCAGGCCCGCGGCGTCGTGTACGTGTCCACGCCGAACGTGCTCACGCTCGCGCCGGCCGGCGCGCCGCGCTCGGACAACCCCTGGCACGTCCACGAGTACCGGCGCGAGGAGTTCGAGCGTCTGTGCCGCCAGCACTTCGCGGACGTCGAGCTGTATGGCCTGTTCCACGCGCGCAAGCTGCGCGCACACGAGCTGGCGCTGTCGCTCGGCTGGGACCGGCTGCATCCGCGCCTTGGCCTGACCAGGCGCTTCTACGACTGGTTCACGCCCGCGATCGCCGCCGGCGACTTCGTGCTGCGCCCCGCCGGGGAAGCGAACATGGATCGGGCGCTGGACTTCCTCGCGGTGTGCCGGCCGTGAGCTTGGAGGCGGCGGGCGCGGGCGCGGGCGCGCCGGCGACTGCGCCGTGAGCGCCGCGCGCGGGCGCGGCGCGCTGGCGATCGTGCTGCACACGCACATGCCCTACGTCGAGGGCTTCGGCACGTGGCCCTCGGGCGAGGAGTGGCTGTGGGAGGCGATCGCGGGCTGCTACCTGCCGCTGCTCGGGCTGCTCGAGGCGGGCGCCCCGCTGACGCTGTCGCTCACGCCCGTGCTGTGCGACCAGCTGGAGGCGCCCGGCGTGTACGAGCGCTTCACGGCGTTCGTGGAGCAGGTGCGGCGCATGACCCACGAGGAGGACGCGGCCGGCCTGCGCGCGGGCGGCCACGAGTCGCTCGCGCGCGAGCTCGAGCGCGCCTGGGGCGACTACGCGGGGGCGCTCGAGGCGCTGCGCGCGCGGGGGGGCGACCTGCTGGCGGCGCTGGCGCCCCATGCGCAGTGGACCTCGGCGGCCACCCACGCCGTGCTGCCGCTGCTGGCGAGCGACGCCGGCGTGCGCCTGCAGCTGCGCAGCGGCATCGCCGCCCACCGCCGGCGCTTCGGCGAGGACTGGCGCGGGGGCTTCTGGCTGCCCGAGTGCGCCTACGCGCCGTGGCTGGAGCGTGCGCTCGAGGACGCCGGCGTGGCCGCCGGCTGCGTCGAGCTGACCGGCCGCTACGGCCTCGGCGCGAGCGCGCACCTGCGTCCGCTCGCGACCGCCTCGGGGGTGCTGCTGGCGCCGATCGACCGCGCCACGATCTCGCTCGTGTGGAGCGATCGGGGCTATCCCGCCAGCGGCGCCTACCGCGACTACCACCACCACACGGTGCACCACCACAACCCGTGGAGCAACGACGGCGAGGCCTACGAGCACGAGCGCGCGCGGGCGCTGGCGCGTGAGCACGCCGCCGACTTCGTCGCCCGCACGCTGGCGCGGCTGCGCGAGGCCGACGCCGAGCTCAGGGCGGGCGGCTCGCGGGCGGGCCTGCCGGAAGGCGGCCTGGTGGTGTGCGCGCTGGACACCGAGCTGCTCGGGCACTGGTGGTACGAGGGGATCTGGTGGCTGCAGGCGGTGGTCGAGGAGTGCGCCCGCCAGGGCCTCGAGCTGGTGCGCCTCGACGACGCGCTCGGCTCGATCGACCCGGCGCCGGCGCCCGAGCCGGACGGCCTCGGCGCCTGCAGCTGGGGCCAGGACGGCGATCTCTCGACCTGGTCGGGGCCGCGGGTGGCCGAGATCGCCTTCGCGACGCGCGCCGCCGAGCTCGAGCTGGTCGCCGCGGGCGGGCGGGCGGGCGCCGCGGCCGTCCGCGAGCTGCTCGCGTTGCAGGCGAGCGACTGGTCCTTCATGGTCGCGCGCGAGCTCGCCGGCCCCTATCCGCGCGAGCGCTTCGACGGCCATCGGGCGGCGCTCGCGTCCGCGCTCGCGGCGGGGTCGAGCGCGGGCGCGGCAGGCGTGCGCAACCTGGCGATCGACGCCGACCCCCGCTGGCTGCTCGTCCCCTGAGCGCCCGGCGCCGCGGCCGCCCGCCAGCCGACCCCCACGGATGTGGGTCCGCCGGCGCGAACGCGTCGGAGTCCTCGGCGATGATCTGCGCGGACCCCGATCTCTCAGAGAGGAGCACCATGCCAGCCACAGCAGTCACGCCGCCGGCGCCGAGCGAGGCGGCGGCGCCCGACCCGATGCGTCACCACTCCCACTACGCGGAAGGGCAGAAGGGCGATTCTCCCTACGCGGGCGGCAGCAGCTTCATGGAGCGCGTCTCGGAGGCGGTGGCCAGCGGCATGGGCACGGTCGGCTTCCTGCTCGTCAGCTCCGGGGTGATCCTCGCGTGGGTGCTCTCCAACCACGTGATCCACTTCCTCGGCGACTCCTGGAAAGGGCTGCTCAACGGCCAGGGCTTCGACCCGGCGCCGTTCATCCTGCTGAACCTGGTGTTCTCGGCGGTCGCCTTCTACACCGGGGCGCTCGTGATCATCGCGCAGAAGGCGCAGACACGGACGGACAAGGCCAACGAGGAAGCCGCCGCCAAGCACCGCGACGAGCTCGCGACGTTCCAGACCGACCTGCTGCAGCGCAACACCGACCTGACCCAGGAGATCCACGTGCTCAGCCAGAAGCTCAGCGCGCTGACCGAAGAAGTCCACGCGGCGACCTGTCCGCGCCACACGGCGCCGCCGGCCTGAGCCTCCTCTCCGCGGGCCTCACTCGAAGCGCATGTGGCGCGGCGTCTCGCGCATGCGGATCACGCGCGCGGGCACGCCACCGAGCACAGCGTTGGCCGGGACCTCGCGTGTCACCACCGCGTTCGTGCCGATCACGCTGTTCTCGCCGACGGTGACGCCGCGCAGGATGCAGGCGCCGTAGCCGATCCAGACGTTGTGGGCGACGCGCACGTCGCGCTTGTATATGCCCTGCAGGCGGATCGGACGCTCGACCTCGGTGACGCCGTGGTCGAAGTCGATCAGCATCACGCGGTCGGCGATGATGCACTCGCGCCCGATCGAGACGTGCTGGTAGGCGGAGATCGTGCACTCCTGGCCCATCACGGTCTTCGCGCCGATGCTGACCTCGCCCTCGTGCACGCGGATCTTGGTGGCGTGTCCGATCCACGCCCAGCGGCCGATGCGCAGCGTCGCGTGGCGGCCGATCTCGAGCTTGACCTTCGGGCAGATGAAGCACAGGCCTTCGGTCCGCAGGCGCCCGCGGTAGCGCAGCTTGAGCAGCAGGAAGCGCGCCAGCAGGCGCGCGTAGGCCGGGCGCAGCATGTGGTTGGCGCGCATGAAGCGCAGCAGCTCGAGCGGTCCGCCGTGCAGCGGCGCGGGCGCCCGGCGCAGGGCGTCCAGCTGCGCGCCGGGGGTGTCCTGGGCGGGGTCGGCGAGGAGCGCCATCGCGGGGCAGATCGTATGCCCCTGCGATGATTGCGCGCTCGATGGCCGAGCCGACGCTTGCACAGAGACTGCTCGAAGGCGACCGGCGCGCGCTGGCGCGCGCGATCACGCTGGTCGAGGACAACCGCCCGGAGGGCTGGGAGCTCGTGCGCGAGGTCTATCCGCACACCGGCAAGGCCGAGGTCGTCGGCTTCACGGGCCCGCCGGGCGTCGGCAAGTCGACGCTGATCGGGGCGCTCACGAAGGCGCGGCGGGAGGCCGGCCGCAGCGTGGGCGTGCTGTCGGTCGATCCGTCCTCGCCGTTCACCCACGGGGCGCTGCTCGGCGATCGCATCAGGCTCACCGAGCACTTCCTCGACCGCGGCGTGTTCATCCGCTCGATGGCCAACCGCGGGGCGCTCGGCGGGCTCTCCGAGGCGGCGCTGCAGGCCGCGCTGCTGCTCGACGCGGCCGGCCGCGAGGACGTGTTCGTCGAGACCGTCGGCGTCGGCCAGGCCGAGATCGACATCATCGATCACGCCGACACGATCGTGCTCGTGCTGATGCCCGGCTCCGGCGACTCGATCCAGGCGCTGAAGGCGGGCGTGATGGAGATCCCGGACGTGATCGTGATCAACAAGGCCGACCATCCGCTGACCGACACGATGGTGCGCGAGATCCGCGGCGTGCTCTCGCTCGCCAACCTCGACGACACCACCGAGCAGGCACGCGCCCGCTGGCGTGTGCCGATCGTCAGGACCGAGGCGAGCGTCGGGCGCGGCGTCGAAGAGCTCGTGCGGCGCCTGGGCGAGCACCGCGAGCACATCCTCGCCACGGGCGCGCTCGCCGAGCGTCGCGGACGCAACCTGCGGGGCGAGGTCCTCGCGATCGCGACCGCGCGCCTGCGCCGAAGGCTGGAGCAGGAGCTGGCCGCGGACGAGGAGTTCAAGCGGCTGCTCGACGAGGTCGTGGCGCGGCGGCTCGACCCGGCGAGCGCGGCGAGCGAGCTGCTCGCGCGCCAGGCGTCGCTGGACCAGTCGGTGCAGTAGGCTCGGTCGCGATGGACCCTCTCGACTGGGTCGAGCGAAACTGGCCGCTGCTCGGCCGCATGATCGGCGGCCACACCGCGATCTACCGCGCCAGCCACGGCCTTGTCGGCCACCGCTTCCCGGGGGCGCCGCCGACGCTGCTGCTCGATCACGTCGGCGCCAGGAGCGCCGCCAGGCGCACGAGCCCGCTCGTCTACACGGTCGACGGGCCGAATCTCGTGCTGGTGGCGTCCAAGGGCGGCTATCCCAAGAACCCCGGCTGGTTTCACAACCTCATGGCCAACCCCGACACGACCGTGCAGGTCGGCTCGCGCCACCGCGACGTGCACGCGCGCGTGGCCGACCCCGAGGAGCGGGCGCGGCTGTGGCCGCTGGTGCTGCGGACGTACAAGGGATACGCGGATTATCAGAAGCGCACCGAGCGCGAGATCCCGCTCGTGATCCTCGAGCCGCGGTAGCGCACGAGCGCGTAGAGGTGATCACGCACCGCTGCGTAACGCAGGCTTGCGTAACGCCTACGCCCCCAGGGCCCGCGCGATCACCATCTGCTGGACCTCGTCGGTGCCCTCGCCGATCGTCAGGATCTTGGCGTCGCGATAGAAGCGGCACACGGGGTACTCCTCGATGTAGCCGTAGCCGCCGTGGATCTGCACGGCCTCCTCGGCGCAGCGCACGGCCAGGCGCCCGGTCTTCAGCTTCGCCTGGGCCGCCGTCAGCGTGAAGTTGCGCCCCGCGTCCTTCTCGCGGGCGGCCTTGTAGACGAGCAGCCGCGCGGCCTCGATCTCGCAGGACATGTCGGCGAGCTTGGCCTGGATCGCCTGGAACTTCGAGATCGGCTTGCCGAAGGCGCGGCGCTCCCTGGCGTAGGCGAGCGCCTGGTCGAGCGCCCCCTGGGCGAGCCCGACGCCCATCGCGGCCACGCCGATGCGGCCGATGTCGAGGATGTGCAGGAACTGCTTGAAGCCGGCGCCGCGCGGCCCGAGCAGGTTCTCCTCGGGCACACGGCAGTCGCTGAAGGCGAGCGGCCGCGTGTCGGAGGCGTTCCAGCCCATCTTGCGGTAGGGCTCGCCCTGGCTGTAGCCGGGGGTGCCGTTGGGGACGATGATGTTCGAGATCTCGCGCCCGTCGCCGGCCGCCTGGCCGTTCTCGCCGGTGACGGCGGTGATGCACACGACCCCCGAGATCTCGGTGCCGGCGTTGGTGATGAACTGCTTGGCGCCGTCGATCGTCCACTCGCCGTCCCGCAGGCGCGCGCGGGTGCGCGTGTTGCCGGCGTCCGAGCCGGCCTCGGGCTCGGTCAGCCCGAAGGCGCCGAGCCGCTCGCCCGAGCACAGCCGCGGCAGCCACTCGCGCTTCTGATGCTCGGAGCCGAACAGGTAGATCGGCTGGGTTCCCAGCGAGGTGTGCGCGCACAGCGTGATCGCCACCGAGGAGTCCACGCGCGTGAGCTCCTCGACCGCGAGCGCGTACGCGAGCGTGTCGCCTCCGCCGCCCCCGTACTCCTCGGGGAAGGGGATGCCCATCAGGTTCAGCCGGCCGAGCTTGGCGACGATGTCGTAGGGGAAGGCCTTGGCGCGGTCGAGCTCCTCGGCCACCGGCGCGACCTCGCCCTGCGCGAACTCGCGCACCGTGCCGCGGATCAGCTCGTGCTCGGGGGAGAGGTCGAAGTCCACGCGGCCATCTTCCCAGACGCGCCCGGCTGGCCGCCGGCGCCGGCGGCTGTAGGCTGGCTTCGGTGATGTCCCAGCTGGCAGGCGAACCGCGCGTCAGCGCCGTGCGGCTGATGCTCGACCTGCTGGCGCGGGGCCGCACCTACCGCTACGGGCCGCACGGCTCGCAGTGCGGCGACCTGTACCTGCCGGTCGGCCCCGGCCCGCACCCGGTGACGGTCGTGCTCCACGGCGGCTCCTGGCAGAAGCGCTACGGGCGCGCGGTCATGCGCGGCCTCGTCGGCGACCTCGTGCGCAGGGGCCAGGCGGTGTGGAACGTCGAGTACCGGCGGGTGGGGGAGGGGGGCGGCTGGCCCGCGACCTTCGCCGACGTCGCCGCGGCGATCGACCATCTCGGCGAGCTCCACGCGCCGCTCGACCTCGACGCGGTGAGCGTGCTCGGGCACTCGGCCGGCGGTCACCTGGCGCTGTGGGCGGCCAGCCGCGGGAAGCTGCCGGACGACGCCCCGGGCGCGCGGCCGGCGATCGCGCTCAGGCGGGCGGTCGCGCTCGCGGGCGTCTGCGATCTCGCGGGCGCCTACCGACGCTGGCACGGCGGCGCGGCGCAGCTGCTGATGGAGGGCTCGCCCGAGGAGCTCCCCGGGCGCTACGCGCTCGCCGACCCGCTCGCGCTGGCGCCGCTCGCGATCCCGGTGCTGCTCGTGCACGGCCCGCGCGACGAAACCGTCTCGATCGAGCTGAGCTACAGCTATCTGCGGGGCGCGAACGCGGCCGGCGGGAGCGTCGAGCTGGTCGAAGTGCTCGGCGACGCCGGCCGCCACCGCGCCTACCTGAACCCGCGCGGCGAGGCCTGGCAGGCGGCCGCGCGCCGGCTGCGCGAGCCAGTGCCCGCCAGCTGACGGAGCCGAGCCGCCCGCGGCCGGCCCCGCGCTCGCGCTCCCGGGCGTATAGTCCGTCCGATGGTGGGGGAGCCCCCCGAGCTGCCCGGCGTCACCCATGAGCACCTCGACGCCGGCGGCCTGCGCATGCACGTGGCGCTCGCCGGCGCGCAGGACGCTCCGCCGCTGCTGCTCGTCCACGGCTGGCCGCAGAACTGGTGGAGCTGGCGCCACGTCATCCCCACGCTCGCCGAGCGCTACCGCGTGATCGCACCCGACCTGCGCGGCTTCGGCTGGAGCGAGGCGCCGAGCGACGGCTACGACAAGCAGCAGCTGGCCATCGACCTGCTCGCGCTGCTCGACGCGCTGGAGCTCGAGCGCGTGACCTGGATCGGCCACGACTGGGGCGCGTGGAGCGGCTTCCTGGCGGCGCTCCGCGCCCCCGAGCGGATCGAGCAGATGCTCGCGCTGTGCATCCCCCATCCGTGGGTGAAGCCCAACCTGCGGCTGCTCGGCGTGATGCTCAGCTACCAGGGCCCGATCAGCGCGCCCTTCCTCGGCGAGCGCGTGGCCGACGCGATGGTGCGGCGAATCCTCCAGTTCGGGCGCTTCGGCGAACCGCTGGAGGCCGCCGACGTCGACATCTTCGCCGAGCACATCCCCCCGGCGGTCACCGTCGCGATGTACCGCACCTTCCTGACCCGCGAGCTCCCGGCGCTCGCCCGCGGCGCCTACGCGCACGCCAAGCTGCAGGTGCCCACCACGCTGATCCTCGGCCGCTCAGACGCGGTCTCGCGCGGCGTCGCCGCCGGAGCGGTGGACGGTCAGCCCAACCTCCGCGTCGAGCTGCTCGAGCGCGTGGCCCACTGGGTGCCCGAGCAGCGCCCCCAGGCGGTCATCGACTGGGCGCAGGCGGCCGTGCCCGCCGCGAGCCGCTGAACAGGCCGAGGCCCTCCTGCGGCCGCGCCAGCGGGCGAGCGGCCGCGCCCGCGGGCGTCCTGCAGCGGCGCGCCGGGCGGGCGTCTCAGCCGCAGTAGGAGCGCGCGAGCTCCACCAGCAGGCGCACGCCGTAGCCCGAGGCGCCCTTGCCGACGTACTCGCGGTCCAGCTCCCAGGCCGAGCCGGCGATGTCGAGGTGCGCCCAGGGGGTCTCGCCGACGAAGTTCGACAGGAACGTGCCGCCCACGATCGTGCCGGCCTTGCGCGCTTCGGGCGCGTTGTCGAGGTCGCCGTAGCGGCCCTTGACCAGCTCCTCGTACTCGGGGTGTAGCGGCAGGCGCCAGACGATCTCGCCGGTCAGCTCGCCGGCCGCCGCGATCCTCGCGGCGAACGCGTCGTCGTTGCTCATCAGCCCCGCGTAGGTCGAGCCGAGCGCGATGATCACGGCGCCCGTCAGGGTGGCCAGGTCGATCACCTGCTCGGCCCCCTCGCCGATCGCGTGCCACAGGCAGTCGGCGAGCACCAGGCGTCCCTCGGCGTCGGTGTTGTTGATCTCGATCGTCTTGCCGTTGGCGGCCTTGACGATGTCGCCCGGCTTGATCGCGGCGCCGCTCGGCAGGTTCTCGGTCGCGCCGACCACGCCGATCACGCGCAGCGGCAGCCGCAGGCGGGCGATCTCGCCGATCGCCTCGATCACGGCCGCGCCGCCTGACATGTCGAACTTCATCTCCGCCATTTTCGCGCCGGGCTTCAGCGAGATGCCGCCGCTGTCGAAGGTCACGGCCTTGCCCACCAGTCCGAGCGTGGGGCCGCCCGGCGTCCCGCCGGCCGCGGCCGGCGGCTCGTAGCGGAGCGTGATCAGCGCGGGCTCCTGCTCGGAGCCCTGCGCGACGGCGGCGAACGCGCCCATGCCACGCGCGAGCAGCGCCTCGCGGCCCTCGACCTGCACGGACAGGCCCTCGATCTCCTCGCCGAGCGCCTTCGCGTACTCGCCGAGCACGGTTGGCGTGAGGTCGTTGCCCGGACGGTTCTGCAGGTCGCGCGCGCGGTTGACGGCCTCGGCCACCAGCGCCGCCTGGCGCGCCGCGTCCTGGAGCTCGCCCGCGCCGGCGAGCGTCAGCCCCTCCAGTGGACGCTCGCCTGTCCGCCTCTCGGCCTCGCCGGCCGGCGGCGGCGACTTGTGCAGCTCGAAGCGGTAGTCGCTGAGGATCGTGCCCTCGACGATCGCGGCGGCGACCGCGCGCGCCAGCTCGGCGTCGAGGTCCGCCGGCAGCTGCCAGCAGAGCGTGCGCGCGGCGAGCTCGCGCGCACGCGTGCGCGCGGCCGCGGCGGCGACCCGCGCGCGCTCCGGCGTGAAGTCCTCGCGTGCGCCCAGGCCGACGAGCAGCCAGCGCTTGCCCTTGTCGTGGGTCAGGGCGAGCGCCTTGAACGAGCCGCGCGCCTCGCCGGACTCGAGCAGCTCGGCGACGGCGGCGGGAGCCTCGGGCGGAGCCCCGGCGTCCTCGAACAACCCCAGGACGACCGTGTCCGCATCGCTCGTCCCGGCAGCTTCGGTGGTTGCGGTTATCTGCATGCGCCGGCACCTTATCCAGCTTGTGAACGGTTTGTCGGCGCGAGCCGGGGGCCACGCCGCGGTTGTGTCAATCCAGGTTTCCCGCCGGCCCTCCGAAGGAAACCGCCGGCGGTCCACTAGCATTCCTCGCTGCCACACCGGCCCAAGCGACCAACAGGAGCAGAGCTGACTGCCATGTCAAAGACCGTGATCCTCGCCAGCGCGCGAACCCCAGTAGGCAAGATGGGCGGCGGCCTGTCCACGCTGCCAGCCGTCGAGCTCGGCGGGGTGGCGATCGGCGCGGCGCTCGAGCGCGCCGGCGTAGAGCCCGAGCAGGTCGAGCACGTCGTCATGGGCCAGGTGCTGCAGGCCGGCCAGGGGCAGATCCCCTCGCGCCAGGCGCAGATCAAGGCCGGCGTCCCCAAGGAGGTCTCCTCGGAGACGATCAACAAGGTCTGCGCGTCGGGGCTGCGCTCCTGCGTGATCATCGACCAGGCGATCCGCGCCGGCGACATGCAGGTCGGCGTGGGCGGCGGCATGGAGTCGATGTCCCAGGCGCCCTACCTGCTGCCCCAGGCGCGCTTCGGCTACCGCATGGGCGACGCGAAGATGCTCGACGCGATGGTCCACGACGGGCTCACCAACCCCTTCTCCGGCAAGCAGATGTTCATCGAGGCGACCGAGGTCGCCGATGAGTTCGAGATGACCCGCGCGGACCTCGACCGCTGGGCGCTGCGCTCGCACGAGCGTGCGCTCGCGGCCATCGACGAGGGGCGCATGGCCGAGGAGATCGTGCCCGTCACGGTCAACGGCCGCAAGCAGAGCACGGTCGTCGAGATCGACGAGGGCCCGCGGCGCGACACCTCGCTGGAGAAGCTCGCGGCGCTGCCCGGGCTCGTCGGCAAGGAGGGCTCGCACACCGCCGGCAACTCGCCCGGCGTCAACGACGGCGCCGGCGCGCTCGTGCTCGCCTCCGAGGAGTGGGCCGCCGCCAACGCCAAGCAGCCGCTCGCCGAGATCGTCGCGCACGCGCAGAGCGCCAACGACTTCGCCTACCTCGCCACCACCCCCGCGAGCGCCGCCAAGAAGGCGCTCGAGAAGGCCGGCCTGCAGCCGGGCGACATCGACCTGTGGGAGATCAACGAGGCCTTCGCGTCGGTCACCCTGAACTCGATCCGCATGCTCGGCATCGAGGAGGACCGCGTCAACGTCAACGGCGGCGCGGTCGCGCTCGGCCACCCGATCGGAGCCTCCGGCGCGCGCATCATCGGCGGGCTCGTGCACGAGCTGCGCCGCCGCGGCGGCGGCCTCGGCTGCGCCGCGATCTGCTCGGGCGGCGGGCAGGGCGACGCCCTCATCATCAAGGTCTGAGACGCGCGCGGGGCCGGGCGGCGCGCTCACGCGGATGGCGCAGTCGGCTAACGGCCACCAGCCGCGCGGAGCGGCGTTCTTCGATCTCGACAAGACCCTGATGGCGGGGTCCTCCGGGATCCACTTCGCCCGCGCGGCCTATGAGAGCGGCATGATCTCGCGCCGGCGCCTCGCGCGCGACGTGTTCGAGAACCTGCGCTTCCGCCTGCGCGGCTCGACCGACGAACGCGCCGACGACGTGCGCAAGCGCGTCGGCAAGATGATCGCGGGCGTGCGCGTGCGCGACCTGGAGCGGCTCACGCCGCGCGTGCTCTCGGGCGTGCTGCCGCGGCTGTACCCGCAGATGCTGGAGCGCGCCTACGCGCACCAGGACGCCGGCCAGCCGGTCTACATCCTGACCGCGGCCTCGCAGGAGATGGCCGACCTGCTCGCGATCGTGCTCGCCTTCGACGGCGGCATCGGCTCGCGCTCGGAGGTGATCGACGGCCGCTACACCGGCCGGCCCGCCGGCCCCTTCAACTACCGCGAGGGCAAGGTCCTCTCGATGCAGGAGGTGGCGGCGCGCGAGCGCATCGACCTGGCGGCCTCCTACGCCTACTCGGACTCCGAGTCCGACCTGCCGATGCTGCGCGCCGTCGGCCACGCGCTGGTCGTCAACCCCGATCCGGTGCTGCGGCAGGTGGCGCTGCGGGAGGGCTGGGAGGTGATCGAGCTCGACCGGCTCGGCCGGCGCCTGAAGGTGCTCGCGGCGCTCGGCGCGGGGACCGCGCTCGCCTCGCTCGGGCGGATGGCGCTCGAGCGCGGAGCCGGCGCCGGCGCTCGCACCCGCGCGGCATCGACGCGCCCGCGCGCCATACAATCCCCCTCCGCGCGCCGCCGGTCGACCCCGGCACGTCCGCAGGACAGGCGCCTGGGCGGCGGACGCCACGTTCGCTAGCCGCAAGCTCACCCCACAGCGTCCTTCGATGACTCCAGCCGCTCCCGCACCCAACAGCAAGATCCGCGTGGTCGTCGCCAAGCCCGGCCTCGACGGTCACGACCGCGGCGCCAAGATCATCGCGCGGGCGCTGCGCGACGCGGGCATGGAGGTGATCTACACGGGCCTGCACCAGACGCCCGAGCAGATCGTCGAGACGGTCATCCAGGAGGACGCCGACGCGGTCGGCCTGTCGATCCTCTCGGGCGCGCACATGACGCTCGTGCCGCGGGTCGTCGAGCTGCTGCGCGAGCAGGGCGTCGAGGACGTGCTCGTGACGGTCGGCGGCACGATCCCCGCCGAGGACATCCCGGAGCTGAAGGGCCTCGGCGTGGCGGAGGTCTTCACCCCGGGCGCGCCCACGCAGGCGATCGTGGATTTCATCCGCGGCGCCGTGGCGAGCCGGTGAGACGGACGGAAGCGCGACTTGATTGACTCGTCAGTCAACCGCGTGAGCAGGTAGGATTCACGTACTTAGATCAAGGAGAAGCCCACTAAATGAAGATATGCGTCCTGGTGAAGGAGGTCCCGGACGCCGCCGTCGAGAAGAGGATCGACCCCTCGACGGGGCGCATGGACCGCAGCGGCGAGAAGAACCTCAACCCGTATGACACGCACGCCATCGAGGCGGCGATGCAGATCAAGGAGGGCGGCAGCGTCCCCGTCGAGGAGATCGTGGCCGTCACGATGGGCCCGGAGAGCGCCGTGCGCGCCCTGCACAAGGCCGTCTCGCTCGGCGCCGACCGCTCGGTCCACCTCGCCGACCCGGCCGTCGCCGGCTCGGACGTGGCCGCCACCGGCTACGCGCTGGCCAAGACGCTGCAGCGCGAGAGCCCCGACCTGGTGCTGCTCGGGCAGCAGTCCGACGACGGCGAGTGCTACACGATCGGCGCGGTCGTGGCCGAGCACCTGAGCATGCCCTCGCTGACCCAGGTGATCAAGATGGACGTCGAGTCGGAGGGCCTGCGCTGCGAGCGCCAGGCCGAGTACGGCTACGACACCGTGCAGGTCAAGCTGCCGGCCGTGATCTCCGTCGGCGACGCGATCAACGAGCCGCGCTACCCCTCGCTGAAGGCGATCATGGGCGCCAAGAAGAAGCCGCTGGACACGGTCAGCGCCGGCGACGTCGGAATCGACCCCGCGAAAGTCGGCGGCGAGAACTCGGCCGCCCAGTGGGTGGCCGCGAAGGCGCCGCCCGCTAAGGCCGCCGGGGAGATCATCGAAGACGAGGACACCGGCGAAACCGTTGAGAAAATCATCGCCTGGCTCGACGAGAGGAAGCTGATCTAGATGCCGAACATCCTCGTTTACGCGCTGCACTACGACGGCGCGATCAACAAGAACTCGCTCGGCGCCGTCTCCGAGGGCGCCAAGCTCGCCGCCGAGCTCGGCGGCGAGGCGCACGCGATCCTGCTCGGCGAGAACGTGCCGCGGGACCTGGCGGCCTCGCTGGGCAAATACGGCGCCAAGAAGGTGCTCGTCGCCGAGGGCCCCGAGGGCCTGGCCCAGCCGCTGGTCGACGCGATGGCGGCGGCGATCGCCGCCGGCGGCTACTCCTACGCGCTGTTCGGCGGCGGCCTGCTCGGCTTCGAGATCGGCGCCGGCCTGGCCGCGCGCCTCGGCGCCGGCGTGGTCATGGAGGTCACCAACGTGCGGGCGGAGGGCGGCGAGCTGATCGCCGAGCGCCCGATCCTCGGCGACTCCTCGATCTCCGAAGTCAAATACCGCTCCGAGGTGGGCATCGTCATCGGGCGCCTGAACGCGTTCGAGATCAAGGACGTCGGCGGCGCCGACGCCCCGGTCGAGACGCTCAGCTTCGAGCTCTCGCCGCAGGCGCAGCAGGCGACGATGGTCACGCGCGGCGAACAGCGCGGCGCCGACGTCGACATCGAGGGCGCCGACATCCTCGTCGCCGGTGGCCGCGGCCTCGGCAAGGCCGAGGGCTTCCAGCTGGCCGAGGACCTCGCGGCGGCCTTCGGCGGCAACGCCGCCGTGGCCGCGACGCGCGCGGTCGTCGACGCCGGCTGGTACCCCTACGCGGCGCAGATCGGCCAGACCGGCAAGACGGTCTCGCCGAAGCTGTATCTCGCCGCGGGCATCTCCGGCGCGATCCAGCACAAGGTCGGCATGCAGAGCTCGGAGAACATCGTCGCGATCAACAAGGACGCGAACGCGCCGATCTTCGAATTCTCGGACCTCGGGATCGTCGGCGACCTCAACAAGATCCTGCCCAAGCTCACCGAGGCCGTGAAGGCCAAGAAGGGCAGCTGAGCGCGCGATGTCCGGACACGGCTCCAGCAACGGCAAGGTGGCGCCGGCGGCCTATCCGCCGCCGGTCGACTCGCGCAAGGAATTCATCAAGCGCGGCCTCGACCCCGAGGACGAGCTGATCGAGGTCGGCGTGGTGATCGTCGGCGGCGGCACCGCCGGGCTGGCGTGCGCGAACCGCCTGCTGCAGCTGCTGGCCGACGACCCCGAGACGCTGGAGCGCCTGGGCGAAGTGCCGGTCGCCGTGGTCGAGAAGGCCAAGACCTGCGGCGGGCACAACCTCTCGGGGGCGGTCATGCGTCCGGGGCCGCTGCAGGAGCTGTTCCCGGAGATGACCCGCGAGGACTGGCGCAAGGAGGGCTTCGCCTTCGGCGAGGTCACCAAGGAGGCGGTCTACATGACCCCCAACTCCAAGGTCTCCTTCCGCGTGCCCACGCCGCCGCCGTTCAAGAACCACGGCAACGAGGTCGTCTCGGTCTCGGCGCTCGCCCGCTACCAGCAGCAGCAGGCCGAAGACGCCGGCGCCTACATCCTCACGGAGACCGCCGCCACCCAGCTGGTGGTCGAGGACGGCGTCGTCGTCGGCGTGCGCTCCGGCGACAAGGGGCGCGGCAAGGACGGCGAGCCGCTCGGCAACTTCGAGCCGGGCACCGACATCAAGGCCCACGCCACGGTGCTGGCCGAGGGCTGCTGGGGTCACCTGACGGGCGCCGCGATCAAGGAGTTCGACCTCGCCGAGGGGCGCGAGCCGCAGGTCTGGGAGCTCGGCGTCAAGGAGGTCTGGAAGGTGCCCAAGCCGCTGGACCGCCTGATCCACACGCTCGGGCCCTGGCCGCTGAAGATCTCGCCCAAGTACGGCCAGGTCGGGGGGACGTGGATCTACCCGATGAAGAACGAGAAGACCGGCGAGGACATGGTCTCGATCGGCTTCGTGGTCGAGCTGGAGTACGCCGACGCCACCACCTCTCCCCACGACCTGCTCCAGACCTTCAAGCTGCACCCGCTCGTGCGCGGGATCCTCGAGGGCGGCGAGCGCGTCGCCTGGGGCGCCAAGGCGCTGCCCGGCGGCGGCTACTGGTCGATGCCCAAGCTGAGCATGCCCGGCGCGCTGCTAGTCGGCGACTCCGGCGGGATGGTCGACACGATGGCGCTGAAGGGCGTCCACCACTGCATCAAGGCCGGCATGCTCGCGGCCGAGTCGATCCACGCCGCGCTCCAGCGCGGCGAGAGGAACCTCGAGTCCTACGAGCAGGCGGTCGAGGAGTCCTCCGTCGGCAAAGAGCTGTGGGAGGTGCGCAACGCGCGCCAGCCGCTGCAGAAGGGGATGATCCTGGGCGGGCTGCCGAGCGGCATCCAGCAGATCACCAAGGGCAAGCTCCCCGGCCGCGCCGCCTGGCACCGCAACGACGCCAAGCCGATGTTCGTCGGCGACACCAAGGACGTCTACCCCAAGCCCGACGGCAAGTACACCTTCGACAAGCTCTCGAGCGTGTTCATCACCGGCAACGCGACCCGCGACGACGCGCCCAACCACATCCGGGTGCGCAAACGCGTGCCCCGCGAGGTCGCCGAAACGTGGCGCTGGATGTGCCCGGCGGGGGTCTACGAGATCCCCGAGGACGCGCCCGAGCACGGCATGGTGGACGTGATCGTCAACTACACCAACTGCGTGCAGTGCGGCGCGATCACCGCCAAGGGCGGCCGGCTGACGACCCCCGAGGGGGGCGACGGGCCGCTGTACCAGATCACCTGAGCGAAGCCGCGCGGGGGCGCAGGCCGATGGAGACAGGGCCGGCGCGCGGCCGCCGCAGCGAAACCCGCGGGCCTTCGCAGTGTTAGGGCGTGTGAAGAGAATGCTTTCCAGCGGTCCTCATCTGTCATCGCCGGCTCGCGCGGAGCGCCGCGCGGCGCTCGGGTGCGCTCTCGCGCTGCTCGCGCTCGCGCCGGCGGCGGCGGTCGGAGACACGGCGGGCGGCGCGGGCGCCACCCTGCAGCCCGGCGCCAGCTCCACCGGACAGGGCGGGACGGGCACCGCCACGAGCCCCAAAACGCCGGCGCTCGCCACGCTCGAGCAGTGCGCCACCGCGACCGCGCCCCAGACCGAACGCTCGGCCACCATCTCCGGGGAAATGACGGCGGTGCCCGGCACCGCGCGCATGCAGCTGCGCATCCAGCTCGAGGAGCGCGCCGGCAGCGCGCTGCGCTACCGCGCCGTCACCGCGCCGGGCCTCGGCGCCTGGCGCAGCTCCGCCCCGGGCGTCAAGGTCTTCGCCCACATCCAGCAGTTCACGAACCTGTCCGCGCCGGCCTTCTACCGCGGCCTGGTCAGCTTCCGCTGGGTGGACGCCGCCGGCCACACGATCAAGGTCGCGCAGCTGCACAGCGCGAGCTGCGAACAGCCGGCCGCGAGCACGCCCGCCGGCTCCACGCCGGGCTCCGCCGCCACGGCCTGAGCGAGCGGCCCGCGCGCCCGGCCCGGCAGCGCGGCTCGCCTCGCCCGCTAGAATCGAGCGACGATGAAGACAGAGATCCACCCCAAGTACATCACCGCGCACGTGCGCTGCACCTGCGGGAACGAGTTCCTCACGCGCGCCACCCGGGAGGAGCTGCACGTTGAGGTGTGCTCCAACTGCCACCCGTTCTACACCGGCAAGCAGAAGCTGATGGACACCGGCGGGCGCGTCGAGCGCTTCCAGCGCAGGGTCGCCAAGGGCCGGCTGCACTCGGCCCAGCGGGCCGCCCAGTAGTCCGATGGCCGAGCGACTGGCCGCCCCCCGATCGAGGATCGGCCAGTCGCCAGAGCCGGCGCTTGCGGTGGCGGCCCCGGCCGCACCGGCGGCCGAGCGCCAGCGCGAGGCGCCCGCTACGGCGAACTCCGCGACGGGGGCGCTGCTCGACGGCCACGGCGAGCTGAGCGCCCAGCGCGACGCGCCGCTCGGCGGCCAGGCCGTGATCGAGGGCGTGATGATGCGCGGCGTGTCCAACTGGGCGGTGGCCGTGCGCAAGCCCGCCGAGGAGGAGGGCGAGCTCGGCGAGATCGAGGTCACCGCGCTGCCGCTGGACTCGGCGCTCAAACGCCACCGTGCGCTGCGGCTGCCGATCCTGCGCGGGATCGTCGCGCTCGGCGGCTCGATGGCGATCGGCTTTCGCGCGCTCGAGCTCGCCGCCAACGCCCAGCTGCCGCCCGAGGAGCGCCCCGCGGCGCCGCCCGACGGCTCCACGGCCGAGGGCGCGCCCGCCGACGGCGAGGCCGGCCCCGAAGAGATCCCGAAGGCGCTGTGGATCGGCACGATCGTCGTCGCGATGGCGCTCGCGATCATCCTGTTCTTCCTCGTGCCCGTCGGGCTGACCAGCCTGATCAAGCACCAGCTCGGCTCCTCGTGGCTCTTCTGGCTGGTCGAGGGCGTCATTCGCACCACCCTGTTCCTCGGCTACATGCTGGCGCTCTCGCGCGTGCGCGACCTGCGGCGCGTGTTCGAGTACCACGGCGCCGAGCACAAGACGATCTCCTGCTTCGAGGCCGGGCTGGCGCTGACGCCCGCCAACGCGCAGCGCTTCTCGCGCCTGCACCCGCGCTGCGGCACGAGCTTCCTGCTGATCGTGATGATCGTCGCGATCTTCGTGTTCGCGCCGATCGGCCTGCCGGCGTGGTACTGGCTGATGGCCACGCGCATCCTGGGCGTGCCCGTGATCGCCGGCATCTCCTTCGAGCTGATCAAGTTCGCCGGGCGCAACCGCACGCGCGGCTGGGTGCGCGCGCTGATGTGGCCCGGGCTCAAGCTGCAGCTGCTGACGACGCGCGAGCCCGACCTCGACCAGCTCGCCGTGGCGATCGCCGCGCTGCAGGCCGTGCTCGACCGCGAGAAGCCCGGCGAGCTGAGCGCCGCGGATCTCGTCGGCGTCGAGGTCGTCGCCTAGCCTAACCGGCGACTAGCTCGCGCCAGCCGGCCTTCAGGCGCTCCAGCGACATGCCCTGCGCCGCGCGCTGGTACACGAACAGCTCCGCCCCGAGCGCGGCCAGCAGCGCGTCGGCGAGCACCTCGGCGTCGCACTGCGGGTCGGCCTCGCGCAGCAGCAGCAGCACGTGCAGGCGGTGCACCCCGTAGGTGGGGTGCGCGTAGCGCACCGCGCCGGCGTCCGCGCAGGCGATCAGCTCGGAGTGCGCCTCGAGCATGTCGAGCATCGCCTCCCCGAACGCGACCAGCCGCTCGCGCGCCGGCGCGCCCGGGCCGAGCGGCGGCTCGCCGCGGATGAAGCCCTCCTGCAGCGCGCGCTCGTGCTCTGACAGCAGCGCCGCCGCGAGCGAGGCGCGCGAGCCGAAGCGGCGGAAGAGCGTGCCCTTGCCGACGCCCGCCGCGTCGGCGACCTGGTCCATCGTCACACAGTCCGCGCCGCGCTCGTCGAACAGGCGCCGGGCGGCACACAGGATGCGCTCGCGATTGCGGGCGGCGTCCTGGCGCTCACCGCGCTCCTCGGCGATCACCGGCAGCTCGTACATCGTCTTCACATCATCCATCCTAGCGTAAACGGACTGTGGTCCTCTTAGCTGCTATGCTTGTGGGAGTAAACGGACCACGGTCCGGGAAACCCGTGGAGAGCAACAGCCAAACGACATCAAAGGAGAGCACCGTGAGCACAGCAACGCAGCAGATCGGGGCCGGCACGTGGAAGATCGACACGATCCACTCGCACGTCGGCTTCTCGGTCAAGCACATGGTCGTGGCGACCTTCCGTGGCCGCTTCGAGGACTACCAGGGCGAGCTGGACGCGACCGACGAGGGCCTGCGGCTGAAGGGCTCCGTCAACGTCGACTCGCTCGCCGTCAAGGACGAGAACCTCGCCGGCCACCTGAAGTCGCCCGACTTCTTCGACTCGGCGAGCTACCCGCAGATCAGCTTCACCTCCTCGTCGGTCGAGCTCGGCGAGGACGGCGCGCTGACGGTCGCCGGCGAGCTGACGATCAAGGGCAACACCCACCCGGTCACGGCACGCGGCACGATCGTCGGCCCGCACGAGAACATCGCCGGCAAGGAGGGCGTCGGCGTCGAGCTCGAGGCCGTCGTCGACCGCACCCAGTTCGGCCTGAACTGGAACGCGCCGCTGCCCAAAGGCGGCTTCGCGCTGGAGAACGACGTCAAGCTCGAGGTCTCGCTCGAGTTCGTCAAGGAGTAGGGCGATGAGGATCCTCGGGATATCGGGCAGCCTCAGGCGCGACTCGCACAACTCCCGCCTGCTGGCCGCCACCGCCGCGCTCCTGCCCGAGGGCGTCGAGCTGGTCCTGTTCGACCAGCTCGACGCGATACCTCCCTTCAACGAGGACGACGAGCACGAGCCGCCGCCGGCGGTCGCCGCGCTGAAGGACGCGATCGCCCGGGCCGACGCGGTGCTGATCGCGACGCCCGAGTACAACGCATCGATCCCGGGCGTGCTCAAGAACGCCCTCGACTGGGTCTCGCGGCCGCTCGCGAGCACGCCGCTGACGGGCAAGCCGGCGGCCGTGATCGGCGCCAGCACGAGCCTCTTCGGAGCCGTGTGGGCGCAGGCCGAGCTGCGCAAGGTGCTGAGCACGATCGGAGCGCGCGTGGTCGACCGCGAGCTGCCGATCCCGCAGGCCGACGAGGCGCTGGGCGCGGACGGCCTGCCGCTGGAGCGCGACGCCCTGGAGTCGCTCTCGGCGACGCTCGACGAGCTGCGCGAGCTCGCCGACGGGCGGCGCGCGGCGGCGGCCTTGGGTCGCCGCCGCGCGCCGCGGCTCAGGTCAGCCCGCGTCCGCGCCGCAGCTCATTCGCCGGTTGCCGCGGGCGGCGCTTCGCTCGGCGGCGCTTCGCCTTCCGGCGCGTACACGTTGGGCGCGTCGAAGGAGATCGCGCAGCTCGCGCTCAGCGTCCTGCGCGGCTTGGCCCGGCGCTTGCGGTGCCTGCGCGCCCGCGCGACCGAGTAGAGCTTCAGCGTCAGCGTGCCGGTGGCCGCCGCCGGCGTGGCCGTGCCCGCGAGCGTCGCGTGCAGTGGCCCGCCGCTCTTGAAGTCATACCAGTTGACTTCGGCGCCCCTGTAGCTCGAGCCCACGCCGATCGACGCCTGCGGGAATTCGACGCTGCCCGACAGTTCGCCGGTCGTCGTGTTCAGCGCGAAGACGCTGCCGAACCCGACGTAGATCCAGGTCTTCTGGCACTGCACGTCGAAGCGCCCGGTGAGGTCGAGCTTGTCCTCGAGCATCAGCATCGGCCCGTTGCCTTCGCCGTTGGGGTGCCATTCGTAGAGGTCGTGCTGGGGCCTACCGGCGGCCCCCCGCGCGGCGGAGCCGTCGATCGCCGCGACCCCCGAGGCGAGCGCGAGGACGCCCACGGCCGAAGCCGTCCTCGCTCGCCGCAGCGCCCCCCGCAACACGCGGCCATTGTACGCTCGGACGATGATCGAAGAGCTCGTCGAGCAGATCGAGTCGCGCTTCGCGGAGCTGGGGCGGCAGATCACCGACCCCGAGGTGATCTCCGACCGCGAACGCTACGCCGAGGTCGGGCGCGCCTACCGCCAGCTCGAGCCCGCCGCCAAGCTCGCCGAGCAGTGGCGCCGCGCCCACGACGACGCCGCCGGCGCCGAGGAACTGCTCGCCGAGATGGGCGAGGACGCGGAGCTGCGCGAGGATCTCGGCGAGGCGCGCCGGCGGATCGAGCAGCTCGAAGAGGAGATCCGCCTGGCGATGGTCGAGCGCGACCCCAACGACGACAAGAGCGTGATCGTGGAAATCCAGGGGGCGACCGGGGGCGAGGAGGCCGGCCTGTGGGCCGGCGACCTTTACCGCATGCTCACCCGCTACGCCGAGCGGCGCGGCTTTCAGACCGAGCCGATGGACATCGGCGACGGCAAGTACACGTTCGCGGTCAAGTCCCCGCCGACCACGCCCGACCGGCCCGACGGCGCCTACTCGGTGTTCAAGTTCGAGGGCGGCACCCACCGCGTGCAGCGCATCCCCCAGACCGAGTCCCAGGGACGCGTCCACACCTCGACCGCGACCGTCGCCGTGCTGCCCGAGGCCGAGGACGTGGACGTGCAGGTCGACCCGGGCGACCTGCAGATCGACGTCTACCGCTCCTCCGGGCCGGGCGGCCAGTCGGTCAACACGACCGACTCGGCGGTGCGCGTCACCCACAAGCCCTCCGGGATCGTCGTCTCGATGCAGGACGAGAAGTCCCAGTTGCAGAACCGCGAGAAGGCGCTGCGCGTGCTGCGCGCGCGCCTGTACGAGCGCGCGCTGGCCGAGCAGCAGGCCGAGCTCGCCGCCGACCGCCGCTCGCAGGTCGGCAGCGGCGAGCGCGCCGAGAAGATCCGCACCTACAACTACGGCGAGCGCCGCGTGACCGACCACCGCATCAAGCTCACCGTCCACAACCTCGACCAGGTGCTCGAAGGCGAGCTCGACGAGCTCACCGAGGCGCTGCAGTCCGACGAGAAGCGCAGACGCCTGGAGGCGCAGGCGCTCGCCTGAGCGCCCGCCACGGGGGCATGGCGACCGAAGCCGACACCGCGGGAGCGCCGATCCGCGAGGGCACGCCGGCGCGCGAGGCGCTCCAGGGCGCCGTCACCGCGATCGCCGCCGCCGGCTGCCAGACGCCGAAGCTCGACGCCGAGCTGCTGCTCGCCGACGTGCTCGGCGTGCCCCGCGAGCGCCTGCTCACCGACCCCGACACGCCGGTCGCCGGACCCGCGGTGCGCGCCTTCCAGGACGCCGTTCGCCGGCGCGCGGTCGAGCGCGAGCCGGTCGCCTACATCCTCGGACGGCGCCACTTCAGGCGCATCGAGCTGGTGGTCGACCCGCGCGCGCTGATCCCGCGCCCGGAGACCGAGCTGCTGGTCGAGGTCGGGCTCGGGCTCGCGGCCGGCGCGCGCGTGCTCGACCTCGGCACCGGCAGCGGCGCGGTCGCGCTCGCGCTCAAGGAGGAGCGCCCGGACCTGCACGTCAGCGCCAGCGACCTCAGCGCCCGCGCGCTCGAGCTGGCCGCGCTCAACGCCGAGCGCCTCGAGCTCGACGTGCCGCTGCTCCAGGCCGACCTGCTCGACGGCCTCGGCGAGTTCGACGCGATCCTCTCCAACCTCCCCTACGTCGCCGACTCCGAGCGCCCCGGGTTGGCGCCGGAGATCCTCCGCCACGAGCCTGCCACGGCGCTGTTCGCCGGCGCCGACGGCCTCGACGCGATCCGCGCGCTGCTGGGTCAGCTGGCCGGCCGGCCCGAGACGCGCCTGCTCGCGCTCGAGGTCGGCGCCGGCCAGGCTCCAACAGTCGCCGAGCTGATCCGCACGGCCGGCTTCGACGCGATACGGTTTGAGCGAGACCTCGCACGGATCCAGAGGGTGGTGATCGCCGAACGGCACACGTGATGAGCGCGAAGACCGGCGAGCAGCAACAGCTGAGCCAGCAGGACGCCATGCGCCTGCGCGACTGCGTCGCGGGCGGCGGGGTCGCCGTGCTGCCCACCGACACCGTCTACGGCGTCTGCTGCGACCCCGACGACGAGCAGGCCGCGCGGCGCCTGTACGCGCTCAAGGGCCGCCCCGCGGCGCGCCCGGCCGCCGTCATGTTCTTCGCGCTCGAGCCCGCCCTGGAGCTGCTCGGCGACCTGCACCCCGACGAAAGCGCCGCGCTGCAGGCGCTGCTGCCCGGGCCCGTCACCGCGCTGCTGGCCAACCCGGCGGCGCGCTTCGCGCCCGCCTGCCGCACCGACCCGGCCACGCTGGGGCTGCGCGTGCCGCGGCTGCCCGAGAGCCTCGCCGCGCTCGGCGAGCTGACGCTGGGCGTGATGCAGACCAGCGCCAACATCTCGGGCGAGCCCGACGCGCGCACGCTCGGGCAGATCCCCGCGAGCCTGCGCGAGGGCGCCGACTGCGTGCTCGACGGCGGCGAGCTGCCCGGCACCCCCTCGACCGTGGTCGACCTGCGCGACTACGCCGAGCACCGCCGCTGGCACGTGCTGCGCGAGGGCGCGATGGCGCGCGAGGCCGTGCGCGCGGCGCTAACCTCGCTCGACTGAGTCGCGGGCGTCGCCCGGCCGCGGCCGCACCGCCGGCGCCGAGTGCGGACGCCGGGCGATCGCCCCGCGGGGCCGCGGGGTGCTAGCCTCGTGACAGCTGCCGCGACTGGCGCCTTTAGGTGGAAGCGACCACCGGGGAGCGGCAAGCGCCACCGCCGCGCGCCTGGGCACCGAAGAAGCTGAGACCCGTCCGAGGAGGCGCCGTGAGTGAGTTGAGCCCCGACTACTTCAACCAGCCGCTGGCAGAGATCGACCCCGAGATCGCCGAGGCGCTGCGCGGCGAGCTCGAACGCGAGCAGGGCACGCTGGAGATGATCGCCTCGGAGAACTTCGTGCCGCGCTCGGTGCTCGAATGCCAGGGCTCGGTGCTGACCAACAAGTACGCCGAGGGCTACCCCGGCCGGCGCTACTACGGCGGCTGCGAGTGGGTCGACGTCTCCGAGCAGCTCGCGATCGACCGCGCCAAGGCGCTGTTCGGGGCCGAGCACGCCAACGTCCAGCCCCATTCGGGCGCGCAGGCCAACACCGCCGTCTATCACGCGCTGCTCCAGCCCGGCGAGACGATCATGGGCCTGTCGCTGGCGCACGGCGGACACCTCACGCACGGCATGAAGATCAACGTATCCGGGCGCCTGTACGACATCGCCGCCTACGAGGTCGACCGCGAGAGCAGCCTGATCGACATGGACGAGGTCGCGAGGATCGCCCGCGAGCGCCGCCCGAAGATGCTGCTCGCCGGCTGGTCGGCGTACCCCCGCCAGCTGGACTTCGCTCGCTTCCGCGAGATCGCCGACGAGGTCGGCGCGCTGCTGATGGTCGACATGGCCCACTTCGCCGGCCTGGTCGCCGCCGGCCTGCACCCCAACCCGATCGACTTCGGCGCCGACGTCGTCACGACCACCACCCACAAGACGCTCGGCGGGCCGCGCGCGGGGATCATCCTGTGCAAGGCCGAGCACGCCAAGAAGATCGACTCGGCCGTGTTCCCCGGCCAGCAGGGCGGACCGCTGGAGCACGTGATCGCCGCCAAGGCGGTCGCGCTGCGGATCGCCGCCAGCGAGCTGTTCGCCGAGCGCCAGCGGCGCACGATCGCGGGCGCCCAGGCCGTGGCCGCCGAGCTGCTGCGGGCCGGCCACGGCGTCAACGTGCTGACCGGCGGCACCGACGTCCACCTCACGCTCGTCGACCTGCGCGAGGCCGACCCCGAGCTGAGCGGCCGCCAGGCGGAGGATCGCCTGCACGAGGTCGGCATCACCGTCAACCGCAACGCGGTGCCCTTCGACCCGCGCCCGCCGATGGAGGCCTCGGGGCTGCGCATCGGCACCCCGGCGCTGGCCACGCGCGGCCTGCGGGCCGAGGACTTCGCGGAGGTCGGGCGCATCCTCGCCGTCGCGCTGACCCCCGAATACGACGCCCGCGCGAGCGAGCTGGCCGAGCGCGTCGGGGCGATCGTCGAGCGCTACCCGCTGTACGAGAGCCTCGCCGCCGGCACGCCGGCGTAGATCTCCTCTTAAATATAAAAATCTGGACGCGAGCGCCCGGCTGGACGCTCGCGACCTCCCGGCCTGCGATGCTGTGCACGAGCCGATGGCGCATCCAACCGAGCTCGACGCGCTTTACGCCCTGCTTGCCGCCGCGGTGCTCACCGCGCTGCTGACGCCGCTGACGATGCGCCTCGCGCGGGCGCTCGGCGTGATCGACGAACCGCGCGAGCGCGGCCTCTCGGAACGCCCCACGCCGCTGCTCGGCGGCCTCGCGATCTTCGCCGGCGCGCTCGTCGCCGGCCTGATCTTCCTGCCCGCCGGCTACGCGCGCGAACACCAGCCCGAGCTGTGGCACGGCGTGCTGCTGGCCGCCGCCGTGATCACCGCCGTCGGCGCGCTAGACGACCGCTTCGACCTGCACCCGGCGCCCAAGCTCGCCGGCCAGGTGGTGGCTGCCGTGATCGTGGTGCACTTCGGCGTGGCCGTCAAGGCGATCGAGCTGCCGTTCATCGGCCACCTGTCCTTCCCCAACACCGGCCCCGCCGACGCCGGCCCGATCCTCACCGTCCTCGGGCTCGTGGCGATGATGAACGTCGTCAACTTCTCCGACGGCGTCGACGGCCTGGCCGCGGGCGTGTGCGCGATCATCGCCGCCACGATGGCGGTGATCGCCTTCGACCTGGACCGCCAGCAGCCCGGCGTGCTCGCCGCGCTCACCGCCGGCGCGGCGCTCGGCTACCTCGTCTTCAACTTCCCGCCAGCCTCGAGCTTCATGGGCGACGCCGGCGCCAACCTGCTCGGCCTGCTGATGGGCGTGATCACCGTCGAGGCGGCCGTCAAGACCGAGGCCGTCGTGTCCTTCGTGCTGCCGCTGATCCTGCTGGCCGTGCCGTTCATGGACACCACCTTCGTGGTGCTCAAGCGCCTGAAGTACCGCCAGCCCGTCTACAAGCCCGACAGCGAGCACTTCCACCACCGCATGGCCCGCATCGGCTTCTCCTCGCGGCGCACGATCGCCTACCTGTACGCCTGGACGCTGATGCTCGCCGCGTTCGCGCTGGCGCTGCGCTTCATCCCCTACAGCGACCACAAAGGCCACTACAGCACCGGCTGGACGCTCGTCGTGCTCGCCATCGGCCTGCTCGTCGCGGCCGCCAGCGTGTACCTCGTCTACGTCCTGGAGATCCTCAAGTTCCGCCGCCTCGACACGATCCGCCTGCGCCGCCTGCGCCCCGGCGCCTCACCAGCGGAGATCGAGATGGACGTCGTGCAGCACCTGGAAACCGGCGAGTTCGAGGCGGTGTCCCAGGCCGTGGACGCGGACGGGGCTGCTGGTGAGGATCTGCGCGCGGGCCGGACTGAGCAGCGGGTCGGCAAGCGGCAGGTGAACGAGCAGCGCGTAGGCGCACAGCACGAGCGCGGCGGCGCGCAGGCGCCGGTCCCCGCCGACGGCCGCTAGCGGCAGCGGCCACACCGCATACCACGGCAGCAGCCACGCCGTGGACAGCAGCAGCGCGATCGTCGCCCAGCCCGCCGCCACGCGCCAGTCGGCCCCCCGCGCGGTGCGCCACAGCGCGCACGCGAGCGCCGCCGCGAAGCCCGCGAGGAACAGGTGCCGCCACCAGGCCGGCGGGTGGGCGGGGGCCCCGATCCCGAGCAGCCGCGCGAGCTCCGCCGGCACGCTGTGCGTGGCCACCAGCTGCTGCTGTTCGCTGAGCGCGCCGACGAAGCCGAGCGCGTGCACGCCGAAGCCGAGCACGCCCACCAGCGCCAGCACGGCCAGCGCGCCGAGCGCCCCGGCCGCCACCCGCGCGCGCTCGCGCCAGCGCGCCGGCGCGAGCACCAGGAACGGCAGCGCCACGCCCGCGGTCACCTTGATGCCCACGCCCGCCACCAGCGCGCCCGCCGCGGCCCGCAGGCGCGGGCTCGCGCCGGCGCTGAGCAGCAGCGCCCCAGCCAGCGCCGCCAGCAGCATCGTGTCGTTGTGCGCGCCGCCCACCGTCAGCACCAGCAGCACCGGGTTCAGGCCCACGAACGCCGCCGTCCACGCCGGCGAGCGTCCCAGCCGGCCCGCCGCGCGCGCCGCCAGCCACACCGCCGCCAGCGCGCACAGCGCGGCGATCGCCTTGAACGCCCACAGGCCCGCCGCCACGCCCAGCGGCACGAGCGCATAGCCGATCAGCGTGAACAGCGGCCCGTAGGGCGAGTGCTTGAACGGCCAGCCGATGAAGCGGAAGGCGGCGTCCGCCGGCGCTTGCGCGGCCACGTGCGTGTAGGGGTCCAGGCCGTGCAGCGCCCCCAGGCGCGCGTAGGAGATGTAGCCGAAGACGTCCTGGGAGATCAGCGGCGGACCGAGCACGAGGATCGCGTTGGCGAGCACGATCGTGCCCCACAGCGCGGCCGGCGGCAGGCTGCGCGCCGCCGCCAGCACCAGCAGGTAGCCCGCGCACATGACCAGCACGAGCGCCTGGAAGCGACCGCTCGAGAGCCCCAGCCCGAGCCCCCGCAGCGGGCCCGCGAGCCACGCCGGCCAGCCGCCGCTGCGGCCCGGCACGTACTGCGAGGGCGCCGAGGCGGCCCCCGCGCTCACCAGGAACACGCTCGCCAGCACGCCCACAAGGCCGGCCGCGCCGAGCGCGCGCAGCACGCCCGCCGGCGCGCCCGCGCCGGCGGCGCCCCCGGCCGCCCGCGCGCGGGCGCCGCTCGGCGCGGCTGCGGATATGGGCGTCGCGGCCTGGATGCGGCTCATTGTGGCGTCTGGCCGGCCTGCAAGCGTCCCCAACGCCCGATACCCTCTATGCGGGCCGCGACGCGGGGGGATTGCCTCCTGCGCGCGTGCTTGCCTCACGTGCCCTGAGCACGGGCTGCACCGCCGCCAATGCGAGCTCGCAACCGAACACGCAAACTGCACGGGGTACCCGATGCGAGTCGTCCCCCGCGCGTGCTGATCCTCTCCGCCGACGTGGGCGAGGGCCACGCGGCGGCCGCCCGCGCGCTCGCGCAGCAGATCGAGAGCTCGGAGCAGGGCGCCGAGGTCGAGGTCATCGACGGGCTCGCCGCGATGGGGCCGCTCGTACGCCCCGTCGTCGAGGACGGCTACCGCGTGCAGCTGCGCTTCTTCCCCTGGACCTACACGCTCGTCTACTGGCTGCTCGAGAAGGTTCTGCCGGTGCGCCTGCTCACCAGGCGCCTGCTGTGCCTCGCCGGCGCCCGCCCGCTCGCCCGCGCGATCGCCGCGCACGACCCCGACGTGGTCGTCTCGACCTATCCCGCCGTGACCGTCGTGCTGGCCTGGCTGCGCCGCCGCGGGCAGGTGCGCTGCTCGACCGTCGCCACGATCACAGACCTCACCGGCCTGTTCTTCTGGGCTCAGCGCGGCATCGACATGCACCTCGTGATGTACGGCGAGTCGATGCCCTCGGTCGAGCGCATCGCCGGCCGCGGCAGCGTGCAGCTCGTGCGCCCGCTGATCTCCGCCGAGTTCCTGGAGCCGCGCTGCCCGGTCGAGGCCCGGCGCGCGCTCGGCCTGCCCGAGGAGGGGCGCACCGTGGTCGTCTCCGGCGGCGGCTGGGGGGTCGGCGACATCGCCGGCGCCGTGCGCGAGTTCACGAAGGTCTCCGACGTCTCGAGCATCGTCTGCCTGGCCGGGCGCAACGAGCAGCTCGAGGCCAAGCTGCGCGGCGCGTTCGCCGGCGAACCGCGCGTGCGCGTGCTCGGCTTCACCGACCGCATGCCCGAGATCCTGTCCGCCGCCGACGTGCTCGTGCACTCCACCGGCGGGGTCACCTGCCTGGAGGCGCGCGCCTCCGGCACCCCCGTCGTCTCCTACGGGCTGCCCGTCGGCCACGCGCGCCTGAACACGCGCGCGATGGCGGCGCTCGACCTGCTGCGCCTGGCCAACGACACCGACGAGCTGCGCACGCACGTGCAGGCGAGCTTCGCCGAGCAGGGCGCCGGCGAGGAGCGCGGCGAGGGCGCCGAGGTCGGGCGGGCGCCGGCGGCGCACCCGGCGGCCGTCGACGTCGTCCTGCAGGCGCCCCGGCGCGTGCGGCCGATCCCGCGCTGGCGCCTGCGGCTGGTCGCCGGGGTGACCCAGCTCGCGCTGCTGGCCGTGCTCGGGGCGTGGATGACGTGCACCGACGAGGTCACGGCGCTCGCCGACGACATCCTGCACGTCCACGAACTGACGCGGGTCAGCACCTCACAGCCGGACGTGGGGATGATCGTGCACGCGCCCGCCCGCGAGATCGTGCCGATCGCCAGCGAGCTGGCCGCGAAGGGCATCCACGCGTCCTTCGCCGACGACTCGGGCGTGCCTTCGCGCGCCTCGGTCACGCGCCTGCGCGGCCTGGGCGACGAGCTGCTGCCGGAAGTGCCCAGCCCGCACCTGATCCACTGGCTGCACACGCGCACGATGCTGCGCCGCCAGGCGCGCGCGCTCGGCCTGCGCCACCACTTCTACTTCCTGCGGCCGGTGGGCGGGCTGTCGGTCGGCCAGCTGGTGCTCGCGCGCACCGACGGCGCGATCCCGATCAAGGGCGCGCTCAGGATCAGCGCGACCGCGACGCTGCCTCAGCGCCCGATGCGCGCCGGCGACGTGCTGGTGCTGGAGCTCGACGGCTCGGCCGCCTCGGTCGCCGGCGTCGGGCGGATCGTCGCGTGGCTGGAATCCTCGGGGCTGGGCGCCGAGCCGCTGGCCTCGCTGGTGCGCTCGCCGACCATCAGGGCGAGCAGCAGCGGCGAGCGGGCGAGCAGCGCCGCGCCCACGATCAGCACCGCCAGCGAGATCGCCAGCGGCGCGCCGTCGAGCGGCGTGGCGGTGAAGCGCTCGCCGAACAGCAGCGGCGCCGAGGCCACCGGCACGACCGTCTGAGTCACGAACACCACCGGCGCCACCTGGATCGCCGGGCGCGCCTGCAGCGCGCTCGTCTCGCTGAGCACACCGACGCCCGAGGCGGCCGCGGTCGAGAGCCCCCACAGGGCGGCCGTCAGCAGGTGGTGGGCGTGCAGGTCGTCGGAGGCGAGCTTGGTGGCGATCGCGCTCCAGCCGAACGCCAGGCCCGCGCCGATCATCGTCAGCTCCGCGAAGTTGCGGCCGAGCGCGTTCAGCAGGTAGGGCAGCAGGCTGGCCAGCGCGAGCCCCACGAGCACCAGCGTGATCGTCAGCTGCTCGCCCGGCTGGGCGTTGGCGCGCGCCGGCGCGAGCAGCGCCGCCCCGATCACGCCCACGACGATCGCGAGCGTCGCCAGGTGCTCGTAGCGGCCCGCCGGCTCGCCCAGCATGCGCTCGCCGATCAGCAGCAGCACCAGCAGCCCGGCCGCGAGCGCCGGCTGCACGACCACCAGCGGCGCCAGCAGCAGCGCCACCACCTGCAGCGGCCAGCCGAGCACCGACAGGCCCGTCCCGAGCAGCCAGCGGGCGCGGCGCAGCAGGCGAATGACGAGCGCCGGGCGCAGGTGCTCGTGGCGGGGGCTCTCGCGAGCGTCGAGCGCCTGCAGGGCGATCCCTACGCTGTACAGGGTCGAGGCAGCGACCGCCGCCGCGATTCCGAGCACGAGATCGACCATGTTCGCCCCCGATGATCGCACTACGGCTGCGACGCCCGCGAGCGTGGGAGGATCCTCACGCGGGCGGCTGCTCGCCGCGACGCTCGGCGCGGGCGCCGCGATCGGGTACGCGCTGCCCGCGCTGGCCGGGCTGCTGCCGGCGCTGCGCGCGCCGCTGGGCGTCGAGGATCGCGCCGCCGGCGGGCGCGGCTACGCGCTCACCTTCGACGACGGGCCCCACCCGCAGGGCACGCCCGCGATCCTCGAGATCCTCGCCCGCGAGGGCGCGCGCGCGACCTTCTTCTTGGTCGGCGAGCAGGTGCTGCGCAGCCCCGCGCTGGCCGCCGAGATCGTCGCCGCGGGCCACGCCGTGGCGCTGCACTGCCACCGCCACCGCAACCTCCTGCGGCTGACCCCGCGCCAGGTGCGCGAGGACATCGCCCGCGCCTACGAGGCGATCGTCGCGCACACCGGGGCCGAGATCGCGCTCTACCGGCCCCCGTACGGGATCCTCAACGCGAGCGCCCTGCGGCTGGCGCGCGCCCACGGCTGGCGCA
>DASZFZ010000105.1:0-26757 GCA_035939315.1 Solirubrobacteraceae bacterium | reverse complement strand
GCCAGCTGTATCAGACCGTCGACCGTCTGGAGGACGACGGCTTGATCGAACGCGTCGACCAAGAGGCCGATGAGCAGCACGAGCGGCACGTGTTCGCCGTAACCGCGCGCGGGACCGAAGAGTTCGAGCGGTGGTTCGACGGCGCCGTCGGTGGCGCTCGCCTGTTGCGCCGGCCCCTGCTGGTGAAGATCACGCTCGCGGGGCCGAAGCGCCTGAGGGACACGCTGGTGGAGCTCGACGCATACGAGCGCGACTGCACAGCTTGCCTCAGGGAGCACTTGCGTATCAGGGAAACGATTCCGCTGGGGGGCCTGCGCGTGCGCGCCGACCACGAGATGCTGCGCCTGAACCTGAGTGCCGACATCATGCAGTTGGAAGCGGAACTCGGGTGGGCGAGGCATGCGCGAGAGCGGATCTCCTGGCTGCTGGAGCAGGACGCCATCTGGCCGTCGGCGCAGCCTCGCTCGTTTCCGTCGCAGGACAGTCGCGCGCGTCAGAGCGCCCGGGCGGAGCTGTTCGGCAGGCTCGCCACCAACGGGAAGGATCAGCGGTGATGCTGCGCCTCGAAGGTGTGTCCAAGCGCTACAGCCGCCCAGACGGTGCCAGGGTGGCGCTCGACGATGTCTCGCTGTCGCTCGATCGTGGACAGCTTCTGGGTGTCTTCGGGCCGAGCGGCGCGGGCAAGACGACCCTGTTGCGTGTCGCATCGGGGCTGCGCAGCCCCGACAGCGGCACCGTCGTCTACAACGGGGAGCGGCTCGACCGGATGCCGGCGAGCGAGCTGGCTCGCTTTCGCCGGCGTGAGATCGCGTGCGTGTGGGCGACGCAACCGGTGCAGGAGCGGATGAGCGTGCTCGATCACGTGGCGCTGCCTCTGCTCGTGGACGGCTGCGGCCGGCGCAGCACCGAGCGTCGAGTTCGGGAGGCGTTGCTGGCATGCGCGGTGGAGCGCTGTACCGGCATGGAGTTGCGTGACCTTTCCGACGGAGAGCGCCAGCGCGTCGCCCTCGCGCGTGGCCTGGTCACGGAACCGCGGCTGCTGTTGGCGGACAGCCCGACGTCCAGCCTCTCGCTCGCCGAGCAGGAGGACATCATGTCGCTGCTCGCCGCGCTCGCGCGGGAGGCGCGGGTGGCGGTGCTCATCACCGCCACCGACGCGCAGACGCTGCTGCGGGCGGATCCCGTGCTGTATCTGCGCGACGGCAGGCTGATCGGCTCGGAGTCGCCGAGCGTCCGCGGCAAGGTGTATCGCTTCCCGGCGGTGCGCTCCCGCCAAGCGGCGTCCGATGCTTGAGCTGGAGCGCGCGTGCAAGCGTTACGAGACCCCCGGCGGCTGGATTCACGCCGTCGAGGACGTCAGCATGAACGTCGGCTCCGGGGAGATAGTCGTGATATTTGGCCCGAGCGGCTCGGGCAAGACGACGCTGCTGCTGCTGGCGGCCGGGCTCGTTCGCGCGGATTCCGGCCATGTGCGCTTCGAGCGGCGCGACCTCGCCGCCCTGTCCAGGCGCGAGGTGCTCGCCTACCGGCGCGCGCGACTGGGGTTCGTCTTTCAGAGCTTCAACCTCGTGGCTGGCCTCACCGCAGTCGAGAACGTGGCGATGCCGCTGCTGCTGAGCGGCACCGATCATCGCCGCTCACAGACGAGAGCGCTGGAGGCGCTCGACCGTGTGGGCCTCCTGCCCCGTGCGTCTCACGTTCCCGCGAAGCTCTCGGGCGGAGAGCAACAGCGCGTCGCGATAGCGCGCGCGCTGGTCGGCGAGCCCAAGCTCATCTTGGCGGACGAGCCGACCGGAAACCTCGACACCGAGACGGGCGACGGCGTGCTCGAGCTGCTGAGCTCGTGGTCGCGCGAGCGGGCGACGGCCACGATCGTGGTGACCCACGACGCGCGCGTGTCGGCTTATGCGGACCGCGTGATCGGGATGCGTGACGGCAAGCTGACCGATCCAGACCTCGAGGCGCAAGCGGCGATCGGCGGATGATCGAATACCTGCGGACGCTGCTGCTGTTCTACAGGCGCCACCTGCGCGTTCAGCCGCTGCGCGAGCTGATGGCGGTCGTGGGAGTGGCGGCCGGCGTCGCGCTGCTGTTCGCCATCCAGGTAGCGCACCGCAGCATCACCGGCTCCTTCGCGGAGGTCGCGCATGGCGTCGCCGGGCGAGCGACGCTCGAACTCGCAGCGCGAGGACCCGAGGGGTTCGATGCGGGGATCTCCGAAGAGGTGGAAGGAATGGCCGGCGTGAGGGCGGCGGCTCCGATTCTCGAGCAGCCGATCGTCGCCGTGGGCCCGCACGGCCGTCGGGCTCTCACGCTGGTGGGCGCCACAGAACAGATCGCGAGCCTCGGAGGCGCCTTCTCGCTGCAGTTCCTGCGTGCGGGTGAAACCTCACGACGAGGGCAGGTCGTCCTGACCGAGTCGAGTGCCCGCGCGATCGGCGTCAGGCCCGGCGGCCTGCTCTCGATCCTCGTCGGCGAGCGCACCGAACGCGTTCCGGTCGCGGCGACGGTGCCGAGCGCCAAGATCGGACCGCTGGCGGAAAGCCCGATCGCGGCGGCGCCCCTGCCGGTCGTCCAAGCCGTGACCGGCTCGCAGGGCCGCATAACTCGGGTTCTCGTCGAGGCCAAGGCCGGCCACGAACACGCGTTGCGTCGCGCGCTCGATCGCCGGTTTGGCGCGACGCTCGACGTGCGCCCCGTCGACAGCGAAGCACGGCTCCTGGGCAACGCCTCGGGCCCCGAAGAGCAGGTGACGCTGCTGTTCAGCGTGATCAGCCTCGTCACCGGCGCGATCCTCGCGTACAACGCGCTGCTGCTGGCCAGCGACGAGCGGCGGCGCTTCATCGTCTACCTGGTCGAGGTCGGCACTCCTGATTCGATGATCGTGGCGTCGCTGGCCTTCGACGCGTTCATACTCGGGCTGGTCGGCTCCCTGCTCGGCCTGTTGGCGGGAGACGCCATATCGCTGCTCGCCTACCGAGCCGTGCCCGGCTACATCGCCGCGGCATTCGCGATCGGCGGCCAGCGCGTGGTCGGCGTCTCCACGATCGCGATCGCCCTCTCGGGCGGCATGCTCGCGGCGTTCGCCGCAGCAGCTCTGCCGGCGATCGTCGCCCTGCGCGGCAGCGCCGCGGCCGAGCCCGACGCCTCGGGGCGCGCGCTGTCGTTCGCGCGCCGGCTGCGGCTCTCCGACACGCTCCTATTCGGGTGCGGCGCGTCACTCGTGTGTGTGTCGATCGCGGCGTCCGCGCTCGAGCCGCGAATGACGGTGCCGGCGCTCGTCGGGCTCGCGGCGGGCCTTGTGGTCTGCCTCCCGCTGGTGCTGCGCTGTCTGCTGATGCTCGCCCGCGCGGCGTCGCGACGTTCGAGCGACCCCGCGGCGCGCGTCGCCGTGGCCGAGCTTCGCGGTGCTCCCACCCGGTCGGTCGCCCTGCTCGCCACCGGAACCGTCTCGGTCTTTCTGATGGTGCTGATCGGCGGCGCGGTCGCCGACGTCGAGCACGCCGTCCGACGAGGCGCCTCGGACCTGCTTTCCGGCGCGAGCATCTGGATCAAGCCCGGCGGGCCTGAGAACGTCTATACGACGCAGCCCTTCGCAAGCGCCGAAACGCAACGCCGGATCGAGGGCGTGCACGACGTGAGCTCGGTGCTGCCGTGGCGCGACTCGTTCCTCGACCTGCCCGGCAGGCGCGTGTGGGTGTTCGGCGTTCCGCCGCAGGTGCCGGCGCAGATCGCGCCGAGCCAGCTCGTCGAAGGATCCCTCGCGCGCGCCGATCGGCTGATCCGCGGCGGCGGCTGGGTCGCGCTGAGTCAGACGATCGCCCGCGAACAGCACCTGCGGCTCGGCGAGCGCTTGCGCCTGCCAACTCCCTCTGGCTTCGCGAGCGTACGGCTGGCGGCGACGACCGCGAACTATGGCTGGCTGTCGGGGGTCATCGTGATGGGCGGCGATGAACACGCACGCCTTTGGCGCGACGCCGACGCGACACAATTGGGAGTCACGCTCGCGCCGGGCGTCACCGTCGAAGAAGGCAAGCGCGCGATCGAACAGGCGCTCCCCCGAGACTCGGCGCTCACCGTGGAGAGCTACGACGAAAGGCGCGACGAAGTCAGCGCCGTGCTGGGCAGCACGCTCTCGAGGCTGAACGACACCACGATCGTGGTGCTGATCGCCACCGTCCTGTCGGTCGTCGCGTTGATGACCGCGGCAATCTGGCAACGGCGGGAGCGGCTGGACTCGCTGACGTCGATTGGGATGAGCACGAGCCAGCTCGCCCGGCTGATCTTCCTCGAGAGTGGATCCGTGCTGCTCGCCGGCTGCCTGATCGGGATGGCAGCCGGACTGATCGGGCAGTACCTGATCGACGGCTGGCTGCGCCAAACGACGGGTTCCCCGGTGGCGTTCAGCCCAGCCTGGCAGCTCGGGCTGCGAAGCATCGCGATCGCCGCCGGACTGTCAGCTCTGGCGTCAGGCGCGACGCTGTTGCAGGTCGGCCGCCTTCAGCCGAGAGCTGCCTTCTCAACCCAGTGAGAAACGTCGCGGGTCGAGTGTTGCGAAGGCCCCGCCCTGCGCTAATGTCACTGACCATGCCACACCCGCGGACGGCTCACTCGCAGGCGTACGTCGAGGAGTCGCGCAGCCAGGTCGCGCCGCAGGCCGCCAGCACCTTCGACCCGGCCATACGCCTGCTGCCACGCGATCTCCGACAGGACGCACGCAAGCTCTACAGCCTGCTGCGCACGCTGGACGACCTCGTCGACGAGAACGACCCAGAGGCTGCCTACAGGGTCGAGGCGGTGGAGCGATGGACAGACGGTCACACGGTGGACACGCCGGAGACCCGGATACTCACAGATCTCTCGCGGCGACACACCCTGCCGCGCGAGTCCGTGAGCGAATTCTGTGAAGGCATGCGTCTCGACCTCGTAGGCATCGACCTCGAGACCGAAGCCGACCTGGAACGGTACTGTCAATTCGTGGGCGGCTCCGTCGGAGTCATACTCACCAGGCTGTTCGATACGAGCAACCCAGACTGTGAGAGCAAGATGGCAGCCCTCGGACGAGCGTTCCAGCGCACGAACATCGTGCGCGACATCGACGAGGATCACGAGCACGGGCGCCTGTACATCGCACGCACCACGATCGAGCGTTTCGGGCTCCCCTCGCCGGGCGCGCGGGGAGAGCTCCTGCGAGATCAGATCGCGCGCGCCGACGCTCTCTACGAGGAGGGACTAGGCGCCATACCCATGCTCGCGCGCGGCCAGCGAGGAATGGCGCTCTCCTCGGCGCTGTATCGCGAGATCCTGCGTCAGATCGAGCGCGAGGGCTACGGACGGCGCCCCGGACGCGTCGCCGTGCCAGGTTGGCGCCGCTGGCTGCTGGTGACGGAGCACCGCCTGAAACCTGCATACGGTTGATTCATACCCTGTCAAGGACTTGTAAACGCGCGACGAGGTCATTACGCTGCGTCGATCCTGACGGCCAGGCTGACATCTCGGCGTGATTCCAAGCTCCACCGTGCGCCGGCGCGGCAGCTGGCCTTGCTCATGCGTCTCCTCGCGGCGACTGGTGCGATCGCCTTGACCATCGCCTCGTCGGATGCCCTCGGTCACACAACTGCTCGCGTCGCCCGGACGCTGAACGGCTCCGACACCGCTCACCTGCACCTGCTGCACGTCGGAGAGAACCTACTCGAGGAAGGCCTTTCGAGCGGGATCCTTCCAGGGCACATGCGAGCCGAACTGCACGTCGGCCCCGTCTTCACCGGCAGTTTCACGATCTACACCGACAAAGGCCGAATCAGCGGCGAGGGTAGGGCCAACCCGCATGGCTCCGGGCGCTACCAGAGCTTCTCTGGGACTTGGACGGTCACGAGCGGCAGCGGTCAATACGCACACGTACACGGTCGCGACAGCTTGTCCGGCGTGTTCGACCGGCGCACCTACGCCGTCGTCGTGACGACGACGGGAAGTCTCTCCTACTGATCTGCGCGTAGCCGAAAGCGCGTGCGATCGATTCCGGTACTGTCGGCCTTGGCGGTCCTCTGCGCGTGCCTTCCGGCCAGCGCCGAGGCGACGGCAACCGTGAGCCTGCGCGCAGCGCTGACGCCGCAGCGGCACACTCGAAGCGTTACCGTCGGCATCGATTTCAGCTTTGCCGCTGCTGCCCCGTCCTCGCCCGTCACGGCGCTCACGATTAGCTATCCGGACGGCCTCGATATCGAGTTGGGCGAACTCGGCCTGGACACTTGCTCGATCGCACGCATCGAGGCCGTGGGGCCACGAGGCTGTCCCGCCAACTCGATCATGGGTTACGGCAGGGCACTCGCCGAGGTCCAGGTTGGCCCGGAGGTGCTGCACGAGACCGCGCAGGTCACACTCGCGCGCGCGCGCCAGCACGACGGGCGCTTCACAGTGCTCCTCGACGCCGAGGGGACCGAGCCGCTCATCGCGAGGGTCCTCATGATCGGGGAGCTCCTCCCCGCCCAGCCCCCCTTTGGCGGAGCCTTGCGGTTCAGCGTTCCCACCGTTGCGAGCGTGCCCGGTGGTCCGGACATCGCCTTGGTGCGCCTCGACTTGGTCCTCGGGCCGCCCAACCTGGTTTACCACGAACGCCTTCATGGCAAAACGATCGCCTACCACCCCAAGGGCATCACCCTGCTGGGTGCATGCCCACGCGCCGGCCGCCCGTTCAGCGCGACGGCACGCTTCCTCGACGGTCGTAGCGCGAGCGCGGACACCACTGTTCGATGCCGCGCTGCGAGGGCTTTGCCGGCGGCGCTCTGGCATACCCCTGTCGGGCGCGCCAGCGCATCCCGCTCAGCCTGGCTCTGCGCTGTAGACTCGCGGGCCGATGCAGTTGCCGCATATCCAGACCTGGGAGTTGTTGCAGCGCATCGATGACCGTGGTGAGAAGAGGGGCATGATCGATCTCACTGGCCTGGATGTCTCACGGCTCGATCTCACCCAATTGCCCATTGACGGCGCCGATCCGCAGCAGCGCCGCATCTTGCGAGAAGTCAAGTTCGGCTCGAGGAAGACCGAGCCGGCAGCGATTGGCGGCCTCGACTTCAGGAAGCTGATCTTGAGAGACTGTGGCTTCTGCGGCGTCGTCTTCGACGGCACCGATTTGCGGGGCGCCAAACTCGACAAATGTGATTTCCGGTACGCGCAGTTCTTCCGCGCGACACTGCAGGATTCCCAGATCACCTTCTGCGACTTCTATCGGGCCTTCTTCGAGGATGGCACCGTTCTCGATCCGGCGACGATGGAGGGCACCAGCTTCACCCGCGCATATCTAGGCGGCATCGTCGAGCTGCAACGGCAGAGCCTGCGTTCGGCGCGGCGAGGCGCAGTGGCGCCGCTGGCCCAAGAAATGACGCCCCAACAATACGCAGACTTCCTTGTTGCGACCGCTCCAGATCGGTTTGAACGAGACCCGGACGAAGAGCTCTCGAGAGCCGAGCGGGAAAACCGTGCCGACGATCTGACGAGCACGATCAACGCCCGCCACGAAGAGGCCGCCATCGTGCTGCGGCGCGTCGCCGCGCTCTGGTCCAGCCAGGGCGCCTACGCGTTCGCGGGGTGGGCGTATGTCCGCGGAAAGCGCAAGGAGCGACGTCACCTGAACCCGTTCAGACGGCGCTACAGCGCGAGCCTCGTGGGGGACGAGTCGATTCGCGTGCGCGGGACGCGAGCGGTGAGGAAAGAGGAAATCGACCTGAGAACCGGCACGGAGGCGTCGTGGCGACCGGATGTCTTCGCCAGACGCGCTCGGATCGGGTGGACGCTCAGACGGTCGCAGTTTCGCAGCGACGGCCGTTCGTTGCCGGGCGAGCTACGACGCTCGGCCAGGTGGGGCCTTCTGCTCCTGGCCGACGCGCTTTGTGCATTTGGCGAGGGGTTGGGTCGCGTCCTGTTGTGGATCCTCGCGCTCGTTCTGATCCCGGGGATCGTGTACAGCGCAACCCACTCTGTGGAAGAGACCGCCTCCAAGCATGCCGCTGGCCTGGGCGATTCCATGCTGTTCGCCCTGACCGAGCTCGTCAATGCGAGTCCCGGTCGACTGCACGCGGCGACATCGACCGTCGAGACCTTCACGGCGCTGCAGACGCTCATAGGCGTCGTCTTGCTGGGCCTGTTGGGGTTCGTGCTCGGCAACAAGCTTCATAGCGCCTAGGCCATGTGAGCCGGCGGCCTTGGGCCGGTTCACATTCGCGGGTTGCGCGACACGGCGCTGGCCTCGCGTAGTGACACTTCATCTGTTGACATGAGCCTAATGCCTAGTGTAAGGTGCCCGCGCAGAATCCAGCGAGATCGAGCCATGAGGGGGGATCGCCGATGAGCAGCACCGGCGCAGCACCGATAGTAGTGACACCGCACCTGGAAACACCCGCGGAACCCGCTGACTTCGTGAAGCTGAGGGAAGAATTCGAAAAGGTCGCGGCCAGCAGCATCGGGCGGTGGGTCGCCGCGGGTGTAGCACTCGCGGTGCCGGTGATCACGGCGTTCTGTGCGTGGCTTCAGAAAGAAGTCGGCATCAACTTGGACCCAGCTTCACTCACCGCGTTCATCACGAGCATGGCGGCGGGCTTGTCCATCATGGGTTTCAAGTGGCTGTCCAATCGTGGCGATTGGGAGAAGGCAGCGGTCGAGGGATACCAGATCTACCTGACCGGCCATGCGGCGACGGCACCTGCCAGCCAGGTCGTAATCGCGCCGAGCTCTCAACTGGCGGCGCCCGCTCCCGCAGCGCCCGCCCCCGTAGCGCCCGCCCCCGTAGCGCCCGAAGCCTGACGCCGCCCTCGGCTGCCTGTGCGCTCTTGGCTGCCCCCATGTATGCTCGCGCCCGTGAGAAGCCTCGGGATGCGCGGCGCAACGTTCACGGCACTGACGATCCTGTCGGCGGCGGGCGCCTACCTCGCCGCGACGCCCGCGGCCGGGACCGCCGCCGACGCGGGCGGCGAGGTCGGCGGACCTGCGGCGCGCTCCAGCCTCGCTGCCGTGTACTTCACGTCGTTCGCGGGTGGCTTCGACCCCCCGAGCGTCACGCTGAAGATGCGCCCGCGGGCGATCCAGATGTCCGGGGACGCGTCATGGATCATCGGACCGATCAGGTGGACGAGCTGGGGCGGCGCGATCGCGAAGGGCTCGGGCCCGAGCGATGTCGAGACCTGTGAACCAAACTGCGCCTCTGGGGGCATCGTCAAGACGACCTCCCAGGTGACCCTTTCAACGCTGGGCTCATTCGACGGGCGCCGGGTCTACCGCTGCATCTCCGTGAGCTCACACGGAGGGTCGAGCTTTGCTCGACGACGGGCGGCGGTCACCCACTACTGCCCGCTGTGACGGCCACGGTCGACCGAGCCGGGCGACAGCCTCGGTGGGCCGCCGAGCAGGCGTCGCGACCGGGCACGTGACGCGCAACCTTTGCCGCGCGGGCGCATCATACGAAGCATGGACACCGACGATGCCCTGATCGGCCGGGTCGCCGCAGGCGACGGCGAGGCGTTCGCGCAGCTCGTCGCCCCGTACCGAGCGGAGCTGCTGCGCTTCACGCACGGGATGCTCGGCGACGGGCAGGCCGGCGAGGAAGTGGTGCAGGAGGCGATGCTGAACGCCTACAGCGCCCTGGCGCAGGGGACGCGTCCCGAGAGCGTGCGTCCGTGGCTGTTCGCGATCGTGCGCAACGGCGCGCTGAACGCCCAGCGGCGGTCTCGACCGACATGCGCGCTGGCCGACGAGCACCGCGATCTGGTCCGGCACACGCCCAACGAGGCCGCCGAGCAGGGCGAGTGGATCGACTGGCTGATGGGCGCCATCGGGGCGCTGCCCTCGCGCCAGCGCGATGCGCTGGTCGGCCGCGAGCTCGAGGGTCGCAGCCATGCCGAGCTGGCCGCGCGCCTCGACACGTCGGTGCTGGCCGTGAAGACGCTCCTGCATCGCGCCCGCGGAACGCTCCGCAGGCTGCGGGCAGAGTCGATGCTCTCGGCGGCCACGCCGCTGCTGCTGGTCAAGGGTCGCCTGGCGAGCGCGAAAGCCGCGCTCGGAGCGCTCGGCCAGGCGCTGCTCACCGCCTCGGTGACCTCGCTGATCGTCCTGACCGTGCACGGCAAGGGCGTGGGCACCGCTCCCGCCGCGGGCCTGCCCGTCGGCGGCGCGCGTGCGTCCGCCTCGCGGCACGGCCGCCCCGCGGCCGGATCGGCGGGCCGGCTCTCCGCTCGCGGGCAGGTCGAGCGCGAAGGCACAGACGCGATCTCACGGTGCGAGCACGGCCATCCGGTGAAGCGCGCTTCGCCGGCTGCGCTCACGTATGCGATCGGCCATCTGCCTGCGGTGGATCTCGAGTACACCGAATGCGAACAGGTGCTGAGAAGCGCGGCGCTCGACGCCGGACACGGCTGACGATCGCTGGGAGAGCCACGCTCCGGCGAGGCTGAGAGCTCCGAGATTCGCCCACCCAGCGGTGTGCACCGTGGGCACACACCCCGAGTTGTGAACATTCGTTGGCCCGCGTTGCCCGCGCCGGCCGCCCAGGGCTAGTATCCGCATCTAACGGGATCGGCCCATGAACTGGAACGGGGGGAGCATGGCGAAAAAATGGCAGGGCCTCAAGCACCAGCCGAGCTTCAACGCCGACACGATGCTGCTGCTGACCGACGGCACCGTGATGTGCCACGCGCTCAGCTCACCCAACTGGCACAGGCTCGCACCCGATGAAGAAGGCAGCTATCTGAACGGCGAATGGACGCAACTGAAAGGCCTGCCGGAAAACTCGCTGATCCCCGCCAGCGTCGGCGGCCCCAAGAACGCCCCGCTGTACTTCGCCTCCGCGGTGCTCGCCGACGGGCGGGTGTTCACCGCGGGCGGCGAGTACAACGAAGGCAAAGAAGGCGCCGAGACGCTCGCGGTGCAGGTCTACGACCCGCTCGCAGACGAATGGACGACGATTCCTCCGCCGCCCGGCTTCACGCAGATCGGCGACGGCGAGAGCTGCGTGCTCCCGGACGGGCGCGTGCTGCTGTGCGGATCCAGCAGCGGCTCGAACCTGGTGGCGATCTTCGACCCGGTCCTCGAACTGTGGACCGCGGCCGCGGAAAAGGGCGAGTCGCCCTCGGAGGAGACGTTCACGCTGATGCCCGACGGCACGATCCTGACCGTCGCCTGCTCGAACATCCCCCACGCCGAAAAGTACGTGATCGGTGCAAACGAATGGGTTCCGGCCGGCGAAACGCCGTCGACGCTGCCACAGGAATGCCCGGGCGACGTCCCCGAGATCGGCCCCGCGCTGCTCCTGCCCGACGGGCGCGTGTTCGCGGTCGGAGCGACCGGGAACACGGCCCTGTACAAACCGCCCGCCAACCCGACCGACGCAGGCAAATGGGAAGAAGGCCCCAAGCTCGTCGACAACCACGGCAACACGCAGTACCCGATGGACGCCCCCGGCGTGCTGCTGCCCAACGGCAACGTCGTCTGCTGCGGCGGCCCGACACCGCCCTGCGAATACGAACCGCCGACCACCTTCTTCGAATTCGAACCCGCCACCAACAAGCTGAACGTCATCGAAAGCCCCGCCAACGGCGGGCGGCCCTGCTACAGGGGACGCTTCCTGCTGCTCCCCAACGGGCAGGTGCTGTTCTCCAACAACACCGAAGAAATCCAGGTGTACATCCCCGACGGCGCCCCGGAAGCGGAATGGAAGCCCACGATCACGAGCTCCCCGAAGGACATGGTCGCCGGGCACACCTACCAGATCGCCGGCGCCCAGCTCAACGGGCTCTCCCAGGCAGTCTGCTACGGCGACGACGCGCAGATGGCGACCAACTACCCGATCGCCCGCCTGGAGAGCACCAGCTCGAGCAAGGTCGTCTACCTGCGCACCGCCGGACACTCGACGATGGGCGTCGCCACCGGCAAGGCGACCCACACCACGAACATCACGATCCCCAAGAGCACACCACCCGGCGACTACAACCTGGTGATCGTCGCCAACGGCATCGCCTCCGAACCCGAACGGGTGACGATCGCCGTGCGCGACTGCTACTTCCTGCTCGAACGCAGCACCTTCAGCCAGGGCGAAATCAAGGCCCTGATCAACCTCGAAGGCGAACCCGCCCGGGTCGACCCGGCGCTGTTCCTCGTCGTCGAGGGTTTCAGCGCCGCCGAACTGGGGCTGACGGCGAGCAACCTGGCGAAACCGCCGCACCCGCCGTCGATCCCGAGCCCGCTGCACGGCGTCTCCTTCGAACTGAGCGGCCCCGTCGTTCCAGAGGACCCGTCGCTGCCGCCGACGCCGCAGCGCTTCGCCTTCCCCTTCCGGATCTCCTTCGAAAACGAAAAAGTGTTCGACTTCGCCGCCAGCGTCGAAGCCCTGGCGCTGACGGCGAGCCTGACCGCGTCCGGCTCCACGGTGTCCTCCACGGCGACGATCGAACTGATCAAAAACCCCAACCCGTTCATCCTTCACGGCGCCGCGGCGGAAACCTGGTACCTGAGCGTCGACATCCGCGTGCTGCAGGTGAAGGCCGGCGAACGGCGCTTCGCGGCGAACATGACCGACACCGGCGAAGCCCCGCATGACGCCACCAAGTTCATCAAAGAAGCGATCGGCAACCTCAACGAGAGCACCGCGCTGACGAGCGAGTTCGACGCGCTGCCCTTGGAAGAGCAGGAAGCCGCGCTGTCGCTGGCACCCGAAGACTCCAGCGGGACGAGCATCTACAACTTCGCGCTCGCCCGCGTGCGCTACCGCGACACGGTCCCGGCCGAAAACGTGCGCCTGTTCTTCCGCATCTGGCCGGCCCAGCAGACGAACGCCACCTACGAACCCGCCACCTACCCCTCGGGGCTCAACCCCCACGGCGAACGCGTGCCGCTGCTCGGCGTGCGCGGCGACGAAATCGCCACGATCCCGTGCTTCGCCTCGCCGCGCGTGAAGACCACCAGCGAAGCGCTCACCAACCAGGAAGACCCCACGAACGTCAGGGAAATCAAACCCGACCCGCTCGGCGGGGAAGTCGACGTCTACTACGGCTGCTGGCTGGACATCAACCAGCCGGGCGAAAAGATCCTCCCCGCACGGCTCGTCGCCGGCGCCGGCACGATCCCGAACGGCCCCTTCAACTCGAGCGCGCCGCTGTTCTCGATCCAGGAACTCGTGCGCAGCCAGCACCAGTGCCTGCTCGCCGAGATCTCCTTCGACCCGGACCCGATCCCCGTCGGCGTCGATCCGTCGGACTCCGACAAGCTCGCGCAGCGCAACCTCGCGTTCGTCGAAGTCCCCAACCCCGGCGCGCTCCACTCGCGCCTGGCGCCGCAGACGTTCGAGGTGCGCCCCACACCCGCCGGGCTCACACCCGGCCTGCCGCTCGACGAGCTGATGATCGAGTGGGGCAACACCCCGGCGGGCGCCGGCGCCAGCGTGTTCCTGCCCGAGGTGAGCGCCGCCGAAGTGCTCGCGATCGCGGACCGCACGTACACCAGCCACCGGCTCAGCGCCACCGACGCGCACACGATCGGCTGCCCGACCGGCGGCGTCACATACATCCCGATACCCCGGGGTGGAGAAACGAACTTCGCCGGGCTGTTGACGGTGCAGCTGCCCTCGAGCGTGCACAGGGGCGATCGGTACGGCATCACCGTCCGCCAGGTCACGAGCGTCCCCGGCCGCCGCGAAGTCGTCTTCCAGGCGGCCCGCACGTCCGCCCGTCGACAGACGAAAGCCCAGGCCGCGGCACTGCGACAGGAAGCCGAAATCGCGGCGCGCGGGTGGCGGCGCGTGCTCGGCATCTTCCGCCTGGCCGTTCCCGTCGGCGTGAAGAGCGAGATGCTCGAACCGGAGGAGCGGCTGCTCGCGATCCTCAAGTCGATCGCCCGCGCGATCCCCTACGAAAGCCGCTGGTACCCCGTGTTCGTCCGGTACCTCGAACAGGTCGAAGCGCGTGTCGGCGAGATGGGCGGCAACCCGATCCTCATACCCCCCTCGCCCGTGGGCCAGCTGCCCCCGGGACTGCACCTGCCGCCGGGCGGCGGCAGGGGTGGTCACGGTCACGGGCCCGGCCACGAGCACGGCGGGGAGCACACCGGCAAGGTCGCCGCCCTGCTCCACGACCGCTTCGGCGACTTCGAGGGCTTCGTCCTGCGCACCTGGGAGGGCGAGCGACACTTCGCGGCCCGCGAGCGGGAGATCGAACGCGTCCTCACGCGCGCCTGGGAGGAGCGATTCCTGATCACGGTCGTCTCCGAGCCGCACGACCACCCGGAGGTGCCCGTCCGCATCATCGTGCGCGGGCACCCTGGGCTCGAGCCGTAGAGGGGCAGCGCCGGGTCCCTCGGGAGCGGCGTGTCTAGGCCCGCGTCGGCGCCGCGTACTCGCGCAGCTGCTCCCGCGCGTCCGGGTGCGCCGCGTGCTCGATCATCAGCCGCGCCTGCGCGCGCTGGCTGCGCCCGAAGATGTGCGCGGCGCCGTGCTCGGTGATCACGGCCGAGTGCTGGAAGGAGGTGACGGGGACCTCCAGCCGCGGCACGATCGTGGAGGTGTCGCTGCGATCGTGCCATGAGCGCAGCGCGATCACGGCCTGCCCGCCGGGCGAATGCAGCGCGCCGCTGACGAAGTCGGGCTGCCCGCCGAACCCCGAGTAGGTTCGCCCGCCGACGTGGCTCGCGCCGGCCTGGTCGTGGAGATCGACCTGCAGCGCCGTGTTGACCGAGGTCATCCGCGGCTGCGCGGCGATCCGCGCGGGATCGTTGGTCGTCTCGGTGCGCGCCATCCGCAGCCGGGAGTTCCCGGCGGCCCACTCGTAGAGCTCGTGCGAGCCGAACATGAAGGAGCTGACGATCGTCCGTTGCCGCTCGAGCGCCCCCTTCCGCTCGAGCGCCATCACTCCGTCGGAGATCATCTCCGACCAGACCGCGAGTCGCCGGCGTGCGCTCAGCGCGCGCAGCGTCGCGTCGGGCACCTGCCCGATCCCGAGCTGCAGCGTCGAGCCGTCGCGCACGAGATCCGCGACGCGCTCGGCGATCGCCCGCGCGTGCTCGTCGCTCGCGCTGGCGGGCGCGCTCGGAAGCTCCTCGTGCACCTCGACCCCGAGGTCGACCAGGTCCTCCGCGAGCTCCCCGTCGCCGAGCGTGTAGGGCATCTCGGGGTTCAGCTGCGCGACCACCAGACCGCCGCGCGCGCGCACGCGCTCTACCGCCGCCGGCAGGATGTTCACCTCGATGCCCAGCGAGACCTTGCCGTCGCGGGGCAGGGACGTGTGCAGCAGCACGACGTCGGGCGGGCGCAGCGTGTCGAACAGCCTGGGCACGAGCGACAGCCGCATCGGCAGGTAGTCCAGCCGCGCGCCCGCGTCGCGCATGCCCGGTCCCACGAACGGCGTCTCGAAGATCACGCCCTCGCGGTCGGGCAGCGTCCCCTGCGCGGCGAGCATGAACAGCCGGTAGCGCTCCACCTCCCGCTCGAGCGCGGCTAGCAGGACATGCGGGGTCGCGAAGTTCCCGCTCGCCACCACCCGCGGCTCACCCGCGGCGAACCCCGCCAGCGACTCGCGCAGCCGCTCCTCGGAGACCACCCTCATGCGCCGCCCGCTCCCCCCTAGGCTCCGGTCAGATCCCGCCGGGTGAAGATCCACGTCGCCGCGAGCGCCGCCGCGAGCGCGATCGCGAGCATCGCCGCGGCGTCGCCGGCACGGAAGGGCTGGGCGGGCACCAGCCCGATGTGCTCGAACGGCGTCAGCCGCACGAGCCACCTGGGCGCGCCCAGCAGCGAGCCGACCAGATCCCACAGGAACGCCACGGCCAGGAGCCCGTAGGCGATCGCGCCGCTGGCCCGGGGCACGATCGCGTAGGCCAGCGCCGCGAGCGCGAGGAACAGCAGCGCGACCGGCAGGCAGTTGGCGCCGGCCTCGAGCAGCTTCGCGAGGCTGACCTCGGCGCCGCCGGACACGGCGCCCACCCAGGCCGCCAGCCCGGCCGTCAGCGAGATCGCGACGGCGCCGGCCGCGGCGATCGCCAGCCGTCCGCCGAGCCAGCGGCGGCGGGCGACCGGCGTCGACAGCAGCGTCTCGAGCCGCTGCTCGGCCTCCTCGTGGCGCGCCGCGCCGACCTGGGCGCACGCGAACAGGCTCACGACCAGCACGAAGAAGATGAACGTGAAGCCGAGATAGCCGCTGGGCGTGGTGATCGAGCCGGTTCCGAGCTTGCCGAGCTCACGGTTCAGGCTCTTGGAGATGCCCGCGGTCGAGCTGCTCTTGGCGACCGCCCCGAGCACGCAGGCGAACGCGCCGACGCTGCCGAGCCACACCAGCAGGCTCGCGCGCTCGGAGCGCAGCGCCTGCGCCGCCGGCGAGGAGAGCAGCCGCAGGCGCGGCGCGGCGCTGTCGTGCTCGCGCAGCACGCCCGTGCCGATGTCCCGGCGGGCGCCGATCCGCCCGGCGATCGCAAGCAGCGCGACGCTCGTGATGGCGGGCAGCACGAGCACCAGCGGCTGCGCGCCGGCGAACGGGCGCAGCAGCTCCGCCCATCCCAGCGGCGTCCCCCAGCGCAGCCAGCCGACGCCGCCGGCGGTGTCCGCGATCACCCGCAGCAGCAACCAGAGGCCGACGAGCGCGCCGCCCAGCTCGAGCGCCATGCGGCGGGTCGGCGCGAGCTGGCTGGCGAGCGCGCCCGCGCCCGCGCTCACCGGCACGATCGACGCGGTCGCGAGCGACAGGTACATAGCGCCGCCGAGCGGCAGCCCGCCCGCGAGGAAGCCCGCGGACTCGCCGGCCCACAGCAGCACGGTGCCAATGCCGATCGCGGCCAGCGAGGAGAGGTAGGCCGTGTGCCGGGACACGACGCCGGCGAGCACCAGCTCCTGGCGGCCCGCGTCCTCCTCGGTGCGCAGCGCCCGCACGGCCGCCAGCAGCCCGAACACGGCGGCGGCGATCGCGAGCGTCCCGCCCACGCGCCAGGCCACATAGCCGCTCACGCTCAGCAGGTCGTGGGGCTCGCCGTAGAACAGCCGCACAGCCTTGTTGTTGGCGAAGGTGCGGGCGAAGCCCATGCGGTCGGCGAGCGTCGGGTAGCCGTCGCGGTAGCCGACCGCCTGCGTGTACGCGTACAGCGCGAACAGGTAGAGGAAGGAGATCGTGCGCACGCGCGCGTCGCGAAGCGCGCGTCGCGCCAGCGCGAGGGCCGGCGCGCGGCGTGCCGAACGCGGAGCCCGCGCCGTGTCGCCGCGCGGCGACGCGGCGCTAGCGGCGGCCACGATCGCCCGACCCGTCGTAGTGATGGATGAATATCTCCTCGAGCGAGGGCTCGCGGCTCGTCAGCGTCGCCACCGGGTGCTCGGCCAGCGCCGCGATCAGCGGCCCGATGCTGCCCGACACCTCGAAGCGCAGCGCGTTCGGCCCGGCGCTCTGGACCTCCACGCCGGCGAGCTTCGGCAGCCGCGGCGCGCCGCCGGCGAACGTGACCTCGACCGTCTGGGCGGCCAGGTGGCGCAGCTGCTGCAGGGTGCCCTCGTCCACCAGCCTGCCCTCCCGCAGGATCCCGACACGGTCGCACAGCGCCTCGACCTCGCTGAGGATGTGCGAGGACAGGAACACCGTCTGCCCGCGTTCCTTGGCTTCGATCACGCAGTCGCGAAAGGCGACCTCCATCAGCGGGTCGAGCCCGCTCGTCGGCTCGTCGAGCAGCAGCAGCTCGGCGCGCGTAGCCAGCGCCGCTATCAGCTGCACCTTCTGGCGGTTGCCCTTAGACAGCGCCCGGACCTTCTTGTCCGGCTCGAGCTGGAAGCGCTCGACCAGCAGCTCGCGGTAGGCGACGTCGACACCCCCGTGCAGGCGCGCGAGGAACTCGAAGGTCTCGGCGCTCGTCAGCGCCGGCCACAGGAACGGCTCGCCCGCGACGTACGCGAGGTGGCGGTGCGCGGCGACCGGCTCGCGCCAGGCGTCGTGGCCGAACACCCGCGCCCGGCCGGCGCTCGGACGGTGCAACCCGAGCAGCAGCCGGATCGTGGTGGTCTTGCCCGAGCCGTTGGGCCCGAGGTACCCGTACACCTCGCCCCCGCCCACCGCCAGCTCCAGCGCGTCCAGGGCGAGCGTGCTGCCGTAGCGCTTGGAGAGTCCCTCGGCGCGGATCGCCGGCCGCGGCCGGTCGCCGGGCGGCCGCGGCTGCGGCTGCGACGCGGTGGCTTTCAGCTCGAGCGCGGACATGCCAGAAGGATCTGCTCTCGGCGGCGGCCGAGCATCCGGAGTTTTCCTCGAGCCGCCACGGGAAGCGCCGCAGCGTCCCGCCCCGCCGCGCCCGCGCCGATGTACGCTGCGGCTCGTGACACGCCTGTCGCTCCGGTCGACCGACTCGTTCCTGTCGATCGGCTCCAGTGACTCCTTCGCCTCGATCTGCTCGGTCGGCTCGGCCTTCTCCGTCGGCTCGGTGGGCTCGGTGGCATCGGCCTTCTCGATCGGCTCGGCCGCCTCGTTCGGGTCCGTCATGTCAGCCGCCTCGAGCGCCTCCGTGCTCTCCGCCGGATCCCGCTCGGCCGTCATGGGCGAGCGCCGCCGCGAGCTCGATGACCTGCGCCTGCCCGGCGCGCTCGTGGCGATCGTCGCCGGGCTGCTGCTCTGGCGCAGCCTGCGAGCTCCCCGCTAGGACCCGTTCGTGCCGTCGCGGAACTCCTCCAGATAGGCCCGGAAGCTCCAGCCGCTCAGGAACTCCTCGGCCGCCTGGCGCCCCGAGTCGAACAGCTTCGTGGCCGTCTCCTCGTCGATGTCGAACTGCGTGGTCCTGACGCCGAGGGTCGGGATCGCGATCGTGCGGGCGAAGTTGGCCGCTTCGACGTAGAGCCGGTCGTGGGCCTCCATCATCGTTTCGACGATCGCCTTGGCGAAATCGACCGGGGGCGCGACCGAGGGCAGCGGGGCGTCCGCCGCCGGCGCTGGCAGCAGCGGATCGGCCTGGTTGGGCGCGACCAGCAGCATGCCGAAGGTGGGAAAGCGCGGGCGGCTCCCCGGCGGGCTGTCGAACAGCCAGATCGGGTAGTTGGAGAGCAGCCCGCCGTCGACGATCGTGTGCGTGCGTCCTTGCCCGTCCTTGCGCAGGACCGGCTTGAAGAACACCGGGATCGACATGCTCATCCGCACCGCCTCGGCGATCTCGAGCTCGTCGGGATCATCGATGCCGAGCTGCGCGGCGTCGCGGGGCAGCACGAGCATGCTGCGCGCGCTGAGGTCCGAGGCGATCACCTGCAGCGTGTAGCGGCGTCTCTCGTTCGTGGCCTGCTCGTCGCGCAGGTCGCCGAACTTGACCTTGCCCGCTTCCTTCAGCTTCTCGCGCATCCAGTCCAGGAAGTAGTCGCCGCTGTGCATGCCGCGCGCTTTGAGGAACTCGACCATGTCGCCGGCGACCCCGAAGTGATCCCAGAAGGACGGGTCCTCGAAGCGCTCGAACTTCATCTCGCGCAACACGATCTCCTGGATCTGCGGGCCGCTGTAGCCGGCGGCGACGAGCGCCGCCGTGATCGCGCCCGCCGAGGTGCCCGCCGCGCACTGCGGCCGGTAGCCCCGCTCCCACAGCTCGCCGAAGGCGCCGGCCAGGCCGATCCCCTTGACCCCGCCGCCCTCGAAGACCAGATCGACGCGCGGATCCTCGGGCGCCCCGCCGGACGCGCCCTGCGCCGGCTCGCTGGCCGGACCTCCGCCGGCCGGCGCCTCGAGGCCGCCGCCCTCCTGCTCGCCGCCAGCCATCCGCGCCACCCCCCTGCTCGCCTGTAACGATCTCGCGACACTATGGCACCTGACGCCGGCGCCCGCCCCGGGCGGGCGAGGCGCTCGGAGCGCCGCCGCGCTAGGCCGCGGGCTTGTCGCCGTCGCCCGCCAGGCGGCGCAGCTCGAGCTCGTATTCCCGCCGCTCGATCTGCTCGATGCGCTGTTCGATCTGCTCGAGCGAGGGCGGCGCCCGGAAGGGACCGGCGGGCCGCGCGGCGTCCGCCGGCTCCGCGAACGCGCTCCCCGCCGGCTCCTGGAACGCGCCCGCCGTGCGCACCGCGGCCATCGGGGCCGGCTGCGCCTCGGCGACCGCCGCGCGCGCGCGCGTGAGCAGCGAGCCCGCCGTCTCCATCACGCGGTAGGTGCCCGCGAGCAGCTCGGTGACCGCGTCGTCGATGTCCTGCGCCAGCACGTGCACGTCGGGCAGCGCCTCGCGATCCGCGTAGACGCCGAAGCAGGCCTGGTCGTCGACCGTGAGCATGCCCACCGACACCGCATGATGGTCGGCCAGCGGCACCATCGGGTAGACGGCCTGCAGCTTGCAGCCGAGCATGTACATCGGCGCGCCCGGGCCGGGGATGTTCGAGACGACCAGGTTGAACGCGCGCGGGCTCGAGAACAGCCGCGAGAGCGCCTGCTGCACGGTGCCCGGCGTGCGCGAGGCGGCCTTCAGCACCAGATCCGAGCCCTCCGGCTCGCCCTCGCGCTTGCAGCGGGTCATGCTCGCGTGCACCTGGTAGAGCCGCCCGAGCGGGTCCGGGTCGTCGCAGGGCAGCGCCGCGAACACGAACGAGATGTGGTTGCCCAGGCCGTCGCCGCCGGTGCGCACGTTCACCGGCACCATCACCTTCAGCTCGATCGGCTGCTCGCCGCGGCGCAGCAGGTAGGCGCGGATGCCGCCGGCCACCGCCGCGAGGATCACGTCGTTGATGGTCGTGCCGTACGCGCGCTTGATCGTGCGCAGGTCCTCCAGCGGGCGCTGGGCCCACGCCAGCCGCCGCAGCGAGGAGAGCCGTTCGTTGAGCACGCTGGCGGGCGCCGGGCGCAGCAGCTGGTTGACCGCGCGGCTGGCGCGCGCGAGGCTCGAGGCGGTCTGGCGCGCCGCCGGCCCGGGCGCGCTCGCGATCCGCTTGGGCAGCGCGAGCAGGTCGAGCTGCTGGGTCAGCAGGTCGCGCAGGCCGCGCGCGAGCATGCGCTCACCGCCCGGCTCGGGCTCGGCGCGCCAGCGCTCGGGCTCATAGGCGACCGTCTCGGTCGTGGGGTCGAGCAGCAGGTAGGCGAGCTCGACGGCCGCGAGCCCGTCGACCATGCAGTGGTGGGTCTTGCCGACGATCGCGAAGCGCCGCTCGGCCTCGCTGGCCCATAGCCACATCTCCCAGAGCGGCCGGTCGCGGCGCAGCGGGATCGACATGACCTCGTCGACGAGGTCGTCGAGCGCGCCGGTCGCCCAGTAGATGTGCCGGTCGACCGAGAACGCCGGGTCGTCGATCCACTCCGGCGCGTTCAGCCCGAGCGGCACCGAGGCGAGCTTCTGGCGGTAGCGCGGCGCGCGCCCGAGGCGCAGCTCGATGTGGTCGCGCAGCTCGGCGAAGCTCGGCAGGCGCCCCTCGGGCGGCACCTGGAACATCGCCACCCAGCCCACGTGCATGTGCGCCGTCGGCGTCTCCACCGACAGGAACGACGCGTCGAGCGCCGACAGCCGCGGGCTCGTCATTCGGCCAGCACCAGATGGGGCCGCGCCCCAGCGCTCTCGCGGCTCTCGCGGGCGGCGCCGAAGCGGCTGAAGGCGCGCGCGCTCACGCCGTTCGCGGTCGCGCGCGGGATCCGCCTGCGGCCCCATTCGGCCGCCAGCGCGAAGCTCACCAGGCGCTCGAAGTAGCTCGCCAGCGGCGGGCTCGCGATGCCCGCGCCGCGCAGCGCGACGCGCGCGCGGCGCTCGTCGAAGCGCACGCGCATCGCGAAGTACGGGAAGTAGACCTCGCTGCGCGCGAGCGCGCGCCGGCTGCGCTCGTCCTCGGCCGCGCGCACCAGCAGCGGATGCACGACCCGCCGGTACAGCGCCGGCTCGATCAGCCGCGGCACCGGGCGTCTGAAGAAGCGCGTCGCGAGCTCCACCAGCTCCCCCACCGTGCTCGCGTTGGCGCCCGCGGTCAGGTGGAAGGTCGCCCCCTGCGCCTCCGGGGACTGGCTAAGAGCGAACATCGCGTCGGCAACATAGTCAACCGGGACGACGTCAACGGGCGCGTCGCGGCGCGCGGGCAGCGCCGCGTAGGCGCCGCGCGAGAACGCGCGCAGCGGCCAGTAGAGCACGTTGAAGGACGCCGTCCAGCCGCTGTCGCGCTCGCCCACGATGATGCTGGGCCGGAAGATCGTGATCGGCAGCTGCCCGCGCGAGCGCGCGATCAGGCACTCGGCCTCGAACTTGGACTGCTCGTAGGTGTTGCGAAAGCGCTGGCGCACGTCGAGGTCGTCCTCGCTGAAGCAGCCCGCGTGCTCGCCCGCCACGTACGCCGTCGAGACGTAGGACATGCGCCGCAGCGTCCCGCGCGCATGGCAGCGCTCCGCGAACTCCAGCACGCGCCTGGTCCCGTCGACGTTGATCGCGCGCGCCGCCTGCCCCTCGAGCTCGAAGGACACCGAGGCGGCGCCGTGCACGATCTCGCTCACCCGCTCGGCCAGCCACTCGGTTCCCCCGCCCACGCCCATCCCCGCGCGCGTCACGTCGCCGCGCACCGCCGTCACGCGCTCGCCGTAGCGGTGGCCGGGCCCGAACAGGTCGAGCAGCGTGCGGCGCAGGCGCTCCTCGGCGGCGGCGTCGTCGACGGCGCGCACCAGCGCGTAGACGTGCCGGTCGCTGCGCTCCATGTAGCGCGCCAGCAGCTCCATGCCGACGAACCCCGTCGCGCCGGTCAAGAACACCGCGTTGTCCATCGGTTCCACAATCCTCCCCAGCTTCGCCCAGCCCAAAGCATCCCGTGCACGCCGACCCCAGCATGTCGAGCAGTGAGACTCGACGCCTCGCAATATCCCGCAATCTCCGGACGAATCCATGGCAACGCGCGCAGCGACGGTTTCGCGATGCCATTCCGTCGGCCCGTCGCAGAGCCGATCCTGCATCGGAGCCGCGATTGGACAGGCTGGAGTAGTGAATACGCGAGCGTCTCGCACGAGCCATAGCGCCCGGGCGGCCCGCCGCCCGAGGTCCCTCAGAGCAGGCGCGCGCCCGCGCTGGGGCGGACCTCGTGCGCCCCGGCGGGAAGCGGCGTGGCGGGCGCGAACAGCCCGAGCACGATCCCGCCGAAGCCGCCGCCGACCACCCGCGCGCCGGCCGCGCCGGCCTGGCGCAGGCGCGCGACCGCGCGCTCGACCGCCGGCGTGGAGACCTCGTAGTCGTCGCGCAGGCTCGCGTGCGAGCGGTTCAACAGCGCGCCGAGCGCGCCGAGCTCGCCGGCGGCGATCGCCGCCACCGCCTCGCGCACCCGGCGGTTCTCGCCGAGCACGTGCCGCGCGCGGCGCCCGAGCGGCTCGGGCAGCCCCGCGACCGCGCCCGCGTCGGCTTCGCGCAGCGAGCCCACGCCGAGCAGCTCGCACGCCCGCGCGCACTCGGCCCGACGCTCGTTGTAGCCGGAGCTCGCGTGCGCGTGGCGCTCGCCCGAGTCGAGCACCGCGAAGCGCCACTCTCCCAGCTGGAGCGCGATCGGCGTCACGCTGAGCGCGCGGAAGTCGATGCACAGGGCGTGTTCGCGCTCGCCGCAGAGCGAGGCGAGCTGGTCGAGCAGGCCCGTGCGCGCGCCGACCCACTCGTTCTCCACGCGCGCGCACAGCCGCGCCAGCTCCAGGCGATCTCGCGTCTCGGCCGCGCCGGGCACCGCCCCGCCGCCGAGCGCGACCAGCGCGAGGCACAGCGCCACCTCCAGCGCCGCCGAGGAGGACAGGCCGGAGCCGCGCGCGAGCTCGCCCTCGATCCGCACGCGCGCGCCCACCAGCGGGTAGCCCGCCCCGTCGAGCTCCGCGACCATTCCGCGCACGAACGCTCGCCAGCCCCGCGCCGGGCCGGGCTCGCGCAGCGGGAACTCGTCGTGCTCGCCGAGGTCGCGCGCCTGCACGCGCACCGTCTCGGGGCGCTCGCGGTCGGCCTCGGCGCGCACGCCCACGCCCTCGGCGATCGCGAACGGCAGCGCGAGCCCCTGGTTGTAGTCGGTGTGCTCGCCGATCACGTTCACGCGCCCGGGCGCGAACGCCGCCGCCCGCTCACGCGGCACGCGCGATCGCCTCTCGCAGCGCCGCCGCCGAGCGCTCCGGCAGCGTGTCCGAGATGAACGTCCCCGCGCCCTGCTCGGAGCCCGCCAGGTACTTGAGCTTCTCGGCCGTGCGCAGCGGCGGATAGAACTCGACGTGCAGGTGCCCGTCGCGGCGAGCGCCGCCCGTCGGCGCCTGATGGACCGCCATCACGTACGGGAAGCGCCGCGCGAACAGCGCGTCGTAGCCGCGCTGGAGTCGTTGCAGCGCCTGCGCCAGCCCGCCCAGCTCGCCGGGCTCGCACTCGAGCAGGCTCGGCCGGTGCTCGCGCAGCGTCACGTGCGCCTCGTAGGCCCAGCGCGCCGCATACGGCACGTACACGACGACCGCGTCGTTCTCATAGACGACCCGCACGCCGTCCCTCTGCTCGCGCGCCAGCAGGCCGCACGGCGCGCAGCCGCCGAGCCGCGCGTCGGCTTCGAGCTCGCGCGCGGGCACGGGCGGCAGGAACGGATACCCGTAGATCTGCCCGTGGGGATGGTGCAGCGTGACGCCCACCTCGACCCCGCGGTTCTCGAAGATGTAGACGTAGTCGACGTCCTCGCGCGCGCCCAGCTCCCGGTAGCGGTGGCGCCACACCCACATCAGGTCCTCGGCGCGCCGCGCCGGCAGGGTGCCGAGCGAGGCGTCGTGGTCGTCGGTGTAGACGACCACCTCGGCGGCGCCGTTGGGCGCCTCGAAGGCCGGGAAGCGGTTGTCGAAGACGGCCAGCTCGTAGGAGGCCGCCGGGATCTCCGTCGGCTCGCCGCCCGGCCGCGTGGGGCACAGCGGGCAGTGCTCGCGAGTCGGCAGGAACGTGCGGTCCTGGCGGTGGATCGCGTAGTCGACCTGCTCGCCGCGCAGCTCGTCGAAGCGCAGCTCACCCATCCCGCCTACGCCTCGCGGTCGTCGTGCGCGTAGAGGATCAGCTGGCGCCCGTCCTCTTTGGCGGAGCGCACGAGTGCCAGCGGGCCGAAGCGCTCGTCCGCCGGCGGCGCGGCGGCGTCGGGCCGGCACCCCGGGCGGCCCGCGGGGCGCCCGCGTTGCTGCCCGCTCCCGCTCGACGGCGACGGCCCAGGCTCCGCGCGATTCGACGCCATCGCGGGAGGGTATACCCCCCGTTTGGGAAGCCCGAACCGGCCGGCCCACGATGCTCATCCAGACCGTCAGGCGCTACGTCCAACGAGACTGCGGAATTTGCGCGAAATTGGGGTTGACGAGGCGGGCGTCAGCAGCGAGGCTTGTGCTAGGTGTTGCTTTCATCCAGTCAGCCAGCCGAACGCCACGAATGTGGCGGACAGGAGGAGGATCACATGCCTGACACCACCACCGACCGCGTCGAGGGCGCGATCGAGCGTCTGGACCACCTGGACGGGGGGAAGGAGCGGCCGGGGTTCGACCGGCGCGCGTTCCTGCGTCGCACCGCCATGACCGGCGTCGCCGCCGGGTCGGTCGGCTCGCTGCTGAGCGCGTGCGGCTCGAGCGCGTCGAGCGGCGGCGGCGGCAGCTCGGGGAGCATCTTCGGCTCGCACCCGAGCTACAAATTCGTGGTCGTCAACCACGTCACCACGAACTCGTTCTTCGTGCCCACGCAGTACGGCATCGCGGACGCCTGCAAGCTGCTCGGCTGCTCGTATGAGTGGACGGGCTCGGAAAGCGAAAACATCGACCAGATGGTCAACGCCATCAACACCGCCGTCTCCTCCGGCGCCGATGGCATAGCGGTGTCGCTGATCAGCACCACCGCCTTCGACACGCCTGTCGAAAACGCCCTGAAGGCCGGGATCCCGGTCGTCGCCTACAACGCCGACTCGGCCAGCAACAAGCGCCTCTCCTACATCGGCCAGGACCTGAAACTGGCCGGCGAACTGATGGGCAAACGGATCGTCGCCGACGTGGGCTCGGGCGACGTGGTGATATTCACCGCCAACGCGGGCTCGGCGAACCTGCAGCCGCGACTCGAAGGGGCCGAAAAGGCGGTCAAGGAGTCCGGCGCGGCGATCAACCTGAAGACGATCGTCACCGGATCGCTGGAATCGCAAGAGAAATCAGCGATCGAAGCCTATTGGACTGGTCATCAGAGCACCAAGGGGATGTACGCCGTCGACGGCGGCGACACCGCGGAACTGGCAGGCGTGATGCAGAAATTCGGCCTTACCGGCAAGGTCAAGGCCGGCGGCTTCGACCTGGCCGAAAAAACCCAGAAGGGGTTGCACGAAGGCTTCCTCGAATTCACTATCGACCAGCAGCCCTACCTGCAGGGGTTCCTGCCGATCCTGCAGATGTTCCAGTGGCACGTCTCCGGCTCGCTCTCGGGTCCGGCCGAAGTGAACACGGGCCTGAAATTCGTGGACAAGGAAACGATCACCCCGTACGTCAACTCCAAGAGCCGCTACGAGGGCACCTCCTCGGAAGCCAAAGTGGTGCCGATCGCGGCTGGCACCCCGGCCTAGCCAATGGCGCAGGCGGCGGAGAACCCGGCCTCGCCCGATTCGTCCACGCCGCCGCGAGGCCCGGCGCACGCGCGCCGGGCCTCGCCGTGGGCTCGCACGATGCTGCTCGAACGCGTGCTCGGGCTGCGCGAGGGGAGCATCGTCGTCGTCACGCTGCTGGTGGCGATCTACTTCGCGCTGGACACCAGCACCTTCCTAACCACCTCGAGCTTCAAGACGTCGCTGCCGTTCTTCGCCCCGTACGCGATCCTGGCCGCGGGCGAGGTATTCGTGATGATCCT
>DASZFZ010000104.1:0-5323 GCA_035939315.1 Solirubrobacteraceae bacterium | reverse complement strand
CCCGCTCTCTGACGAGTTCGGCGCCTGGCGCGTCGTCGCGGCCGGCCATGCCTGGCAGGCCGATCTGAGCCCGCTGCGCGGCGGCACGATCGAAGCCGACCTCGCGCTGCGCGACTTCACCGTCAACGCGATCGCCGAGCCGCTCGCGGGCGGCGAGCCGATCGACCCGCTGGGCGGCATCGCGGACCTGCGCGCCCGGCGCCTGCGGATGGCCGGCGCGAGCGCCTTCGCCGACGACCCGCTGCGGGTGCTGCGGATGGTGCGCCTGGCCGTCGAGCTGGACCTCCAGCCCGACGCGCAGGCGCTGCGCGGCGCGGCCGAGCTCGCGCCCGCGCTGCGCCGCGTCTCCGCCGAGCGCGTCTTCTTCGAGCTGCGCCGCATCGTCGCCTCCCGGCGGGTGCGCAGCGGCCTACAGATGATGGACGAGCTCGGCGTGACCGCGGTCGTGCTCCCCGAGCTCGAGGCCCTGCGCGGGGTGCGCCAGAGCCGCTACCACCATCTCGACGTCCACGGCCACACGCTCGAGGTGCTCGCGCGCGCCGTCGAGCTGACCGACGCCGACGGCCACGGGCTGGCCCGGCTCGGCGAGGGCTTCGCGGCGCTCCAGCCGGCGCTCGGCGAGCAGCTGGCCCAGCCGCTCGCCGACGAGCTGACGCGCGCGCAGGCGCTGCGCTGGGGGGCGCTGCTGCACGACGCCGCCAAGCCGCTCACGCGCGCCGTGCGCCCGCAGGACGGGCGCGTGACGTTCATCGGCCACGACCAGCGCGGCGCCGAGCTCACGCGCGCGGCGCTCGGCCGGCTGCGCGCCAGCGAGCGGCTGCGCGGGCACGTGGCGGCGCTCGTGCGCAACCACCTGCGCCTCGGCTTCCTCGTGCACGAGCCCCAGCCGCTGCCCCGGCGACGCGTGTTCGAGTACCTGCACGCCTGCTCGCCCGTCGCCCTCGACGTCACCGTGCTGTCGATCGCCGACCGCCTGGCCACGCGCGGCGAGCGCTCGCGGGAGGCGATCGCGGCGCACCTCGCGCTGGCCGAGCGCATGCTCGCCGACGCGCTCGCCTGGCAGGCGCAGGGCCCGCCGTCGCCGCTGCTGCGCGGCGACGAGCTGGCCCGGGAGCTCCAGATCCCCGCCGGCCCCCGCATCGGCGAGCTGCTCGAAGAGCTCGCCGCCGCCCGCTACGCGGGCGAGATCGCCACGCGCGGACAGGCGCTCGAGCACGCCCGCGCGTGGCTCGCCGGCCCCGGCGGCGGCGGCGCTTGACGTAGGATCTGGGTCGATGGCCGACCCCGACTGCATCTTCTGCAAGATCGTCGCGGGCGAGCTGCCCGCCCGGATCGTGGCCGAGGACGAGCGCACGATCGCGTTCATGGACATCGCGCCCGCCACCCGCGGGCACCTGCTCGTGATCCCCCGCGCCCACGCCGCCGACCTCACCAGCGTCGAGGCAGAGGACCTCGCGGCCGTGATGCTCGCCGCCCAGCGGCTGGCCACGCGCGTCAGGGAGCGCCTCGGGGCCGACGGGGTCAACCTGATCAACTCCTGCGGCAGCGCCGCCTGGCAGACCGTCTTTCACTTCCACGTGCACGTGATCCCCCGCTACGAGGGCGACCCGCTGCGCCTGCCGTGGGTGCCCGCCGAGGGCGACCCGCAGCAGATCGCGGCCGCCGCGCAGGAACTCGAGGAGCGATAGCGAAGTACTCACACCGCGACCTGTGGCGTCGGGGCGTGTTCAATGGGACGTATGAGACGCATATCCACCGCCGTGCTCGCGAGCTGCGCGCTCGCGCTGCTGGCGCCCGCCGTCGCGCCCGCCACGCTCACCGAAGTCGGCGTGATCGGCGCCACGACGCCCGCGACCGTCCCCAGCTGCCCCACCAGCTGCGAAGCCGTGAGCCGCACGACCGGCTTCCAGGTCAAGGTCGGCTCCGTGCACAACCCCCTGGCGGTCCCCCGGCCCGGCACGATCGTCGCCTGGACGATCACGCTCGGCAAGCCCAACGCCACCCAGATCAAGTTCCTGAACACCAACGAGGGGGGGCCCTCCGAAGCCGGCCTCGCGATCCTCGCGCCCCAGCCCAAGCCCAACCTCACCTACAAGCTGATCGCGCAGAGCCCGATGGTCAAACTACAGCCCTACTTCGGCGAGACCGCCCAGTTCCCGCTGGAAACGACGATCCCGGTCAAGAAGGGCTACGTGGTCGCGATCACCGTCCCCACCTGGGCGCCGGCGCTGGCGCTCGGCTTCGCCAACACGACCTCCTGGCGCGCCAGCCGCCCGCGCGCCGGCTGCAAGAGCACCAGCAGCCAGACCGTCCAGACGACCCTCGCGAGCGCCGTCCAGTACTACTGCCTGTACCAGACCGCGCGGCTGACCTACAGCGCGACCGAGATCTCAACGCCTTAGGGGGCGCTGGCGCCGCCGGTCGGGCTGGCTGCCGGCGCCGATTCGTTCTGTTTCGCGGCTTCTTCGGTGGGCGTCGGTTTCGTCGTTTCGCTCGCCGGCGCGCCGCCGCCCGTGCCCGTTTCGCTCGACCCCGACGCGGCGGTTTCGCTCGGTGTGCTGGAGGCGGCTTCGCCGGACGCGGTCGAGCTCGAGGCTTCGCTCGACTTGCCCGAGGCCTTCGTGGTGCTCGTCGTCGAGGTCGTCTTCGCGGAGGCCGCTTCGGCGCTCGTGTTCGTCGGCGGCGTGATGTCGGGGGTGCTGCTCGGGACCGCGTCGGACACGCTCGCGGTGCCGCCGCCGCAGGCGCTCAGCGCCGTCCCGCACAGCAGCGCGGCACAGGCCAGCAGCGCCGCCCGCGGCCTCACAACGGTCCCATACGCCTGCCGCACGTCGGGCAGTCGTTCAGATCCTTCTGGGAGTGCTGCTCGCACCACGGGCAGAAGCGCAGGTTCTCGACCGCCCACGGCAGGCGCGACGTCGAGGGGGCGAGCGGCACCATCTTGCCGACCACCTCGAGCTCGTCGCCCGTTTCCCGGTCCAGGTACACGCGCTCCGGCTCGGCGTCGAGGACCAGCTCGCGCCCGGTCGAAGGGTTGCGCATGCGGTAACGCTGTTTCGTGCTCACGGGCGGGAACTTTACCTGAGCGGGTGGGGGAAGCGACCGCCGGGCGCCCCGCCGGCGGCTCGCGCAGGGCGCCCGCGAGGCCGTGATGCTCGCCGGATAGGCTGCCCGTCGGTGCGGCTGCTGATCTTCCACGGCTACCTGCTGGAGGGGACCGGCTCGAACGTCTACAACGCACGGCTGGCCGCCGCGCTCGTGCGCCTCGGCCACGAGGTGCACCTGCTCTGCCAGGAGCGCCACCCCGAGCGCCTGGACTTCCTTGACGCCGCCGGCGACTGGGACGCGGGGACGCTGCGGGTGCGCTCGCTCGCGGGTGGGGGCGACGCCGATCGGGGCGGGGAGGGCGCCGCCGGCGCCGGTGGCCGGGGCCGCTGCACGGTCTACCGGCCCGACATCGGCGGCCTGCTGCCGGTGTACGTGGCCGACAGCTACGAGGGCGTGCAGGCGCGCACGTTCGCGCAGTGCACCGAGGCCGAGGTCGCCCGCTACATCGCGGCCAACGTGGCGGCCGTGGCCGAGGTGGCGGCGCGCGTGCGCCCCCAGGTCGCGCTCGCCAACCACCTCGTGATGGGCCCCGTGATCCTCGCGCGCGGGCTGAAGCGCGAGGTGCCCTACGCGGTCAAGGTCCACGGCAGCGCGCTCGAGTACACCGTCAAGCCAGAGCCCGAGCGCTTCCTCGGCTACGCGCGCGAGGGGATCGCCGGGGCGGCCGGCGTGCTCGTCGGCTCCCGGCACACCGCCGCGAGCCTGTGGCGGGCGCTCGAGGACCCCGAGCTGCCGCGGCGCACGCGGCTCGGGCCGCCCGGCGTCGATGTCGCGAGCTTCGCCCCCCGCGAGCCGCGGGCGGCCGCCGCGGGCGTGCGCGCGCTGGCCGCGCGCCTGCGCGAGCAGGCGAGCGGGGAGGAGGCCGCCCGGGGGCGGCCAGCCCCCCAGGGGCAGGCGGGCGGCGGCGAGACGGGCGCGTTCGCGCGCGACGCGGGCGCCGCCGCCGACGCGCTCGCGCGCCTGGACCCCGAGCGCGAGCTGCTCGTCGCCTACGTCGGCAAGCTGATCGTCAGCAAGGGAGTCGACCTGCTGCTGGCGGCCTGGCCGCTGGTGCTGGCGGCGGTCCCGCGGGCGCGCCTCGTGGTCGTCGGCTTCGGCGCTTACCGTGAGGGCCTGGAAGGCTTGCTGGACGCGCTGGCCGCCGGCGAGCTGCCGCGCGCGCGCGAGATCGCGCTGGCGGGCCGGGCGCTCGAGGACGCGGCCGCGCCGGCGCAGCCCCTGCGGCTGCTGCTCGCCTTCCTCGACCGCCTGGAGGGCGAGCCGCGCGAGCGCTACCTGGCGGCCGCCCGCTCGCTGCGCGCGAACGTCGTGCTGTGCGGGCGCCTGGACCACGACGAGCTGGCCGACCTGCTGCCCGCGTGCGCCTCGGTGGTGATGCCCAGCACCTTCCCCGAGGCCTTCGGGATGGTCGCCGCCGAGGGCGCGGCGTGCGGCGCGCTGCCGGTGAGCGCCGCCCACTCGGGGCTCGCCGAGGTCAGCGCGGCGCTCGCCGCGGCCGTGCCGGCCGCGGCCGCAGGGTGGCTCTCGTTCGCGCTCGACGAGGCGGCCGTGCCGACGCTCGCGAGCGATCTGATCGGCTGGCTCGGCGCCGATGCGGGGCTGCGCGAGCAGACCCGCCGGGCGCTCGTCGCGAAGGTACGCGAGCGCTGGTCGTGGGAGGGCGTCGCCCGCGGCGTGATCGCCGCCGCCCAGGGCCGTCTGGAGGGCCTTGACGTCGCCGCCTCCACCGACTAGATTGAGGCAATCGTTGCAAGCGACGGGAAGAGGTGAGGCATGCAGGTTCGCGACGGCATGACGCACATGGTCCTCACGGTCGGTCCCGGGCACACGCTGCGGGCCGTCGCCCGGCTGATGGCGCAGCGGCGCGTGGGCGCGGCCGTGGTGCTCGACCCGGACGGCACCGGCCCCGGGATCATCACCGAGCGCGACATCCTGATGTCGGTGGGCGCGGGCGACGACCCCGACCGGGAGCTCGTCGCCGACCACCTCACGCGCGAGGTCGTCTTCGCCGCCCCGGACTGGTCGCTGGAGGAGGCCGCCACGGCGATGGTGCGCGGCGGCTTCCGCCATCTGATCGTGCTCGAGGCGGGGGAGACGGTCGGCATCCTCTCGGTCCGCGACGTCGTTCGCTGCTGGACGGGCGACGGCGCCTCCTGCGAGGTGCCGACCAGGGTGGCCGTGGGATGAAGGGGAGGTGGCAGGCCCGCCGGGGAGC
>DASZFZ010000103.1:0-16787 GCA_035939315.1 Solirubrobacteraceae bacterium | reverse complement strand
CGAGGCGAACGGGCCGGTCTGGGTGGCCTGGTACTCCTCCAGCGCCGCCGGCTCGAGCGAGAGCAGCAGGCTCTGCTCCTCGGGCGTCGTCCACACGGCGTAGGCGGCGGCGTGGTCGGAGAGGTTCTCGCCGACCGCCGGCTGGTCGAGCAGCACCTCGATTTCGCGCATCGTCAGGTGCTCGGCGGGGCCGACGCCGGAGAGCATCAAGAGCTGCGGCGAGTTGTAGGCGCCGGCGCACAGGATCACCTCGCGCTCGGCGCGCAGCTCGCGGGGCCGGCCGAGCTGGGTGGCCTGCACGCCGACCGCGCGCGTGCCCTCGAACAGCAGGCGCTGCACGTGCATGTAGGGCATCACCGTGAGGTTGGGGCGCTCGGCGGCGGGGTGCAGGTAGGCGACCGCCGCGCTCGCGCGCATGCCGCCGCGCTGGGTCACCTGGTAGAGGCCGACGCCGTCCTGCTCGTCGCCGTTGAAGTCCTCGTTGCGCGCGAGGCCGGCCTGCACGCCGGCCTCGACGAAGGCACGGGACATGACGTTGTGGGAGCGCTCCTCGCTGACCGCCAGCGGGCCGCCGGCGCCGTGCCAGCGCGAGGCGCCGCGCTCGTTGTCCTCGGCCTTGACGAAGTAGGGCAGCAGGTCGGCGGCCGACCAGCCCGGCACGCCCCAGTCGTCGTAGTCGCGGCGGTTGCCGCGGATGTAGACCATCGCGTTGATCGAGGAGGAGCCGCCGAGGACGCGGCCGCGCGGCAGCGGGATGCGCCGGCCCGCGCAGTGCGGTTCGGGCGCCGTGCAGTAGTCCCAGTCGACCTCGGTGCGCGCGAGCTGCAGGTAGCCGAGCGGCACGTGGATGTTCTCGTTGGTGTCGGGCGGCCCGGACTCGAGCAGCAGCACCTGCACGTCCGGGTCCTCGCTCAGGCGCGCCGCGAGCACGCACCCGGCCGAGCCCGCCCCGACGATCACGTAGTCGTACATCGACCTCTCCTTGAGTTGACCGCTCCCCTGTGCCGGCCACGATACTCCTCGCCCGCGCGCCGTGCCGCGCTACTGGCCGGCTGGCCAAACGGTGACCCGGCGGCGGGCCGGGCGGGTTCGGCGAAACGGCTACTGCCGAGGGGGGCGATCGTCCGGCCCCGCCTCGGCGGGCGGCGTCGGGCCGGGCGCGGCGACCTCCGCCGGCGTCGCCGGCGCGGCGCCGTTGCGCGGAGGGTCGAGACTGTTCGCGCGGGCCGCCTCGAACAGCACCCGGCCCTGGGAGATCAGGCTCGCGGTGACCCGCGCGAGGCCGTCGGAGCCGTCGAGCATCGTGATGTTCGCGTTCGCGAGGCCCTTGGAGGCGCGTTCGACGATCTCGGGGAGCTGTTCGATCAGGCGCACGTCGAGCGAGACGCGGTCGTTGGAGGCCGCCGCCTGCGCGCGCACCTTGGTGGCGTCCGCGTCGGCCTCGGCTTCGATCTTGGTCTTCTGCGCCTGCGCTTCGGCGGGCTTGACGACCTCCGACTGCAGCTGCTGCTGGCGCAGGTCGGCCTTGTTCTGGGCGAGCTCGGTCTGGGACTGGGTGACGGCTTTCTGGGCCTCGGCTTCGGCGAGCGGGCCGGCCTGCGCGGCTTCGGCTTCGGCCTTCGTTTCTTCGCCCTTGGTCTTGGCTTTGAGCAGCGTCGTGTCGCGCTGGTATTCGGCCTGCTTGCGCTCGGACTCCTGCTGGGCTTTGGCGGATTCCTGGTCGGCTTCGGCCTGGGCGATGTTGGCGGCGCGCTGGATCGCGGCGTTGTGGGGCGCGGCCATCGCGGCGATGTAGCCGGAGCCCATGTCGTCCACCGAGGAGATCTGGAAGGAGTCGACGAGCAGCCCCAGCTTGCCCATCTCCTCCTTCGAGGCTTCGAGCACCTGCGAGGCGAGCGCCTGGCGCTGGGTGATGATTTCCTCGACGGTCATCGCGCCGATGATCGAGCGCAGGTGCCCGGCGAAGATCCTGCCGGTGAGCGTCGACATCGAGCTCTGGTCGGACAGGAAGCGCTGGGCTGCGTTGACGATCGCGTCGGTCTCGGGGCCGACCTTGAAGGCGCACACGGCCTGCACCCGCAGCGTGATCCCCTGCCTGGTGACGCACTGCTCGGTGACTTCGGCCTCCTGCATCGAGAGGCTCATGAAGCTGACGTGGCGCAGGCCGGGGAACACCCACGCGCCGCGACCGGTGACGACCTTGAACGGCGCGTTGTCGCTGCCCGCCTTGCCGCCGGCGATCAGCATCGCCTCGTCGGGATCGGGCACGTGGTAAAAGAGCATCTTCCTCCTAGCTCACCTTTTCGACGTTGACCTTGCGTCCTCCGAAGGTGTCGTAGATCACGACCTGCGCCCCGCGGTCGATGGGCGCGTCCGAATAGGCGATGAACGTCGTCGACGCGCCGCCGAGCTCGACCTGCACCTCGCCGGGCCCCTCGCTGCCGCGCGTGGCGATCGTGAGGACGCCCCTGCTGCCGATCTCCAGCGGCCGGTCGCTCGGGGGGTCCCTGAATCTCTTGCGCAGTTTCTCGAGCACGATCCGATGCCTGTGCGAGTTCGCCACTTCGCAGCTGTTCGCGTGGATCATACCCGGGGCGGGCGCCCGCGCGGGGCTCGCGCCCGCCGCCCGCGCGGGGCTCGCGCCCGCCGCGCGCCCGGGTTGTAACGGATCGTCCGCCGGCCGGACTGAAGGGGGCAAGTCCACCCCCGAACCCAACCCCGAGGAGCATTTCGATGAAAGCAATCGCACGCTTTGGCGTGGCGGGCGTCGTCGCGCTGGGCGCGCTGGCAGGCGCCGTCGGCGCCACGCCGGCGCTCGCCGCCGACACCGCGCATTCGGTGTACGTCCAGACGGACAACCTCAAAGGCAACCAGGTCGTCGTGTATGACCGCAACGACGCGGGCACGCTCAAGCAGGCCGGCGTGTACAACACGGGCGGCCTCGGCGGCCAGCTCGAAGGCTCGGAAGTCGACCACCTCGCCTCGCAGGGCTCGCTCGCCCTGGACAAGCGCGACGGCCTGCTGTTCGCGGTCAACGCCGCCAGCAACACGATCTCCGTGTTCGGCGTGTTCGGCGACAAGCTCGCGCTACACCAGGTGCTCAGCTCGGGCGGCACGTTCCCGGTCAGCATCGCCGTGCGCGACGGGCTCGTGTACGTGCTCAACGGCCTGGAAGGCGGCTCGGTGCAGGGCTTCGTCGTCTCCGGCGGGCAGCTCGTGCCGCTGCCGGGCTCGAACCGCTCGCTCGGCCTCACCTCCGAAGGGCCGCAGTTCACGCACACGCCCGGGACGGTCGTGTTCTCCCCCAACGGCTCGCAGCTGATCGTGACGACCAAGGCCAACACCAACGACGTCGACGTGTTCCCGGTGAACCCGGGCGGCCAGCTCGGCTCGCCGGTCGTCAACCCGCTGCCCGGAACGGTCCCGTTCGCGATCACGTTCGACCGCCAGGGGCACCTGATCCTGGCCGAGAGCGCCGGCGCGCTCGGCGACTTCAAGCTCGATGAAAACGGCACGATCCAGCAGCTCGACGTGGTGCCCTCCGAACAGGTCGCCACCTGCTGGGTGGTGGAGGCGCACGGGCACTTCTTCACCTCCAACCCGGGCAGCGCGTCGCTCACCGACTACTCGGAGAGCTTCGCCGGCCAGGTGCTGAGCAAGGTCGAAGACGTCCCCACCGACGGCGGCACGGTCGACGCGACGGCTACCGACAACGGCGACTTCCTTTACGTCCAGACGGGCGCGGAAGGCAACGTCGACGAGTTCTCCGTGGGCGCGCACGGCGAACTCGCGAGGATCGGAACGGTCACCGTTCCGGGCGCGGTCGGCGGCGAGGGCATCGTCGCCGGCTGACACGTCAGCCACGTCATGCAGGTTGCGGCGCCCTCGCGGGCGCCGTAGCCTGCACGGCGACGGATGAACGGCATGAGCTGTGACTGCGCTCCCGGATCTGCTCCCCCGACGTGCACGCGGGGTTGATCGCCGCGATCCTCGTGCCGCTGCGACGCGGGCGGCAGGCCGAGCCATCCCCCGACCCGGACGCCGAGCTCGTCGCGCGCATGCGGGTGGGCGACGAACGGGCCTTCCTCGCGCTCGTCACGCGCCACCACGCCTCGATGCTGCGCCTGGCGGGCTCGATGCTGCCGAGCGCGGCGATCGCCGAGGAGGTCGTGCAGGACACCTGGCTGGCGGTGCTGCGGGGGATCGACGGCTTCGCCGGGCGCTCCACGTTTCGCACCTGGCTGCTGCGGATCCTCGCCAACCGCGCCACCACCACGGGCATGCGTGAGCGCCGCACGATCGCGGTCGGCGACGCCGGCCCAGTGGTCGACCGGGCGCGCTTCGACGCCTCCGGCGCGTGGATGGCCCCGCCCCAGCACTGGGTCGAGGACAGCGACGAGCGGCTGCTCGCCGAGGGCGTCTCCGATCAGCTCCACGCGGCGCTCGGCCAGCTGCCCGAGCGCCAGCGCGAGGTCGTGATGCTGCGCGACGTCGACGGCCTCAGCGGCGCCGAGGTGTGCGCGGTGCTGGAGATCAGCGAAGCCAACCAGCGGGTGCTCCTGCACCGCGGCCGCAGCCGCCTGCGCCAGGCGCTCGAAGACGAGCTGGGAGGGGGCTGAGATGTTCTGGAGCCGCGGCGACTACGCCTGCCAGGAAATGGTCGAGCTGGTCACCGACTACCTCGACGGCGCGCTCACGCGCTCCCAGCGCAGGCGCTTCGAGGCGCACCTGAAGGGCTGCCCGAACTGCACCGAGTACCTCGAGCAGATGCGCGCCACGATCCGCCTCACCGGCGGGCTCTCCAGCGAGGACCTGACGCCGGCGATGCGCGAGGAGCTGACCGAGCTGTTCCAGCGCTGGCGCGAGGAGGAGCGGGGCGCGGAGGAGTAGGCTCGTGGGCCGTCCAGCGCGCGAGGGGAGTGACGGCCGGTGGCGTACGTGAAGGGCCTGCAGGAGGTAGGCGACGGCCTGTTCGCCTACCTGCAGCCGGACGGCGGCTGGGGCTGGAGCAACGCCGGCCTGGTCGTGGACGGGCAGAGCACGCTGCTCGTCGACACGCTGTACGACCTGCGGCTGACCGAGGAGATGCTCGCGGCGATGCGCCGCGCGGTGCCGGCGGCGGCGCGCATCGACACGCTCGTCAACACCCACGCCAACGGCGACCACTGCTACGGCAACCAGCTCGTCGGCGAAGCGCGGATCCTCGCCTCCGAGCGCACGGCCGCGGAGATGCCCGAGCTGCCGCCGGCGACGATGGCGGCGCTGCTCGAGCAGGCGCCCGCGATGGGCGAGCTGGGCGCCTTCTTCGCGCGCTGCTTCGGCGCCTTCGACTTCTCGGGGATCGAGCTGCGGCTGCCCGACGAGACCTTCGCCGGGCGGCTCGAGCTGCGCGTCGGCGGGCGCGAGCTGCGGCTGATCGAGGTCGGCCCCGCGCACACCCGCGGCGACACGCTCGTGCACGTCCCGGACGCGCGCGTGCTCTACAGCGGCGACATCCTGTTCTCGGGCGCCCACCCGATCGCCTGGGCGGGGCCCGTGTCCAACTGGCTCGCCGCGTGCGAGGAGATCCTGGCCATGGAGCTCGAGGCGATCGTCCCCGGCCACGGCCCGATCGCGGGACCGGCCGAGGTGCGCGAGCTGAAGGCCTACTTCGAGTACCTGTACGAGCGGGCGCGCGGCTGCCGCGAGCGCGGGCTCACGCCGCTGCAGGCCGCGCGCGAGATCGCGCTGGATCGATGGGCGCGGTGGGGCGAGCCCGAGCGGCTGGTCGTGAACGTCGCGAACATCTACGGCGAGCTGGCCGGCGAGCGCGAGCCGCCCAGCCCGCTGGAGGCGTTCACGCAGATGGCCGAGCTGGCGCGCGGCTGAACGAGCGGTCGGCGGCGGCCCGATCCCGGCGGCGGGCCGACCCTGGCGGCGGCCGCCGCGCGTGGCGCGCCGGGCGCGCGCCCCGGCTAGCGTTTGCGCGATGCACGGACGCCACCGCGCAGCAGCGACGCTGGGGCTCGCGCTGTGCGCGCTCGCGGCCTTCGCGCCGGCGGCCGGCGCGGCGAGCGGCGCGCTCATCCGCGTCGACCAGGTCGGCTACGCGACGGGCGCGCCCAAGCGCGCCTACCTGATGTCCAAGGCGTCGCAGGCCGGCGAGAGCTTCACGGTCCGCTCGGCCGAAGGCGCGGCCGCCTTCGGCGGCACCGTCGGCGCCTCGCTCGGCGCCTGGAGCCAGCGCTACCCGCACGTCTACGCGCTCGACTTCGACGACCTGCGGACGCCCGGCACTTACACGATCGCGCTCGCCGCGGGCTCGCGGGCAGCAGCGGGCGGCCGGCGCGAGAGCGCGCGCACGAGCGCCGTCTCGCCGCCCTTCACGATCGCGCCGGCGTCCTCGCTGTTCGCGGGCCCGCTCGCCAACGCCCTGTCGTTCTACGAGAACGAGCGCGACGGACCCGAATTCATCCCCTCGGCGCTGCGCACCGCCCCCGCGCACCTGAACGACGAGCACGCCACGACCTACCTCACGCCCACGGTCAACGGCGCCGGCGAGTTCAAGGGCGAACTGACGAGCCTCGGCGAAACGATCGACGCGGCCGGCGGCTGGTGGGACGCCGGCGACTACCTGAAGTTCGTGCAGACGGCCAGCTACGCCGTCGCCCTGCAGCTCGCCGGCGTGCGCGACTTCCCGGCCGCGACGGGCGCCGCCGCGGGCGCCGCGAACTTCACGGAAGAGGCGCGCTTCGGCGTCGAATGGCTGCTGCGCATGTGGAACGACAAGACGCGCACGCTCTACTACCAGGTGGGGATCGGCGAGGGCAACGGGGACACCGTCGGCGACCACGACATCTGGCGCCTGCCCCAGGAAGACGACGACTTCGGCGGCGAAGACCCGGCCGACCGCTTCATCCGCCACCGCCCCGTGTTCCGCGCCGGCCCGCCGGGCTCGCCCGTCAGCCCCAACCTCGCCGGCCGCGACGCCGCCGCCTTCGCCGAGTGCTTCCAGGTCTTCCACGCCACGCGCCCCGAGCTCGCCGAACGCTGCCTGCTCGCGGGCGAGCACATCTACGAGCTGGCCGACACCGACCCCCAGGGCCACCTGCTGACGACGATCCCCTTCGATTTCTACCCCGAGAGCGAATGGCGAGACGACCTCGAGCTCGGCGCCACCGAGCTCGCCGACGCGCTCGCGGCGGGCGCGCCGCTGCCCGCCGGCCTGCCCCACACCGAATCGGCGTTCTACCTCGAACAGGCCGCCCACTGGGCTAGCGAATACGTCGCCCGCAACCAGGGCGGCGGCGAAGGGCTGAACCTGTACGACGTCAGCGGCCTCGCCGACTTCGAGCTGGTGCGCGCGCTGCGCGCCGCCGGCCAGCCCGCCGGCCTCGCCACCGACGAAGCGCGGCTGATCGCGGCGCTCGGCGAAAAACTCGAAGCCGCCACCCGGGTGGCGCGCCGCGACCCGTTTGGCTTCGGCTTCCCGTGGGCCAGCGCCGACACCGCCTCGCACGGCGACGGCCTGTCGGTGATGGCCTCCGAGTACGACGCGCTGACCGGCGAAGACGCCTACCAGGCCGACGCCGCGCGCTGGCTCGGCAACGTGCTCGGCGCGAACGCCTGGGGCTCCTCGTTCGTGATCGGCGACGGCAGCACCTTCCCCGACTGCCCCCAGCACCAGGTCGCCAACATCGTCGGCTCGCTCGACGGCAGCCCGCCGGTGCTCGCCGGCGCGGTCGTCGAGGGGCCGAGCGACGAACGCAGCAGCGGCAAGCTGCCCGGCATGCGCCCCTGCCCGCCCGCCGGCGGCGACGCCTTCGCGCGCTTCGACGGCATGGGCGCCGAGTACGAGGACAACGCGCAGGCGTTCACGAACACCGAGCCCGCGATCGACCTGACGGCCTCCTCGATGCTCGCCTTCTCCTGGCAGGCCGAACAGCCCGCGCCGCTGCCGCACCAGGCCACGATCGCGCCGCGGCTCGCCGCGGGCGCCACCGGCGGCCTTTGAGCTCTCGGCAGGGTGGGGAGCCTGACCGGCCGCTTGGCCAACGATCGCTTCGATAGGCAGAAGCCTAATAAACGTTTGCGGCGTAACGCTTAGTAAGCTAGGGGCGTGGTAAGCGATCGCAAACCAAGCGTTCCCCCTGCGCCAGCCCAGACGAGCCCTCGAGCCGGTGAGTTTCGTCTCGCCGAAACCGGCCCCGATGGCTTTTGGGCCTTTCACCCGAGGCCGCTCCCGCCCGATCCACCGCTGCGCGTGGACGTCGCCATGCAGACGCTGCTGGACCGCGCGAACCAAGCCCTGGGCCGGCTCGACGGCGTCACGCTCCTGCTCCCGGACCCAGACCAGTTCATCTACACGTTCGTGCGCAAGGAGGCCGTGTTGTCCTCGCAGATCGAGGGCACCCAGTCGTCGTTGTCGGATCTGCTGCTGTTCGAGCACGACGCCGCGCCGGGGATCCTCCGCGAGGACGCCCACGAAACCGCCAACTACATCACCGCGCTGAACCACGGCCTCGTCCAGATCACACGGCCCGGCACGCCGCCCCTCGGCGCACGACTGTTGCGCGAAGTGCATGCCCGGCTGATGCACAGCGGCCGTGGCTCCCAAAAGGCCCCTGGCGAGTTCCGCCGCACGCAGAACTGGCTCGGCGGGAGTCGGCCGGGTCTTGCTCGCTACGTCCCGCCACCCGCCCAAGAGGTCGCTCCTGCGATCGCCGCGCTCGAGCGGTTCATCCACGACGAGCCCGAAGCCACGCCAATCCTGATCAAGGCGGCGCTCGCGCACGTCCAGTTCGAGAGCATCCACCCGTTCCTTGACGGCAACGGTCGCGTGGGCCGCTTGCTGATTACGCTGCTGCTATGCGCGGAGGGCGTGCTGCGCAGCCCCCTGCTGTACCTCAGCCTCTATTTCAAGCACCATCGCGAGGCCTACTACGAACACCTTCAGCGCGTGCGGACCGACGGCGACTGGGAGGGCTGGCTGACGTTCTTCCTACAGGGGGTCATCGACGTCGCCGAGTCGACGACGCAAACTACACAGCGCCTCGTGGCGATGATCGAGTCCGACCGGCGGACGATCCACGGGTTCGGCCGCGGCGCGGCGACGGCTCACCGCGTGCACGATCTCGCCGCCCGCTACGTCCTCGTGGGCGCCACCTCGGCCGCCCAGCAACTCGGCCTCTCGACCCCGCCCGTCTACGCGGCGCTCGATCGTCTCGAGCGCGCCGGCATGCTTCGGGAGGCCACCGGCAGACGGCGCGGCAAGCTCTACGTCTACGACTGGTACCTCGCAATCCTCAACGAAGGGGCCGAGCCGTCTCGCGCACGCGATGCACGATGATGGTCGCACGATCTCCATGAGGTAGGCCGAGCGGGCCTGCTATGCACCCAGCCGTCCGTTCGTCCATCCGCGTTCAATGTCCACGCCCGCGGGCAAGGATGAAGGCAGCTATGCGTTCCTGCCGAAGCACTCAGCACGCGATGAGCTCGACCCGCGCAACCCCAGGCAGCCGCACCCGCGCTCTCGGCGCGTCGTTGCTCGCCGCCCTGATCGGGCTCGGCGCGCTGGCCGGCACGAGCGTGGCGAGCCTCTCCGCCCGCGAAGCCTCGCTGCTGCGCCACGACGACCGCGGGCTCTACGTGCACTACTGCCCGCGCGGCCAGGAAGCCGCGAGCATCGCCACCGCCGCGAGCAGCGCCGACGCCGCACAGCCGACGAGCCTGCTCGCCGCGGGCGCGAGCCCGTTCGCGCCGCTCGCGCGCACGGCCGAGGCCAACCACGACGGCTGGCCGGCCGACGAATGCCTGAAGATGGACAAGGGCGGCGCCGGGCTCTCGCACACGCTCGTCGGTTTGCAGAACGTGCACAACTGGCTGCTCGGCGGCTACGGCAACGACACCTTCTACGCGGGCGCCCGCGGCGACGTGATCTGGGGCGACTACCACCCCGAAGGGCAGCCCGAAAGCCAGAGCGACTACATCCACGGCGGCGCCGGCGAAGACTGGATCTACGCGAGCCACGGCTTCAACGAGATCTGGACGGGCGCCGGCAACGACCACCTCGCGCTCGTGTACGGTCACGGCATCGTGTACTGCGACGGCAAGGGCGTGAAGACGTTCGTGATGCGCTACCTGCCGCAGAACCGCCCGTGGAAGCTCGTCGGCTGCAACCATAAGGTGATCGACCCCTACCGCGCGTAGCGCCGGTTTCGATCGCGCGGACGCGCGCGCTGCGACACGCGATCCTGCGCCCCCACGAGCCGCTCGAGCGGCTCGCCGAGCACGAGGCGCCCGACGCGTTTGCTGTCGGCGCCTTCCTCGCCGGGCAGCTGCTGGCCGTGGGCTTCGTCGCCCCCGACGGCGAGCCCGGCGGCTGGCGCATACGCGGCATGGCCACGGCCGAGCAGGCCCGCGGCCGCGGCCTCGGCACGGCCGTGCTGGAGGCGCTGATCGAGCACGCCGGGGCGGCGGGCGCCACGCGCGTGTGGTGCAACGCCCGCACCCCCGCCCGCTCGCTCTACGAGCGCGCCGGCTTCCGCGTCGCCTCCGCGGAGTTCGAGATCCCCGGCATCGGCCCGCATTTCGTGATGGAACGCTCCGTCTGACCGCCGCCGCGCGCCCGCGGTGCGGGCCACGCGAAAGCCTCCTCCTAAATAAATATTGACATTCCGATCGGTATCTGAAAGCATACCGGCAAGTATGCGAAACCGATATGCAGGACTTCCCCCCGGGCCGCCTCTGCCCACCGCCGTGCAGACCGTGCTGTGGTTCCGCCGCGCCCAGTGGTTCATGGATCGCTGCCAGGCGCGCTACGGCGACATGTTCACGCTCAAAGTCGCCAACGAAGGCACGTGGGTGATGACCTCCGACCCCGAGGTCGTCAAGCAGGTCTTCACCGGCGACCCGCGCCTGCTGCACGCCGGCGAAGGCAACCGCGTGCTGCTGCCGGTCCTCGGCCCCAACTCCGTGCTGCTGCTCGACGACGACCAGCACATGCGCCAGCGCAAGCTGCTGCTGCCGCCCTTCCACGGCAAGCGCATGCAGCGCTACGGCGAGCTGATGAGCGCGCTCGCCGCGCGGGAGATCGAGCGCTGGCCGCTCGGCGAGCCATACCCGCTGCGCCCGCGCATGCAGGCGGTCACGCTGGAGATCATCCTGCAGACGGTCTTCGGCGAGGCCGACGGGGCCCGCCACGAGCGCCTGCGCGAGGAGCTGCGCCGCCTGCTCGACCTCGCGTCGAACCCCCTGCGCACGCTCGCGATCATCGCGCTCGGGCCCAACCGGCTCGGGCGGCTGCCCGCCTTTCGGCGCGACATGGAGCGCCTGAACGCGCCCATCTACGACGTGATCGCCGCCCGCCGCGCCGAGGGCGACCTGTCGGAGCGCGAGGACATCCTGTCGCTGCTCATGCAGGCCACCCACGAGGACGGCAGCCCGATGACAGACCAGGAGCTGCGCGACGAGCTCGTCACGCTGCTCGTCGCCGGCCACGAGACGACCGCCAACGCGCTCTCCTGGGCCGCCGAGCGCCTCTGCCGCCACCCCGACAAGCTCGAGCGCCTGCGCGCGGAGCTGCGCGCCGGCGAGAGCGCCTACCTGCAGGCCGTCGTCCAGGAGACGCTGCGCCTGCGCCCCGTCATCTCGATCGTCGCGCGCAGGCTGGTCGAGCCGATGGAGCTCGGCGGGCGCACGCTGCCCGCCGGCGTCTCGATCACCCCCGCGATCCACCTCGTCCACCGCCGCCCCGACATCTACCCCGAGCCGCACGCCTTCCGCCCGGAGCGCTTCATCGAGGCCGAGGGCGGCAGCCCGCCCGGCACCTACACCTGGATCCCCTTCGGCGGCGGCGTGCGCCGCTGCCTCGGCGGCGCCTTCGCCCAGTTCGAGATGGAGGCCGTGTTGCGCGAGCTCGTGCTGCGCCGCACGCTCGCGCCCGCCCGCGCCAAGCCCGAGCGCGTGTATCGTCGCACGATCACCGAGACGCCCCGCCACGACGCCGAAGTGGTGCTCGGCCGGGCCGCCCGCGGGGACGCGGAGACCGGAGCCGGTCTCGCCGCCGGCGCGCGCGCCACGGCGGGCGTGGGCGCCGCCGCCGCGGGGGCCGGCGCTTGAGCGCCGCCCGCCCGCGCGCCCGCGCCGTCCCCACCCGCGCCGAACGCCAGCAAGCCACCCGCGCGGCGCTCCTGCGCGCCGCCACCCGCTCGATCTGCGAGCACGGCATGGACGGCGCCTCGATCGACCAGATCGCCGCCGAGGCCGGCTACACCAAGGGCGCCTTCTACGCCAACTTCGCGAGCAAGGAGGAGCTGTTCCTGGTGATCCTCGACGAGAAGTTCGCCGCCGAGATCGCGCGCCTGGAGGCGACCATGATCGGCTCCGAGCGGCCCGTCGAGCAGGCCCGCCACGCCGCCGAGGACTTCCTCGCCTACGTCGACAGCGACCCCGAGTGGCCGCGCCTGTACCAGGAGTTCGCCACCCACGCCGCCCGCGACGAGGCCTTCCGCGCCGAGTTCGCCGCGCGCCAGCGCGCGCTGCGCGCGCGCCTGGCCGCCGTGTTCGCGGGCTGGACCGACGAGCTCGGCGTCGACCCGGCGCTCGCGCCCGCCGACGTCGCCGCGATGACCGCCTTCATGGTCGACGGCTTCCTGCTCCAGCGGATCATCGACCCCGAGCTCGACGAGCGCCTCTACGGCAGCATGTTCCAGGTGTTCCTCACCGGCCTCGCCACCATGTCCGGCCTGAAGTGAGCTCGCCGCCGCGATGAGCCACGCCGTGCGCCTCGCCGGCGCGGCCGACGCCGAGACGACCGGCCGGCTGCTGCACGACTTCAACGCGGAGTTCGACGAGCCCACGCCCGGGCCCGAGCGCCTCGCGCGGCGCATCCGCGAGCTGCTCGCCGAAGGCCACACCTCCGTGCTGCTCGGCGGCGAGGGGCCCGACGGCGTGGCCGTCCTGCGCTTCCGCCCGGGCATCTGGAGCGAGGCGCTCGAGTGCTACCTGGCCGAGCTCTACGTCGTGCCCGCGCGCCGCGGCGCCGGCCTCGGGCGCGCGATCATGCTCGCCGCGATCGCGCACGCGCGCGAGCGCGGCGCCGACCACATGGACCTCGGCACCGGCGAGCAGGACGTGGCCGCCCGCGCGCTGTACGAGAGCCTCGGCTTCGACAACCGCGAAGGCAGGCCCGACGGCCCGATCAACTACTTCTACGAGCGCGAGCTGTAGACGGGGGGCCTCCGGCGTCGGTGGCGTCCCGGCCGGCCGGCCGGCCGGCCGCCTGCGTCGGGCCCGCCTCGCCGGCCGCGGCCGGCGCCAGCTCGCCGATCAGCTCCCCGACGCTCCCCGCGCCGGCGGCGTGCGCGAGCCGCGCGAGCTCCCGGTTGACGCGGCTCGGCCACAGCGGCCCGCCGTACACGAACGCCGTGTGCGCCTGCACGAGCGTCGCCCCCGCGAGCAGCCGCTCCCAGGCGTCGCGCGCCGTCTCGATGCCGCCCACCGAGACCAGCGCGACGCGCTCGCCGACGATCGCCCGCAGCTGGCGCAGGACCTCGAGCGAGCGCGCCGCCAGCGGCGCGCCGGAGATGCCGCCGTCCGGCACCCCCGCCGGCAGCGCCGCCGGCGCGCTCAGCACGCCGCGGTCGACGGTCGTGTTGACCGCGACGATCCCGTCGAGCTCGAGCTCCAGCGCGAGCTCGGCGAGCTGGCGCAGCTGCGCGTCGCTCACGTCCGGCGCGATCTTCACGAGCAGCGGCACGCGCAGGCCCGCGGCCGCGAGCTCCTCGCGCACCGCCCCGACCAGCGCCCGCAGCCGCGCCGTGGACTGCATCTCGCGCAGCCCCGGCGTGTTCGGCGAGCTGACGTTCAGCACGAGGTAGTCGGCGAACGGCGCGAGCGCGCGGGTCGAGGCGCGGTAGTCCCGCTCGGCGTCCTCCAGCGCGGCCGCGCGGCTCTTGCCGATGTTCACGCCCACGATCGGCGCTGCAGCGCCGGTCCTCCTTCGCGCCAGCCGCCCCGCGGCGACCTGCGCGCCCGCGTTGGGAAAGCCGCGGCGGTTGAGGATCGCGCGGTCGGCCAGCAGCCGGAAGACGCGCTTGCCCGCGTTGCCCGCCTGGGGCAGCGCCGTGACCGTGCCGACCTCCACGAACCCGAAGCCGAGCGCGCCGAACTCCGCGAACAGGGCGGCGCTCGAGTCGACCCCGGCCGCGAGGCCCAGCGGGCTCGGGAAGCTGCGGCCGAGCGCCTGCACGCGCAGCCGCGGGTCGCGCGGCCCGAGCAGCCGCCGCGCGAGCGCGCGGGCGCCCGGCAGCGCCATCGTCGCGCGCAACGCCCCGCCGGCCAGCCCGTGCGCGCGTTCGCCGTCCACGCCCGCGCGCTCCAGCAGCCCGAACAGCAGCCGGTACAGGCGCACCGGCGCTCAGGCGCCGCGCGCGATCGCGGCGTCCATGGCCGCCAGCGGCGAGGCGACGATCCGCCCGTGCCCGGGCGCCAGATACGCCGGGTCGAGCGCGCGCAGCCTGCCCGCGCTGTCGAGCTCTATCTGCTTGTCCCAGGTGGCCATCGCCGCGAGCGGGAACAGCGGCTTGCCGCGCGCCGAGGTGGCCACGCCCCCGAGCGTCGTGTACACGTCGCCGCAGAAGATCGTCTGGTCGCGCTCGTCGAGCAGCGAGACGTGGCCCGGCGTGTGGCCGGGGCTGGCGATCACCCGCAGCGAGCCCACGTGCTCGCCCTCGACCAGCATGCCCGTCGGCTTGGTCCTGGCGCCTTTGTAGTCGCCCCGGAGCTTCCTCTGCGGCTCGTCCGGGTCGGGGGTCTTGTCGCCCGCCAGCAGGCGCGCGTCGCGCGCGCTGATCAGCACCTCCGCGTCGGGCAGGCTCTGCTTGAGCTTGTCCAGCCCGCCGATGTGGTCGCCGTGGGCGTGCGTCAGCACGATCCGCGTGATCGGCGCGCCCAGCCGGTCGGCTGCCGCGAGGATGCGCCCCGCGCCCTGCGCGAGCGTCGTGTCGATCAGCGTCAGGCCGTCGTCCTGCGGCACCAGATACGCGTTGACGAAGCCCCACAGGCTGACCCGCGTCGCTTGGCTTGGCATCTGCTTGCTCCCTTCGATCGTGACGTGAGCTGGACAGGCGAGACCTCGGCTGGCTGCTCGCAGCTTGACAGCCGGCACAGCCGACCGTCGGCTAGCGCGACACCGACTCCACGTTGGTCCCGTCGCGGTCGAGCACGTAGGCGGCGTAGTAGCCCGGCGCGTAGCGCCGCTCCCCCGGCGGGCCGTTGTCGCGGTAGCCGGCCGCCGTCGCCGCCGCGTGGAACTCCTCCACCACGCGTCGGTCGGGGGCGGGGAACGCGAGGTGCAGCCCCTCGGTCGCCGGCCGGCCGTCGGCGACCAGCGAGAAGCTCGCCCAGGCCCCTCGGAACTGGCGGCCGGCCTCCCACGCGCGTCCCTCGCGCAGGCCCGCGTGGCGCGCGATCGTGCGGTAGAAGCGCTGCGCCTCGTCGAGGTCGCGCACGCCGATCCACAGGTGGTCTACGTTGCCGCCGCGACGCACGTCCTCGTGGATCACCGCCTCGACGCTGTTGCCGTCGGGGTCCAGCAGGAACGCGCCGTAGTAGCCGGGCGTGTACCGCGGGCGCTCGCCCGGCTCGCCGTCGCTGGCCGCGCCCGCCGCGAGGCCCGCCCGCCAGAACGCGTCGACCGCGGCGCGGCTGGGCGCCACGAAGCCGACGTGCAGGTGACGGGTGGGAGCGTGCTCGGCGTCCGCCGCGAGGATCGCGAAGTCGTCCCACGCGACCAGCTCCTCGTCGCGGCGTGTGGGCGCCACGCCGAGCTCCGCGAGCAGCAGCTCGTACAGCCGCTCCGAGCGCTCGCGCTCGGACGCGCGGATCGTCACGTGGGCGAACATGCGAGGACGGTAGCGGTGATGACCCGGCGCGCCGAGGCTCGGGGCGCGGGCCAGACGGTAGGCTGCGACGCTCGCGCCACGGACCGCGCGAGCACCCACGATGCAGCAGACACCCGATGTGATCGTCGTCGGCGCGGGCCTCGCGGGCCTGGTCGCCACCCACGAGCTGGTCAAGGCCGGCCGCCGCGTGCTCGTGCTCGACCAGGAGAACCGCAACAACCTCGGCGGGCAGGCGTTCTGGTCGCTCGGCGGCCTGTTCTTCGTCGACAGCCCCGAGCAGCGGCGCATGGGGATCAAGGACTCGCTGGAGCTGGCGCTCCAGGACTGGATGGGCTCGGCCCAGTTCGACCGCGAGCGCGAAGACCGCTGGCCGCGCCAATGGGCCGAGGCGTACGTCAGGTTCGCCGCGACGGAGAAGCGCCGCTACCTGTACGACCTCGGCCTGCGCGTGATCCCGCTCGTCGGCTGGGCCGAGCGCGGCGACGGCCGCGCGCTCGGCCACGGCAACTCGGTGCCGCGCTTTCACCTGACGTGGGGCACAGGGCCGGAGGTCGTGCGAATCTTCCTGGAGCCCGTGCTCGCCGGCGAGCGCCGCGGCCTCGTCGAGTTCGCGCACCGCCATCGGGTCGACGAGCTGATCGTCGAGGACGGCGCCGTGGTGGGCGTCCGCGGCACCGTGCTCGCGCCCTGCGAGGACCTGGTGCGCGGCGCCGCCTCCCCCCGCGAGGCCGTCGGCGAGTTCGAGCACCGGGCGCCGGCCGTGATCGTCGCGAGCGGCGGCATCGGCCACAACCACGAGCTGATCCGCGAGAACTGGCCCGAGCGTCTCGGCAAGGCGCCCGAGCACATGATCTCCGGCGTCCCCGCGCACGTCGACGGGCGCATGATCGGGATCGCCGAGGG
>DASZFZ010000102.1:0-47353 GCA_035939315.1 Solirubrobacteraceae bacterium | reverse complement strand
TGCAAGGCGGAGTCCTCGGGCGAGGGCGAGGGCGCGGGCGCCGGCAAGGCCGAGCTCTCCGCCTACGAAGGCGCGATGCCGCTCGAAACGGTCGGCGGCGACCTCGGCGTCGAAGAAGAAGAAGGCGTGCTGCCGGGCGGGTGGAACAGGATCGAAAACAGCCCGGAATTCTCCGAATAGCAGGCACGTCGAGCGGGACCGGGGCCCCGCATGCGGGGCCCCGGGAGGGCCGCATGCGGCCCTCCCAGAACGGCCGCATGCGGCCGTTCCACCGGGCCGCACATGTGCGGCCCGGCCCGCCGGCGCATGCGCCGGCGGGACACGTCGAGCCAGCTGTCCGGCGGCCGCTGGCAGGCGCCCGAACAGGAGTACCCTTGTGCGTACTGCAACGCCCATCGGGGGCGCAGACGAGCACGGGAGGGCATATGGCCACGGTCGAGCAGCACCCACTTGAAGAGGCGCGCGGGCAGGACGCGGCGGGCGAGGCGGGTGCGGGCATCCCGGTGGAGAACCCGGCGACCGGCCAGACCATCCGCACGGTCCCCGACCTGGGCGCCGAGGCCGTCGCCGAGATGGCGGCGCGCGGGCGCGCCGCGCAGCCGCACTGGGAGTCCTACGGCTTCGACGGCCGCGCACGCGTGCTGCTGCGCGCGCAGAAGTGGATCATGGACAACGCCCAGCGCGTCGCGGAGACGATCGTCTCGGAGACCGGCAAGACCTACGAGGACGCCAGCCTCGCGGAGATCGGCTACGCGGGCAACGCGTTCGGCTTCTGGGCCAAGCACGGCGGCGACTACCTGGCCGACGAGCACGTCAAGTCAAGCCAGGTGCTGGTCAAGGGCAAGAAGCTGATCCTGCGCTACCGCCCGCTCGGGCTGATCGGCGTGATCGGCCCGTGGAACTACCCGCTGACGAACTCCTTCGGCGACTGCATCCCCGCGCTGATGGCCGGCAACAGCGTGATCCTCAAGCCCTCCGAGGTCACGCCGCTGACCTCGCTGCTGATGGCCGAGGGGCTGCGCGAGTGCGGCCTGCCCGAGGACGTCCTGCAGATCGCCACCGGCCGCGGCGAGACCGGCGCGGCGCTCGTCGAGCACGTCGACATGATCATGTTCACCGGCTCCACGCGCACCGGGCGCAAGGTCGCCGAGGCCGCCGCGCGGCGCCTGATCCCGGCCTCCCTGGAGCTCGGCGGCAAGGACCCGATGATCGTGCTCGCCGACGCCGACCTCGAGCGCGCCGCCAACTTCGCCACCTTCTTCTCGATGCAGAACGCCGGCCAGACGTGCATCTCGATCGAGCGCGCCTACGTCGAGGAGCCCGTCTACGACGAGTTCGTCGCCAAAGTGTCCGCCAAAGTGCGCGAGCTGCGCGTCGGCGACCCCAGCGGCGGCTTCGGCACCGTGGAGGTCGGCGCGATCACCTTCCCGCCGCAGCTCGACACGATCAAGGAGCACGTCGAGGACGCCGTGCAGAAGGGCGCGCGGGTGCTCGCCGGCGGCAGCGAGGTCGCCGGCCCCGGGCGCTTCTACGAGCCGACCGTGCTCGTCGACGTCGACCACACGATGAAGATCATGACCGACGAGACCTTCGGCCCGACGCTGCCGATCATGAGGGTCGCCGACGCCGAGGAGGCCGTGCGGCTGGCCAACGAGTCCCCCTACGGCCTCGGCGCCTCGGTGTTCTCGCGCGACGCCGCCCGCGGCGAGGCGATCGCACGGCGCCTGGAAGCGGGCGCCGCCAACGTCAACGACGCGATGATCAACTACACGGTGCTCGAGCTGCCCATGGGCGGCGCCAAGGCCTCGGGCCTCGGCTCCCGCCACGGCGCCGGCGGCATCCGCAAGTACTGCTCCCAGCAGGCGCTCGTGGTGACCGCCAAACTGGCGATGAAGAAGGAACTCTTCATGTACCCCTACAAGCCGCGCACCTCGCGGATGCTCGCCGGCCTGTTCAAGCTGCTGTACGGGCGAGGCAACCGCGACTAGCAGCTGCCCGCACGGCACAGTCTCACAGCTTCACAGTCTCACAGTCTCACAGCCGGGCGAGTGCGGCCTCGGCGTGCTGGGCGTCGCGCGCGAGCACGTCGAGGAAGGCCCTGACGACGCGCGGGTCGAACTGGTCGCCGGCGCAGCGCTCGAGCTCGGCGCGCGCGGCGGCGTGGCCGATCGACGGGCTGTAGGCGCGGTCGCTGGTCATCGCCTCGTAGGCGTCGGCGACCGCGAGGATGCGCGCCTCCAGCGGGATCTGCTCGCCTGCGATGCCGCGCGGGTAGCCGCGCCCGTCGGGGCGCTCGTGGTGCGTGGCCACCCATGCGCGCACGTCGGCGAGGCTGGGGTGCTCGAGGATCTGGGCGCCGAGCTCGGGGTGGCGCTTGATCAGCTCGAACTCCTCTTCGGTCAGGCGCGAGGGCTTGCTCAGGACCTCGTCGGGCACGCCCACCTTGCCGATGTCGTGCAGCCGGCCCGCGAGGTGCACCCGCGCGATCCGCTCCTCGGGCAGGCCGAGCTCTCGGGCCATCATCTCTGCGTAGCGGCCCACCGTCTCCGAGTGCCTAGCGCTGCCGCTGAAGCGCACGTCGACCGCCTCGGCGAGGTCGATGACGACCGCCAGGTAGCGCTCGGCCTGGATGTCGCGCGTCTGCGCCTGGGGGCCGGCGGTGCGCTGCAGCTGGTCGCTGTAGAGCACCGTCATGTCGCGGCCGTTGGCCTTGGCCGCGAACATCGCCTCGTCGGCGGCGCGCAGCAGCGAGGCGGCGGTCTCGCCGTGCGCGCCGTAGCTGGCCACGCCGAAGCTGATCGTGACGGGCACGGCGTCCTCGGCGAACTCCTTGCGCAGCTCGCCGCGCAGGCGCTCGGCGATCGCCAGCGCGCTGTGGCCGTCGGTGTCCGGCAGGATCAGCGCGAATTCCTCGCCGCCCACGCGCGCGAGCCCGTCGATCGCGCGCTTGCCCGCCTCGAGCAGGCCGGCGACCCGCTTCAGGGCGGCGTCCCCGACCCGCTGGCCGGAGCGGTCGTTGACCTCCTTGAAGTGGTCCAGGCCGCCCACCAGCAGCGCCATCTGGCCGCCGCCGCGGCGCGCCCGCTCGACCTCGAGGTCGAGCAGCTCGCGAAAGCCCCGGCGGTTGGGCAGCTGGGTGAGCGGGTCCGAGCGCGCCGCGTCGTACAGGCTCGCGATCAGCTGCTCGACGCGTTCGCGCAGCGAGCGGATCAGGACCGCGGCGACCAGCAGCGTGCCCATGCCCACGAGCCACCACGCCGGGATGCCGCCCGCCGGCGTCCTGGCCGCCAGCAGCGCGCCGTAGGCGAGCGCCACGTACACGATCTGGGCGACCATCTCCTTGGTCGTGAAGAAGTAGGCCGAGTACAGGAACACCCACAGGTAGAAGAACACCAGCGGGCTGGGCGTCTGCCCCGAAAAGTACGCGACGCCCGTGATCAGCGTGCTGCCCAGGGCGAGCGCCGCGCGCAGGCTCCAGGCGGGCATGCTCCCGGCACGCCAGAACATCAACCCGGCCACCGCGTAGGCGATCGCCACGATCGAGACCAGGCCCACGCCGCTCTGGTGTGCGGGATGGGGCAGCGCCACCGTGATCAGCGCGAGCGTCGCGCCGGCGGCGAACAGGCCGGCGAGCATCCTCGCCATCAGCCCCGAGTCGAAGCCCGCGTCCACGCGCGGGCCCAGTGAGGTCTTCGTCTTCGGCTTGCCCCCCGCGACAAGCATCGTCATGTTCTACTTGTCGGCCGATCTTTAGCTGCGCATAAGCCCCGGTGAGCGCTTTTTCAACGGCTATTGGTGTCGAGCTGCACTTCCAGCAGGCGTTCGAGCTCGGGGATCGTCCGTTCGGCGCTCGTGTGATGCACCGTCGCCATCCCCAGCTCGCGGGCCGGCGTCAGGTTGAACTCGAGGTCGTCGACGTACACGCACGCCTCGGGGCTGACGCCGGCGCGCTGCGCGCCCAGCTCGTACATGCGTTTGGAGGGCTTGCGCATGCCCTCCTCGCCCGAGATCACGACGCCGTCGAAGAGCACGTCGAAGAGGTCGTGGGGATAGCGGTGCACGCCCCACGAGTTGGACACCAGCGCCGTGCGCACGCCGGCCTCGCGCGCCAGCCGCACGGCGCTCACCATCGCCTCGTCCGGCTGCACGCCCTCGAACAGGCCGTCGATCAGCCCGTCGGGCTCGACCTCGAGCAGCGCCGCGAACTGGCGCTCGAAGGACATCTCGTCGAGCTGGCCCTTCTCCAGCGCGATCAGCAGCTCGCGCGCCTCGGGGTCCTCGCGAAAGCGCCCGAGCAGCAGCTTGGGGTCGATCTCCGCTTTCAGGCAGTACGCGTGAAAGGACGTGAACAGGTTGGTCGTGAGCACGCCGCCCCAGTCGATCAGCAGCGCCGTGCGGCGCCCGGCCCGGCGGTTCTCGCCGCCGGCCCGATCCGCCTCGGCCCGGTCGGCCCCGTCGTGGGGCTCACCAGCCACCGAAGGCCACCTCCTCGGCGCGGCTCGCGAGCTCGAGCACGCCGTCGCCGAAGGCGTGCAGATAGGGGTCGTCGGTGCTGCCAGCCACCGCGCGCTTGTAATTGCCCTCCATGAACACGACGCTCTTCCAAAGCGCCAGCGTCACGTACCAGCGGATGTCGCCGACCGAACGCCCGGAGCGCTCCTCGTAGCGCGCGATCAGCTGCTCGCGCGTCTGAAAGCCCTCGGCGCGCGTGACGTTGCCGAGGGCCGCCCGCAGCCCCTCGTCGGGGTCGTCTTTCTCGGACCACATCATGCACAGGTAGCCGATGTCGGCGAGCGGGTCGCCGATCGTCGCCATCTCCCAGTCGAGCACCGCGGTGAGCCGCGCGGGCGCGTCGGCCGCGTACATCGTGTTGCCCAGCCGGTAGTCGCCGTGGACGATCGTGGCCCGGGCGGGTGGGCTCTGGTCGGGCAGGTTCTCGGCGAGCCACCCGCCGACCTTTTCAACCGCCGGGATCTCGCGGGTCTTGTTGAGCTCCCACAGGCCGCCGAAGCGGCGCAGCTGGCGTTCCAGGTAGCCGGTCGGCTTGCCGAAGCCCTCGAGGCCCACCGCCTGCCAGTCCACGCCGTGGATCTCCACGAGCGCGTCGATCAGCTGCTCGCCGATGCCCCGGCGCTCGGGCGGGCTGTCGAGCGCCTCGGGCACGCTCGTGACGATCACCTCGCCCTCGACGCGGTTCATCAGGTAGAAGGGCGCGCCGATCGCGGCCTCGTCGTCGCACACCGCCAGCACGTCGGGCACGCGCGCCGGCGTGGCGCGCAGCGCCCGCAGCAGGCGCGCCTCGCGCAGCACGTCGTGGGCGCTCGGCGGCAGCGGCGGCCGCGGCGGCCGGCGCAGCACCACCTCGGCGCCGCCGCGCTCGATCAGATAGGTGACGTTCGAGTGCCCCTCCCCGATCGGCGTGGCCCGGATGTCCCCCTCGCCGATCCCGTGCGCGTCCATGAAGGCGCGCAGCGGGCCGAGCACGAGCAGCGGGGGGCGGCTGTTAGCCTCCGCGTCCGCCGCGTTCTCGACGATGTCGTCCGGTGCGATCGGGGCGCTCATGACGCGGAACGCTACATAGACCGCAACCTTCTCTGCGCCGAGGTGTCTCAAACGACCATGCCCAAACTCCGCACCCTGATCCTCTCGCTGCTCTCGGGCGCGCTGCTCGCGAGCCTGCTGGCAGCCGCCCCGGCGCTGGCCTCCCACGACCAGCTCACCTACTTCGAGGCCTCCGGCGACCTGCTCAGCGCCAAGACGCGCCCGCACGTGATCGCCCAGCTCGAGCACCTCGGCGTCAAGGCGCTGCGCGTCGAGCTCTACTGGGAATCCGTCGCCCCCGGCGCGAACAGCGCGCAGAAGCCGAGCTTCGAAGCGACCAGCCCGACGTCCTACGACTGGGGCGAATACGTGCCCGTGCTGGCCGAAGCCAAGCGCCTGGGCTGGCCGGTGCTCCTGACCGTCACCTCGCCGGTGCCGCGCTGGGCGACGGCCAACGGCAAGGCACCGTACATCACGCGCCCCGACCCCCAGGACTTCAAGGAATTCATGACCGCGGTGGCGCGCGAGTTCGGCTCGGAGGTCTCGCTGTACGCGATCTGGAACGAGCCCAACCACCCGCAGTTCCTGATGCCGCAGTTCGGCTCCACCGGCGCGCCCGCGTCCGGTCGCATCTACCGCGGCCTGTACGAGGCCGGCTACGAAGGCCTGCAGGCGGCGGGCATCGCGCACCCGCGGGTGCTCTTCGGGGAAACCGCGCCCGCCGGCTTCGACTCGGTCAAGAGCGAGCTGCACAGCCACAACCGCAAAGAAAAAGCCGACGCGCTGCTGCACCCGGTCGCGCCGCTGGCGTTCATGCGCGAAGCCCTGTGCCTGAACGTCAAATACAGGAAAGCGGGCTCCTGCGAAGAGCTGCAGATGGCCGGCTACGCCCACCACGCCTACACCGAACCGGCCGGGCCATTCTCGGTCTCGCCCGATCGCGACGACGTGATGATCGGCTCGCTCTCGCGGCTGTCGAACGCGCTGAACCTCGCGGCCGCCGCGCACGCGATCCCGGGCGGCGTGCCGATCTACCTCACCGAGTTCGGCGTGCAGAGCTACCCCAACAGGCAGCTCGGCGTGTCCGTCGCGAAGCAGGCCGAATACGACGCGATCTCCGAACGCATCGCCTACGAGGACCCGCGCGTGGCCGCCTTCTCGCAGTACCTGCTCAAAGACGACCCGCTCGGGGGCGCCCCGGGCTCGGGCGTGCACGGCGGCACGATCGGCTTCCAGACGGGCCTCGAGTACGTCAATGGCACGCCCAAGCCGCTGTACTTCGGCTGGCCGATCCAGCTGACGGTCACCAAGCGCGGACACGGCGTGGCGCTGTGGGGCCACGTGCGGCCCACCTCCGGCGCGACCAGCGTGACCGTGCTCGTCAAAGCGCGCCGCGCCAGGCGCTGGCGCAAGCTGGCGGCCGTCCACACGAACGGCCTCGGCTACTGGTCGCTCGACTCCTCGACGTCAGGCGAACAGTGGCGGGTGGTCTGGACGAGCCCCGCGCACGTCAAGTACGAAGGGCCGCCGATCCGCGCGTACTAGCCGACGCAAACGTCTTGCGGGCGCCTGCGGAGACGCCCGCGGGGGAGGAAGGGAGGGTCTCCGGCGTCGCCCTACGATGAGAGGGCGATGCCGGAGCTACCCGAGGTGGAGATCGCCGCGCGTCTGCTCGACGCGGCACTGCGGGGCGCTCGGGTGCGATACGCGCGCGCGCCGGGGATCAACGCGCTGCGCACCTTCGCGCCGCCGCTGTCCGCGCTCGAGGGCGCCCGCGTCGAGGCGGTGGGCCGTCGCGGCAAGCACTTCACGCTCGCCCTCGGCGGCCTGGCGCCTGAGCGGGACGAGCCGCTGGTCCTGCTGATCCACCTGATGTCCGCCGGGCGCCTGCAGCTCTACGACAAGCCCGCGGGCCCTCGCGACCGCACCTCGCGGCTGCTCGTCGGCCTCGACGACGGCCGCGAGCTGCGCCTGCGCGAGTTCGGCTCCAAGCAGGCGGCGTGGGTCAAGCTGCTGCAGGCGAGCGAGCTCGACGACGACGACGCGCTGTCCGGGCTCGGCCCCGAGGCGTGGCCCGACCCGGGCGCCCCCGAGCGCCTCGGCGAGCTGCTCGACGCGCCGCGGCCGCTGCACGCGCTGCTGCGCGACCAGCACGTGATCGCGGGCGTCGGGCGCTCGTGGGTCGACGAGATCCTCTGGCAGGCGCGGCTCTCCCCCTACAAGCGCGGCGCCGACCTCGAGGCCGACGAGCTGGCGAGGCTGCGCGCGGCGATCGTCGGCGCGCTGGCCGGGGCGCTGGAGCACTACGAGCAGAACGTCAGGCTGCCGATCCCCGACAAGCTGCCGATGCCGCTGCGCGTGCACCGTCACGAGGGCGAGCCGTGCCCGCGCTGCGCCTCGACGCTGCGGGCCGTGCACTTCGAGGACTACGTGATCGCCTACTGCCCCGCCTGCCAGACCGACGGGCGCGTGCTCAAGGACCGCCGGCTCTCGCGGCTGCTGCGCTGAGCTGCGCGGGCGCCCGGCGGGCGCTCACGACGGCGCGTCGAGGCTCACGCCCAGGCGCTCGGCCAGGCCCCGGCGCCCGGCCTCGCTGACCTGGAGCGCGCGGTGCGTGCGCGCCCGCCTGATCCAGCCGAGCTCGAACAGGCGCTCCGCGAGAGCTCTGCCGTGGGCGCCCGAGAGGTGGTGGCGCTGCTCGGTCCAGTCCACGCAGTAGCGCAGGGCGTCGCCGTCGGGCACGCGCACGCCGAGCTCGCCGAGGCGGCCGCGGCCGCGCTCGGTGAGCCTGTAGTCGACGTCGTGGCCGGGCGCCGAGAGGCGATCCTCTCGCGCCCGCGCCGGGTCGTGGCGGCCGTCGCCGCCGGCGATCGCGCCGCAGTCGAGCAGCGCGGCGAACAGCGCCACGCCCAGGCGCCCGGCGAGGTGGTCGTAGCAGGTGCGCGCCGCGCGCAGCTGCTGCGCGCGGGTGCCCTGGCGCAGCGAGCGCACCGGCGCCGCGGGCGCGTGGCGCGCGAGCACCTCGATCAGCTCGCCCACCGACGGTCCGGCGAGGCGGTAGTAGCGGTGGCGTCCCTGCGGCTCGACGCGCACGAGGCCCGACTCGAGCAGCCTCGCGAGGTGTTCGCTGGCGGTCGAAGCGGCGACGCCCGCCTCCGCGGCGAGCACGCTCGCGGGCAGCGCGCGGCCGTCCGCGAGCGCCAGCAGCACGCGCGCGCGGGCCGGCTCGCCCAGCACCGCGCCGAGCGCGGCGAGATCGGCGTCGCCCGCCGCGACGGGGCCTGACGGCGGCGTTGGGGTGCTGGCCGGCGCGCTCACCAGAGCATCGTAGGTCCCCGACGTTTCGGCCCCGGCCGAAGCGATGCGCGGCTAGGTGTGTGGCATGCACGAAGACAGGCGCGCCGTCGCTGACGGCGATCTTCACGCGGCCCTGGGGCGGCCGGCTGGCCGATCGCCACGGGTTGCTGCCGGTGCTGCTCGCGGGCGCCGCGATCATGACCGTCGGGGCGCTCCCGGCGCTGATCCCCGGCAGCGTGCCCGCGCTGCTGGCCTCCCGCCTGCTCGTCGGAGCGGGCGAGGGCCTGATGATGAGCGCCGCCGTGCTGTGGCTGTTGCGGCTCGCGGGCCCCGAGCGCCGCGCCAAGGCGATGGGCCATCTGCCGCTGGCCAACTACGTCGGCCTGGTCGCGGGACCGCTGCTCGCGCAGCTGCTGGCGAGCACCGAGGTGGTGCTGCTCCTCGCCGCCGCGCTGCCGCCGCTCGGCGCCGTCGCGGCGCTGCTCGCCAGGCCGCGCGCGGACGCCTCGGCTCACGGCACGGACGAGGGGCGCTCGGTGGGCGTGGTGCGCGCCACGCTGCGCCCGGGCATCGGCCTGCTGCTGGTGAACTTCGGGTACACGGCCGTCGTCGCCTTCGGCGCCCAGGTCGCCCATTCGAGCGCGACGCTGCCGCTGTTCGCCGTGTGCGTGATCGTCGTGCGCGTGTTCGGCTCGGGCATCCCCCAACGGTTCGGAGGCAGGCGGGTGGCGGTCTCCTGCGCGGCGATCGAGGCGGCCGGCCTGGCCTGCGTGACGATCGGCGGCTCCTCCGCGCTCGTGGCCACGGCGGTGTTCGCGGCGGGCCAGGCGCTGGCGGTTCCGGCGCTCGGCCTGCTCGCCCTCGCCGACGTGCCCGCCTCGCGCCACGGCGCCGCCGCCGGGACGTTCTTCGCCTACTTCGACGCGGGCGTTGGTCTCGGCGGGCCGACCGTCGGCGCGCTCGTCGCGCTCAGCGGGCCGAGCGGCGGGATGCTCGGCGCGGCGCTAGCCGTCGCCTGCGTGATCGGCGTGATCGGCCCCAGGGGCGCCGCCGCCGCGCGGCGCGCCCGCTCTCGCGCCGCCACGGCGACGCCCGGATCGTGACGATCCGGGCCGGGCGGGCCGCGGTGGCCGTGCCCGTACCCCCAGCCGGCCCGCTGGTAGGATCGGCGCTCACACGGACGTTTCCATCTGACTCGGGGGGACCACATGCGACGCTGGATGGCAGTGGCAACGACTGCGGCGCTCGCCGCCTTCGGCGTGCTCGCGACGAGCGCGTCGGCGGCGGAAAAGACGCTCACGCTACGCACGAAAGCCGGCGTGCTGGGCGCCAGCTCGCGGATCGAGGGCGCCGGCACGTTCAGCCTCACGGCATCGGGCAAGACGGTCACGTGCGCGGACAGCGCGCTCGAAGGGCTCGCCGTGTTGAGCAACGAAGCGGCCACCGACCGCGACGAACTGTTCTTCGACGGGATCGTCACGCGCGGCGTCGAAGAAGAAGGAAGGTGCAAGAGCGCCTGGCACGAGGGCAGCTCCGTGGAAGTCGAATTCGAGGATCACTACTTCGAAGTGCTGTTCGAAGCCAGCGGCCACGCCGCGATCATCGGGTCCTGCGAAGAGGGCTGCCACCGGCTGGACATGGACATGCACTTCACCGGCGTCAGCGATTGCACCTACGAATTCCAGAGCGTGCCGCTGAAGTTCAAACCCGGGACCGCCGGGCACCCGAAGGCGCTCACCGCGACGGCGACCGACAAAGTCAAACCGACGTTCGCCACCGTGGGCTGCCCCACGAGCTTCACGCTGAAGGCGAAATACACGTTCACGGTCGGCGGCGAACGGCTCGAATCCGAAGCGGTGTAGCGGGTGATCGAACCCGGCCAGCCAGCCCCCGACTTCGAGCTGCCCGACCAGGACGGCGAGCCCGTGAAGCTCTCCGAGCTGCGGGGCGAGCCTGTAGTTCTGTACTTCTACCCGAAGGCCGACACGCCCGGGTGCACCACCCAGGCTTGTGGCGTACGCGATCGTCGGGCCGACTACGCCGAGGCCGGCGCGACCGTGCTCGGGGTCTCCCCCGACCCGGTCGCGAAGGTCAAGAAGTTCTACGACAAGCAGTCGCTGAACTTCACGTTGCTGGCCGACGAGGGCCACGCGGTGGCCGACTCCTACGGCGTCTGGGTCGAGAAGTCGATGTACGGCAAAACCTACCTCGGCAATGAGCGCACGACCTTCGTGATCGACGCGGACGGGAAGGTCGCGCGGGTGCTGCGCAAGGTCAAGCCGGCCGAGCACGACGAGCTCGTGCTCGCGGCCCTGGCAGAGCTCTAGGCGCGTCGGCCGCCGCCGGCGGCCCGGAGAGGGAGAACAGGCGCAGGGCTTTGGCTCCCGTCATGGACGCTCGCGCCCCGACGCGCCTCGACACCAGCGCTCGCGACTGTTTCTATGCAGTTGGTTAACTGCGAAGGTTGGAATGGTCGATACGATTACCGTCAGGCCAATGTGGTCTGATGGGAAGGGTGGGTATGAGCTCGGTGGCAGTGTCGGGACAGGCAGTTCAAGAGCGGGGGTTGGAGCAGGTTGGCGGCGGCGTGCTGCGATCGCAGGTCGCGTGTGCGGTGCTGGGGCTGGTGATCGAAAAGCCCAGCCATGGCTATGAGATAGGGCAGCGCTTCGAGCGACGCTTCGGCGCCTTCCTGAGCGTCGGCAGGTCATCGATCTACGCGTCGCTCGCGAGCCTCGTGGAGGCCGAGCTGGTCGAGAAGATGGCCACCAGCTCGGACACGGGGGTCAGCCGCGGCGCGAAGGCCGGCGCGGCCTACCGCGCCACGGCATACGGCGGCCGCGCCTACAGGACGTGGCTCGCCGAACGCGTGCGCAGCGATCCCGAGCGCGTGGAGATGCTGGGGCGCATGGCGCTCGCGGGCGTCCGCAGCGTCGAGGCGGCGCTCGACTTCATCGAGCGCTACGAGCGCGAATGCGTGCGCGAGGCCCAGGAGCTCGCCCGACCCGGCGACTTCGGCGCGTCCGGCTCGGCCGGGATCACGCGCGTGCTCGAGCGGCTGCTGATCGAGGAGCGCCGTCGTATGATCGATGCGCAGCTGGCCTGGATCACCTACGCGCGCGCCGAGCTGCGCTCGCTGCGCGCCGGTCATGCCGCGATCGACGACCTGACATGAGCCTGCTCTCGATCGAGCACGTCACCAAGCGCTACCGCCGCGGGCGACTCGAGCGCGTGGCAGTCAGAGACGTTTCGCTCGATATCGAGTCGGGAGAGCTCGTGGCCGTGTGGGGAGCTCGCTTCTCGGGGCGCAGCACGCTCCTGCGCGTCGCCGCCGGCATCGAGCTTCCCGAAGAGGGCCGGGTGACCTTCGAAGGGCGCGATCTGGCGCAGTCGCGCAACCGCGTGCTCGGCAGGCGCATCGGCTACTGCCAGACGAGTCTGGTGAGCATGCGCCACGGTCTCGTGATCGAGCACGTCGCCGCCGGGCTGCTGGCGCAGCGCGCGCTGCCCAAGCAGGCGCGCCGTCGTGGACAGGAACTGCTGTTCCGGGTGGGCGCCGAGCATTGCGCGCGACTTGCCTGTCACGAGCTGGCCGGCGCCGAGGTGGTGCGCGTGGCCATCGCCAGCGCGCTGGCGACCGCTCCCGGGCTGCTCGTGATCGACGAGCCGACCGCGGGCGTGGACCTGCTCGAGCGCGATCCGCTGCTCTCGCTGCTGCGCGCGATCGCCAACGAAGGCACGGCCGTGCTGATGAGCACGGGCGACGCGCAGGGCCTGTCCGGCGTCGATCGCGCGCTCTCGATCGACGCCGGCGAGCTGCGCGGCGAGGTCAGGCGCTCGCGCGCGGAGGTCGTGCCGCTGCGACGCGCGGAGCCGGGAGCGCGCCGGCGGTGAGCACCGCGAGCGGCGGCGTCGTCCTCGAGCTGGACGGCGTCGTGAAGCACTACGGCGGCTACGGCGGAGAGACCGTGCGCGCGGTGGACGGCGTGAGCCTCGCCGTCGCCGCGGGCGAGCTGGTGGTGCTGCACGGACCGAGCGGCTCCGGCAAGAGCACCCTGCTGATGCTCGCCGCCGGGCTGATGAGCCCCGACGCCGGCACGGTGCGCTTCGCCGGTCGCGACCTCGCCGCGCTCTCGGCAAGGCAGATCGCCGACTACCAGCGCCGCGACCTCGGCTTCATCTTCCAGTCGTTCCACCTGATGGCAGGGGTCCCGGCGGTCGAGAACGCGGCGATCAAGCTGCTGGCCGATCGCGTGCCGCTCAGGCAGGCGCGCAACGCCGCGGTTCCCTGGCTCGATCGCGTGGGCCTCGCGTCGCGGCTGAACCACACTCCGGACCAGCTCTCGGGCGGCGAGCGTCAGCGTGTCGCGATCGCGCGTGCGCTCGTCGGCGAGCCGCGCCTGATCCTCGCCGACGAGCCCACCGGCAGCCTCGACAGCAGGCGTGGGGCGGAGATCCTCGCGCTGCTCGCGCGGATCGCCCACGAGCAGCGCGTCGCGGTCGTGCTGGTGACCCACGACGCGCAGGCGGCGAGCTTCTGCGATCGCGTCTGCTCGCTGCAGGACGGCAGGCTCGTGCTCCCCGAGCCGGCGCAGCTGCCGAGCGCGGGCGCGCCGGCGCACCCTGTGTGGGCCGACCCGCGGGCACACCGGGCATCGGGGTAGCAGGGTGCGCCTCTCCGGTCTGCTGTACCTGTACGGCCGGCGGCTGCGCACGCGCCCCGTGCAGGAGCTGCTGGCTGGCGTCGGCGTGGCGATCGGGGTCGCGCTGGTGTTCGCGGTGCAGGTCGCCAACAGCAGCATCACGGACGCCTCGAGCGCGATCGTCCGCGGCATCGCCGGCAACGCCGACCTGCAGCTGCGCTCGCGCTCGTCGGGCGGCTTCGACGAGCGGCTGCTCGGACCGGTACGCGAGCTCGCCGGCGTGCAGGAGGCCGCGCCGGTGCTCGACGAGAGCGCCTCGCTGGCGGGCGCAAACGGCCGCCGCGTGGCGATCGACCTCGCGAGCGCGTCGCCCAGCCTGCTGGCCTTCGGCGGCAGCATCGCCCGCAGCATCTCGCTGCACGACCTCTCGATGCCCGGCATCATCCTCCCGAGCGCGACCGCGGCGGCGCTGGGCCTCGCCTCCTCGCCGGCCCAATCGCTCGCCGGAGAGTCGCCGCTGGTCTCGCTGCGGGTCGACGGGCGCGCGCGCCGCGTCCGCGTGATCGCGATCCTCGGCCCCGAAGCGATCGGGGCGCTGTCGGGGGCGCTCGCGGCGATCGCGCCGCTGGGCTTCGTGCAGGGGGCGACCGGCCTGCCCGGGCGTGTGACGCGGATCCTGGTGACCACCGAGCCGCGACAGCGCGCGCGCGTCGAAGGCGAGCTGCGGCGGCTCGCCGGCGGACGGCTGACGGTGGCGCCGGCCAACCAGGACGTGAGCCTGCTCGGGCAGGCGATCGCGCCGAACACCAAGGCGACCGGGTTCTTCGTGCTCGTCAGCGCCGTCGTGGGCTTCCTGCTGGCCTTCAACGCGATGCTGCTGACGGTGCCCGAGCGCAGGCGCATGATCGCCGACCTGCGCATGCAGGGCGTGCGGCCCTGGCAGCTCGTGCGGATGCTCGTCTTCCAGGCCGCGTGCCTCGGGGTCCTCGCGTCGCTCGTCGGCCTGCTGATCGGCGACGTGCTCTCACACACGATCTTCCATTCGACCCCGAGCTACCTGTCCGCCGCCTTCCCGCTGGGGACGCAGACGATCGTCGGCCTGAAGCCGTTGCTGGTGTCGTTCGGCGGCGGCGTGCTCGCAACTTGCCTGGCGGCCGCGCCGCCGCTGCTGGACCTCCGCCGTCGACGCGCCGTCGACGCGGTCTACTTCGAGGACGGCGAACCCGGGCAGGCGCTCGACGGGCGCGCCCAGCTGTGCCTGTTCCTTCTCGGGGCGCTCCTGATCCTCGCGAGCAGCGCGCCGTTGCTCGTGCGCCCCTCGGCGATCGTGCCCGCCACCGTGGGCCTCGCGGTCGGGACGCTGTTCGTGATCCCGTTAGCGTTCCGCGGGGCCGTGCTGCTCGCAGAATGGCTCGCCGGTTGGTCCGCGCGCATGAACATGCTCACGGTGGCCGTGCGCGCACTGCGTGCCACGACCGTGCGCTCGCTCGCGCTGGCGGCCACCGGCGCGATCGCCGTGTTCGGCTGCGTGGTCGCCGAAGACTCGCACAACGACCTGCTCCACGGGCTGTATCGCGACTACTCTGAATACGTCTCCACAGCCAACCTCTGGATCGCCACCAGCGACGACGACCTGGCCACGGAGAGCTTCTCGAGCGACGCGCTGAGCGCGCGCGTCGCGGCCGTGGCGGGGGTGCGCGGCGTGCGCACCTATCAGGGCGGCTTCCTCGACTTCGGCGGCCGGCGCGTGTGGGTGATCGCGCGTGCGCCCGACACGCCCAGCCCGATCCCGCAGAGCCAGCTGCAGGAAGGGCAGCTCGCCGAAGCGACCGCGCACCTGCGCGCCGGCGGGTGGATCGCGGTCTCCCAGCAGATCGCCGAAGCCCACCGCGTGCGCGTGGGCGGCCGCCTGACGCTGCCCACGCCCTCGGGGCCCGTCGCCTACCGGGTCGCGGCGACGACCACGAATCTCGGCTGGAGCGCGGGCGCGGTCATCCTCAACGGCTCCGACTACAGCCGCGCGTGGGCCAGCCACGAGGCGAGCGCGCTGGAAGTCGACACGGAGCCGGGGGCGCGGCTGGCCGCGGTGAGGCATGCGATCCTGCGCGTGCTCGGGCCGGGCACGGCGCTGACGGTGCAGAGCAGCGCAGAACGCGCCGCGCAGGCCGACGCGCTCGCGCGCCAGGGGCTCAGCCGCATGAGCCAGATCACGCTGCTGTTGATGGTCGCCGCCGCGCTCGCGATGGCCGCCGCGATCGGCGCGGGCATCTGGCAGCGCCGCGCCGCGCTCGCGTCCCTGCGCATCCACAGCTTCAGCCCCTGGCAGCTGCGCGGGGTGCTCGCCTGCGAGTCGATCCTGGTGCTGGGCACGGGCGGTCTGGTGGGCGCCGCCTCCGGCGTCTACGGACATCTGCTGTGCGACCGCTACCTGCGACTCACCACCGGCTTCCCGGCGCCCTTCGCGATCGAAGGCGCTCACACGGTGCAGACGATCGTGCTGATCGTGCTGGGGGCGCTGCTGGTCCTCGCGATTCCCGGGTATATCGCCTCGCAGGTCTCGCCACAGCTCGCTCTACAGGACTAGTACATTTATTGGGATTGCTGGAAAGTGAGGCCGGGGGTCTCCAGCATCGAGCCATGAGGTCGAAACGTGCGACCAGCGCACGCGAGATCGCAGCGCTGCTGGGGGCGGGCGCGGCCTACTGGCTGACGATCTATCCGCGTGCCCGCGCGGAGATACGGCGCTGTCGGGCGCGCGCGCAGGCGATCGCCGATCCGACGCTGCGCGCGCAGGCGCTGGCGAAGCTCACGCACGAGCGCCTGAACCCCGAGGCCGCTGCCTTCTTCGCGGTGCTCGCCCCGCGCCGGCGCCGGCGCAAGCTCGTGCGGCTGATGGTGGACTTCCAGATCGCCTACGACTACCTGGACGCGATCAACGAGCAGCCCGAGACGGCGTCGCTGCGCAACGGCATGCAACTGCACCGCGCGCTGCGCGACGCCGTGAGCACCGATCCCCCACGCGATCGCTACTACCTGCATCACCCGCAGCACGACGACGGCGGCTACCTCGCCGAGCTCGTCGCCGCCTGCCACGCGATCGTGCGCGAGCTGCCCTCGGCGCGGGCGATCGAACCGGTGCTCGTGCGCGCCGTCGAACGCTGCGGCGAGGCGCAGAGCCGCAACCACGCGGTGCTCGTCGAAGGAGACGAGCAGTTGATCGGCTGGGTCAGGAGCCAGCCGGACGGCGGGCGCTATCTGTGGTGGGAGCTAGCCGCCGCCGGCATCTCCTGCCTGGTGATCCACGCGTTGTTCGCGGCTGCCGCGTCCGCGGCGACGCTCGAGGAGGCGTGGCGTGTCGACGCCGCCTACTTCCCTCCGGTGTGTGCGATCAGCGCGCTGCTGGACAGCCTGATCGACTGGCCCCACGACGGCGACGGCACCAACCACAGCTTCGTCGGGCACTACGGCTCGCGGTCCCTGGCCGCCCGCCGGCTGGCCGCGATCGCCGGCGAAGCTCGCGCGCTCTCCGGCCGCCTGACCAACCATGCCCGTCACGCGGTCATCCTCGCCGGGATCGCCAGCTTCTACCTCTCAGCCCCCGAGGCCCGCAGCGAGCTCGCTCGGCCTGCCGCCGAGCGCACACTCGAGTGTCTCGGAGCGACGACGAAGCCCATGCTCGCAGTGATGCGCTGGCGGAGAAGTACTCGCGCGTAGCGACACCGCGGCGCGGCGCGCCGCATGCTCGTCGCCAGTCCTCGGCGTCGTTCACGTGGGCAACCTGTACTTGCGGGTGACGGGGTCCTGGACGAGTAGCCCGAAGGCCACGAGCGTGGTCATGTAGCGGTGGGTGGTGCTCGGGCTGAGGCCCAGCTGCCGCGCGACTTCGACCACGCCGCGGCCTTCGCCGCCGGAGATGAAGAGCGCCAGGATCAAGAGGCCGCGAAACAGCGAATGCGACAGGCGGCCGCTCTCGAGCTCGGCGAAGTAGCGCTCTTCCAGCGAGCCCTCGGAGATCGCCTGCTCGCTGATCAGGCCGGACAGCAGCAGGCTGAGGCTGGGACCCTGCGCCTCGGTGCTCGCGCGCACGATCGTCTCGACCTGGGTGGTGGTGAGCTCCAGGAGAACTTTCCCGTCTGGCGCGCGCCCGACGTCCACCGCTTGGCTGACGCCAGCAGCCGCTCCCCCCTGCTCCATAGGCGGATCCTCGATGATCATCACACGCCTCCATCATGCCGCTCCGCAAGCCGGCCTATAAGGCGCGATATGAATATTCAGGCTTTTGACTATTCCGCCGCGCGCCCCCCGTGAGCCCCCGGACAGGCGCTCATATATCTTCCCGTTGATGGACGGCGCCTCGCCAAGCCTCTCAGAGCAGCAGGACTGGCGTATGCGGGCCGAGCTCGAGCGGGCGCCCGCGGGCGGCGTTCTCGCCGGCCTGTTCGAGCGCCTGCGCGCGCCGGGCGTCGTCGGCGAGATCGAGTCCAGCGTTGCCGATGACGTAGTCGTGACCCACGACGGCAGGGTCCTGTTCGCCTACGCGGCCGACGAGAGCGCGCTCGCCGGCGCCCGCCGCGCGATCGAGTCGGTGCTCGGGCGCGAGGGCGTGGGCGCCGCCATCCGCGTGAGCCGCTGGGACGAGGAGCTCGACCGTTGGGTGCAGACCGACCCTCCCCTCAGCGCCGCCGAGCTGGCCGAGGAGACGGCCGCCAGGCGCGAGGCGGACGAGGTCCAGACGCGCACGCTGGTCGTCAGCTCGGGCAAGCAGGTGCGCGGGGAATTCGAGCAGACGATGCGCGACTGGGCCGCGCGGCTGGGCCTGGAGTGCCAGATCGTCGAGCACCCGCACCTGCTCAGCGCCCAGATCGCCTTCACCGTCACCGGGCCCAGGCGCAAGCTCCAGGAGTTCGAGCAGGGCCTCAGGGCCGAGGAGTGGGCCACGATCCGTACCGAGACCGCTGTGATGGCCAGCCCGCTGTAGGGCCGCGACTGGACGGGCCCGCTCCCGAGCGCTAACTTAGCTTGGCAACAGTGGCGCGCGGTGTTTTCAGCGCGGAGGGGTCCGGGAACGAGCGGAGAGGACGGAGGTATTGCGATGCGTGAGCACGCGGACGCACATTCGGATGGAGGCACGCGGGCGCGGTGCGGCCGGCTCGGCCGGCTGGCGGCGCTCGTAGGCGTGGCGCTGCTGGCGGCCCTCGCGACGAGCGCGAGCGCGGGCGCAAAGACGCGCGTGCCGCACGTCAGACGCGTGATCAGGGCCGCCCCGGCGGCGCCGGAAACGCCGGCGTCGGTGCGCATCCCGGGCCTCGGCCAGAACGTCGAGCTGAACCGCGTGGGCATCCTCGAGATCGCGCCTCGAAACGAAGCCGCGAAGAACGTGCTCGTGCTCGAGCCCGGCACCTCGGCGGCGGCCGCCTACTTCGTGCCCTTCGCCAAGGCGCTCGTGGCGGCGGTGCCCGGCTGGCAGGTGTGGGCGGTGGAACGACGCCAGAGCTTCCTCGAGAACCAGCGCGAGCTGAACATGTACAAGGCCGGCAAGGTCAGCTCCGAAGAATTCTTCAACTACTACCTCGGCTACATCGACACGCTCGGCGTGAAGCGCCACTACCACCCGGTGCCCGAAACGAGCGTCGAGTTCGCCAAGAACTGGGGCATGAGCGTCGCCGTCGAAGATCTGAACGTGGTGATCGAAGAAGCAAAGAAGCTCGGCGGCAAGGTCGTCCTCGGCGGCCACTCGCTGGGCGGCTCGGTCGTCACCGCCTACGCCACCTGGGACTTCGCCGGCCATCCGGGGGCCGAAGGCCTGTCCGGCCTCGTCTACGACGACGGCGGCTCGAGCCCGCTGGCGATCTCCAGGGAAGAAGCCGAACACGCGCTCGCCAAGCTCGATCAGCCCGGCGAAACGCCGTGGCTGGCGTTCGGCGGCATCACGGCGCCCGACCTCGGCCTGTTCTCGGCGACCGGCTCGGCGCTCACGCTGGTCGAACCCAAGGGCGCCTCGCAGCTGGAAAAGTTCCGCCTGCTGCCGCCCGACCTGCAGGGGCCGATCCATCCGGTCACCAACGAAGCGGGCTTCGGCTTCTCGGTCAACGTCGGCACCTCGCCGGCGTCGCTGGCCGCCGCCCAGATCCACGGCGGCGCGGGCGTCGAAGAAGCCACCGAAGCCGACGGGCTGCACGGCTGGAACGGCGCGGGCGCGCTGACGCCGGTGCGCCGCTACGCGGAAATGCTGGCCGGCGCCGGCCTGCCGGTGAGCGGCAGCGAGTGGTACTTCCCGGCGCGGCTGACGCTCGACACGGGCGCCGTCGGCAACGGCCTGCCGAACCCCGCCCAGGAAGTGCTGGGGCTGCGCTCGACGATGGGCACGGACCTTCCCAAAACGCTTCAGATCCTCGCGATCGACTCCGAACTGGACAAGCTGCTCGGAGGCGAAGCGACGACGCTGAACGAGGCCGAAGCGCTGGCCGCGCAGTCCGGCATTCCCCCCTCGAACCTGACGCTGATCGAAGAGAAGAACTCCTACGCCCATAACGATCCCGCGGGCGCGACCCCCGAAATCAACGAATTCTTCAAGCACATGGTGCCGTACCTGGAACGGATCGCGCCGTAGCGCTCGGGGACCTCGACCTCGCGCCGTGCCCTCTGACGCGGCGCGAGGTCGCTCGTAAATAGGCAGAACGTCCCATATCCGCGTGGGCGTGAGCGGTTAGGCTGCCGGCTCGGTCGCGGCCGACGTGGGGGGCCGAGCGCGGGCTCGCAGCTGCCGATCGTGCGACCTGCAAGAGAAGACGAAACGTCAAGCGAGCCGGGCGGGGAGCCCGATTCGCGTCGCCATACGAAAGGAACCCGGATGTCGCAACGCCACAACTCTCGCCTGCCGCTTGCGCGGCTGCTGCTGCCAGCAGCCCTCTGTGCGGTCGCGCTGCTCGTGCTCGTCGCCCGGGCGGGCGCCGAAACGCTGCCGACCCTGTCGCTGACGTTCACCAAGACGTCGGTCACGGTCGGCACGCCGCCACAGTCCGGCGGCGTGAACGTCGTCGCGAGCGCGACGGCAACCAAGGAAGCCTCGGCGATCCTGTTCCTGCTCAAGCCGGGAGCCACGGTCGCCGAAGTCGAAGCGTTCCTGCACTCGCCGCTGGCCAAGGACCCGAACAACGCCGCCAAATTCGGCGCGATCGTGTTCGACGCGGAAGTGACGCCCGGTCAGAAGAGCGAAACGCAGACGTCGCTGGCCGCCGGCCAGTACCTCGTGCTCAAGGGCGAAGGCGAAGGCGCTCCGGCGGTGCTCGGAAAATTCACCGTGACGGCCGCGGCCTCGCCGACGATGCTGCCGGCGCCGGCCGCCACCGTGCGCTCGATCGAGTTCGGCTTCCGCGGCCCCAAGGTCCTGCACGACGGCGAACTCGTGCGCTTCGAAAACGAAGGCTTCCTCGTGCACATGGACGTCGCGATCCCGGCCAAGAGCCACGCGGACGCGCTGAAGATCGAAAAGGACCTGCTGAACGGCAAGGAAAAGGGCATCGAAAAGCTCGCCGGCGGCCAGCCGTTCGAGTTCGCCGGGCCGCTCTCCTGGGGCGCCTACCAGCAGGAGACGATCACCGCCAAGCCCGGCTGGTACGTGCAGGCTTGCTTCATGGAAACCCAGGACGGCCGCGACCACACGCGCCTGGGCATGGAGCGGGTGATCCGGATCGTCAAGTAGGGCTTGCGCTAGCGGATCAGCGGATCAAGGCGCGTGGCGCGGATCGTCTCGCGCAGCGTCGCCAGGGCGTCGTGGCGCGGGCGCCAGCCGAGCTCGCGCCGCGCCTTGGCGGTGCTCATCAGCACGGGCTCGCGCAGCGCGGCGATCCACTGCGCCTGCGCGGGCAGGAACGACAGCCGCCCGATCATGTCGGCGGCGGCGTCCACGGCCAGCTCCGGCAGGGGGATCGAGTACCAGCCGAGCTCCTGCGCGAGCGTGCCGACGGTCAGCTCGCCGGGGCCGGCGATGTTGTAGGGGCCCGGGCTGCCGCGGCCGAGCACGGCGGCGCGCACGGCCGCGGCCACGTCGTCGTGGTGGACGAGCTGGAAGGGCACGCCCGGGTCCGGCAGGACCGGCTTGAGGATCGGCACGCCTTCGAGCAGCGAGAGGATCGGCCCGGGCAGGCGCTCGGAGATCTGCGTGTAGGGGAGGTTGTCGATCAGCAGCGGCGCCTGGGGGCCGGCGACGATGCACGGGCGCAGGACGTAGGCGGCGGTGGGGCTGCCCGCGAGCGTCCGCGCGAGCAGCGCCTCGACCTCGGCCTTCTGCTCGGAGTAGTAGTGCGCGCGGCTGCCGCGCGCGGGCACCTCCTCGGTCAGCGGCTGCGGGTTCTCGCGATGGAAGCCGTAGGCGGCGACGGAGGAGGCGTACACGAGCCGGCGCGGGCGCGCCGCGGCGGTCGCCTCGAACACGTTGCGCGAGCCCTCCAGGTTGATCGCGCGGCTCTCGCTCGCGCTGCCCATGATCATGAAGGCCAGGTGCACGACCACGTCGGCGCCGGCCACGAGCCGCTCGACCGCGTCCCTGTCGAGCACGTCGCCGCGCACGTAGGCGAGCTTGCGCAGCCCGTACGCGGCCGGGTCGAACGGGCGGCGCGCCATGCCGATGACGCGGGCCACCTCGCGCGAGCGCTCCAGCGCGCCGAGCACCGCGCGGCCGATCTCGCCGGTGGGGCCGGTGACCGCAACCGTGAGCTCTGCTCGAGCACTCCCGCGCGAGGCCACACCGAAGTTCTAGCGCATCGCTGTCCGTAGGCTTGAGAGGTGCTCGCTGTGCTCGCCTCGACCTCGATCGGCCAGAGCGTCAGCTCGTTCCTGCACGCGGCGGGCCAGTTCTTCTCGGACCTCGCGGCCGTCCACTGGCCGGCGCTCGCGCTCGGGCTGGCGTTCTTCGGGCTGAACCTGACGCTGCGCTCGCGCGCCTTCTTCAACAGCCTGCGCGCCGCCTATCCGGCGGCCGCCTTCCAGTGGCGGCGCGTGTGGGGCGCGTACTTCGCGGCCGTCGGCTTCAACAACGTCGTGCCCGCGCGCGGCGGAGACGTGATCAAGCTCTTCCTCACCCGCTCCTCGATCCCCGGCTCGCGCTACCCGACCGTGGCCGCGAGCTTCTTCGTCGAGTCGGTGTTCGACGCGGCCATGGGCGTGGTCGTGCTGCTCTTCGCCTTCACCCAGGGCGTCTTCCCGAAGCCGCCCGACTTCTCGAAGCTGAGCTCCTTCGACATCTCCTACCTGGCCGAGCACTTCCACCTGACGCTCTTCTTGATCACCGTCCTGGGCATCGTCGCTGTGCTCGCGTTCGCGCTGCTGGCCGAGCGCGCCAAGGCCTTCTGGGCGCGCGTGCGCCAGGGCCTGACGATCCTCGGTGATCGCCCGCGCTATCTGCGCGAGGTGGTCTCGCTGCAGGCGCTCGCCTGGTCCTGCCGCTTCGCCGCCTTCTGGTTCCTGCTCGACGCCTTTCGGATCGGCGGCTCCGTGCAGCACGTGCTGCTCGTGTTCGCGGTCGGGCAGGTGGCGGGCGCCGTGCCCTTCACGCCGGGCGGCGCCGGCGTGCAGCAGGCGCTGCTGGTGAAGGTCTTCGCCGGCAGCGGCGCGGCGGTCGCGGCCGCCTACTCGGTCGGACAGCAGCTCGCGATCGCCGTGTTCACGGCGCTCGTCGGACTGGGCGCGGTCGTGTTCATCTTTCGCTTCCGCTCCTTCAAGGAGGTGCTCCAGGCCGGGCGCGCCTCGCGCGAGGCCGAGCGTGCGGCCGAGCGCGCCGGGGTCGTCAGGTACTAGCGGCGCGGGCGCCGGCCGGAGCGCTACTGAAGACCCTCGCGGGCCTCGCGCACGAGCGCGACGGCCTCGGGGAACACGTGCGCGATCACCGTGCGGATCTGCTCGGCCTGCGCCTCGGCGTTTCCCTGGACGTTCACCCTGTTGACGGCCGCGACGGTCATGTCGACCGCCAGCTTGATGGCGTTGTCCGCCCACACCAGCCGCTGGTTGCCCTGCATCTGTTCGGCGAACTCCGCCAGGCGCCGCTGCAGCTCCTCGGGATCGCCGAACATGTCGCCTAGTCCGCCGCTTTCCATGCTCGCATCATAGACTGCCCAGTTCGATGCCCAGTTCGAGTGAGATCCGCGAGCGGGTTGCGCGCGAGACCGAGCAGCGCCAGCGGCTGGCGGTGCCCGCCTTCGGCGGCGGCTTCCTGTACCTGCTGAGCGCGCTGATCATCTACGAGACGCTCAACGCGGCGCCGACGGTCGGGCTGCTCCAGGGCCTCGCGCCGGCGCTCTCGGGCGTCGCCAACCCGGCGGTGAGCCCGCGCACGCCCGAGGTGAAATTCATCAGCCACCACGCCTTCTCGTTGATCGCCGGGGGCACGCTGGCGGCGATCTCCTTCGCGGTGCTGACCCTGATCCTGCTGCTGCTGCTCGAAGCCACCCGCTTTCGCCGCCCCGAGACCTGGGGTCCGGCCCGGATCGCGGTGATCGTCGGCGGCGTCGGCTCGGCGATCATCAGCATCGCCCGCGAGGCCGCGAGCGCGGTCCAGTCGCACTCCTTCGCGGTCGGACACGACCACAGCATCCAGGCCGCCGAAAACGCGCTGTCGAGCGGCGCCCTGAACTCGATCGTCAACTACGTCGGGCTGCTCGCGACGCTGGCGCTGACCGTCGGCATGATCGCGACGCTGCTGAACGCGCTGCGCGTCGGGCTGGTCGTGCGCTGGATGGGCATCCTCGGCATGTTCGCGGCCGTGCTCACGTTCGCGCCGCTGCTCGGCGAGGAGGGCGAGATCGTGCTCGCCTTCTGGATGGTGATGATGGGCGTCCTGTACATCGGCAAATGGCCGAACGGCGAGCCGCCGGCGTGGGCGGCGGGCGAGGCCCGCCCGTGGCCGAGCCAGGCGGAGCTGCGCGCCAGCAAGGGCGGCGCCGCCTCCACCCCGAGCGCCTCGGGGGCGGCCGCCGTGCCGGCGCCGGTCGTGCCCGTCGGAGCGGGCTCCTCGCGCAAGCGCCGGCGCAAGCGCGGCGGTCGCTGAGGGCCGGGGCCATGGCGAGCCAGGCGTCAAGCGGGGAGCAGCTCGACGAGGAGCTCGCGGCGCTGCTCGAGGTCGAGCGCTTCGGGCCGCCCGAGGGCTTCGCGGCGCACGCGCTGCTGGGCGACCCCGAGGTGTACGAGCGCGCGGCCGCCGACCCGCTCGCGTGGTGGGTCGAGCAGGCCGAGCAGCTCGACTGGTTCCAGAGGTGGAGCCGGGTGCTCGACGACGAGAGCCCGCCCTTCTACAAGTGGTTCACGGGCGGCATGCTGAACGCCTCCTACAACTGCCTGGACCGCCACGTGATCGCCGGCCGCGGCGAGCGCGTGGCCATCCACTGGCGCGGCGAGGACGGCGAGGAGCGCGACATCACCTATGCGCAGCTGCTCGGCGAGGTCGAACGCCTGGCGAGCGCGCTCAAGGATCTGGGCGTGAAGGCGGGGGACGTCGTCGGGATCTACCTGCCGATGATCCCCGAGGTGGTCGTCTCGATGCTCGCCTGCGCGCGCATCGGCGCCCCCCACAACGTCGTCTTCGGCGGCTTCTCGGCCGAGGCGGTGCGCGAGCGCATGGAGTTCTCGCAGGCGAAGGTGCTGATCACCGTGGACGGGGCGGCGCGCAAGGGCAGGACGGCGCCCGTCAAGGACCGCGTCGACGAGGTCATGGGCGACCTCGAGAGCCTCGAGCGGATCGTGGTGGTGCGCAGCAAGGGCACTCCCTGCCAGATGCGCGAGGGCAGGGACGTGTACTACGAGGAGATCCTCGAGCGCGCCGATCCGAGCTGCCCGGCCGAGCCGCTCGACGCCGAGCACCCGCTCTACATCCTCTACACCTCCGGCTCGACGGCCAAGCCGAAGGGCATCCTGCACACCACCGGGGGCTATCTCACGGGCGTCTCGGCCACCCACCGCTACGTCTTCGACCTGAAGCCGGAGGAGGACGTGTACTGGTGCGCCGCCGACGTCGGCTGGGTCACCGGGCACTCCTACATCGTCTACGGCCCGCTGTGCAACGGCGCGACGTCGGTGATGTGGGAGGGCGCGCCCGACTACCCCCACAAGGGCATCTGGTGGGAGCTCGTCGAGCGCTACAAGGTGAGCATCCTGTACTGCGCGCCGACGGCGATCCGCGCGTGCATCAAGTGGGGCGCCGAGTACCCGAACGCGCACGACCTGACGAGCCTGCGACTGCTCGGCTCGGTCGGCGAGCCGATCAACCCGAAGGCGTGGCTGTGGTACCACAAGGTGATCGGGGGCGAACGCTGCCCGATCGTCGACACCTGGTGGCAGACGGAGACCGGCGCGATCATGATCACGCCGCTGCCGGGCGTCACCGCCACCAAGCCGGGGTCGGCCACGCAGCCGTTCCCGGGCGTGTTCGCGGAGGTCCGCGACGAGTCCACGGGCGAGCCGATCGAGGAAGGCCAGGGCCTGCTGGTGCTCACGCGCCCGTGGCCCTCGATGCTGCGCACGCTCTACCGCGAGCCCGAGCGCTTCGTCGAGACCTACTTCAGCCGCTTCGGCCGGGAGACCTACCTGGTGGGCGACGCCGCGCGGCGCGACCGCGACGGCTACTTCTGGGTGATCGGGCGCATCGACGACGTCGTCAACGTCTCCGGCCACCGGCTCTCGACAGCCGAGGTCGAGTCGGCGATCGTCGCCCACGCGGAGGTCGCCGAGGCGGCCGTGATCGGCCAGTTCGACGAGGACACCGGGCAGGCCATCGTCGCCTTCGTCACCCTCCAGGGCGACGTCGAGGGCGACGAGGACACGCTCGAAGGCATCCGCGGCACGGTCGCCGAGCGGATCGGCAAGTTCGCGCGCCCCAAGCGCATCATCTGGGCCGAGGACCTGCCGAAGACGCGCTCGGGCAAGATCATGCGGCGGCTGCTGCGCGATATCGCCGAGGGGCGGGCGCTCGGGGATGTGACGACGCTGCGCGACCCGGGTGTTATGGAGCAGCTGCAGGGGCAGATCGACGCGCATCGGGCTGCTGAAGGCTGAGGCATCGTCTGGCGATCCGCGCGAGCACTCCCCATCGAGCGCGGACATCTTCGAGCTAGGAGCGGGCTCGTAGGCTGCGCGCGCGGATCCCAGCAAGGATCCGCGTGACCGTCGCGTTGTCGTGTGCCGGATCTGCACCGAGTCGCTCCGCCTCCCGTAGCGTTCGCTCCACCAGCGTCCTGGTCGCATCCGCGGCGAAACGCCCGCTATACCCAGTCTGCGCGGCGAGCTTCTGCCACGCCTGCTCGTCAACTTCGTCGATTCTGCTGGCTCCGTCGATGCTCATCGCCAAGCGCGTCGTGAGCTCTGGATAGCTGGTCGTCGAGACGAGGTCATAGAGCGGGGCCAGCGTGGGGGAGCGGCCGTCATAGAGCAGTGAGAAGTTCTTCCCGTGCGCGTCGCAGTTGCCGATAAGCCAATTGAAGACGAGAGCCCGCCAGAGCGTGGGCAGGTCTCGCGCTGGCACCGTGGATGCGGAGCGCAGCAAGCCCACGGTCTCGGCGACCGTGGGACCACCCTCCGCCTGGTACTTGAACTCCGACGGGCGCCCGAGCGCCTGGCACACATCCTCTTGGTGAAGCCTCCGGATCGGGTCCGCGGTTACGTCACGGTCATATCGCTCCACAAGCAGATACGGGATCTCGGAGATCGTCGTGTGCTTGTTGACCGTTGCGACGGGCAGCTCGACCGCGCGAGCGAGGCTCATGCAGAACGCCTCGTTGTCGACGAGGCCCGGGAAACGGGTCGGCTCGGGCTTGATGATGTGCGTCGAGGCGGCCGCTGCGTTCAATGGCAGCCCGAGCTGCTCGCCCTCCAGGATCACCGGCAGCTTCGGCTGGGCGCCTGCGAGCGACAGCCGGATCCCCTCCTGCGGGCTGGCCGCCAAGGGCCGCTGCGGCAGTTCCCGCAACAGCCGGTTGAGCTCCTGTGGGCTGACGGGTTTTACCTCCGGCACCGACGGCAAAGGGCTCTCGGGCGCGAGCAGCGTAATTGCCCCAGCGCAGTCACCCCCAACGTCCTCGAGCAGCGCGAAATCGTTGCCGGGTGAGACGCCCAGGTTCCGTGCCAGGACCTCACGCGGCTCGCCCTCCAGGAGCAGCCCGCCGAATACCGCGACACAGACACGGTGCGGGTGCGCCTCGGTCTGCGGTGGCATCGCCTGCGAAACCGCCGGCCCCTTGTAGCCGTCTCCGTAGCGGAACTGTAGGTTCCCGTTGTCCTTGCGGATCAGGGTGCCTGCGCGCTCGCCGGCGAGGTAGACGGCGAGCGCGCTCAACTCGCGCCGCCGCGCGAGCGCAGCTCGATGTCTAGGCCGACCGCTCGCGCTGCCTCGAGCGCGATCCTTAGCTGCACCGTGTCCTTCCCAGCCTCGAGCCGGCCGATCACGCGGCGGTTCACGCCGATCACGTCCGCAACGCCTTGCTGGGTCAGTTGAAGCTCATTGCGGCGGCGGCGCAGTGCGGCACCGAAATCTATGGGCGTCCTCGCAATCATGTGATCGAACGGTAACAATACCAGACAAACGCTCGTTATGCGATCGATCGGTAACAGAGGCGCCGGATACGAGGAAATGCGATCGATCGGTAACAGATCGGATCTGTGCCCGCCGAGACCGCGCTCGCACGCCGGGTCAGGCCGCGGAGGACTGAGGGCAATCCCCTAGCTGGCCGCGCGGTGACGGCTGGCATGATGTGAGCGATGGCCTCAGCCGAGGCACCAGCTGGAGGATCCCCGCCGCTCGCGCCAATCGCGCCGCTGCGGCGCCCGGCCGACCGCGGCCTGCTGGGTGGCGTGTGCGCGGGCTTGGCCGCTCGCTTCCACCTGCCCGTCGGGCTGGTGCGCGGCGCGATGCTCGCGCTGGTCGCCTTCGGCGGGGTGGGCATCGCCGTCTACGCGTTCGCCTGGGCGCTGATCCCGGTGGCGCCGGAGAGCGCCGGCAAGGGCGGCGCTCTCGCCGTGGTCCGCCAGCTGGTGCTGATCGCGCTCGGCGCGCTCGGCGCGGCGGTCGTGTTGCACCACCTGGCCGCCCGCATGCACTACGGCGACGCGCTGTGGCCGGTCGCGCTCGGCGTGTGCGGCCTGGCGCTCGTGTGGCGCCCGCTCGCGGCGGCCGAGCGCCCCGTGGAGCGCGGGCGCATGTCCTTCGGCGAGCACCTGCTCGGGGCCTTCAGGGTCGACGCGCCGAGGCTGCTGCTGGGAGCGCTGCTGGTCGCGTTCGCCTCCGCAGGGCTGCTGCACCTGGTCGGGGTGCAGCACAGCCTCGGCGAGGCGATCGCGGTGGTGGCGATCATCGCCACGATGGTCGGGCTGCTGACCGTGCCGTGGTTCGTGCGCATGGCGCGCAGCCTGTCCTTCGAGCGCTCGGCGCGCATCCGCGAGCAGGAGCGCGCGGAGCTCGCGGCGCACCTGCACGACTCGGTGCTTCAGACGCTGGCCCTGATCCAGAAGCGCGCGGGCGACCCGCGCGAGGTGGCGGGCCTCGCGCGCCGCCAGGAGCGCGAGCTGCGCAGCTGGCTGCACGAGCGCCCGGGCAAGGACGCGCGCGAGACGATCGCGGGCGCGCTCGAGCGGGCGGCGGCCGAGGTCGAGGAGCTGCACCGCGTGCCGATCGAGGTCGTGACGGTCGGCGACGGCCCGCTCAGCACGAGGCTGGATGCGCTCGTGCAGGCCGCCCGCGAGGCGATGACCAACGCCGCGAAGTTCGCCGGCAGCGAGCGCGTGGACCTGTACGCCGAGGTCGAGCGCGACCGCGTCGAGGTGTACGTGCGCGATCGCGGCGTCGGCTTCGACCCCGAGGCGATCCCGCCCGACAGACGTGGCGTGCGCGACTCGATCCTCGCGCGCATGGAGCGTCACCGCGGCCACGCCGCCGTGCACAGCCGGCCCGGGGAGGGCACCGAGGTCGAGCTGGTGATGGCGCGGGCGGCGAGCGCATGAGCCCCGAGCGCCCGCGCGTGGTGATCGTCGACGACCACCAGCTGTTTCGTTCGGGCGTGCGCGCCGAGCTCGGCGGGGAGCTCGAGGTGGTCGGCGACGCGGGCGACGTGCAGGAGGCGGTGCGGACGATCGAGCGGGAGCGCCCGGACGTCGTGCTCGTGGACGTGCACATGCCCGACGGCGGCGGCGTCGAGGTGATCAGGCGCGTCGGCGAGAGCGGCGCGGCGGTGCGCTTCCTGGCGCTGTCGGTCTCGGACGCCGCCGAGGACGTGATCGACGTGATCCGCGCGGGCGCCCGCGGCTATGTCACCAAGACGATCTCCACGCCCGAGCTGGCCGAGGCGGTGCGTCGCGTGGCGGGCGGCGATGCCGTGTTCTCCCCGCGCCTGGCCGGCTTCGTCCTCGACGCCTTCGCCTCGGACCGCGCTCTCGCCGACGCCGAGGGCGAGCGCGAGGACGCGTATCGCCCCGAGCTCGACCAGCTCACGCCGCGCGAGCGCGAGGTGCTGCGGCACATCGCGCGGGGCTACATGTACAAGGAGGTGGCCCAGCGCCTGGGCATCTCCGTGAAGACCGTCGAGGCGCACGTCTCGGCGGTGCTGCGCAAGCTGCAGCTGTCGAGCCGCCACGAGCTCAGCCGCTGGGCGATTCAGCGACGGCTCGTGAGCTTCGACTGATCGGGAAGGGCCGGGCGGGTCGCGCCCGCCGGCCCCAGGACGCGCGCATGTCGAGGGCGCAAATAGGGTAGTCGCGAACTGGATGCCCGCACGCAGCGAATACTCCGGAAGGTGGCCGGCTGCCGGCGTGGCCCGGCCCGTCGCCTTCCTGTCTGCGCTCGCGACGGTGGTGCTGCTGGCGCCCGCCGCGGGCGCGCAGGCTCGCGGCGTCGGTGGCCGGGCACGGGGCGCACGCGCCGTGCCCACCCCCTCGCTCGCGCTCGCGCCGGGTCTGCGCGAGGCGCCGCGGCAGGAGCGCGCCGAACGGCGCCAGCCGCCGGCCGTGCGCGCGCGCATGCCACCGCCTGGCCTGCGAGCTCGACAAACGGCGCCGGCGCCGGCGCTGGCGCCTGCGCCGCGACCGCTGTCGGTGCCTCGCGTCGTGCCCTCGCTCCGGGTTCACGGAGTGCGTCGCGAGCAGGCGCGGATCGTTCGCAAGCTGATCAGGCAGGCGCGCCGGGTTGCGCGCCGGCTTCGATCCTCGCGGGCGCTCCGGGTCACGGCGCCCGCCGCCACGCCGACGAGTGTGGCGCCAACCCCGGCGCCGGCCGCCGGAGCTTCGACCCACGGGTCTGGCGGGACGCCCGCGTCCGGGCGCCCTCGGACGGCCAGCTCGCCGGTGTCACGCAAGCGACGGTCACGCGCGGGACACGGCCACGCGCGCAGGTCCGCGAGCGTCGCGACCGCCGGCCAAAGGCGCGGACTCGCGAGCACGCGTCGCCCGGTGGCGAGGAGCCGCGGCAGCCGTCGCGGGCGCCGCGCGGACGCGCGCGATCTCCTGCTCGTGCGCGACGCGAGACCCCAGGCCAGCGGCCCCGACGCCGGGGGTGCGGGGCGCCGTGGTGGCGCTGCGCTCGCCCCTGCCGCGCCCTCCTCGGCGCGGCTGCCCGGCGTCGCTCCGGCGCCGGCCGCGGACGGCTCGCCGCCCACCATCGTGGTGCTGCTGGCCGCGCTGGCGCTGGTCGCGGTCGTGTTCGTCGCGAGCCTCGGCTACCGGCCCCGTCGCGGGCCGCGCGGACGACGCGGCCGAGGCGCGGGCTCCTAAGGGCAATCCCCGATTGCAGGACGTCGGGTCGTTGCCCCAGAATGAGGCGAGCATGGCCACGACGAACTCAGAGCTTGCCGTCGAGACCACCGGCCTGACGAAGCGCTTTGGCGCGCGCACGGCGATCGACCGCGTCGACCTGCGCGTGCCACGCGGTTGCGCCTTCGGCTTCCTCGGCCCCAACGGCGCCGGCAAGACGACCATGATCCGCACGCTGCTCGGTCTCACCGCGGCGAACGCGGGAACGATGCAGATACTCGGCCATCCCGTGCCCGCCGAGCGCCAGCGGGCGCTCGAGCGCGTCGGCGCGATCGTCGAGGAGCCGCGCTTTCACCAGCACCTCTCCGGGCGGGAGAACCTCCGCCTGATCGCGGCGGTGCGCGGCCCGGAGACCTACAAGCGGATCGCGCCGGCGCTCGCGCGCGTGGGCCTGTCGGAGCGAGCTGACGAGAAGGTCAAGAGCTACTCGATGGGCATGCGCCAGCGCCTCGGCGTGGCCCGCTGCCTGCTGGCGGACCCGCTGCTGTTGATCCTCGACGAGCCCACCAACGGCCTGGACCCGGGCGGCATCCAGGAGTTCCGCGAGATGGTCCGCGCGATGGTCGAGCAGGAGGGTCGCACCGTGTTCCTCTCCTCGCACCTGCTCGACGAGGTCGAAAAGGTCTGCGACTTCGCGGCGATCGTCGACCGCGGCAAAGTCGTGACGCAAGGGCCGATCGCCGAGATCTCGCGCGGCGGCGAGGGCGCGCGCGAAGAACTGGTGGTGGCCGTGGACGACGTCGAGCTGGCGCTGAGCACGCTCGCCGCGAGCGACCTGGTCGAGGACGCGCGGCGCGCGGACGAGGGCCTGCGGGTGGTGCTGAGCGGCGAGGCCGAGACGGCCGCCGGCGTGAACGCGGCCCTGGTGCGGGCGGGCGTCGGCGTGATGCGCCTCGAGCCGGTGCGCCACAGCCTCGAGCAGCGCTTCCTCGAGATCACCGCGCGCCTGGACGCGCCCGAGGAGGTGCGGGCATGACCGCGATCGCCCTGCGGATGACGGGCGCCGACCTGCTGAAGTTGCGGCGCAGGCGCTGGCTGGTGCTGCTCTCGCTGTTCCTGACGCTCGGGGTGCTCGCGATCATCTATCTGGTGACCGTGATTCAGCACGCCTCGAGCCCTGCCAGCCATGGGCCCGCCGGCGGCGCCGAACACTTCGGCGACGGCGTGCGCGTGCTCGCGCTGTTCTTCGGCCCGCTCGCCGCGATCCTGATCGGCGTGGAGGCCGGCACCGGCGACGCTTCGGCAGGAGTCTTCCGCGACCTCGTCGTCACGGGCCGCTCGCGCCTGGCGCTCTTCGCCACGCGCGTGCCGGCCGCGCTCGCGCTGTGTTGGTCGGTCGTGGCGATCGCATTCGCGCTGCTGACGGTCGCGAGCTTCGTGTTCGCCTCGGGGCTGCCCACGCCGGATGCCTCGCTGATCCTCAACGGCTTTGGCTTCACGCTGCTCGGCACCGGTGTGCTGTGTGCGATCGCGGTCGGCTTCGCCTCGTTCACGACCTCGAGGCCGGGCGCGATCGTGACCCTGATCGCCTGGCAGATCGTCGCCAGTCCGCTGCTGGCCAGCATCAGCTCGCTGGGCAGCCCGCGCAAGGCGATCCTCAGCCAGGCGATCGCGCACTTCAGCCCGGTGAGCGTGGAAGGCCGCCACGGTGCGACGGTGTCGATGTCCGGAGGGCTTGCGGTGATCGTGCTCGCGGCCTGGCTCGTGGTGTTCCTCGGGATCGGCGCCTGGCGCACGCGCACGCTCGACGCCTGAGGGGCGCCGTTCATCGGAGCGGCGGCTGGGTTTGCTCCCGGCGTCTGCGCGGATAAGCTGCTGCGCGATGGCCGCCTCCGCCCCAGCCGAGCCCCGCGACCCCGAGCTCGAGCAGACCGCCTGGGACCTCGAACCGCTGGTCGAGGGCGAGGGGCAGGAGGGCGTCGAGCGGCGCCTCGCGGAGGCGCTGACGCGTGCCCAGGCCTTCGCCGAGGCTCACGCGGGCAGGCTCGGCGAGCTCGACGGCGGCGGCCTGCGCGCCGCGATGGACGAGCTCGCGGCGATCCACGAGCTGATCGCGCGCGCCGGCTACTACGCGGCCCTGCGCTTCTCCACCGACACCGCGGAGCCGGCGAACGGGGCGCTCTTGCAGAAGGTGCAGGAGCAGGAGACCCAGATCCAGACGACGCTGCTGTTCTTCGAGCTCGAATGGGCGGCGCTGCCCGACGAGCGGGCCGAGGAGCTGCTCGCGGGCGGGGATCTCGAGTTCTGTGCGCATTACCTGCGCAACGTGCGCCGCTATCGCGAGCACCTGCTGAGCGAACCCGAGGAGAAGATCCTCACCGAGAAGGCGCTGACCGGGGCAAGCGCCTGGACGCGCCTGTTCGAGGAGCTGACCTCGGCGATCGAGGTCGAGCTGCCCGCCGGCGGCTCCTCCACAGGGGCCGAAGGCGGCGCCGCGCCGGCAAGCGAGAAGGTCGCGCTCGACGTGGCCCTCAGCCGCCTCGCGCTGGCCGACCGCGAGGTCAGGCGCACGGCCGCCGAGGCCGTCACCGCCGCGCTCGCGCCCGGCCTGCGCACGCGCGCGTTCCTGTTCAACACGCTGCTCGCGGACAAGGCCACCGACGACCGGCTGCGCAAGTACCCGCACTGGCTGGCCGCGCGCAACCTCGCCAACGAGGCCAGCGACGAGTCCGTGCGGGCGCTGATCGAGGCGGTGCGCGGGCGCTATGAGATCCCGCGGCGCTGGTATCGCCTGAAGGCCAAGCTGCTGGGCATCGAGCGGCTCGCCGACTACGACCGGATGGCCTCGGTCACCGAGGACGAGGTCAGCTACCCGTTCGCGCAGGCGCGCGAGATCGTGCTCGACTGCTACTCCTCCTTCTCGCCGGAGCTGGGGAGTCTCGCCAAACGCTTCTTCGACGAGCGCCACGTCGACGCGCCGATCCGGCCCGCCAAGCGCGGCGGCGCCTTCTGCGCGGCCGCCGTCCCCTCGGTCTTCCCCTACGTCCTGCTCAACTACACCGCCCGCCGTCGCGACGTGCTGACGCTCGCCCACGAGCTCGGCCACGGCGTGCACTTCGCGCTGGCCGCCCCCCAGGGGGTCTTTCACCAGAGCACGCCGCTGACGCTCGCCGAGACCGCCTCGGTGTTCGGCGAGACGATCGTCTTCGGGCGGCTGCTGGAGGAGGACAGCTCGCCGGCCTCGCGCCTGGCGCTGCTGGCGGAGAACCTCGAGGACACGATCGCCACCGTCTTTCGCCAGGTCGCCATGAACCGCTTCGAGGAGCTCGTGCACACCAACCGGCGCGAGCATGGCGAGCTGTCGGTCGAACGCCTGGGGGAGCTGTGGGCCGAGAGCCAGTCGGAGATGCTCGGCGACTCCGTGGAGCTGACCGACGGCTACCGCACCTGGTGGTCCTACATCCCGCACTTCATCGGCAGCCCCGGCTACGTGTATGCGTACGCCTACGGCCAGCTGCTCGCGCTGTCCGTGTACGAGCGCTACGAGCAGACCGGCCCCGAGCTGGTGCCCCGCTACCTGGAGATGCTCTCCGCCGGCGGCTCCAAAGACCCCGAGCAGATCGGCGCGATCGTCGGCGTCGACCTGTCCGACCCCGGCTTCTGGTCGGCCGGCCTGGACCTCGTCGAGCGCCAGCTCCAGCAGGCCGAAGCGGCGGCGCAGGCGTCGGGGCGGCTCTAGCCCTCGCGCCGGCCCGACTCGGCCGGCGCAGCTTCGGGGCTGTCGATGGCCACGGTGACCTGCTTGACGTAGACGAGCCACGGCTCGCGCGACGCGCCGACGCGCGCGTAGACGGCCTGGGCGCGCAGGTTCTCCGGCGCGGTCTCCCATTCCAGCCGCGAGGCGCCACGCTTGGCGCAGCACCGCATGCAGCCCTCGATCAGACGGTCGGCGAGTTTCAGCCCGCGCGCGGCGGGCGCCACGAACAGGTCGTTCATGATCCCGATGCGGGCGGCCTCGGTCGTGTCCCAGCTCCAGAACACGGACGCGAAGCCGACCGCGACACCGGATGGATCGCGGGCGATCAGCTGGATCCCCTCGCGCATGGGGTCGGCGATCAGCGTACGCGAGAGCTCGACCAGCGCCTCGTCGGACGGGCTCTCGCCGTAGAAGTCGCAGTAGGCGCGCATAAGCGGGAGCAGGTCGGCGAGATCGTCCTCGGTGACCGGCGCGATCGCGTGCTCGCGCTCTGGCTCGTCTGCGTGCGTGGGTTCCGCGGGCATTGCCGAGAGAGTAGGGACAAGCTGCCCGCGGAGGGCTGGCATTGCCTCGGCAAGCGGAGTGTCAGGCGCTGGCCGCCCCGGGAGCCGACTCCTCGATTTCATCCGGCTCCTCCGGCGCGGGCGCCAGCAGGTAGACGATCGCCGCGAGGCCGGCAACGGAGCCGGCGTCGAAGGCCATCGAGGCGAGCTCGCTCGCTATGGACGCGCCGCTGAAGAACGCTTCCTTGCTTTCGGCCTCTCGTACCATGAGGTACACATGCATGCCGATCAACCCGAGCGCCGCGCCGGCGAGACCGCACACCAGGAAGAACGCCAGGCCGCCGACCGGACCCGCGGCCAGGTCGGGCAGCCACCGCGAGGCCGCCCACGAACCGGCGACCGCGGCCACAAGGAAGATCAGCACGGGAGTCAGCATGCGCGAATTGTGGTCGACGCACCGGACGTCGGCGGCTGACGAACACGGCAGACGATGATGTTGGCGGCCGCCTCGCGGAGGTCGCCCGCGAGGCCGCCCCGGCCTAGAACAGCCCGCCGAAGACGTTCCCGGCGTGGTGCACGAGGTCGAACAGGGGCCCGGGGACGATGCCGAAGAAGAGCGTGGCGGCGCCGCCGAGCACGGCCACGAGCGCGACCTCGAGTTGCAGGCTGCCCGCGGGCAGCGCCGTCGAGCCGGCCGCGTCCGGCGCGAGCCCCGTGCCGGGCGCGTCCGGGTCCTCGTCGAGCTCGGGGGAGCCGCCGGCGAGCGCCGGCAGCGGGCCGCCGCCGGGGGTGGCCGGGGGGGTGCGCGGCCCGGGGGTGCTGCCGGCGGGCGCCTCGCGCATCCACATCGCCGCGATCACCGGCAGGTAGTAGCCGAGCGAGATCATCGAGCCGACCACGATCGCGACGGCCAGCCAGGTGTAGCCGCCCGCCACGGCCGCGTCGATCAAGTAGAACTTGCCGATGAAGCCGGCGGTGGCGGGGATGCCGGCGAGCGCCAGCATCGAGATCGTCATCGGCCACGCCAGCCACGGGCGCTCGCGCCCGAGCCCCGCGACCGCCTCGATCGAGTCGCCGAGCCCGGTCTCGCGTTCGCGCGCGACGATCACCGCGAAGGACGCCATGTTCATGAACAGGTACACGGCGAGGTAGAAGACCGTGGCCGACGCGCCGAGCTTGGTGGCGACGACGATCCCGGCGAGCATGTAGCCGGCCTGGCCGACCGAGGAGTAGGCGAGCATCCGCTTGAGCGAGGACTGCCCGAGCGCGCCCACGTTGCCGGCCACGATCGTGATCGCGGCGAGCACCGCCACGGCCGGCCCCCAGCTCTGCTGCGTGCCGATCAGGGCGACGTCGAAGAAGCGCAGGAACACGCCGAGCGCGGCGACCTTCGTGGTCACCGCCATGAACGCCGTGACGGGCGTCGGCGCGCCCTCGTACACGTCGGGCGTCCACTGGTGGAATGGCGCGACCGAGGCCTTGAAGCACAGGCCGGCGACGCACAGGCCGACGCCCGTCAGCGTCAGCGGGTCGGTCGCCAGGTTGCCGTTGGAGAGCGCGCCGGCGATCGCCGAGAAGTCCGTCGAGCCGGTCGCGCCGTAGATCAGCGCGAGCCCGTAGAGCAGCGTCGCCGAGCCGACCGAGCCGACGATCAGGTACTTCAGCCCCGACTCCAGCGAGTGCTCGCGGCGCAGTTCGGTCGCGCACATCACGTACAGCGGGATCGAGAGGAGCTCGAGGCCGACGAACAGCGCGACCGTGTTCTGCGCGGCGGCGAGCACCGACATGCCGCCGATCGAGGTCAGCAGCAGCGCGTGGAACTCGCCGTGGGCGGCTTCGTGGGAGGCCAGCGAACGCCACGCGAGCAGCACCGCGCAGGCGCCGCCGCCGATCAGGATCAGGTTCAGGACGAGCGAGAGGTCGTCGATCCGCAGCGCCCCCGAGACGATCGACTTGTCGGCGTTCCACTGCCACAGCGACAGCCCCAGCGCCGCGCCGAGCGCGACGAGGCTGAGCAGCGGCACGAGCTGGTAGCGCACCCAGCGCGTGGCGAGCATGCCGACCATCAGCACGAGCACCGCGCCGCCGAGCAGCGCGATCAGCGGCGAGAGCCCGGCGAAGTCGACGTGCGGGCCTTTCAGGTGGGCGCTGGCGAGGGCGGGAGAGAACAGCGGCGCGTAGGTCATTCGCCGCCCCTCGCCTGTGCTTCGCCGTGCGCCGATTCGCCGCTCGCGGGCTGTTCGCCGGTGGCGGCTTCTTCGCCGCCCGCCGCCGCTTCGCCGCCGCCGCCGGTGGCTTCTCCGCCGCCGGTTTCCACGGCCGGCGTGCCGGCGGCGCCGTGTCCGGTGGAGGCCAGCGGGGCGCCTTCGCCGGCCGGCTTGGCCAGCGCCGCGTGCACCGAGGCGATGTCCGACTTGACCGAGCCTTCGCTGCGGTGCAGCGCGAGCTGCGGGTAGACCGCGAAGAACACGATCACGAGCACGAGCGGCACGAGCACGAGCGCGTCGCGCGGCGAGATCTCACGCGAGCTGACGCGCTCGCCGACGCGGTTGTGCATCGCGCGGATGAACAGCCGCAGCGCGTACACGCTCGCCATCACCACGCCGCTGAAGGCGATGATCGCGAACACCAGCTTGGCTTTGAACAGGCCGAGCAGGATCAGGAACTCGCCGACGAAGTTCGAGGAGCCCGGCATCGCGAGCGTCGCCAGCGTGACGATCAGCGCGAGCGAGGCGAGCACGGGGGCGCGGAAGGCGATGCCGCCCATCTCGCGGATGTCTTCGGAGCCGCCCGCGCGGCGGCCGAGCAGCGCGACGATGAACAGGATCGGCCCCATCACGAGGCCGTGGTTGACCATCTGCAGCAGCGCCCCCTGGGCGCCCTGGGGGTTCAGCGCGAAGATCCCGATCGTGATGAAGCCGAGCTGGGCGACCGAGGAGTACCCGAGGATCAGCCGCGCGTTGGTCTGGCTGAAGGCCTGCGCCGAGCCGTAGACGATCGAGACGAGGCCGATCACCAGCATCAGCGTCTGGAAGTGCGCGGTCGCCTGCGGGAACAGCGGCAGCACGATCGCCAGGAAGCCGTAGGCGGCGACCTTCGAGAGCACCCCCGAGAAGACCATCAGCACCTCGATCGGCATCGCCCGGTAGCCGTCGGGCATCCACCCGTGCAGCGGGAAGGCCGGCATCTTCACGAGGAACGCGGCGGCGAAAAACAGGAAGATCCACTCCTGCGAGCCCGTGCTGAGCGGCAGCTTCTGCAGCGCCGAGAGCACGAACGTGATGTGCCCGCCGCCCTGCTGGGCCGCGAGCACGCCGGTGGCGATCGCCGCCGCGAGCATCAGCAGCGAGCCGACGAGCGTGTAGATCACGAGCCTGATCGTCGCCCTGGTGCGGTCCGGGCCCTGGCCCCAGCCGCCGATCAGGAAGTAGAAGGGCACCAGCATCAGGTCGAAGAAGGCCACGAACAGCGCCAGGTCCTGGGCCAGGAAGGCGCCGAGCACGGCGCTCTCGGCGAGCATGAAGTGGAAGTAGTAGAGGCGCGGACGCTCGACCGGTCGATCCTCGTCCTTGCCGCCGCGCAGGTTCGAGGCGAGCACGGCGGCCGCGAACAGCAGCGTCGTGAGGCCCACCAGGAACACGTTCAGCCCGGTGATCGCGAGCTTGTAGTGGATGCCGAGTTCGGCGATCCAGACGACGTCGGTGACGTGCTGGAGGCCGGCGCCCGGTTTGTAGTCGGCGATGTAGCCGATCGACAGCGCGAGCGCGGCGAGCGAGCCGAGCAGCGCCGCGACGCCCGCCGTGCGCTGGCCGCGGACGGGTGCGAGCGCGCCCACGAGTCCGCAGGCGAGGGGCAGCCAGATGAGGATCGAGAGCGCGGGCATCAGGTCTGGAGCAGGAAGTAGAGGCCGACGGCGCTGACGCCCACGACCAGCAGCGCCGCGTAGTAGCGCACGAAGCCGCTCTGGGCCGCACGGACGGCCGCCGAGCCGGCGCGCACGATGCCCGTGGCGCCGCCGATCAGCGTCTCGTCGACGAACACGCGCTCGAAGGTGTCGCGGGCGAAGCGGCCGAACGCGGCGGCGGGCGCGACCACGAGCAGCCCGATCGCCTCGTCGAAGTACCACTTGTTCACGAACAGCGTGTACAGCGCCTGCCCGCCGGGGACCCCCTGGCGGATGCCGGTGGCGAGCTTGAAGCGACCCTCGGCGTCGCGCCCGCCCGCCACCCAGATGCGGTAGGCCAGCGCGATGCCGGCGAGGCCGAGCAGCGTGCCGAGCGTCAGCCCGATCACCAGCAGGCTCGTTTTCGACGCCGGTTCATAGGATTTGGCGGTCGCGAAGCTGGGCTTCAGGAAGTCGTCGATCACGAAGTCCGTTTTCGGGATCTGCACGAGGCCCGCGCCGATCGCGCCGAGCGCGAGCAGGCCCATCGCGATGCGCATCGGCCAGGCGCGCTCGGCGATCGCGTGCGCGGGGCCGGGGAAGCCGACGTCGGTGTCCTCGACCTCGCCCGTCGCCGGGTTCGTCGGGTGCTCGGCGTGCGCCAGATGGCCGGCTTCCAGCTCGCGCGCCTGCGCCACCGGCTCGCCGTGGAAGGCGCGGAAGATCATCCGGAACGTGTAGATCGCGGTCAGCAGCGCGCCGGCGTAGCCGACCACGTACAGAGCCCAGTGCCAGCCGCCGCGCTGCGCCGTGGCCAGCAGGATCTCGTCCTTGGAGAAGAAGCCCGAGAACGGCGGGATGCCCGACAGCGCGAGGCCGCCGACGATGAAGCAGCCGTAGGTGAACGGCATCGCCTTGCGAAAGCCGCCCATCTTCTCCAGCGACTGCTCGCCCGCCATCGCGCCGATCAGCGAGCCCGCCGCCATGAACAGCAGCGCCTTGAAGAACGCGTGGGTCATCAGGTGGAACAGGCCGGCGGCGTAGGCGCCCACCGACACGCCCATGATCATGTAGCCGATCTGGGACATCGTCGAGTAGGCGATCACGCGCTTGATGTCCGTCTGGGCCAGGCCGATCGTGCCGGCGACGAACAGCGTCAGCGCGCCGACGACCGCGCCGACGTCCTGCGCGGCGGGGGCGCGTTCGAACAGCGGGTGCATGCGCGCGATCAGGTACACCCCGGCGGTCACCATCGTCGCCGCGTGGATCAGCGAGCTGACGGGCGTGGGCCCCTCCATCGCGTCCGGCAGCCACGTGTGCAGCGGGATCTGCGCGGACTTCGCGAAGGCGCCGACGAGCAGCAGGATGCAGCCGGCGACCAGGTCGCCGTTGTTCGAGCCGTGACCGAAGGCGCCGGCTTCGGTCACGTGGAAGGCCTTGAGGAAGTCGAGCGTGCCGGTGTGCTTGAAGATGAAGTAGGTGCCGAGCACGAGGCCGACGTCGCCGACGACGTTGATCACGAACGCCTTGATGCCGGCGCTCGTGGCCGTCGTGCGGCGGTACCAGAAGGAGATCAGCAGGTAGGAGGCGGCGCCCACGAAGGCCCAGCCGACGATCAGCACCAGGAAGTTGCCGGCGAGCACCAGCAGCAGCATCGAGAAGACGAAGAAGTTCAGGTAGGAGAAGTAGCGGACGAAGCCGCGGTCCTTGTCCATGTAGGAGATCGAGTACAGGTGGATCAGCGTGGAGACGCCGCTGACGACGAGGATCATGAACACCGACAGCGGGTCCACGAGGATCGACATCTGCGCGTCGATGCCCACCGTCGAGGCGTAGTCGAACAGCGAGGAGGTCAGCTCGCGGTGTGAGGGCACGTGGCCCTGCAGGGAGATGAGCGCGCCCACCGCGCACACGAACGCGAGGAAGATCGCAAGCGTGCCGATCCAGCCGGCCGAGCGCCCCGGCAGTCGCTTGAAGCCGAGCGCCGTCACGAGCATCCCCGTGAGCGGGAACGCCAGCACCAGCCACCCCCACGTCGTGGTGGCCATCAGCCCTGGAGCTCCCTGAGCTCGTCCACGTCGATCGGCAGGCGCCGGCGGTAGATCGCGACGATCATGCCGAGGCCGATGCAGACCTCGCAGGCCGCGACCGTCATCACGACGATCGCGAGGATCTGGCCGTCGCCGTTGCCCCACATGCGCGAGAAGGCGATCAGGGCGAGGTTGCCGCCGTTGAGCATCAGCTCCAGGCACAGCAGCACGACCAGCGGGTTGCGCTTGGTCATCACGCCGAAGGCCCCGAGCGCGAACACGATCGCGGAGACCGCCAGGTACCAGTCGATGCTCACCCGCCGTACCTCGATCCCCGCTCGGCGTGCCCGCCGGAGATGGCCATGTTGCCGACGGCCTCGGCGGTCGTGCCCGACTCGGGCGGGCGCAGCAGGTCCAGCGGCGTGATCGGCTCGCGCCCGGACTGCTCGTCAAGGCCGCCGCGCCGGCGCGCGAGCACGACGCCACCGACGGCGCCGACGAGCAGCAGGAAGGACGCGAGCTCGAACGCGAGCAGGAAGCGCGTCAGCAGCAGCTTGCCGATGTAGGCGGGCGTGCCGTAGGCCTGGGGGCCGGGCACGTAGGGGGCGCCGTAGCCGCTGGTCGCCTCCAGGCCCGTGCCGAGCAGCGCGATCAGCAGCTCGACCAGCAGCGCGCCGCCGAAGATCGCGCCGCCGAGCTGGCCGGCGCGCGAGCGCCCCGCGGCCAGCTGATGAGGCCCGCCGGCCCGGCCCGCGCCGCGCAGGCGCTCGCCGATGCTCTCGCCCTCGCCGCCCACGTAGGCGACGACGAACACGTACAGCACCATCACCGCGCCGGCATACACGACGACCTGCACGGCCGCCACGAACTCGGCGCGCAGCAGCAGGAACAGCACGGCCAGCGAGATCAGGTGGCCCACCAGCGCGAGCACGCTGAAGAACGGGTTGCGCAGCATCACCACGCCGATCGCGCCCGAGATCACGCCGATCGCGGCGATGAAGAAGAGGACGGCGCTCACGTGCTCACTCGCCCTCGTTCCTCAGAGGCGTGCGCTCCAGCGGCTCGGCCAGCAGCATCTCCTTGGTGAAGATCAGGTCGGCGCGGTCGTAGTCGGACATCTCGTAGTCGTGGCCCATCGTGATCGCGTCGAACGGGCAGGCGACCTCGCAGTAGCCGCAGAAGATGCAGCGCGAGAGGTTGATCTCGTACACGGCCGCGTAGCGCTCGCCCGCCGAGACGCGGTTCTCGGGCGTGTTCTCGGCGGCGACCACGCGGATGCAGTCGGCCGGGCAGGCCGCGGCGCACAGCGAGCAGCCGACGCACTTCTCGAGGCCGGTGTCCTCGAAGCGGTGGAGCTTGTGGCGGCCACGAAAGCGGGGATACACCGGCGTCTTCTCCTCCGGGTACTGGATCGTGGTCGGCGCTTCGACCATCCGCCCGAGCGTCGTCTTCAGGCCGCGCAGCGTCTCGCGGAACGTGCGCCAGGTGCCGCGCGCCGCGCCGGGGGCGGGCGTGCGCGTGACCTCGATCACGTCATCGCCGGGGCTCCAGGACTCGACCTTCAGCCGTGCCTCGGGTTGCTCGGAGGTGGGCGTCGCCATCAGTGCGTCACCACCACGAGCACGGCCGTGACGAGCGCGTTGAGCGTGGCCAGCGGCAGCAGCACCTTCCAGCCGAAGCTCATCAGCTGGTCGTAGCGCAGGCGCGGGAGCGTCGCGCGGATCCAGATGAAGAAGAAGGTGAACAGGGACATCTTGAACAGCACCACGAACGGGTCGACCCAGCCGGGCGGGTGGATGCCGAACGGCAGCAGCCAGCCGCCGAAGAACACCGTCGTGACGATGCCCGAGACGACCAGCACGTTGAGGTACTCGGCGAAGTAGTAGGAGGCAAAGCGCCCGCCACCGTACTCGGTGTTGTAGCCGCCGACCAGCTCGGCGTCGGCCTCGGTCAGGTCGAAGGGCGCGCGGTTGGTCTCGGCGAAGCTGGCCGTCAGGAAGATCAGGAAGCCGGCGAGCTGGGGGACGAAGTACCACATGCCTTTCTGGGCGTCGACGATCCCGGTCAGCGACAGCGTCTGCGCGGTGATGATCACGCCGACCAGCGCGAGGCCCTGGGAGACCTCGTAGGAGATCAGCTGGGCGGCGCCGCGCATCGCGCCGAGGAACGAGTACTTGGAGCCCGAGGACCAGCCGCCGAGCATGATCCCGTAGAAGGCGATCGCGCCGAACGCGAACAGGTACAGCGGCCCGATCGACACGTCCACGCCATACAGCCCGACGCGTTCGCCGAAGATGTGCTGGACGTCGCCGAAGGGGATGATCGAGAAGGCCGCCACGGCGGTCAGGATCGAGACGATCGGCGCGAAGGCGAACAGGAAGCCAACCGAGGTGGTCGGGCGGAACTGCTCCTTGGTCAGCAGCTTGACGATGTCCGCGAGCGGCTGCAGCGCACCGTAGGGGCCGACGCGGTTGGGGCCGTAGCGCGCCTGGAAGCGCCCGAGCAGCTTGCGCTCGGCCAGCAGCACGAGCGGCACGAGCTGCAGCCCGACCGCGAAGATCACGATCGCCTTGAGGATCTGGACCCACCAGGCTTCGTAGAAGCCCACGAGCGCGAGCTGCGTCACGCCGGCTCACCCCCGACGTGGGTCAGCGGCAGGGCGACCTTGGCGTGCGGGGAGAGGAACTCCAGCGCGGGCGAGTGCTCGACCTCGACGGCGTCCCAGATCGAGCGGTGGCCGGCCAGGTCCCCGGCGTCCGCGCCCGGCTCGGCGAGCGCGCCGATCGCGCCGGCGCCGAGGTCGGGCGAGGCGGACGGGTAGGCGCGGGCGGCGTCGCGCTCCTGCCAGCGCACGCCGCGGCCGGCGATCTCCTCCAGCGTGAGGCCGGCGTAGAAGGGGACGGCCTCGAACAGCCGCGCGGAGGCCATCGCGCCGGTGAGCACGTCGGTGTCGAGTCCCAGGCGCAGCGCCAGCTCCGCGATCACCTGCCACTCGGCGCGCACCGAGCCGACCCCGCCGGCCCGCGCGATCGCGGGGCGCAGGCGCTGCAGGCGCCCGTCGGGGTGCACGATCGTGCCCTCCTTCTCGGCGTAGGCCTCGGCCGGGAAGACGACGGTCGCGTGCTCGCGCAGGCCGTCGGTCAGGAACGAGGCGTGCGCGATCACGGTGCTCGCCCGCGCGAGCGCCTGCTCCCAGAGCTCGCGCTCGGGCAGGTCGCGCAGCGGTTCGCAGTGCAGCAGGTAGAGCGCGGCGAGCTCGCCGGCGGCCGCCGCCTCGGCGATGCCGTGCGCGTCGAGGGGGCGGGAGCCGCTGCCGTTGGCGGCGTCGGCAGAGATCTCGCTCAGGCCCGGGCCGATGCCGGGCAGCACGCCCGCCTCGCGCAGGCCGCGGCCGTTGGCGAACGCCGGCACTTCCAGCAGGCCGGCGCCGGCGACGTCGGCCAGGCCGAGCGTCCGGGCGAGAGCCAGCAGCGCGCGCGCGCCGGCCGCGCCGTCGGGCCCGGCGGTGAGGCGCTCGCCCCAGAGGATCACGACCTCGCGCGGGGGCGCGCCGGCGTCCTGGCCGTCGGGGCGCAGCAGCCTGGCGAGCTCGCGCACCTGCCGCGCGTCCGCGCCGGCGGTCCCCGCGAGCGCGTCCACGTCGGCCCCGCCGCCGAGCGCGGCGTTCAGGGCGGCCGCGAAGGCGGCGCCGCCGCCCGCCGCGAAGCGCACGTTCAGCGCGGCGCTCTGCTCGAGCTTGCTGGGCTGCGCCGAGGCGAGCGCGAGCTGGAGGCCGTGGCGGCGCACGCCCTTGCGCAGGCGCAGGTCGAGGATCGGCGCGTCGTCGAGCGGCTCGACGTCGAGCACCAGCACCGCGTGCGCGAACTCGAGGTCGGTGACCTTGGCCTGCAGGCGCGGCTCGCCGAGCGCGCGGTGGAGCTCCAGCGCCAGCGCGCCGGCGCGGCGCGAGTCCAGGTGGGGGGAGCCGAGGCCCTCGCGCAGCAGCCGCGCGAGCAGCAGGCCCTCCTCGTTGGTGGTCCCGCCCGCCGCGAGCGCGCCGGTGTGGGCGCCGGCGCGTCCCAGGCCCGCGGTCGCCTCCGCGAGCGCGCGCTCCCAGGAGACGGCGCGCAGCTGGCCGCCGTCGCGCACCATCGGCTCGGTCACGCGCTCCTGCACGTGGAAGGACTGGTAGGCGAAGCGGCCCTTGTCGCACAGCCAGCCGTCGTCGACCTCGGCGTTGTCGCGGGCGAGCACGCGCAGCGCGCGCTCGTCGCGGACGGTGACCGTGACGTTGCACTGCGACGGGCACAGCGTGCACACCGAGCCGGCCCCCTCGATGTCCCACGGGCGCGCGCGGAAGCGGTAGGCGCGCGAGGTGAGCGCGCCGACGGGGCACAGCTCGACGATGTTGCCGCTGAACGGCGCGACGTAGGGGTGGCCGTCGAAGGTCGAGACGTAGGAGTGCGCGCCGCGCTCCAGCAGCACCAGCTGGTAGTCCTCGGAGAGCTCCTGGGAGAAGCGCACGCAGCGGTAGCAGAGGATGCAGCGCTCGCGGTCGATCGCGATCAGCGGCGAGAGCTCGAGCGGCTTGACGAAGTGGCGCTTGGGCTCGATGAAGCGCGAGATGCCGCCGCCCCAGCCGAAGGTGATGTCCTGCAGCGGGCACTCGCCGCCCTTGTCGCACACGGGGCAGTCCAGGGGATGGTTGACGAGCAGGAACTCGACGACCGACTGCTGGGCGGTCTTCACGCGCTGGGACTGCGTGTAGACGACCATGCCGTCCTTGACGGGCGTCGAGCAGCCCGTCTGGAGCTTGGGGATGCCCTCGATTTCCACCAGGCACATGCGGCAGGCGCCGACCGGCTGGCCCAGCTTGGGCTCGTAGCAGAAGACCGGGATCTCGACGTCGCCGAGCTTGGCGGCGTCGACCAGCATCGTGTTCTCGGGCGCCTGCACCTCGCGGCCGTCGATCGTGAAGGTGATCGTCTGCGGCTCGGGGCGCGGCACTAGATGCCACCTCTGTGGGTGCCGGGCGCGCCCTCGTGCGCGCCCGGGGCCTGCTCTCCCCCCGGCTGGTGGGCGAGCAGCGTGCCGGGCGGCTCCGCCAGGGCTCCCTGTGCCTCCAGCGCAGTGTCCGAGGCGCCGGCGCCGTTCAGGCCGCGGCGCACCCGCGCGGCCTCCATGTGCGCTTCGAACTCGTCCTTGAACTTCGCGATCATCGAGCCGATCGGCATCGCCATCGCGTCGCCGAGCACGCACAGGCAGTTGCCGATGATGTGCTCCTGGACGGAGGCCATGATGTCGAGGTCCATCGGCGTGGCCTCGCCGGCGTCGATCCGTTCGAGCATCTTCACCGTCCAGTTCGTGCCCTCGCGGCACGGCGTGCACTTGCCGCAGGACTCGTGGCGGTAGAACTTGGCCGTCTTCATCGCCACGTCGAGGATCGGCGTCGAGTCGTCGACGACGATGATCGCGCCGGAGCCGAGCATCGAGCCGGCGCCGGCGAGCGAGTTGAAGTCGTAGGGCACGTCGAGGTCCTCGGCCTTCAGCACCGGCGAGGAGGAGCCGCCGGGGAACCAGCACTTGACCTGCCTGCCGGCGGGCGGCCCGCCGGCGAGGCCGTAGATGATCTCGCGCGAGGGGAGGCCGAGCTCGATCTCGTAGTTGCCGGGGCGCTGCACGTGGCCGGAGACCGACACGAGCTTGGTCCCGGTCGAGGTCTCCACGCCGAGCTTGGCGTACTCCTCGCCGCCCATGCCGATGATCGTCGGCACGGTCGAGAGCGTCTCGACGTTGTTGATCAGCGTGGGGCCCTGGTAGAGGCCCTGGACGGCCGGGAAGGGGGGCTTCAGGCGCGGGTTGCCGCGCTTGCCCTCGAGCGAGTCGAGCAGGCCAGTCTCCTCGCCGCAGATGTAGGCGCCGGCGCCGCGGTGGACGACCAGCGAGAACGAGTGGCCCGAGCCGAGCACGTTCTCGCCGACGTAGCCGGCGTCGCGCGCTTC
>DASZFZ010000101.1:0-51391 GCA_035939315.1 Solirubrobacteraceae bacterium | reverse complement strand
GCGGGCGCGCTACGGTCTGCCGGCATACCCGAAGGGCACGATGTGAGCCGCTATCGCTGCCCCTCCTGCGGCTACGTCTACGACGAGCAGGCCGGCCACCCGCGCGAGGGCTTCCCCGCCGGCACGCCGTGGAGCGAGGTGCCCGACGACTGGGCCTGCCCGGACTGCGGCGTGCGCGACAAGGTCGACTTCCCCCTTGCGGGGACAGGCGAGCCCGACGAGGAGGCGTGAACATGAGCGAGCGAGTCCCCTACGCCGTCGCCGCGCGCGAGCTCTTGCGCAACACGCTGCTCGACGCCGCCTGCGACGAGCTGCAGAGCCGCCGCTGGAGCGAGGTCACGATGGCCGACATCGCGCTCGCCGCCGGCGTCAGCCGCCAGACGCTCTACAAGGAGTTCGGCTCGCGCGACGAGTTCGCCGGCGTGCTGCTGCTGCGCGAAGCCGACCGCTTCCTGGTGGCCGTCGAAGACGCGGTGGGCGCCCACCTCGACGACCCGGCCGGGGCGCTCGCCGCCGCGTTCGACGTGTTCCTGAGCGCCGCCGCCGAGAACCCGCTCGTGCGCACGATCGTCGAGGGCGAGGGCGCCGAGGAGCTGCTGGCGCTCGTCACCACCCAGGGCAAGCCGCTCGTGGAGAGCGCCGCCGAGCGCCTGACCGCCGTGATCCTCGCCAGCTGGCCGGCGATCGATCGCGCCGACGTGGAGCTGCTGAGCGAGTGCCTCGTGCGCCTGGCGATCAGCTACGCCGCGCTGCCCAAAGGCCCCACGACGATGAGCGCCGCGTCCGTCGCCACCCTGCTCGGCCCCTACATCGAGCAGAAGGTCGCCGCCGCCAACGCCCTCTCGGTCTAGAGCTTGACCGCCACGAGCGCGGCCGCGAGCAGCACCGCCGCCACCGACATCGCCGACAGCGCCCCCTCCAGGGGCGCCAGCAGCCCCTCCACCGACAGCTCCTGCACGCGGCCGTCGCGCAACCTCGCCGTGCCCTCGAGCGCCACCGTGCGCCGGCGCAGCTCGCGCGCGCGCACGCTCAGCCGCCGCTGCGCGAAGCTCAGGCCCATGCAGCCGCCCGCCGCCAGCACCGCCGCCGGGCGCAGCCGCTGCGCGTCGATGAAGTAGCCCGTCAGCACCGGGAACGCCCCCCAGCCCAGCGCCAGCCACAGCTCGCCGTGAAAGCGCCCGCCGGCCAGCTCGAGGTTGTAGGCGACCACGAACGCAGCGCCCGCGAGCACGAACGGGACGAGCCAAACCGTCACCGTGACCGCCCCCGCCGCGCCGATCGCGACCGCCCCCGCGAGGCCCGCGACCGCGCCGGCGACCAGCGCGCGGTCGCCGATGCTCGTGCGCATCGGCCGCCCGTTGAGCTCGTCCAGCGCGTGCGCCGCCACGCCCACCGCCAGCGCGAACGCCGCCATCCCCCACAGCCAGCGGTCGACGTGCAGCCGCGGCGCGAGCGCCGCGCCGATCGAGAAGTTCGCGAGCAGCCACAGCGTGTAGGGCAGGTGCAGCAGCGTCACCAGCTCGCGCAGGCGCCCGCCGCCGAGCGCGTAGAACGACGGCGGCGGACGCTCGCCCGCCTGCCGCGCCGCGGCGCCCCCGACCGTCATCGGCCGCGCTTGCTCGCCCACATCACCACGCCGCCGCCGAGGCTCATGCGGCGCACGCGCACCTGCTCCAGGCCGGCGCGCTGCCAATAGGAGACGATCCGCTCGAGCGGATGGCGCCTGTAGAAGCCGCGGATGCTCGGCCCCAGATAGCCGCCCGCGTAGCCCCACGCCGGCGAGGCCAGCCGGCCGAGCGCCGGCAGCCCGACCGCCGTGTAGAGCCGCCACGCCGCCCGCGCCGGCGCCCACGGCGGCACGCCGAACTCGAGCGAGGCCACGCGCCCGCCCGGCCGCACGACCCGCGCGAGCTCCGCCACCGTCGCCGCCGGATCGTCGACGTAGCGCAGCAGATAGGTGAACGACAGCGCGTCGAAGCTCGCGTCGGCGAACGGCAGCGCCTCGGCCCGGCCCTCCACCAGCTCCACCCGCCCGGCCGGCTCGCCCGCGAAGCGCCGCCGCGCCCCCGCCAGCATCTCCGCGCTCTGGTCGAGCCCCACGACCGAGCAGCGCGCCCGCCCGAGCAGCTCGGCCGCGACCATGCCCGTGCCCGTCGCCACGTCCAGGATCCGCTCGCCGTCGGCCGGCGCCAGCGCGCCCGCGAGCGCCCGGCGCCAGCGCGGGTCCTGCCCGAAGCTGAGCGCCGCCGACAGCGCGTCGTAGCGGCCGGGCAGGCCGCGGAACAGCTCGAGCGCCTCGCGCTTGAGCGGCGTGTCGGTGACCGTGCTCGTGCTCATCTCCTCCTTTGATCTGAAAGGCTAGGCGTTCGCATGGCCTCCCCGGCGCACAATTCGTCGAACGCCCGCGTGCTGCTCGTCACCGGCGCCTCCAGCGGCATCGGCGAAGCCACCGCCCGGCGGCTCGCCCGCGAGCCCGGCACGGCGCTCGTGCTCGTCGCCCGCCGCGCCGAGCGCCTGCGCGCGCTCGCCCTGGAGCTCGGCGGCGCCGACGCCGGAGGTGTGGGCGCCGACGCCGAAGGCGTTGCTCAGCGCGTCAGCCACGTCGCCGTCGACCTGCTCGACGAGGACGCCCCCGAGCGCATCCGCGAGCACCTCGCCGAGCGCCACGGCCGCCTGGACCTGCTCGTCAACAACGCCGGCGCCGCCTGGCGCGCGCGCTTCGCCGACGGCGGCTACGAGAACGTGCGCCGCACGATGGCGATCAACTTCGACGCCCAGGTGCGCCTCACCGAGGCGCTGCTGCCGCTGCTGCGCGCGAGCGCCCCCAGCGCGATCGTCAACGTCGCCTCGACCGCCGGACGGGTGGCCCGCGCCGGAACGGGCGCCTACAGCGCCTCCAAGTTCGCGCTCGCCGGCTGGTCGGACGCGCTGTGGGCGGAGGAGCGCCGGCACGGCGTCCACGTCGGCCTCGTGCTCCCCGGCTTCATCTCCACCGAGGGCTTCCCCCAGGCCGAGCTGACCGCCAGGCCGTGGACCCGCTGGGCCGTCTCCACGCCCGAGCGCGCCGCCGAGGCGATCTACGAAGCCGGCCTCGGCCGCCGTCCAGAACGCTACGTCCCCCGCCCCTACGCGCTCGCCGCCGCCGCCCGCGTGCTCGCGCCCGGCCTCGTGCGCCGCGTGCTCGGCGGCAAGGGCGCGGCGGTGATGACGACCACCACGGGCGCCGACATGGCCGCCCGACGCGACTAGTCCTGGTATTCGCCCGCGTACAGCGCGAACACCGCGCCCTGCGGGTCGGCCACCACGGCGATCTTCGCCATCTGGATGTCGATCGGGTCGGCCAGCACCATGCCGCCCAGCTCGCCCACCTTGGCGATGCCCTCGTCGATGTCCGGGATGCCGAAGTACGCCAGCCAGTGGGGCGGCGCGGGCGGCACCAGATCGCGGATGCCGCCGTTGCCGGCGCCGTCGTTCTGAATGCCCAGGTAGCGTTCCTCCATCGCCGGGAACTGCTCCACCTTCCAGCCGAACAGATCGCCGTAGAACGACGCCGACGCGTCCGGGTCGGGCGACTGCAACTCGTTCCACACGAGCGCCCCCGGCGCGTTCACGAGCCCCGCGCCCCTGTGATCGCCCGGCTGCCAGAGCATGAAGAACGCGCCCTGCGGGTCCTGGATCACGGCCATGCGCCCGGCCGTCATCACGTCGAAGGGGCCCGCGTGGACGTTCGCGCCGAGCTCCTTCGCGCGCGCCGCGACGGCGTCGGCGTCGGCCACCCACACGTAGCTGTTCCACATCGGCGGCACGCCCGCCTCGCGCTGCTGCTGGGGCTGGCCGGCGATCGCCGCCACCATCTTGCCCGCCAGCACCTGCATCGAGTAGACCGAGCCCTCGCCGACCGGGCGGTCGTCGGACTGCCAGCCGAACAGGGCCGCGTAGAAGCCCTTGGCGGCCTCCTGATCGGAGGTCGAAAGTTCAGCCCAGCAGAACGTTCCAGGTTGATATCCGTCGCGCTCGCCCATCGCCCGCGAGCCTACTAGATTCGCCGTGCCATGCCGCGCGAGATCCCGATCGAAGGCGAGACGATCCGCCTCGGACAGCTGCTGAAGCTGGCCGGCGTCGTCGACAGCGGCAGCGAGGTGCGCGCGCTGCTGGCCGCCGAGCCGGCGCTCGTCAACGGCGAGCCCGAGAGCAGGCGCGGGCGCCAGCTGCGCGTCGGCGACGCGGTGCTCGTCGCCGGCCGGCAGCTGTCGATCGTGGCCCGGCCGCGCTCGCGATGACGCCGCCGAGCGGCCGGGCGTGGCGGGCGCTTCAGCTGACGCCCGCGACGATCACCGGCGTGCGCGTCGGCACGCGGCTGCCGCCGAGCGGCTCGGAGGTGACGAGCACCTCGCGCAGCCCCGCCACGCCGCCCGGCACGCTGACCGTCGCGCTGCCGTCGGCGCTGACCGTGAACAGCGCGTCCGTCGGCTGCGGCGAGCCGCTGCGCTCGCGCCAGACCTCGTACACGCGTCCGGGGCCGGCCTGTGGCATGTCCGCGACGTCGAGCTGGGCCTGCCCGCCGTTGACGCGCAGCGACGCGCTCGCGCGGGGGACCAGGACCTGCGCCTGGATCACCCGCGTACCCGGCGCCGAGCCGCCCGTGGTGAGCGCGACCGCCGCGAGCGCGACCACGGCCGCCGCGAGCGCGCCGACGGCGAGGTTGGGGCGCCAGCGCAGCCACTCGCCCGCGCCGGCGAGCGCCCGCGGCCGGCGAGCGCCCTGGCGAGGACCGCCGCGCGCGCCGCCCCGCTCGCGTGCCGTGGGCGCCTCCTCGGCGCGCTCCCGCGCCTCTCGCTCGCGGGCCTCCGCGTACACGCTCGCCATCACCCGCTGCTTGAGCTCGGCCGGCGCGCTAACCTGCGGCGCCGCGGCGGGCAGCGCCGCGGCGACAACCTGCAGCGCGGCCACCTCCTCGCGGCACACAGCGCACGACTCGACGTGGCGGCTGAACGCCGCGTGCTCCTCCTCGGTCAGCGCGCCGAGCACGTAGGGAGCGACGTTGCACCCGCAGCCCTCCGGCTCGACATTCGGTTTCTCAACACTCATCGCAAACCTCCGCCGGGTCGCCCAGCGCCATGCGCATCTTGGCCAGGCCGAGGCGCATGCGTCCCTTGATTGTGCCAACAGGCTGGTCGAGCATCGCCGCTATCTGCACGTGCGTGAGGCCGCCGAAGTAGGCGAGCTCGATCACCCGGCTCTGCTCGGCCGGCAGCTGCTCGAGCGCCTCGTGCACTTCGCGCGCCTCGTCGCGGCGCGCGGCCTCGACGTCGGTGCGCTCGGGCGCCACCAGGCGTTCCTCGATGCCCTCTTCGCTGACCCGCCCGCGATCGTGCGCCGTGCGCCTGCGCAGCGCGTCGATCGCGCGGTTGTGGACGATGCCGAGCACCCACGTGCGCACGCTGCCGCGCCCGCGGTCATAGCGCGCGCCGCTGCGCCACAGCGACAGGAACCCCTCCTGCACGACGTCCTCCGCCAGCGCCCGCTGCCCGCACATGCGGTAGGCCAGCGAGAAGGCCGCGTCGGAGTGGCGGTCGTAGATCACCTCGAAGGCCTCCGCCTGCCCGCGGTAGACGAGCTGCATCAGCTCCTCGTCGGCGAGCACCGTGAGCGCCGCCGCCGAGCGCTCCGGCGTGCCGCGCGAGTGTCTGAACATCGGCCTCATGCTCGCGCTCGCGGCCGCCTCACGCCCCCGCCCGCGCCGCGCGGCGCCGGTCGCGCCGCTCGATCGCGGACGCCAGCAGCACGCTCAGCTCGAACAGCAGGTACAGCGGCACCGTCTCCAGCAGCAGCGTGATCGCGTCGCCCGGCAGCAGCGCGGCGACCGCGCCGCACGCCAGCACCGCGTAGCGGCGGTTGTGGCGCAGCTGCTTGGGCGTGACGATGCCCGCGCGCGTCGCCGCGAGCACGCCCACCGGCACCTGGAAGACGAGTCCCATCGCCAGCAGGATCACGGCCGCGAAGTGGTAGTACTGGCTGGCCTGCACGAGCACGTTGAACTGTTCGCTGTTGAAGTTCTGGAAGAAGCGCACCGCCGCCGGCAGCACCACGAAGTAGCCGAACACCACCCCGGCGACGAACAGGAAGGGGATCGCGAGCATCAGCGGCGTCGCCACCCGCTGCTGCTCCGGACTGAAGGCCGGCAACAGGAAACCGTACATCTCGTAGAGCAGCACCGGCAGCGAGAGGATCAGCGCGAAGATCAGCGAGATCCCGAGCGTCGTCGTGAACGGCTCGCCGATCCAGAGCGTCACCGGCTTGTTGCCCTGGGGCGCCGCCGACAGGCGCTTGACCGCCCCCCGCAGCGCCGGCGCCACGTGGGCCAGCGAGGCCCGCGTGGCAGCCGACGCTCCGCTGCCGGGACGCTCCAGCACCCCCACGACCAGCTGGAGCTCGCCCGCGACAGTTCGTGCGCCCTGCTGCACCGTGTAGGTCGAGCCGAGCGGCCCGTTGCCCGCCCTGACCTGTTTCTGGGTCTCGTGGGTGAGCGGGGCGTTGATCACGTCGAGCAGCCTGTGGTTCTGCCACACGCACAGCCCGAACGCGACCGCTATGACCGCCAGGCACACGATCAGCCGCGTGCGCAGCTCGTCGAGGTGCTCTACGACGCTCAGCTGCTCCTCGTGACCGATGTGACCCACCGCGACAGCCATGACCGCCTCCCGTCCGCCGCGACCGCTCAGGCGGCCGGGGGCTGGGCCACCGCGGCCGGCTGGCCCGACGCCGCCGGCTGGGCCACCGCCGCGGGCGCCGGCTGCACGGCGTGGACCGGCTGAGCCGTGAGCGCCGGCTGCGCGACCGCGACGGTCTCGCCGGCGACGCCGGCGGTCGTGCCCTGGCCGCTGAGCGCGTCCTTGAAGCCGCGCATGCCGTCGCCGAGCGAGCGGCCCATCTCCGGCAGGCGCTTGGCGCCGAACACCAGCAGCAGCAGGATCAAGAGAAATGCGATGTGGATGGGGTTGTCGAGTCCCATTGTCTTTGAGCTCCTCGGTGAAAAGGGGTTTCGCGCCGCGACCGGATTCGGACCCGGCGCTCCTGGTCGTGTGTCTTCTTCTACGCAGCCGGGGCGGCTGTGGATCACAGAGCCTGTGAATCACAGCCGCCCCGTCGACGGCTCCGCGCCGTCTCTATGACTTGATCAGCGGCCCCGCCTTGGCGAGCACTTCGCTCTTGTCGAGCGGCACGTCGAAGCCGCCCGTGGGCGTCGGGCTCTTGCCGATCAGCAGGTCGATCGCGGCCGCGTGGCGGGCCTCGACCTGCACGATGCTGCCGGCCCCGGCCAGCACCGTCTTGCTCTTGACCGACGGCGCCGCGCCGTTGTAGGCGCCGACGCCCGTGTTCTCCAGCACCGACGCCAGCGCCAGGAACGAGGCCTGGTCGGTCGCGGGGAAGGAGAACGTCGGTTTGGCCACCGGCGTGCCGCCGAGCTGCTTGACGAAGCCCTGCAGCGCCACCACGTGGTCCTGCTCCTCTTCGCCGAACAGCGCCGCGTAGCTCTTGGCCTGCCCGCTGAGGCCGACTTCCTTGGCCTTGACGTTGTAGAAGTCGGACTCCAGGTACTCGAGCGTCAGCGCGAAGTTGAGGATTTCCGCGTCCCCGCCGCCGCCGGCCGCGAGCGCCTGGGAGACGAAGGGCGTGACCGCCCCGACCCCGTAGGCCGCGCCCGCGACGAGCGCGCCGCGCAGGATGAAGCTCGCGCGGGTCACGCCGTCGACCTGCACGCCCGCCAGCGCGGGCACCTCGGGGCCGAGCGCCTCGCGGTGGTTGGTTGTCGTGTCAGACATCTTGCTCATGCTCCTTTCTCGGGGCCGCGCTCACGCCAGGAACGGCTTGACGGCCGCCAGCACGGTTGACATGTCAGCCGGCTTGGCGAACGCGCCATCCGGGGTGATCGACTTCTTCACGAGCGTCCCCAGCGTGGCCGCGTGGCGCGCCTCGACGGAGTGGATCGCGAGCGCCGTGGCCAGCACCTCGGGGCTCTGGATGTTGCCCGCCTGCCCCAGGTAGGCCGAGGCGCCGAGGTTCTCGACCGTGTAGGCGAGCTGCGCGACCTGCGCGGCGCTTTCGATCGGGAACTTGCCGTTGGGGTTGGCCGCCGGCGTGCCGCCCATCTTTTCGACCGCCCCCTTGATCGCTTCCACGTGCGTGCGCTCCTGGCCGCCGAAGCTCGCGATCAGCGCGCCGACCTTGCCGCTGAACAGCCCGGAGGCGACCACCTTCTCGTAGAAGCCCGTCTCCAGGTACTCGAGCGTGAGCGCGTAGTTGAGGATCGCGATGTCGCCGCTCGCCGCGGTGCCGGCGGCGGCGGTCGTCGCGGTCGCGGCTTTGGCCGCGGTCGAGACCGCTTTGGTCGAGCTGCCGCAGGCGGCCAGCGCGAACGCGCCGAAGCTCGCCGCGCCCGCCCCTCCCGCCATCTTCAGGAAGCGCTTGCGGTCGACGTCGTCGCGCACGAGACGCTCGACGATCCCCGCCTGCCGGGGCTCCTGCCCTTCACCGCGCCGTGACGCGTCCTGCACCGTGGGTGGACCTGACATCGTTTTGACCTCCGCTTGGCCGTTGTTTTGTGTGCTATACGCGCCGAGCGGCGCGGCGGATCAGCGGACGGCGATGTCGAGGGGACGCGGCGCTTCGCCGGCTACGCGCGCGGCTCGCGCCACATGCCCCACATCTTCGGCCCGCGCAGCAGCGTGATCTCCTCGACCACGCGAAAGCCGTGGCGGACGTAGAAGTCGATGTTGCGTTCCTTCGAGGACTCCAGGTAGGCGGCCACCTGGTCGGAGTCGCACTGCTCGAGTACCGGCCGCAGCACCGCCGAGCCGAGGCCCCGCCCCTGGGCCTCCGGGTCGGTGCCGAGCACCGCCAGGTAGTAGTGAGGCGGCTTGCGCGGGTGGTGGCGTTCGAGCCCTTCCCAGCCGATCGCCACGAGCGGCATGCGCGCGAGCAGGCGCGGGCGCGAGAAGCACGGCGCGAGCGCCGCCACTTCGCGCAGGCTCGTGCGACGGGCGCCCGGCGGCGCCCACAGCGCTGCGCTGCGCAGGTCGGCGCTCGCCCACACCTCCTCGCCGCCGAGCAGCTGGCGCAGGCGGATCGCCTGGAAGCGCTCGAGCGCCTTCGGGCGCAGCCCGTCGGGGCGCCACGCCCAGCTCGCGACCGGGTCGTCGAAGAAGGCGCGCGCGAGCATCGCCGCGAGCGCCGGCACGTCCTCGGCGCGGGCGCGGCGGACCTCGGCGGAAGCGCTCACGCGCTCAGCGCCCGCGCGCCGGCCGGCGCGGGCTCGGGCGCGCCGAGCGCCTCGGCGGTCGCCCCCTCGAGCGCGAACGCGCTGGCCAGCAGCTCGTAGCTGTGCCGGCGCGCCTCGTGCTCGTAGGTGATGCAGACCACGATCGCCTCCTCGGCGCCGTAGCTCGCGACGACCTCCTCGAGCTGCGCGCGCACCGTCGCGGGCGAGCCGACAATGGCCCGGCGCCCCGAGCGCGGAGGCTCGCCCGCGCCGGCCCGCGGCCGCGAGGCCGCCCGCGCGCGCTCCTCCTCGGCGAGGAAGCGCAGCGCCTGCTCGGGCGGCGGCACCGCGATCAGCTGGCCGCGGCGCAGCAGCGTGAAGGTCATGCGCCCGCTGGCCGCCAGGCGCTGCGCCTCCTCGTCGCTGTCCGCGCAGATCACCCACACACCGACGGCCGTCCGCGGCCCGGCCTGCGCGTGCTCCCCCTCCGCGGAGGATGCGGCGAAGCGTTCGCGGTAGAGCGCCGCGATCTGCGCGCCCTCGGAGTTGATGAAGTCGGCGAACGCGTACGGCAGGCCGAGCTCGGCCGCCCAGATCGCGCTCTGCGGCGAGGAGCCGAGCAGCCACGGCTCGGGCCGCGCCGGGCGCCCCGGCAGCATCCGCGCCAGGCGCGCGAACGGATGCTCGGCGGGCAGCGAGTCCTCGAGATAGCCGAGCAGCTCGGCGAGCTGCTGGGGGAAGTCGTCGGGCGCGGCCTGGCGGCGGTCGCGCTGGAGCGCGAAGGTCGTCAGCGGGTCGGTGCCGGCGGCGCGCCCGATGCCCAGGTCGATGCGGCCCGGATACAGGCCGGCGAGCACGCTGAAGGTCTCGGCCACCTTCAGCGGGCTGTAGTGGGGCAGCATCACGCCGCCGCTGCCCACCCGGATCCGCCCGGTCGCGGCGGCGATCGGCCCGATCAGCGCCTCGGGGCTCGGCCCCGCGAGCATCGGCCCGCCGTGGTGCTCGGCCAGCCAGTAGCGGTGAAAGCCGAGCCGGTCGGCCAGGCGCGCGAGGTCCAGCGTGTTGGCGAGCGCCTGCGCGGGCGTCGAGCCCTGCGAGACCGGCGACTGGTCCAGCACCGACAGGCGGAATGACGCCGATTCGCTCGCCACCCGCAGCAGGTTATGACGCCGGCGAGCGTCCCGCGGCCCGCGTCGCCCCGACGCGCTACGGTTTGACAGCACTTCCGGGGAGGAGACACATGTATCAACCGAAGTTGTTGCGCGATCGTTCGCGCCCCGAGCAGATCGTCTTGGCGGTCGTCATACCGGCGATCGCGGGCGCCGTCGCCGGCGTGCTCGTGGGTGTCTCCAGCGGCGCCTACTGGGGCTACGCCGCGCTGATCGCGCTCGCCACCGTGCTCGCCGGCTTCGAGCACCGGGACGGCTGGGGCGGCGCCGACCGGGGGCTCGGCGCGGGCGCCGTCTACGGCGCGGCGCTGCTGATCGCGCACGCGCTCGCCGGCACCCACGCCAAGGTCTCGCTCGGCAGCTTCCCGCCGTTCCTGGCCGTGATCACCGCGCTCGCGGGCATGCTGCTGTGCGCCGCCGGCGGGCGCCTCGCGCGCGCCGGGCGCGAACGGGCGCGCACGCGCGCGGGCGCCGGCGCCGAGGCCGCCGAGCAGCCGGCCGCGACCGCGACCGCGGAGTGAGCGCAGCGCGATCGCTGCCGCTAGGCTGACGCCTACCGATGAGCGACGCGACCGGCCCAGAGCCGCCCTTTCACCTGTTTCTCGACCCGCCGGAGGTGCCGGTGGCGGCAAGCGCGCTGCGCCTGCTGATCTCCGACGAGGCGCACGAGCCGACCATCCGCGGGCTCGCCCGCGACGTGCTCGCCGGCCTCGAGCAGCCCGCCGACGCGCGGGGCGTGCTCACGCTCGCGCTCACGCCGCCGCAGATGAAGATCACGCACAGCGCCGTGCGGCTGCTGCTCAACGACCTGCAGCGCGAGCAGGAGCCCGAGCGCGAGGTGCTGCGCGCGATCCTCGAGAAGCTGCCGGACGAGCACACGATGCGCGCGATCGCGATCGACTGACGAGGCGTACGCCGGCGCGTGGCCGAGGAGCCTCCCGAGCTGCTGGTCGCGAGCGCGCACGACTGGCGCGCGTGGCTCGCGGCGCACCACCACGAGCCGGCGGGCGTGTGGCTGGTGCTCGCCAAGAAGGGCACGGTCGAGCCGACGAGCCTCACCTACGAGCAGGCGCTCGACGAGGCGCTCTGCCACGGCTGGATCGACGGCCAGGTCCGCCGGCGCGACGAGCGCACCTTCAGGCAGCGCTTCACGCCGCGGCGCAAGCGCAGCGCGTGGTCCAAGCGCAACGTCGGCCACGTCGAGCGCCTGCTGGCCGAGGGCCGCATGCACCCGGCGGGGATCGCCGCCGTCGAGCAGGCCCGGGCGGACGGCCGCTGGGAGGCCGCCTACGAGGGCCAGGCGAGCATCGAGCTGCCCGCCGACCTCGCCGAGGCGCTCGCCGGCACGCCCAAGGCGGCGGCCAACTTCGAGCTGCTCAGCGGCCAGAACCGCTACGCGATCCTCTACCGCCTGCAAGCCGCCAAGCGCGAGGACACGCGCGCCAGGCGCATCGGCGAGTACGTCGAGATGCTCGCGCGAGGACAGACGATCCACCCGCAGCGACGCCGGCTTACCCGCTGAGCCGCTCTGCCACAATGGCGGCGGTGACGCTCCGCGCGGCAGCCCTCCCGCTCCTGCTCGCGCTGTGCGTGGCGCTCGCCGCGTGCGGCAAGGGCGGCCACGTCGTGGAAACCAGCGCGGGGACGAGCACGAGCTCGACCGAGGCCGGCCACGCGAGCGCAAGGCCGTCCCCCAAGGCCGCCCCCGCGGGCTCGCCCGCGGTGGCCCGCGCGCGCGCGTTCGCGAGCGCGGTCAACCTGCAGGCCGCCGACCTGCCGGGCTTCACGGTCGCTGGCGAACGCAAGCACAAGCACGGCAACGGCTCCGAACAGCGCCTGGAACGCGAACTGCACGCCTGCGCGGGGGACGCGCTCGCGCACTCGAGCTCGAACGCCAGCCTCGCGGAAGCCGGCTCGAGCACCTTCGAACGCAAAGGCGGCATCGCCAGCCAGACGATCAGCTCGTCGGTCACCGTGGAACGCTCGCCGGCCGCCGCCGCCAAACTGCTCGAAGCCCTGCGCAACACGCGCCTGCGCGGCTGCCTCGGCCACGCCTTCGAAGGGCTGCTGCACACGCAGCGCATCCCCGGCGCGACGATCGGCCCGGCCACGATCAAGTTCGGCTCGCCGCCGGCGCCCGGCATGACCGGCGGCTTCGGCCTGCGCGTGCGCACGACGCTCGTCGTGCGCCGCATCCCGATCCCCTTCTACCTCGACGTGCTCGGCTTCGTCGACGGGCCCGCCGAGGTCTCGTTCCTGGCGATCAGCATCCCCGCGCCGCTGCCGGCCCAGCTCGAGGAACACCTCTTCTCGGTGCTGGAGGAACGAGCCAGGGCGCACAGCGCCTGAGGCGACCATCGCGCCGGCCCGGCGCCTCTCCTATGCTTGACGGCGATGGGGGATCGCATCGACGGACGCAGCCTGCGCTATCAGCACCGCCGCGGCGAGCTGCTCGAGGCGGTCGCCGAGTACGTGCTCGAGAACGGCGTCGCGAGCCTGTCGCTGCGGCGCGTGGCGGAGGCCGTCGGCGTCAGCCACGTCACCCTCCAGCACCACTTCGGCAGCAAGGAGCAGCTCGTCGGCGAGATCGTCGAGCACCTGCTCGAACGCACCCTCGTCCCTCAGGACGTCTACGCCGACGGCACCCCCAACGCGGGCCTCGACCTGCCCACCCGCTGGCGGGCGCTGTGGGCCCACCTCACCTCGCCGCCCGGCCTGCGCGACATCCGCCTGTTCACCGAGGTGCTCGCGCAGAGCCAGTACGCCGGCGCCGACTACGCGCCGGCGGTCAAGCGCTCGATCAACCACCGCATCGAGCTGATCGCCAACAACATCATCGCCCTCGGCTGCCCGCCCGAGGAAGCGCGCACGTTCGCCACGCTGGCCCTCGCCACGCTGCGCGGACTGCTCATCGACCTGCTCGTCACCGGCGAACGCGAGCGCCTGGACGCCGCCTTCGAGCGGGATCTCGCCACCGTCCTGCTGCGGGCGTCGCAGTGGAGCGCGCCGACCGGCACCGCCGTGCTGCCAGAGCACAAGATCACGCGAGCGGCCGGCTGACCGTCTCCACGACGGCCGCCGGCCCGCTCACGACGATCTCCATCAATTAATTAATTTAATTATTCGATCCCGACGTCCTTCAGGCGGCCGACGATGAATTTGTCGGCCGTCTTGTCGTACTTTTCGACGTAGTCGAGGTGCGCCTCGAGGTCCGCGCCTTTGGCGCAGAACGGGTCGCCGGTGTCGCAGTAGGACTGGATCAGCGGCGCGAACGACGTCAGCAGCTGGTTCTTCAGCCGCGGGAAGATGCCTTCCGCTTTCGTGTCCGTGCCCACGTCGAAGGACTGGCCCGGGATGCGACGCGGGTCGCCGTACTGGATCACGCCGACCACTTTTTCGGTCGCGAACGCCGCCGCCGGCGGAGTTTCCGGACCGTCGCCTTCACCGAGATCCTTGGCGTTGCCGCCACCGCCGCCGAGCGCGTCGCCGACGATCTGCGCGCCCTGCGAGTAGCCCAGCAGCACGATCTTCTGCCCGGGGCATTTCGTGACCTCTTCTTCCAGTTCCGCCTTGATCGCCTTGTCGCCGGCGGTCACGCTCGGTTCGTAGGGCGTCAACGCGGCCGGGTACACGACCGCGCGGATGCCCACCGTCGCTTTCACCCCCTTCTGGATTTCTTCGGCCAGCGCGCCGATCACGCCGGTGCCCTGCTTCTCCGTCGACGCCCGCGCCACGATGATGTCGACCGTCGCGCACGGCGAGTTCGACGACGCCACCGCCAACGCCGGGGCGGCCTCGAGCGCCGCCGCGCCCGCCCCCACCACGATGCTCGCGGCCAGCGAGCAGGCCAACGTGCGCCCGACCCGCCCAGCTGCGGATGATGCTCTACGACCAGACATGGACACTCCCTCTGTTCAGACAGCATGTTTTGCCCAGGCGCCCGCGCGCGCACGACCCGTCCCCCGCGCACAGGCGAGCACGACCGGCGATGCGCCAGCGAGAACCCGGCAACCCCTCTTGAACGACTCCTCCATGCCGCCCGCGGGGGCGACCCGTTCATCATACACATTGCTCGACCAGTTGGTCGAGCAATCTTGCGAGGGGTGTCAGAGGGGAGATCGACCGAGCGCGAGGCGCGTGGCCGCGTGCGCCGCCGCCGCGCGCGAGCCGACCCCCAGCCGCCTGTAGATCTGCTCGAGGTGGTGGCGCACCGTGTGCTCGCTGATGTTCAACGCGAGCGCGATCTCGGCGTTTCCAGCCCCCCGGCTGAGGAGGTGGAGAACCTCGGACTGGCGGCGGGTCAAGCCGAGCGCGCGAAACGCCTGCGGCCCCTCCGGCGCGCTCTCGCGTACGGCGATCGTGTCGAGCGCCTGCGGCGGGCCGTGCACGTAGCGCGCCTCCAGCGCGCGCGCGCCGAGCGCGAGGCGCAGGGATCCGGGCGGGCGCATGCGCCTGGCGCGCTGCGTCGCCACCCACGCGCGCAGCGTCTCCAGCGCGATCCGATCGCGCTCGAGGTCCGCGAGCAGCTGCTCGGCGCGCGGGTGCGCCGGCGCCAGCAGGCCGCTGGAGTGCACCAGGATCACGGCCCCGGCGACCTCCTCGCCGACCTCCAGCGCGCGCAGCAGCGCCTGCAGGCGCGCGCGGTCGTACAGGCTGCGGTAGACCGGCATGATGATCGCCCGCGCGCCCTCCATCAGCGCGACCTCGCGGTCGTCGAAGTCGTTCGTGGCCCGGCTCAGGGTCACGCCGACCAGCTGCCCCTCGGCCGGCACCGTGAACGCCAGCTGGTACTCGACGCCGAGGTAGCGGTAGATCAGGTCGTAGAGCTCCAGCGCGTGCAGCGCGCGCGGGCTGATGAAATCGGACATGCGCAGCGTGCGCGTCTCGCCGGTGCGCGTCGAGTGGGCCGCGAGCGGGTTCTGCTGGACCAGCTCGCCGAAGCGCGCGAGCTGGTCCTCGACCTCCCCCACCGCCAGCGTCTCGTGCGGGTCGGCGACGACGAACGCCTGCTTGGTCGCGTCGACGATCTCGTTGTAGGAGGCCACGTCGCAGCCGATCAGCTCGCGCAGCTCGGCGAGCACCGTCGGGCGGAACTCGCCCAGGTCCTCGAGCTCCCACAACCTCGATGCGGAGCGCAGGAGCGCCTCCTCGGCCGAGCGCGGCGGGTTGTACATCCCGGTTAACCATAGGCAACGCGGCTTGCACGAGCCAACCCGAAGTGATCCGCCCGCGCGCGCCGGGCGTAATCAAGACCGACTGCTCGATCGGGTTCCTCTTTCTCCCGCGGGCGCAATCTGGCAAACGACAAGGAGCAGCAAATGAGCTACGCAATCAATCTCGCCGAGGTCGACGTCGACGGCGCGATCGGCGAGGCGGCCCACGAGGTGTCCGGCGACACGCGCCTGAGCTTCCTCAAGAAGGCCGGCCTGACAGCAGGCGCCACGATGAGCGGCGGCGCGATCCTCTCGGCGCTGGCGCCCAGCGCCTTCGCGTCGAGCGGATCCGGGCGGCCCCCCGCGTCGTTCGGCAAGGGCGACGTCGGCATCCTCAACTACGCGCTCACGCTCGAGTACCTGGAGGCGGCGTTCTACAACGGCGCGACCGCGGCCAACCTGCCGCTGAGCTCGCAGGCCGCCGCCTTCCTGAAGGTCGTCACGCGCGACGAGAACGCCCACGTGCAGTTCCTGAAGTCCGCGCTCGGCTCCAAGGCCGCGGCCGAACCGAAGTTCGACTTCAAGGGCACGAACACCAACGCCGAAATGTTCATGAAGACCGCGCAGGTGCTCGAGAACACGGGCGTCCACGCATACTCGGGTCAGGCGCTCAATATCGTCCACCCCAAGTACGTCAAGGCCGCCCTCTCGATCGTCACGATCGAGGCGCGTCACGCGAGCGTGATCGGGCTGCTCAACGAACCCTCCGGCGAAGACATCGCCCCGAACGGGCCGTTCGACACGCCGCTGCCCGCGAGCGCGGTGCTCACCGCGGTCAAGGGCACCGGCTTCATCGTCGGCTGAGCCCGCCCTGGCGCTCCGCCACACGCGTGGGACGCCCGGCGGAACGGACTCCGCCGGGCGTCTCGCGTTCAGCCCTGCTCGTCCTCCGCGGTGACCAGCGCGAGCCGCTCGAGCAGCTCCTCGCGATCGGCCCCGTGGATCTCGAGCACGTGGTCGAAGTCCTCGCCGTACACCTGCATGACGGCCCTCAGCACGTCGGCCGTCGAAAGCGCCGTGGCGTGACGCTCGCCCGCGATCCGCAGCGCGTTCTCGGTGACCAGCGCCACGGCGTCGCGATTGCCCGGCTCAGGGGCAGAGGTTCGCGCATCGGCGCCCTCGACCTCTGACAGCGGCTCCTCGCTGACGCCAAGGGCCTGCAGCGCGATGCCGACCTGGCCGTGCAGGCGCAGCACGCGCAGCCAGCGCTCGACCTCGTCCTGGGAGGTACGCGCGAACGGCATCGCCGTGGAGGCGATCCCAAGCGCCATCGCGGCGTCCGGCGCGACCGCGTGAGTGGTGCTCATCGCGCCACCCCCACCTCGGCACGGCGCGCGTGCAGGTAGGAGACGTGGTCGCGCCGCAGGCTCACCTCCGGCGTGCCGCCGTCGTCGCGCACCTCCAGTACGACCGTGCCCGCGCGGCCGGCCGCGCCGAACGCGGAGCCGGTCACCTCGGCGATGCCACCTCGCTCCACGCCACAGGCGCGCAGGAAGCTCTCGGTACGCATGCTCGTCGCCTCCTCTCTGTCGATCTCGAGCTCCTCGACCAGCACGCGGGGCGCCTCGTCCCCGCCCTCGACGCTCAGCACGCAGGCCGCCATGTCGTCGGGGCGCGCCTCGGCATACGCGGCCACGCGCTCCAGCAGCTCCGCGGCGCCCGCCTCGGGCGGGAGCTCCGCGAGCACCTCCGTGAGCCGCGCGGAGCCGAACAGCTCTCCGTCGATGCGCGCCTCCGTGACGCCGTCGGTGTAGAAGCACACCCGCGCCCGGCCGGGCAGCGCGACGGTCGTCTGGCGCGTGCCGGTCCTCATGCCAGTTCCTATCGGCGGCGCGCCGCAGATCGTGACCGGCGAGAGCGTTCCTGCGTCGCCGGGCCCGCCGAGCACCAGCGGCGGCGGGTGCCCCGCGCTCGCGTACGTCAGCACGCGCTCGCGCGGCTCGTAGGTGGCGACCACGACCGTCGCGAACACCCCGCCGAGCTGGCGCTCGAGCACCGCGCCGGCCGTCTGCAGCGCGTCGCGCGGCGCGAGCCCGGCCTCCAGGTATGCCCGCAGGGTGAAGCGCACGAGCGCCGTGTGCGGCAGCGCCTGGCGACCGTGCCCCGACACGTCGCCGACGATCACCGCCAGCAGGCCGTCCTCGAGCGCGAACACGTCGTAGAAGTCGCCGCCGGCGCCCGGCCCTTCGGCCGGCGAGTAGGCCACCGAGGTGCCCACCGGGCCGAGCCGAGCCGGCGGCTCGGGCAGCAGCGCCGCCTGCAACAGGCCGACGTCGGCGAGCAGCTCGCGGCGCTGGCGCTCGAGCCGGCGCGTGCGCAACCCCGAGAGCAGCGAGCGGGCCGCCAGCGCCAGCGCGAGCGCGAGCAGCACGCCGATCAGGATGCGCGCCGCCGCCGGCACCACGTCGACGATCCGCGTGATCGTCGTGACGATCCGCGAGGCCGGCCCGTCGCTCGAGCGATGCCCGCGCGAGGCCCGAGGCGTGCGCGCCGCGCCGGCGCCGGCGCCACGGTCGAGCGTGCCGGGCGGGGCCAGGCCCACCCCGGCGGCCGCCCTCGCCCCTACGGCCGCCGGCCGGCCGGCGCGATGGCGCCTGGCCGAGCGCCGCGCGGGACGCGCGCGGTGCGCCGCCCGCGCCGGCGTCGCGAGCCCCGCGCCCGGCAGCGTGCTCGCGACAGGCCCCGGGCTGGTCGCCCCGGGCGTCGCGCTGGCGGCCGAGGCGACGGGCGCAAGCGCTTCGGCCGGCGGCGTCGAGCCGAGCGCGGGGGTCGTCGAGCCGCCGCCCTGGCCGGAGCCCGCCGGCTGTTCGCCTTCCCTTTCGGTCTTTTCCTGTTCGGCTTTTTCTTCGGCTTTGGTTTTGCCGTGCTTGCCCGATTCGTGGGCGCGGGCGCCTTCGCTGGCGCCTTCTTTGTGGTGCCCTTTGCTCGTTTTGCGCCCCGAGCCCTGGCCGTGGCCCGCGCCGCGAACAGCCTGCGTCTCGGCCGTGGCCTGTTCTTCGCCGCCCGCACTCGCTTCTTCGGTCGCTTCCGGCGCGCCCTGCGCGCCGGCGCCCTTGCCGGCGCCTCCCGCGTGTGTGGCCCCGCGACGGCCGGCGCCCGCGTGCCCGTGAGAGCCGCCGTCGCCCGTGCCCGAGGCGCCGGCGCCGCCCTGGCCTTCGGCCTTGCTGGCGGAGGAGCCGCCCTTGCCGGCGGAGGAGCCGCCCTTGCCGGCGCCGGCCGTGCCGCCGGCGGACCGTTCGGAGCCGCCGCCGTCGTGCTTGTGCGTGGCGGCGGGCGCCGAAGTCGTCGTCGCGGCGCTCGGGGCGCTGGCCTGGGGGGCGCCGGTGCTCGCCGTCGTCGACGGTGGCGAAGCGGCGGCCGTGGTGGTCGTCGCGGTCGAGCCGCCGGCCGCCTTTTCGCGATCGCGCTTGGCGGTCGCGCTCGGGATGAACGCGAGCGCGAGCGCGCACGCGGCGAGCGCCACGAGCGCGAGGCGCCTGAACGCGCGGCCCCGCCGAGAGCGACCGCGGCTGCGACCCGTCATCGGGAGACCTCGCTCAGCTCGCTTCGGCGGCGCGCTGAGCCGGTCCGGCGAGCGCGTCGTCGAGCGTTGCGCAGATCGTGAACGCCCCGTCCATGCCGGAGAGCTCGAAGATCCTCAGCAGGCTGGGGCGGGAGCACACGATCAGCAGCTGCCCGCCGGGCTCGAGGCCGCGGTTGACGCCGACCAGCACGCCGAGCGCCGTCGAGTCCATGAAGCTGGTCGCCGACAGGTCGACGACCAGGCGGCTGCGGCCCTCCTCGATCGCGTCCACCAGCATCCACTTCAGCTGCGGCGCGGTCGTCAGGTCGAGCTCGCCCGTGACCGCGATCGCGCTGGTGCGCGCGTCGAGCTCGCGACGGTCGATCGCGAACGCTCCTGCGCTGTCGTTGTTGTCGGCCTTGCTGCGCAATCTCCCTCCTTCTCTAGCGCGTCCACCACGATGGCCGCGCAACTCGAGGTGCACTCGGACACACGCGCGTCCGAGCGGTCCATTCTCCACCTCGACCGCCGCTGCCACGGTAAACAGTCCGTGACGCGAAGATCGAACAGGTGTCCATTTTGGCCTTGCGGGCACGGTCTCGGCGGTCCCCCGGGGTGCTGTTACCCGATCTCGCGAAAATCGAACAAACGTCCAGTTTGGACGTGCGCCCTTCAGCCGAGCCGCCGCCGCGCGGACTCCAGTTCGGCCGCCACCACCGGCTGCTGGTTCTCGATCCGCAGGCGGTGTTCGAGCACGCTCACCGCGGCCGCCGCCGAGCCGCTCGAGAGCAGCGCCCGGCCGAGGTCGTAGAGCGCGTAGGCGTAGGTGAGGCAGGGTTCGCTGGCGGGCCGCAAGCAGCCAGCCAAGCTCTCGCCGGTCGCCGCGAGCGCCTGCCTGAGCACCGGGATCGCCTGCGCGCCGCGTTCCCGGCCGAGCAGTTCGTGTCCCTGCGCCTCCAGCTGCTCGGCCAGCGTCTCGGACACCGGCGTGCCGCCCACCCGCGGCTGGCCCGGCCCGGCCGGGGCCGACTGGCCGCCGGCCCGGCCGGCGCCCGCCGGCCCGGCCGCGGCCGACGCTGGGCCCGTCGGCCTGGAGGCCGACGACCGCGCGACGCGCGCGGTCAGCCGGCCGCCGGGCGTGCGTGCGCGCGGCCTCGCGGCGAGCGCGCGTGCGTGCCGCGCGCGCGGCGCCGTCCCCCGCCCGTGCGCCGCGCCGCCCGGCGCGCTCGTCGCGAGCGCCGCGATCACGAGCGCGAGCATCAGCGCCGGCGCCGCCAGGAACACGGCGCGAGCCACCGAGCCGCGAACGCGCGGGATCGTGACCCTCGGCGACGCCGGACGCGGCGGCCCCTCCGGCGCGGGCGGATAGCGGGGGCGATCGGGCGGGAAGGCCCGCCGTGCCGGCGCGCCGGGCCGGCCCGCCGGGCCCGGGGCGACGTGCGGGCGCGTGCGCGCCGCCGGCGGCTCGAAGCCGCGCGTCGCCCTGGACGCTTCGTACAGCCGCACGCCCACGACCTGGCGGGTGCCGCCGATCCGCTCGCGGCAGCGCTCGACCTGCACGCCGGCGAGCTCGAGCTCGGAGACGACGCTGGCGGGGAACTCGACCCCCGCGGCGCGCAGCTGCTCGTAGCTGACGGGCCTGCCGGCGGCCGCCCACAGCGCCTCGAGCACGATCGACTGCTGGCGCTCGAGCGCGCCGTCTCGGTCGCGGGCGCGGTGGGTGCTCTTCCAGCTCAGGCGGTCCATCCTCGGTGTCCGGGGGATCACTACCCGAAGCGCGGCGTTTGCATTATGCGCCAGTGCACGCCGTCGCGCGCGCGCTCTAGGCTGTTCCTTGCCGCGGCCCCGCCGCGAGCCCGTTTGGCGCGCCCGAGCGCCCAACTCGTCGTTTCCGCACCGCATCCGTGAGCGCCGCCACAACACCGCCAGCGTCTCCGACGCCCCCGCAGACGCCCTCCCCGCCCGACCTCGGCGGCGCGCTCCCCCCAGGGATGCCGCCGGAGCCCCCGCGCAGGCGCTGGTGGCTCGCCTGGCGGGTGCTGCTCGCAGGCGTGGGCGTCGTGCTGATCTCGGGCGGGGCGACCGCCGCGATCGCGCTCAACGAGGTCACTCGCTTGACCGAAGAGCTCGAGCAGAACAAGCCGATCAGGGTGGCCAACGTCCTCGCCCCCACCCACAAGGGCAGCCCCGAGACGCTGCTGCTCGTCGGCAACGACGAACGCGCGCCGCCGAAAGGCGACCCGGAAGCGGGCCCCGTGCTGCCGCACTCCAACGAGATGCTGCTGGTGCGGATCGATCCGAGCAAGCCGACGATCTCGATGCTCTCGATCCCGCGCGAGCTGAAGGTGCCGATCCACAAGCCCGACGGCGAAGTCGAAGAAAACCGGATCAACTCCGCCTACACGTACGGCTGGGAGAACGGGGGCGGGACGGCGGGCGGCGTGAAGCTGATGGTCAAGACCGTGGAACAGGTGCTCGGCATCACCCCCAACCAGGTCTTCATCACGAACTTCCACAAGTTCGCGAAGGCCGTCAACGCGATGGGCTGCGTCTACATGACCGTGGACAAGCGCTACTACCACGTCAACGAACCGGGCGGCGAACAGTACTTCGAAATCGACCTGAAGCCCGGCTATCAGAAACTGTGCGGCCTGGAAGCGCTCGAATTCGTCGCCAACCGCCACGAAAGCACCTCGCTGATCCGCGACGCGCGCGACCAGCGCTTCCTGCTGGAAGCCAAGGCCCAGTACGGGCCCTCGCTGTTCGCCAACCGCGAAAAGTTCGAGCACATCTTCGGCAAGTACGTGGAAAGCACGCTGGCGGGCGAAGAACAGATCCTGCAGCTGCTGTACCTGCTGGCCGAATCGGCGGGCAAGCCCGTGCACCAGGTCGACTTCCACGTGAACCTCGAGCCGACGGTCGACACCGCCACCCCCGAACAGATCCACGAAGCGGTGAGCTCGTTCCTGCAGGGCACGGCAGCGGTGAGCCAGAAACTGAGCCCCCCGGCGCGCCCCGCCGCGCACGCCGCCGCCCACCGCAGCAGCCGCGCCCGCCACCACGCTGCCTCGGCGGGCCTCGGCTTCAGCCTCACCCCCACCACCTCGGGCGAGCTCGAAGAAGCCCGCGCGCAGGCTCCCAACCTGCCGTTCCCGCTCGAGTACCCGCGGGCCCGCGACAGCTTCGCGGGCGCCGAACCGGACGAACTGCGCCTCTACAAGATCCACGACCTGCATGGGCGCCTGCATCCGATCTACGTGGTCGTGATCTCGCGCGGGGAGCTCGGCCAGTACTACGACGTCCAGGGGACCAACTGGACAGACCCGCCGAAGCTGCGCAACCCCGGCCAGACCGTGCAGCTCGGCTCGCGCACCTACGAACTCTTCTACGTCGGCGAACAGGTCAAGACGATCGCCTGGCGCGAAGACGGCGCCGTCTACTGGATCGAAAACACGCTCACCGACAACGTCTCGCCGCGCGTGATGCTGGCGATGGCCGAGCAGACGCTGCCGGTGATCCGCACGCGCAGCGAGCCGGTGCTGCCCTCGCCCACGAGCGCGGCCGCCCGCAACGTCGACCTGGCTCCCCAGAGCACGACCCAGACCAGCCTCACCGCCAAGCTCGAGGCGGCCCTCGGCTTCCTCGGCCTCGGCGTCGTCGCGTTGCTCACGCTGCTGGTGATCGTGCGCCAGCGCGAGCTGCGCCGGCTGCGCGCGACCGTGGCGCAGGCGCTCGCGCTGGAGACGCGCCAGCGCCCGCTGCTCGCAGCCGCCGGCCTCGCCCCCGCGCTCGAGGTGGCGGGCAGCGGCGCCGGCTCTGCGCCCGGCGCGGCTTCGCTCGCACAGCGGCCGCCGACGATCTACCGAGCCGGGCGCGACTGGCGCCGGATCGCGTTGGCCGGCGCGCTGCTCGCGATCGTGCTGGCGGGCGTCGCGGCCGCGGCGCTGATGCACTGAGCGACGGCCACGATCGCGTGGTCCTCGCGCGGGCGACCCCGTAGTTCGTGCTACGATACATCGCGGTACGAACTAATGGGTGGAGCGAGATGACCGACAACCCCGGCCGCTGGTCGGATCCCCCGCTGCTCGTGCTCTCCAGCCTCGCGGGAGGCGCCAAGCACGGCTACGCGATGGTCGCCGACGTCGAGGCGATGACCGGCGTGCACCTCGGACCGGGCACGCTCTACGGGGCGCTAGCGCGCCTGGAGGAGCAGGGGCTGATCGAGCCGCTGCCCGCCGAGGGCCGCCGCCGGCCCTACCGGATCACCGCCGCCGGCTCACGGGCGCTCGAGACGCAGCTGGAGACGATCCGCGGCGTGGCCGAGACGGGCCTGAGCCGCCTGCGCGCGAGCCGGGGCCTGGCATGAGACCGGCGGCGCCTCGAGGCAACACGGCGCGGGCGCTCGGGCGTCGCTGCGGGCGGATGCTGGTCGCCGGCTATCCGGAGGCCTGGCGCGAGCGCTACCGCGCGGAGATGCTCGCCCTGCTCGACGACGACCCGCCCGGCGCGCGGGCGCTCGCCTCGCTGGTCGCGGGCGCGCTCGACGCGCACCTGCGCCCGCGATCGCCGTGGCGGTCGGGCGCCAGCGCGCCCGCGCGCCTGCGCCTGTCGGTCGGCGCGATCTTCGCCGGCTGGATCGCCGTGTCGCTCGCGGGCGCCGGCTTTCAGAAGACGATCGAGGAACGGCCGTTCATGGCGAGCGCGGCGCGCCACCCGCTGCTGACCGTCGGGCGCGACGTGATCCTCGCCGGCGCCGCCCTCGGAGCGATCGCGATCGCGATCGGCGGCCTGCCGCTGCTGTGGCAGGCCCTGCGCCGCGCCGCCGCGGAGCTCGACCTGCGCCTGGCGTGGCTGCTGCTGCTGCCACCGGCGTCGTTGCTCGCGCTGCTCGCCGCGTCGGTCGCGCTCGTGCGCCTCGGCCCCGCGCGCGGGAGCGGCTTCCCCGCGGCTTGGGTGCTCGCCGCCGGGCTGCCGTGGCTGCTCGCCGTGTTCGCGTTCGCGCTCGTGTGCGCGCTCGCGCCGCGGGCGGCGCTGCGGCGCCTGCGCCCGGCGTACGCGGCCCTGCGCCGCGCGTTCGTGGCGGGGCTGGCGCTGGTCGTCGCGATGTGCATGGTGAGCGCGGGCCTGCTCGTCTACACGCTCGCGCTGCTGGCACAGGCGCCCGCGCTGGCGGGCCAGCCCAGCGGGCCGGTCGGCGCGAGCGTGGGAACGATGCTCGCGACGCAGTGCGCGCTCGCCGCGCTCGCCAGCGCCGCCGCGCTGACCAGCGCGATGCGCGCCCGCGACTTCGCGCGGCCCACTTGACACATCGGCCGGGTATGCATAGACTCTCTATGTATGGCGACGGGAGAGCTGCAGGGACACGTCGACGGGATGCTGCTGGCCGTGCTGAGCGCGGGGCCGCTTCACGGCTATGCCGTCGCCGAGGAGCTCAAGCGGCGCAGCGGCGGTGAGTTCGACCTCGCCGAGGGCACGATCTACCCCGCGCTCCATCGCATGGAGGGCGCGGGACTGCTGAGCAGCCGCTGGGAGGTCGTCGGGGGGCGCCGGCGGCGCGTGTACGCGCTGTCGAGCTCGGGGCGGCGAGCGGTGGCCGACCGCAGGAGCACCTGGGAGGCATTCAGGTGCGCCGTCGACGCGGTCTTCGCGAGCGAGGCGCTCGAAGCCTCGTGAACCCGATCGACGCATACGTGCGGGAGCTCGCGGGCGAACTGCGCGCTCCCGCGTGGCGACGCCGGCGAATCCTGATCGAGGTGCGAGCGCACCTGCTCGAAGCGGCCGAGGCCGAGCGCGCACAGACCCGCGACGAGCCGACGGCGGTCGCGCGCGCGCTCGAGCGCTTCGGCCGCGCCGAGCAGACGGCCCGCGAGTTCAACCGCGCCCGGCGCAGGCGCCGGGCGCTCGTGCGCCGCACGCTGGTTCCGTGGGTCGCCGCCGCGGCCGTCACCTCGATGGCCAGCGCCAGCGTGTGGGCGTTCGAGCCGGGCGGCGGCGTGCGCCACAGCCCCCGCCCGACCCGGGCGCCGGCGCTGAAGGCCCCTCCGGCGAGCCCCGCGCACCCGACCCCGCCACGCCCGCGGGCCGCGCACCGGCACGCGCGCGGCCGGCGCACCCGATGAGCTCGCGCACGCGCAGCCCCGCCCGCCGCGCGCTGGGCGCACCGCGCCGAGGCGTGCGACGCCTGCGCGGCATGATGCATCCGCGCGTCGCGCCGGTGGTCGAGCTGATCGTGATCGTCGTGATCGCGCTCGCGATCGCCGAGGGCGTCGAGGCGACGACCGTCAAGCCCTTCAAGATCCCGTCGGGCTCGATGGAACCGACCTTGAGGATCGGCCAGCGGGTGCTCGTCAACCGACTCGCCTTCGACCTGCACTCGCCGCATCGCGGCGAAATCGTCGTCTTCCATCCGCCGACCGAGCTCACCTGCGCGGTCTCGGTGAGCGCCGGCGAGCCCTGCCCGCAGGGCGACGGGCACCCGGCGAGCCAGTACTTCGTCAAGCGCGTCATCGGCCTGCCCGACGATCGCATCTCGATTCGCGAAGGGCACCCGGTGATCAACGGGCGCGAGCTGACCGACGAGCCCTACACGGCGCCCTGCGGGATCGCCGTAGAGTGCAACATGCCGCACACGATCACGATCCCCAAGGGCGAGTACTTCATGATGGGCGACAACCGCGGCAACTCCGACGACAGCCGCTTCTGGGGACCGGTCCCCGAGAGCTGGATGATCGGCTCGGTGTTCTTCACCTACTGGCCGCCCGACCGCATCGGCTGAGCCGCCGCACACCCGCGCGAGCGCAGCCGCGCGGCCCCGGCCCGGCGCGCAGCGGGGCGTTAGGGTTGCTCGGTGCCGATCGCCTCGATCGCCTGGCAAACCGACGTCGAGCTGTGCCGCCAGCAGGGCGCGCAGGTGAGCGAGCACGCCAACCACGTGCTCGTGCGCACCGCCGCGAACCCCACGTACAGGTGGGGCAACTTCCTGCTGGTCACCAGCCCGTGTGCGCCGGAGGACCTCGAGCGCTGGCTCGAGCGCTTCGACGCCGCCTTCCCCGACTGCCGCCACGTCGCGATCGGGCTCGACACGCCCGCGCTGGCCGACGCGACGCTCGCCGCGTTCGGCGCGCGGCTGGAAGGCGAGACGACCGCCGCGCTGGTGACCGACGCGCCCGTGCCCGCGCCGACGTCGCCGCCAGCCGAGACCGAGCTGCGACAGCTGCGAAGCGCAGCGGATTGGCAGCAAGCGGTCCAACTGCGCCTCGACAACGACCAGAACCACGAGCCGGGCTACGGGGAGTTCGTCGAAGCGCACATGCGGGCGCTCCGCGGCGCGTGCGAGCACGGCCACGGCACGTGGTTCGGCGCGTTCCGCGACGGCACGATGGCAGCCGGCCTCGGGATCTTCGCGGCCGGTCCCGCCATGGCACGCTACGAGTCGGTGGACACGCACCCCGCGCATCGCCGCCAGGGGCTCGCGCGGGCGCTGCTTGCGACCGCGGCCGCCCATGCGCGGGCCCAGCTCGCCGCGGACAGGCTCGTGATCCTCGCCGAGCCCGACTACTTCGCGATCGACCTGTACCGGTCGATGGGCTTTCGCGACCGTGAGAAACAGGTCAAGTTCCAGCGCGTGGCGACTGCGTGACGCGCGGATTCGGCTGCCGCAGCGGCCTTTGCCGCTTGCGGGGCGGGCCGACGCCCGAGCTGGAGCCGGTCCGCTTGCCGTCATAGGCAGCCCGGCTCGCAGCATCCTGTAGGCTCGAATCGCACTGATCATTGGCGCAGTCTCGAGCATGATGGCCGGCGAAACAGGACAGCTGTGTCCGTACGAACCACGCTGATGCGGTCGAGGCCCGCCACGACATCATGACGAACGGGAGGAACAGTGAAAAGAAACCGCATGCTAGCCTTTGGCGTATCAGCCATATGCATGCTGGCGCTTGCACCCCAAGCACTGGCTCATGAATTTGACGGCTCAACGGCGAGCGCCCAGACAGCACACTCCGCGAGCATGGAATTCATCATTGGCGCGGGGGCAGTGAAATGCAGAAATACAGAAGTCGAATATACCCCCTCCGTTGGACTGTTTCCGAAGCTGACGATTACCATCATAAAGCTCGAAAAATGTAAATTGAACGGTGGTGAAGTCGGAGCGGGTCCCAACGGCTGTCAATTCGAACTTTCCAGCAGCGGACTTATCGAACCTAACCCAGGCTTTTTCCAGGACGGCTCCCTGGGGTTCAAATGCAGCTCGGCGCTCGGCTTAGAAACAACCCATTGCGGCATCACCATTGGGTCGCAGACGCCGCTGTCCTTATACGAATGGGAAAACCTCCCCGCCGCCAGCCCTTCCGAAGGCGAACTGACGTTCAGGCTGAGTGGCATCAGATACACCGTCACTGGCACGGGCTGCGGAACGAGTGGCTCGAACGGAGAATACCGCGGGGCCATAGTGCTGCCGCACGTCATCATCAGATAGAGGTTAATCTCGACGGTCAGCCGGGTGACCCCTCGGCTGACCGTCGCTCAGCGTACGTCGAGCTCGTGGTGCGGCTGACGTCGAGGTCCGCCTCGAGCGCCCAGGCGCGACGAGCTTCCCGCCGCCTGGGGGCACGGCGGTAGAAGCAGCCCGGCGCTCTGGGGAGGTAACCTGAGCGCAGATGCTCAAGCGCAATCGCTCGGTGCCCACCGCGGGCGTGATCCCGGTGCTGATCTACCCGGACGTGCGCGAGGCGGTCGACTGGCTCTGCGGCGCCTTCGGCTTCGTCGAGCGGCTGTTCATCGGCGAGAACCACCGCGCGCAGCTGAGCTACGGCGACGGCGCGCTGATCGTGGGGGACGTGCACGGCGAGCGGCGCCCGCCGCGCCCGGGCGAGAGCACGCACGCGGTGCTCGTCCGCGTCGAGGACGCGCGCGCCCACTGCGAGCGCGCGCGGGCTCACGGCGCGCGCATCCTCGAGGAGCCCACCGACCACATGTTCGGCGAGCGCCAGTACAGCGCCGAAGACCCGGCGGGACACCAGTGGACGTTCTCCGAGACGCTCAGGGACGTCGACCCCGGGGAGTGGGGAGGAGTTGCGGGCAACCTCGACTGAGCAACTCGTAACAGACGGCGACGGGGGACAAGTGCAACACCGATCTCGATGCGGTCGGCTGGCTGCCCGCGAGCGTGACGTGCGCCGCCCCCCAGGCCAGCGGCGCGTGAAAGAGAGCCCGGCGGCGCGCGATCGGGCCCGATGGCCGCGCCGGCGCACGGCTATGATCCACGCCGATGGCAGCACGCACGTGCGGGCGGAGGGCTGGTCGGCTGGCACTCGCCGCCTGCCTCGTCCTGATCGGGTCGCTCGCGAGCGTGGACGCCGCCAGCGCCTCCGAACCAGCCGTCGCCGAAGGGACCGTGGCGAGCGCGAGCAGCCACGTGGGCATCTCAGGCGTCGAAGTCAGGTTCATCTACGGCTCCTCCGGCTACTACAAGTCCACGACCGGCGCCGGCGGAAAATACGCCGGCGCCCTCCCGGCTGGGGAATACGTGGTCGAGTTCGTGCCGAAAGCGCCGTACGCGATCCAGTACTACGAAGACGCGCAGAGCGAAGCAAGCGCCACGCGGGTGATCTTCCGAGAAGGCGAACACAAGGCGATCAGCGCGGAACTCGCGCAGGGCAACTCGATCGCGGGGACCGTGACGAGCGCGGCCAACGGCAACGAACTGCAGGGGATCGAAGTCACGCTGTATGAAGCGAAAGCCCCCAACACCGTCGTCGCGACGACCACCACCAACGAACACGGCGGCTATGAAATCGCGACGATCCCCAGGGGCGAATACCTGCTCGGCTTCAAGGCGTCGTTCCTGACCAGCCTCAACGTCGCGCCACAGTTCTACGAAGATCGACCGCGCTTCGACGAAGCCACCACGCTTCACCTGACCGAAGGTCAGCACCTCGGCATAAGCCCAAAGCTTTCGCCGGGCGGCACGATCAGCGGCGTCGTCACGGACGCCGTGACGCACGCGCCCGTCGGCGGGGTGTCCGTCGTCGCGTTCGCCGTCGGCAGCAAGCTCCCGACGGCCGTGGCCCTGACGGGCGCAAGCGGCGAATACACGCTGCCGGGCCTGGGAGACGAGGAAGTGATCGTGTACTTCGCGCCGGAAACCAAGGAAACCGCGGCCCTCTATCAGCCACAGCTCTACGACGACCGGGAAGTTCCCAGCGACATCGCCGAAGGCGAGCTGTTCCTGTTGGGGAGCCACGTCGCCGTGACCGCCGGCGTGGCGACCACGGGAATCGACGCCGCGCTGGTACGCAGGGAACCGGCGAACACGCTCGCGCCGCTCGCCTCGGGCACACCCGCCGTGGGCCAGACGCTGAGCTGCACCGACGGAAGCTGGACCGGCATCCCCACGCTCGCGTTCGCGCAGAGGTGGCTGCGCGACAGCGCCCCCATCCCCGGCGCCACGGGCAGCACCTACGCCGTGCAGGCGGCCGACGTCGGCCACGGCCTCGCCTGCGAGGTGACCGCCACCAACGAAGTGGGCAGCGTCAACGCGGTCAGCAACACGCTCGACGTGCCCGCGCCGAGCACGCCCCCGGCACCTGCCAGCGCGCCGGTGCTCGTGCTGTCCGCCGCCGCGATCTCCGTGTCCAAGGGCGAGGCGCGCGTGCCGATCGCCTGCGAGCACGCGAACTGCGCCGGCACGATCGAGCTGACAGAGCAGCGCACCGTGAAGCTGCGTACGGGCGGGCGCACGAGATCCAAGCGCGAGACCGTCGTCCTCGCCAAGGGCTCGTATGCGCTGGCGGCCGCGCACAGCGCGACGATCCTCCTGCGCCTCACGGCGGCCGGCAAGGGCGCGCTCGCGAGGGCGACTCACCACCGCCTGTCGGCCGAGGCGCTCGCGACGGTCGCCGGCGGCACGGCCGCCAAGCGCCGGGTCACCCTCAGCATCGCGGTGACGAGCCGGCACCACTGAGCGTCGGCGCTCGCCCCAGCCGCGCATGGCACGGTCCTCGCGACTTGGAGCGCATGAACACAAGTTGGACCGCCGGGCAACTCCCGCGGGCGGCAGTTGGCCTGCTGGCCACCTGAGTCACAAACGTTCGGCCACCTGTTACACCATTTGGGTTAATTCTCGGCCCGATGGAGGTGGTGAGACGCGACGGGCGTCCATAGCTTGCGGTGCGCCACCACATCGCCGACAAGGGGGTCGACCCGCAATGAGCACCAGCACCGCCGCGACCCAGTCCACCACTGGCACAGCCAGCCATCCGAGCGGCCCGGCCGAGCCCCGATTGCGGGCGCACGCGCTCGGCTTCCCGCCGCTGCTCGCGCAATCTGTGGCGCTGATCTCACCCACGATGACAGCCGTGCTGATCATCGCGCTCGCATTCGGCGACTCCGGGCAGGGGACCTGGGCGGCCTACCTGTTTGGCACCGTGATGCTGCTCTTCGTCGTGCTCGGGCTCAACCAGTTCGCACGACGCTCGGCGACCGCCGGCTCGATGTACGCCTACACCGCGCGCGGGCTCGGGCCGGCCGCCGGCGTGCTGTCGGGATGGTCCCTGGTCTGGTCCTACTGGGGCATCGCCACCGCCGGACTCGCGGGCTTCGCGATCTTCGCGCAGCAGTTCCTGAACGGAATCGGAGTGCACGGCAGCGTCAGCCCGTATGTCTTCTTCCTGCTCAGCGGCTTCACCTGCCTGACGATCGCCTGGAAGGACATCCGCATCTCCTCGCTCCTGACACTCGCGCTCGAGGCGATCTCGGTCACGATCATCCTCGCCCTGGCGGCAGTCGTGCTGTTCAAGCACGGCCTGTCGGTCGACAGCGCCCAGGTCCAGCTCAAGGGCGTGAGCTTGAAGGGCATGGACTTCGCGATCGTCATCTGCATCTTCAGCCTGGTCGGCTTCGAGAGCGCCACCACGCTGGGCGGCGAGGCGAAGCGGCCGCTTCGCAACGTGCCCCGCGCGGTCATCTGGAGCCTGCTGATAACGGGTGCGTTCATGGTCTTCATGAGCTACGTCGAGGTCTTCGCGACCCACCACATGGGTCAGTCGCTCAGCTCCTTCAGCACTCCGCTGACCGCGATCTCCGCGGCCTACGGCGTCAGCTTCTTCAAGGTCCCCGTGGCCCTCGGCGCGATGGTGAGCTTCTTCTCCCTGTCGCTCTCGTGTCTGAACGCGGGCGCCCGCATCATCTTCCCGCTCGCCGGACACGGCTTCCTTCCCCGGCAGGCGCACGCGGTGCACGCCAAGAACATGACCCCGCACGTGGCCCTCGCCTCCTACGGGGCCGTCATCCTCGTGATCGCGATGGTGCTCCACGCCACGGGCACGGGCCCGCTGACGATCTTCGGCGACGCCGGCACGCTGGCGGCGTTCGGCTTCCTGTTCGCGTACTTCATGATCACCGTCGCCGCGCCGTTCTACCTGCGCAAGCTCGGCGAGATACGCCGGCGCCACGTGCTGGTCGCCGTGCTCGCATTGCTCTGCCTGATGGTGCCGACCGTCGGCAGCTTCTACCCCGCCCCGGAATGGCCGATCAACCTGTTCCCTTACATATTCCTCGGCTACATGCTGGTTGGCGGCGCGCGGCTCTACTGGATGCATCGCACACAGCCCGCGGCGCTGACGGGAATCCAGAGCGACCTCGAACGCGCGCTCGACGCCTCCGCGCACGAGATCGCGCTGAGCGAGGAGGAGCACCAGCGCCGGCACCACCCGCACGCGCCCGCCCATGGCTTGCACTCCTCTCCGGCTGGCGCAGCGGCGGTCGGAGTGAACATGGTCTCGGCGGTCTCCGCCGCCCAGCAGCCCACCACCACCCCTAACCGCGGATAGCATCCCGGGCATGACCCAGATGGGGCCGGTGACCGACGCGCTCGAGGTCACCGGCCTCGTCACATATCCGGTCAAGTCCTGCGCCGGCGTGAAACTGTCACAAACGCGCGTGACCCCGAGGGGGCTCGAGCTCGACAGAGACTTCATGCTCGTCGCCGACGACGGCCACTTCATGTCGCAGCGGCGCGTGCCGGAGATGGCGCTGATCGTGCCGGCCATCGCAGAGCACGCGATCACGCTGAGCGCGCCCGGCATGGAGCCGATCGAGATCCCGCTCGAGCTCGAGCGCGACGATGCGAGCGTCGTGATGGCGAGCGTGCACGAAAAGCCGGTCGCCGGCCAGCTCGTGGGCGCCGAGCTCGACGAGTGGTTCAACACGTTCCTGCCGCCCTACAAGGACAACAGGCGCTTCCGGCTGCTGCGCGTGCGCGAGGACCTGCCGCGCTACGTCGGCGATCGCTACCGCCGCGCGCGCGCCACCAACACGCTCGGCTTCGCCGACGGCGCCGCGATGCTGCTCGCCTGCGAGCCCTCGCTCGCCGATCTGAACGCCGAGCTGGACGGCGAGCCGGTGCCGATGAACCGCTTCCGCCCCAACATCGTGGTCGACGGCGAGTCGCTGGCGGCCTACGACGAGGACCACTGGACCGAGCTGCGCATCGGCCCGATGCACGCCTTCGTCGTCAAGCCGTCCGACCGCTGCGTGATCCCGGACGTGGACCAGCAGACGGCCGCGACCGGCAAGGCCGTCCGTCGCGCGCTGCTCTCGCGTCGCGGCGCCAACGCCTACGACGAGTCCAACACCGGCGTCTTCTTCGCCCAGAACCTGAGCCACGTGCACAAGCCGGGCCTGACCGTCCGCGTCGGCGACGCCGTGCGGGTGCTCGCGCGGCGCAGCGAGAGCAACGTGGTCCTGGGCAGCGCCGCTCGCGCGCGCGTACGCCAAACCGCATAGCCTGGGCGTCTCAGACGCCGCGGCAGCCGAGCTGCCGGCCAGCCCGGCCCGAGCGAAGGAGACGCAGTGAGGAGCCTCGTGAAGACCGCGCTCGCCGCGACGTGCATGCTCGCTTTGGCCGCCTGCGGGTCGACGAGCGCCGCCGGCGTCCAGGCGCGCGCGAAGGTCGGCATGACGCGCGCGGACTACCTGGCCCTCGGCGACTCCGTCACGTTCGGCTACAGGGAGCCCGGCACGACGCCGGCGCCGGACTACCACGACGCCGCGAGCTTCGTCGGCTACCCGGAACTGCTGGGCGCGCAGCTGCACCTGCGCGTCACGAACGCCGCCTGCCCGGGCGAGACGAGCTCGAGCTTGATCGATCCGCTGGCCCAGAGCCTCGGCTGCGAGAACGAAATCGGGAACGCGCCGGGCAAGCCCGAAGGCTACCGAACGGAGTTCCCGCTGCACGTCCACTACCGCGGCGCGCAGCTCGCGTTCGCGCTGTCGTTCCTGCGCAGCCACTCCGACGTGCGGCTCGTGTCGCTGATGATCGGCGCCAACGACGTGTTCCTGTGCGCGCAGAGCACCCACGACCGGTGCGAAGGCGCCGCCGAGCGACGGGCGGTCACGGGGACGCTGAGCGCCGACGTCGCCCGGATCCTCTCGGCGATCCGCGGGCAGGCGCACTACCGCGGCACGCTCGCGATCGTCAACTACTACTCGCTGGACTACGCCTCGGCGGAAGACGACCTGCTGTCCAGCACCGTCAACCGCACCGTCGACGCGGCCGCGAAGCCCTTCCACGTGGTGATCGCCGAAGGCTACGGCGCGTTCGCGCGCGCAGCCGCCCGCTTCGGCCGCGACACCTGCACGGCGGGCCTGCTGACGAAGCTGAAGGTCGCCGGCATGTGCGGGATCCACCCCAGCCGCGCCGGCCAGCTGCTGCTGGCGCGCACGCTCGCTCGCGCCGTCGCGCGCTGAGCCGAGCCTCGCGGTGCGCGCCCGCGGCGGCGCTCGCCTTCAGCCGGCGAGGCCGTGCGTGTAGGCGTAGTGCACTGCCTGGGCGCGGTCGCGCGCGTCGATCTTGGCGAACAGGTGGTTGATGTGGCTCTTGACGGTCGCTTCGCTGACCACCAGCGCGCCGGCTATCTCCGAGTTGGACAGGCCGCGGGCGATCAGCGACAGCACCTCGGCCTCGCGCGGGGTCAGCTCGTCGGGCAGCGCCGCCGGCGGCGCGGACGGGCGAGCCGTGCCGGCGGCGGCGGCGACCAGGCGGCTGTGGACGACCGGGTCGAGCAGCGCCTGGCGCGCGGCGGCGGCGTGGACGGCGCGGGAGATCTCGGCGATGCCCGCGTCCTTGGTGAGGTAGCCGCGCGCGCCGGCGCCCAGCGCGTCGAGGATCGACGCCTCGTCGGCATGTGTGGTGAGCACGACGACCTCCGTCTCCGGGTGCGCCGCGCGGATCCGCCGGGTCGCCTCGACGCCGTCGAGCTTCGGCATCCGCAGGTCCATCAGCACGACGTCGGGGCGGTGGCGCGCGCACAGCGCGACCGCCTCCTCGCCGTCGGCGGCCGCGGCGACCGGCTCCACGCCGGCGGCCGCACCGAGCAGCGTCATCAGGCCCTCGCGCACGAGCGCCTGGTCGTCGACCACGAGCACGCGCACGGGGCCGCTCACGGGCCGCTCTCCCCCGATGCGCCGGCCGCGCCGGGCGCGGGCAGGCGCAGCTCGACGCACCAGCCCTGGCCGGTCGCGCCCGCCTGGAGGCTGCCGCCGAGCAGCTGCGCGCGCTCGCGCATCCCCTGCAGGCCGTATGAGCCGCCGCTCGCGGCGAGACCGTCGGGCAGACGCGCCGCGACGGCGGCCGAGACCCGGTCCTCGACGCGCACCAGCAGCTCCTCGCCCGGCCGGCTGCCGGCGTGCACGGCCACCGACACGCGCGCGCCGGGCGCGTGCTTGCGCACGTTCGTCAACGCCTCCTGCACGATCCGCAACACGGTCGTGCCGGTCGGCCCGGCGAGCCGCCCGCGGTCGCCGTCGACCGTCAGCTCGGCGGGCGCGTCGGCCGTCGCACGGTAGTCCTCGACGAGCGACTCGATCCGAGCGCAGGCCGAGACCTGGTCGCCGCGCAGCGCCCCGACCGCCCGCCGGGTCTCCTCCAGCCCGTCCTTGGCGAGCGTGTGGGCGCGCTGCACGCGCGCCATGATGACCTCGCGCTCGGCGCCCTGCTCGAGCAGCGCGCCGGTGGCCTCGAGCTGGATCGTCAGGCCCGCGAGCGTGTGCGCCAGCACGTCGTGGATCTCGCGCGCGATGCGCGTGGACTCCTGCAGCCGCGCCGCCCGCAGCTGCTCCTCGTGCGAGCGCTGGGTCTGGGCGAGCAGCAGCTCCGCCTGCTCGGCCCGCAGGTGCGTCTGGCGGCGGTTGGACGCCGCCAGCGCGGCGCCCGCGAACCCGAGCGTGTAGGCCAGCAGCGCCAGCGCGTTGCCGTGATAGACGAGCACCGACGCGGCGAGCGCGAGCACGCCCGCGGCCAGCACCGGGACGGTCCGCGCGAGCTCCACGCGGCTGGCCGCGGCGGCGGCGGCGACGAACACGAACGCGGCGGCGGCGCTGTCGGGCACCGCGCCGGCCAGCAGGCCGCCCACAACGGCCAGCCCGTACAGGTCGGGCGTTACCTCGCGGCGCTCGCGCGTGGACAGGACCGTCCACGTCGTCCAACAGATGGCGCAAGCGGCGAGACAGGCGGCCGCCGCGAGGCCGCGCCCGTGGGTGGCCGGATGGTGCTTCGAGCCCGCCACCGACCATCCGATCAGGACCAGGCCCGCGATCCGGATGGTCGTGGCGAGCCGCGGGTTGACGCCGTTGAGCAGCACGTAGCAGGGAAGTTATGGGCTCGCGAGCCGGCGTTGCAAGTGCGGCGCGTGGCTCGCGAGCCCGGTGTCCGGGTCGTTCAGGCGAGCTCGAGGATCGCCCGGCCCACGAGGCGCTGGCGGCGCAACGCGATCAGCAGCGTGCGGCCGCCGACCTCGAACGCCGCCATCGCCAGCAGCGCCACCGTCCAGGCCTCGGGGCTCGTAATCGCGTGCTGCGCGCCGAAGCTCGCGAGCGAGGCGCCGCCGCCGTGGGTTGCCCACAGCGCGAACGCGAAGCGCGCGCCCATGCCGAGGACCCACAGGAGCGCCGACGCGAGGCCGGCGCGCGCCAGCACCTCTCCGGCGCCGTCGCGGCGCATCAGCAGCGTCTGGCCGCTGGCGAGGCCGATCGTCAGCCCCAGCAGCCCGAGTACGGCCACCAGCACCAGGTCGTTGCCGGCGGTGGGTATTTCGTGCAGGTAGTCGACGACGGCCAGCCCGACGATCGCCAGCGGGCGCACCATCGATTTGGTCGTAAGCCGGCGCTCCTTGATCTGCAGGAGGACGAGGAGCACCAGCGCGGAGTCGATGAGGTAGTCAGAAGTTGTCATGGGCGCATGGTCGCGCCGGCCGGCGCCCCGCACATCGGCGCCCGGGTCGATTTGCGGGTGGAGGTGCGCGGCGCTCTCCACCCGGGGGTGGAGGCCGCTATCCCGAGCGCCGCCGCCGCTCAGCGGGGACGGTCCGCCAGCGCCGCCCCCACGGCCGCGACCGCACTCGCCCCCGCCATTCGCAGCGGCTCGACGGTGCGCATGGCACGGCAGAAGATGAACGCGCCCTCCAGCAGCGAGAGCGTCGAGAACGCCAGCTCGCGCGCCCGCTCGCGCGGGATGCCGGCCGCCGCGAACCACTCGGTGGCGCCCGCGATCCACGACTCGAATACCTCGGCCGTGGCTTCGCGCAGCGGCTCGCTGGTGCTCGCGACCTCCAGCGCGACCGTCGCGATCGGACAGGCGTCGGCGAAGTCGGTCTCGAGCAAGGTCTCGGCGGCGCCCGCGAAGATCGCCGCCACCGCCGCGAGCAGATCCGGGCCCTGGCCGGCGACGCCGGCGACCAGCTGCATGTAGAGCCGCCCCGAGGAGCGGATCGCCTCGGCCCCCAGCTGCTCCTTGCCGCCCGGGAAGAAGTGGTAGATCGACCCGAACGGCGCGTTCGCCGCCGCGACGATCTGCTTGACGCCCGTGCCGGCGTAGCCCTGGCGGCGGAACAGCTCCGCGCTCGAGTCGACGATCCGGTCCTTGGTGCTGCTCGGCACGCTCTCACTCCCCTCCTCGCTCGCTGGACTGCCAACAGGATGATAGGCTCCCACCCACTAGAGCGATCTATCAAAAAATGGAGGGAGGCCGCATGTACTCGTGGCTGGCCAAGCGCATACTGGACCGCGCATACAGTCGTCTCAACGCCGGCGACCCGGGGCCGCTGCTGGCGCTCGAGGCCAAGGACGTGCACTTCCGCTTCCCCGGCGAGAGCTCGTGGAGCGCCGACATCCACGGCAAGGACGAGGTCGAGCGCTGGCTGGCGCGGATGATCGCCACCGGCCTGCAGCACGAACCCGAGCAGGCGGTCGTCCAGGGGCCACCCTGGAACATGACCGTCTGCCTGCGCAGCACCGACCACCTGACCGATGCGGGCGGCGAGACCGTGTACTCCAATCGCTACGTCATCTGGGGTCGCATGGCCTGGGGGCTCATGCGCGACTACGAGGTCTACGAGGACACGCAGCGGCTGCCGGCGCTCGACGAGTACCTCGCCGCCCACGACAACGCCGGCGCCTGAGCGACCGCGGGCTGTTGCGGTGAGACGCACGCTGTGCTACAACGGCCCTTAGACGCGTATGGTCGACCACCTTCACACCCACTACCTCGGCTGGTCCGCATACGTGCGCTTCTACGTCTGGCGATTTAGCTAGGCGCTCGGCTTCGACGGCGCGGCTTTGGCCCGCTCGAACACAAACCGTCCTCGCCGGGCGCCGAACCAAAGGGGTAAATCGCCAACGGAGGCCCCGCTCGGCGGGGCGAAAGGGAGCCAGAAGTGAACATGACAAGCACACCGATAGAACCCGGGGCCGCGGGCTCAGGCGGAGCCGACGCTCCGCGAGCAGGCGGCGTTCGCGACCAGCGGATCGAGCGCGTCGTTCCGCTCACCGCACCCGAAGTCCTGCTCGACGAGCTGCCGTTGACGGCAGAGCACGAGGAGCTCGTGCTGCAAAGGCGCAACGACGTGCACGCGATCCTGAACGGCATCGACGACCGCCTGCTCGTGATCGTCGGACCCTGCAGCGTGCACGACGTCGACGCGACGCTCGACTACGCCGGGCGCCTGCGTGCCCTCGCCGACGCGCTCAGCGACGACCTCGTGATCGCGATGCGCATGTACTTCGAGAAGCCGCGCACCACGACCGGCTGGAAGGGCCTGATCAACGACCCGCACATCGACGGCTCCGGCGACGTGAACGCGGGCCTGCGCACGGCGCGACGCGTGCTGCTCGACGTGCTCGACACGGGCCTGTGCGTGGGCTGCGAGTTCCTCGACCCGATCACGCCCCAGTACATCTCGGACGCCGTCTCCTGGGGCGCGATCGGCGCGCGCACGACCGAGAGTCAGATACACCGACAGCTCGCCTCGGGACTGTCGATGCCGGTGGGCTTCAAGAACCGCACCGACGGCAACGTCGCCGTCGCCGTCGACGCGGTGCGCGCCGCCGCCGTCTCGCACGCCTTCGCCGGCATCGACGCCGACGGCGCGCCGGCGGTCCTCTACACGCGCGGCAACCCCGACTGCCACGTGATCCTGCGCGGCGGCCGCGGCGCGCCCAACTACGACGCCCTCAGCGTCGCCGACGCGCTCGCGCGGCTGCGCGCCGTGGGCCTGACCGAGCGGGTCGTCGTCGACGCCTCGCACGACAACAGCGACAAGGACCCCGAGCGCCAGCGCGACGTCGTCGCCGACCTCGCCGCGCAGATCGCCGCGGGCAACGCCGCGCTCACCGGCCTGATGCTCGAGTCGTTCATCGTCGGCGGCAAGCAGGAGCCCGACATCCGCTCGCGGCTCACCTACGGCCAGTCGATCACCGACGCCTGCATGTCGTGGGACACGACGGCCGACGCCCTGGAGGAGATCGCCGCGGCCGTGCGCGAGCGCCGCGACGCCGCATGACCTCGCCCTGAGCGGAAGCTGAGAAACACCGGCCCGGGCTGCGCATGCAATCAGCCGAAGCGGGGTAGAACAGGACGGCGATGCGGTCGATCGGGCTGAGGGGCAGGAACCTGGGCGTGCCGCTGGCGCTCGCGCTGGCGGCGTGGGCGGCGCTCGTCGCGCCCGCCGCGCGGGCCGCGCTCAAGCCCTCCGAAGACCCCTTCTACCGCTACGAAGGCAGCGCGCCGCTGGCCGGCATCGCCGACGGGACGGTGCTGAAGACGCGCACGCTCTCCTACCACGTGGCCGGCGTGCCGCTGCCCGTGACCGCCGTGCAGCTGCTCTACCGCTCCACCGGCGCCGTCGGCCAGCCGACCGTGAACGTCACCTCGGTGCTGCTCCCGCCGGTGCGCCTGGGGCCGCCCACGGTCGTCTCCTACCAGTCCTTCTACGACTCGCTGAGCAACGAAGACGAGCCCTCCTACGCGATCTCCGGCGGGCTCAGCCTCGGCGGGCTGATCCCCGACGTCGAGTCCGCGATCATCGCGCCCGCGCTGCTCGCCGGCGACACGATCGTGGTGCCCGACACCGAGGGCGAGGAAGCCGACTTCGCCGCCGGCCCCGTCTACGGGATCAACACGCTCGACGCGCTGCGCGCCGCGCTCGCCTCCCCCGCCACCGGGCTCGCCGGCGCGCGCAAGATCGGCCTGATCGGCTACTCCGGCGGCGCGATCGCGACCGAGTGGGCTGCCGAGCTCGCCCCCTCCTATGCCCCCGAACTGGACTCGAAGATCGTCGGCGCGGCCTTCGGCGGGACGCTCGTCGACCCCGCCCACAACCTCCACTACGTCGAAGGCAGCACCGTCTGGGCGGGCGTCATCCCGATGGCCCTGATCGGCATCGCCCGCGCCTACCAGCTCGACCTCACGCCCTACATGAGCGAATACGGGCTCGAGCTGAACGAAAAGCTCCAGCACGCCTCGATCACCGAAGTGCTCGCCCAGTACCCCGGCCTCACCTGGTCGCAGCTCGCCAAGCCGCAGTACCCGACGCCCGAATCGATCCCCATCTACGACGAAGTCGCCAACAAGCTGATCATGGGCACGGGCGGCACGCCCGCCGAGCCGCTGTTCATCGGCCAGGGCGCCGGCGGCGAACTCGAAGGCACGCCCGGCGACAAGCCCGGCATCGGCCCAGGCGACGGCGTGATGATCGCCGGCGACGTGCGCAGCCTCGCGCGCGAGTACTGCGGCCGCCGGCGTCACCGTCCAGTATCAGCAGTACGAAGACCTCAGCCACGTGCCGAGCGCGCTCGCCTGGCTGCCCGGGGCGTACTCGTGGCTCGCCGAACGCTTCCTCGGCCTGCCCGCGCCGCAGGACTGCGCGCAGATCGCCCCGGGCAACTCGCTGGAACCCGTCCCCGTTCCTTAGGGGCGGGGGCCGATCCGCGCCGGCGGGCGCGCGGCCGTCCCCAGACGCGCTTCCCACCACGCGACCGGCACGAGCTTCACGGCGAGGTCGAGCGTGCCCCGGTCCAGCTGCTCGGCGAGCTGGGTGATCGCGACGAGCCGCTGGGCGAGGCGCTCGTCGTCCATGTCGCCCGTGATCCTGACCGCGGCGTTGCTTCGAGCCCTGTGCCGGCGCAGCTGGTCGTCGCTCGGCTGGGACTGGTCGAGCAGGCCCCCCAGCCAGGCGAGGCTCCCGGCCAGCTCCACGTGACGGTCCACCACCTCCGCATAGAGGTCGGCGTTCAGCATCACGGCAGCCCAGCGGCCCAGCACCTCGTCGTTGTGGACGACCAGCGTCGCCACGCGGTCGCGCAGAGCCCGGCGCCGGTCGGCGTCGGCGACGAGACCGCGAAGGGCCTCGGTCAGCCGCGGCGTGTCGCGCACCGCGAGCGCCGCCGCGTCGACCGCCCGCGGGTCGGCTTCAGCCGGCATCAGCCCGGCGAGCTCCACCACCGCCGCCCAGACCATGCGCGCGTCGCGCACCAGCTCGAGCATGACGTACTGCGCGACGACGCTCCAGCGGCGACGCCGGCGGACCTCCAGCGCCTCGTTGAGGACCGCCACCGACAGCACCACGACGATCGCGCTGGCGGCGAGCCCCGCGAGCAGCGGATGATGCACCCACAGGTCTCCCGCGAACTGTTCGGAGGCGATCCCCGCGGCGAGCGCGAGCAGCGCCAGCGCCGCACCCGCGCGCGTCTGGCGCAGGTAGGACTCGACGGACTTCGAGCGTCGGGGGCCGGAGGAGCGCGGCGACATCCGACCGAGCTTACGCCCCGGGTTCCGATGTTCCGGGCACGGCAGGGACCTCGCGGTTTGGCATGCTGCGGTCGCGATGTCGTCGAGCAGATACCTCGAGCCGCTGGCGCATCGCGACTTCGCGCTGCTGTGGTCGGGCCAGGCGATCTCGCAACTCGGCGACGGCATCTTCACGGTCACGCTCGCGATCGAGGTGCTGCGGGTCGACCCGCACGCGCTCGCCCTCTCCTATGTGCTCGCCGCCAGGCTGGTGCCGGCTGTCCTGTTCACACTCGGCGGCGGCGTCATCGTCGACCGCGTCCCGCGACGGCTCGCGATGCTCGCGTCCGACCTCGCGCGCGGCGCCGCGGTCGCGCTCGTCACGGTCCTGGTCGCGACCGGCGAAGCCGACCTGCTCGCGCTCGTGGCGATGGCGTTCGTGTTCGGCCTTGGCGACGCCGTGTTCTTTCCGGCGGCGATGGCGATCACGCCCGAGCTCGTGCCGTCCGAGCTGCTGGTCGGCGCGAGCGCCCTGAGCGGGACGAGCATGCAGGTGGCGGGCGTCCTGATCGGCCCGGCCGTCGGCGGGCTGCTCGTGGGGTTCGTCGGCGCGGCCTGGGGCTTCGGGATCGACGCCGCCTCCTTCCTGATCAGCGCCGGCGCGCTGGGCGCGATGAGCGTCCGCTCGGCGCCCGCCCCCTCCGGCGCCTCGCCCCTCGAGGACCTGCGCGAGGGGCTGCGCTTCTGCCTCTCACAGCGCTGGCTGTGGGTCACCACGCTCGGCGCCTCGCTCGGCAACTTCGTCGCGTTCTCGCCGCTCGGCGCGCTCGTCCCGCTGCTGGTCAAACACGTCCTGCACGGCGGCGGCGTCGCGCTCGGCCTCGTCCTCGCCGCCGGCGGGCTCGGAGGAGCCGTCGCCTCGGTCCTCTCCGGCCGCCGCGAGGCACCCCGACGGCGACTCGTGCACCTGTGGCTGGCGTGGGGCCTGTCAGGGATCGGCGTGCTCGGCCTCGGCTTCGTGCCCGACGTCTGGCTCGCCGGCGGCGTCGCCTTCGTGACCTACGGCCTGGACGCCTACGGCAGCGTGATGTTCGCCCCGCTCATCCAGGAGGGCGTCCCCGAGGCGCTGCTGGGACGAGTCTCCTCCGTCGACTACGTCCTGGGATTCGCGCTCAGCCCGCTGGGCCTGATCGCCGCCGGCGCCGCCGCCGAGACGATCGGCGTGCGCACCACGCTGATCGTCGGCGGCGCCATCACGGGGCTGACCACCCTGATCCCGCTGGCGCCCGGGGTCGAGGACCCAAGCCTGCGACCGCCGAGCGGCGCGCGCCGCTCGGCGTAGCTCGAGCCGGTCTCAGCGGCGCGCGAGCGCCCACACGAGCACGGCGCCCGCCGCGACCGCCGCGCCGAGCATGCACACCGCCGACCAGCCGTCGGCCGCGTAGAAGCTCGTCGAGAGCAGCGAGCCGGCGATGCCGCCGAGGAACGACGACACCATGTACGCGGTCGTCAGCCGGCTGCGCGCCTCGGGGCGCAGCGCGTAGATCGCGGCCTGGTTGCTGATGTGCGAGCCCTGCACGCCGAAGTCGAGCAGCACGATGCCCGCGATCAGCGCCGGCAGCGAGGAGACGCCGAGCGCCAGCAGCCCCCAGCCGGCGATGACGAGCGCCAGGAAGACGCCCTGCGCGCGGCGCCCGTGCCCGCGATCGGCGAAGCGCCCGGCGAGCGGCGCCACCGAGGCGCCGGCGGCGCCCGCGAGGCCGAACAGGCCGATGACGGCCTCGTCGTAGCGGTAGTGCGGGCCGCCGAGCAGGAACGCCACGCACGTCCACAGCATCGAGAAGTTGGCGAACCCCAGGGCGCCGAGCAGCATGCGCCGGCGCAGCACCCGCTCCTCGCCGACGAGCGTGAGCACAGAGCGCAGCACCGCTCTGTAGGGGCCCGGGCTGTGCGGGGCGATCTCCGGCAGCACCCGCCGGACCGTCAGCGCCAGCGCGAGCATCGCGCCGGCGGCGAGCGCGAACACCAGCCGCCAGCCACCGAGCTGGGCCACGAGCCCGCTGAGCGTGCGGGAGATCAGGATGCCGATCAGCAGGCCGCTCATGACCGTGCCGACGACGCGCCCGCGCTCGTGCGGCGCGGCGAGCGTCGAGGCGAGCGGGACCGCGATCTGGGCGACGACCGACAGCACGCCGACGCCCACCAGCGCGACGGCGAGCACCGCGAAGCTCGGCGCGAGCGCGCAGGCGGCGAGCGCGCCGGCCGCGGCGACGAGCACGCTGACGATCAGGCGCCTGCGCTCGAGCAGGTCGCCGGTCGGGACGAGCAGCGCGAGGCCCGCGACGTAGCCGACCTGGGCGAACGTCACGAGCAGGCCGGCCGTGCCGTCGGAGACCGCGAACGCGCGCGCCACCACGTTCAGCAGCGGCTGGATGTAGTAGAGGTTGGCCACCGCGGCGCCGCTGGTGAGCGCCAGCAGCAGCACCAGCGCGCGCGGCATCCCCTGCGCGGCGCCGGCCGCCCCGGCGGCCTGGCCGCCGCCGAGCGCCGCGCCCTCCTCGTCGGCTCTTGAGGCAGTCGTGGCCATCTAAGTCTCCGCCGTCGCGACCGTGCAGCGCAGCTCCATCAGTTGGACCCTAGCTCGCGAAGGTCGCGCGCAGCCCCGGTCTCATCTCGTGCGCAGGCAGCGCTCGTAGCGCACCAGCAGCTCCGAGGGGCGCACGCCGAGGGCGTGGGCGACTCGCAGCAGGTTGGCGAAGCTGAGGTTGCGCTCGCCGCGCTCGATGCCGCCGACGTAGGTGCGGTGCAGGCCGCAGCGGTCGGCGAACGCCTCCTGGGAGAGCCCGGTTGTCACGCGCAGCTCCCTGATCGCCTGCCCGAGCGCGGCGTGGTCGTCAGATCTCACGGCCACCGTGCGCCGATCCTGCCAGGGCACAGCCGATAAGTCCACAGACGGTTTGATATGCTACTTATAGTATGCAAGAATCATCCGACAATCCCCTCGAGACGCCCGGCGCCCAGCAGATGGCGGCATGGACGCTGCGCCTGGCGCAGAGCCCCGGCTTTGGCTGGCTGCTCGCCGCGGACCCGCACCTGTTCGCGTTGCTCTACGCGAGCTGCGCCGCGGCCGTCTCGCCGCCCGAGCAGCTCGCCGGCGAGCGCTGCGAGGAGGGTGCGGCCGACGAGAAGCTGCTGCCGACTCTGAAGGACCTCCAGCGGCAGTTCGGCGAGCGCACCAGCGGACGCTTCGTTCGCCTGTATCTGCGCGGGGCGAGCGTGTTCGGACTGATCGACCGGGATCAAGATGCGTTTCGGAGCGCGCTACGCGAATGGGCGGACGCGGCGGAGGCTGCGGCGTCGCGGTACATCACCGCCCTGGATGAGAACGTCGACCGCGTTGCGCGGCTACTGGATCTGCGGGCAACGGAGCGCGAGCTGCTCGCGTTCCAGATCGGTCGCGCTCGGCCCGGCTTCTCGCAGTTGTTCGAGCTGCTGATGGGCGACGACCACGCGACGAAGGCGGTGCTTGGAGCGGCACTCGGCCACTCGGAGCCAGAGATGGCCTCGGCGCTGTCCGAGCGCAGCGCGCTGGTGCGCTCCGGCCTGCTGAACGTGAAGGAGCGTCCGCTGGTGGTGCGGGGGCCATCGAGCCATCTGATCGCGACGCTCGCGGAGCCCGCCGAGGAGGACGCCGCGCTCGTCGAGCGGTTCGTCAAGCCGATGTCCTCCTCGCCCTCGACAGCGTCACTTGGTCGACTGCACGAGGACGACAGGCAAGTCCTCATGGGTCTCCTGCGCACGCCGCTGCTCGCCGACAGTGGCGTGCACGCGCTCGTCTACGGGCCCAAGTCGGTCGACAAGCGAGACATGATGGCGCGGCTGCTCGAAGACGAGGGCGTCCAGGGGTACGCGGTCGTCACGAAGCACGTGGCCGCAGGAGACATGCCAACGTGGACGTACATAGCCCAGCGCCACGTGGAGCGATCCAACCCGAACGCGGTGCTGGTTGTCGATCGCGCTCACGAGGCGCTCGCGTCTCGTCCCCACCGCATGTTGCATCTCTTCGACTTCGACGATGACGAGCTCGTTCATGGCGATGACCCTGTGCGCGCCTCCGACGAGGGCTTGACGGGGAGCCGAGTACGCTGCGTTTGGATCACGGACCGCGCACGGCAGCTCTCGGAGCGCAACCTGGGCGCGTTCTTGTTCCACTGCGAAGCGTTCCCCGGCTCACGCGCGGAGCGGCGGGCGCGCGTCGCACAGGTGATCTCGGACTTCGGCCTCTCCTCGCGCCTGGAGCGCGACCTCGCGAAGTACAGCCTGCTCGGTGAACAGCAGGTCCGCCAGGCCGCCGAGCTCGCCCGCCTGGTCGTGCTGACAGACGACGAGTCACACGCTGAGCCCGACGCGCGCCAGGGGCGATTGGACACCGATCGCGAGCGGGTGATCAAGCGCGCGGTCGCCCACAGTCAGAAGGTCCTCGGGCGCGACCGAACCGAGGGGATACGGGACTCCGTCACGAGCTACGACCTCGATCTGCTCAACATCGCCGGGCGCTTCACGCCACGGCAGATCATCGCGTCTCTGCGAAAGCGCCCACTGGGATCGCTGTGCTTCTGGGGCGTCCCGGGTGCCGGCAAGACGCAGCTCGCGGAGCACATCGCCGTCGAGCTTGACCTGCCGATCCTCATGCGCTCGGCTTCCGAGCTCCTGTCGATGTGGCTCGGCGAGACCGAGCAGCAGATCTCGAAGATGTTCGCCGAGGCACAGAACGAGGGCGCGATCCTGTTCCTCGACGAGGCGGATTCGTTCCTGCGCGATCGCACGCTCGCGCGCGCACACTGGGAGGTGACCCAGGTCAACGAGCTGCTCCAACGAATGGAGCGCTTCGAGGGCATCTTCATCGCGGCGACGAACCTGATGGACTCGATCGACGCGGCGGCGATGCGCCGCTTCACCTGGAAGCTGGAGTTCATGGCCCTCCGTCGAGAGCAGGCGTGGTCGATGTTCTGCAGGGAGAGCGGGTTCGACCCAAACGCGAATCCCGAGCGCGCCCATGAGCTCGAGCAAGCGCTGGGCGCCATCGACGACCTTGCGCCCGGGGATTTCGCGACGGTCAAGCGCCAAGCGCAGATGCTGGGAGAAGAGCTCTCTCCGCAGTCCTGGATAGCGCAGCTCGCCGCGGAGGCCAAGGCGAAGATGCTGGGTCTGAGGCGTCAGCAGCTTGGGTTCGCGAGGTAGGTGGGGCGCAATGAGGAAGCGCGAGCGCCCCTGAATGCAAGGCTCGTCCTCGCGCCCGCGAGGCATACAGGGGAGTTATGGAAGTCGCCATCTGCCTGCCATCTAATCGCCATTTGTCGAAACATCAGGCGCCCGCCGCCGGCGCCCCCGCAAGAGCGCGTCGCTCGATGCTCTTGGCGAACAGCGGCGTCTCGAGCCGGTTGTGCGCGGTCATGTTCTCCTGGCGTTCCACCGCGCTCCGATCGACGCCTATCCCCTGCTCGTCGAGGAACGAGAGGAACTCGTCGGTGGCGTGCGCGCTGACCGTGTTCGTGTAGGTGCAGCGGCCGTCGCCGTCGTCCTGCACCGACGGCTCCCATGTGATCTGGATTGTCGTTCGGCCGCGCGGCGTGATCACGTCGGTCTGGGACACCAGCACGCAGTGGTGGGGCTCGAGGACTTCGGGCACATAGTGTTGTACCAACAGCGCCGCGCCGATTTGCTCGACGTTGATCGACATCTGCCGACCGTCGTCCGTCGTCGTTACACCCACCGCGATGTGCTGGCCAGGCGCGCACCGCTGATACTCGGCGTCGGACAGGTGGAACAGCCAATCGCCGAGGTCGACTCGTGCGATTGGCGCATTGATGACCGCGGTCGCGGTGTCGGTTGAGAGAAGCTGCCCATCGGTGCTCATAACGCGCTCCATTCCTCAGCTCGCCTCGGAGTGCGAGGGCCGGTTCTCGCGGGCCCAGCGCTTCTCGTCGTCCGAGCCCGCCGGCGGCGGATAGAAGCCGTCGATCGTCCAGAGCTCGATCGGCGTGTTATCGATGTGGAGCTCCCATCGATGCCCCCGCTCCATGGTGAACGGTGCGATCAGCTCGTTGACCTGTTCCATCCACCACCGGCTCATCTCGTCAGGGATGCGGCGCGCGATGTGATCGACCCAGATCCGGATGTATCCCCTGGCCTCGTGTCCGCCAACGTAGAACGTGTCGGCCGGCAGCTCGTGGAACATCACGTTGACATAGAACGCCGGCAGGTCGTACTTCGTGTAGAGCCCGGTGATGCGCTCAGCGAACTCCTGCTTGTCCTCGACCGTATAGGCGCCTTCGGTGTAGTAGACCTTCCACAGTGGCATAGATTCCTTTCAGGACGATGTTCAGCACGACGCCGACGCGAAGCGACCGCCCCGACTCGGCGACTAACTTAGCACGTATAGTTCGATGATGCAACCATACTGGTGTCGCATGCACGACAGTGCTGGGTGACCGTGCGATTCCTCTCGCGAAGCGCTGACACGCTTCACAGCGAAGCCCCGCGATCGGGAACGGCCGCCGTAGAGGCCCGCGGCGCACTCACTCCAGCCGCGCACGCAACTCTGGGAGGACCCCAGGCCCCTCCGAGAGCTATCTCGGCGCAGCCACGGTTGCGCCCGGCCCGGGGACTGGGATGACCGATTTGATATTGAGCGGCTCCCGGCAATGCTCGCAGACCATCACGTGTCCCGCGGGATGACCGCACACATGCGTGATGACGACCGGTGGGCCATTGGGTGCCTCGTATTGGTCCCCCCAAGCCATCAGCGCGCTGATGACTGGGAACAGGTCGTAGCCCTTGCGGGTAAGGCTGTACTCGCTCCAACCCCGAGCGACCTCGTACTGCGACTTCGCGACGATCTTCAGGTCGACCAGCTTGTTGAGCCGCGCAGCGAGCACGTTCTTCGAGATCTCGAGCGCCTCTTCGAGATCGCTGAATCGCTGTGGCCCGCGCAGCAGCTCGCGCACGATCAAGAGCGTCCAGCGCTCGCCGACCGACTCCAATGCCCTCGCGATCGAGCAATTCTGGCCTTCGTATCTACTCTCGAGCATGGTTCTACGATAGAACGATCGTGGGGGACAGCCCTGGGTGACGCGAGGAAAGGTCGTCCGCAGTGCCGCCGGGAGAACTCCGAGACGGCCGCGAACGACCGTTCTAGCTCTCCTTTCGCGATGCCGCCAGCGGCCGGCGAGGAACGGTCGGCATCGTTGCGCCGGGTCGTATGAGTCCCGTCAGGCAACTAGCCGTCGCGCTCGTGTCGCCGCTGGAGCGCCGCATTCGCGGAGTACTGCAGCGTCCACAGGTTGACACACTCCGGATGCTTATCGAGGATTGTGGCTATCAGCTGCTCGGCGTCCCCCGCCGCGGACGCGGCGGCAGCAAAGTCGCGGATGTACGCGCGGGTGCCGTCGAGCATCCCACGCACGTCCTCGTCGCTGGCGCCTGGCGCCTTGTGGCCAGCGATGATGCTGCGCGGCGACAGCGCCTCGACCGCATCGACGCTGGTCAGCCACTGCTGCCACTCATCCGGCGTCGACATGGCCAGCATCACATGGACCCGGTTGTAGACGACGTCGCCCGAGACGACCGTACCGATCGCGGGGACGTGCACTACGGTGCTTGGCCGGATGTCGCCCTGGCCGACCTCGACGATCCGCAGCTCCGCGTCCTCGAGCTCTATTTTGTCGCCGTCCAGCGGCTCCGGCACCACGGTCGGCCGCACGAAGCGGTCACCGAACATGATCTCCCAGAGACCCGTCTCGTTGTCCGAGTTGGCGGTGATGTAGTCGATCACGCCCGGGGTGGCGAGCGCCCGGGCGCGGGGAAACCTCGCCAGCAGCGGCCCTAGGCCGAAGTGGTGATCCGCATGCCCATGCGTGATGTAGATCGCCGTCAGCTCCTTGCCGGAGTCCTCGATCGTGTCGCCGAGCGCCGCGACGTCCGATGCCATGAACTGCGCATCGATCAGCACCGCCTCGCGACGCCCCGTGATCAGCGTGGAGGTCGTCGGGGAAAAGGTTCCCCGAGCGCTGTCGAACTCGTGCGTCGGGCTCGTGTGGACCAGAGCTCGAAGCCGGGAGCCTCCCCCCGTCGCTGCGTCCGCCGTGCCGCCACTTACGTGCATGCCGCCTCCCGGTTTGCTCGCCCCTGTGTTGGTTGCATCATCGTACCATAGATCACCGGAAGTGCAGAGACATGTGCACAGACACCGCGGCGCGCCGCCGGGAAGCAACCTGGCAGCGGGGCGCTGACGCATTCGATCGACGACCTCGGCCGGGGCTGCTGTGGGGTCGCGCCGTGCCCTTCACGCCCATGAACCTCGAGGAGGACGTGGAGGGCGTCGGGTCCAGGTTCGACGGCCCGCCGGCCCGCCGCGCCAGGTACGCGAGACTGGCGCAGAGCCTCCAGACGACGTTTCGGAAACCTCGTGGCTGACGCCCTGGGCGGCCGAACTCCGCTACGACGAGCCGACCGCGTTGGACCGCGCTGCTGCGCTTCGAGCGCCGAGAGCGCGACCGGCTGGGCGACCTCGCCACTCGCCGACGCCAAGCACCGCCAATTCATTCGATCCCAAACCCGAGAGGGAAGCTCGGGAGGAAGCTTCGCCTGCCGCCGAGTCCTAGAACCCGCTGGGCGCGACAGGATAGCCGTACTGCTCGATTCCGCGGCACATGCCGTAGCGCGCGGCTTGCAATTCATCGCCGACGAGCTCCCATGCGACGTGGCCAGCTAACTTTCGGGGCTACCCGAGATCCGCGACCGCCTCACGGCCACGTCGCCGAAACGGCCGAGCGCGTCGAGGCGCGGCTGTTGAACGCCGGCGGGTAGCCAGATCGCTGGCACAAGGGCCACGCAGCCCATCGGCGTCAGGCGATGCCGCGCCCGGCTCGCGGGAAGTGGGAAGATGCCCAGGAGCAACCGCTAAGCCCGCGGCTGAGCCTCTCAACGCACGGGCAGCATCTCGGCTTGCCCTCGATGCCCAGCCGCGCGCAACCGCAGAGCCCATGCCAAGAGAACACACCCTCTACACGATGCCCGCGTCTTTGTACTCGGCGAAGGCGCGCGCCTACCTCCGCACCCACCAGATCCCCCATCAGGAGGTGCCGCCCGGCGACCCCCGCTACATCAACGAGGTGATCCCGCAGATCGGCCGCTGGATCATTCCCGTCCTCCAGACGCCCGACGGCACTCTCATCCAGGACACGGTCGACATCATCGACCACCTAGACCGCGAGGTTTCGCCTGCGGTCTCCGCCTATCCCATGACGCCCATCCACCGCGTTCTCGCCCACCTCTTCGAGCTCTTCGGTGGCGAGGGCCTTCTCCGCCCAGCCATGCACTATCGCTGGAACTTCGACGATGCCAACCTCGACTTCCTGAGCCACGACTTCTCCGCGGCGCTCATCCTCGATCCCGAGCCGCAGGTGAAACGAGCGGCGTTCGACTACGCCAGCGCACGCATGCGCAAGGTCACCACCCGCTTCGGGGTGACCCCGGAGACCGTCCCTGATGTCGAGCGCTCATACCTGCGCTTCCTCGAGCTCTTCGACGCCCACCTCGCCGAGAGCCCCTACATCCTCGGCGGCCGTCCCACGATCGCCGACTTCGCTTTCGCCGGCCCCCTGTACGCCCACCTCTCCCGCGACCCGTACCCCTCGACGATCATGAAGCGACACGCCCGTCGCGTATACCGCTGGACCGAGAGAATGAACACTCCCGGCCTGGATAGCAGCGAATACGGCAAGCGCGGACCCGAGCTCTTCCCCGACGACGGGGTCCCGGATACGCTCCACGGCATGCTCGCTCACATCGGCGAGGAGTTCACCCCCGACGTTCTCGCGCAGGTCCTCGGCGCCGAGCGCTGGCTGGAAGAGAACCCGCAGACTGCCGATGGCGATCTCGTCGGCGGGCGTCCCGACCGCCGCGCGATCGGCACCACCCAACTTCACTGGCGCGGCCACACAGTCGAGGTGAGCGTGCTTCCCTACCGGATCTATCTGCTCCAGCGTCTGCAGCACGCCTTCTCGAACACGGCGCCCGCCGCGCAGGCCACGCTCACCGACCTCTTCGCGAAGGCCAACCTGGAGGCTCTCCTCCACGCAAGGCCCCGGCGTCGCGTCGAGCGCCGCGCCAACCTCGAGGTGTGGGGAG
>DASZFZ010000100.1:0-12805 GCA_035939315.1 Solirubrobacteraceae bacterium | reverse complement strand
CGCCCCCCCCGCGGCGCGACCGCGGCGATCGCCGGCGCGGCGGCGGTGGCCGCCGCGCTGCTCGTCGCGAGCCTCGCGGGCGCGTTCGGCGCTCGCCACGCCAGCGCCTCCGCGCCGCCGGCGAGGCACGCCCGCGCGCATCCCGCGAGCGCCGCGTCGCCGTCGTTCAAGCCGGAGTCGAAGGAAAGATATGGCGGGCTGCCCAGCTGGCTGCCCAAGCCGAAGGTTCACGTCAACCGGGTCGTTCCCGCCAGCCCCGGACACCCGGCGCTCGCGATCCAGGGCGACTCGGTGCAGGTCGAGCTGCCGCAGGGACGCGCGCTCGCCACAGCCGTCGGGCCGGAAACGCCCGAGCAGGGGAAGTTCCCGGTGCCGGCCACGAGCCCGTGCACGTTCGTCGTCACCTTCTCCTCCGTCTCCGGGACGATCCCGATCAGCCCGAGGGCGTTCGCGTTCCTCGACGAGCAGGGCAACGTTCGCCACCCGCGCGTGACCGCGCTGGGCGGCGGCCCGGCGCCGAGCGAGATCGTGCCGGGGCGCCCCGTGTCGCTGAAGGTCTACGACATCCTGCCGACCGGCGACGGCGGTCTCACCTGGACGCCGACGGGCGCCAGGCCGGTCGTCGCCTGGGACTTCGACGTCGAGATCGACTGAGACGGTCCCCTTCGACGGGCGCGGGCGGCGCGCCGTGGCCTTTCGGCGCGCCGCCCGTCACCCGCACGAGCTCTCGCGGTCAGGCCACCGCCGGCTCGTCCGCCGTGCGCTCGCGCTCGGCGTCGCGGACCGCCCACGACAGGCGCTCGATCAGCTGCGCGGCCGCGTGGTCGCTCGACAGGTGCACCGGGTAGACGCGCTCTTCGAGCATCACCGGCGCGTCGTGCTGCTCGGTTGAATCGGCCATCACGATGATCCTGGCCATGGGACCTCCCGCTCGTTCGGTTGACGTTCGTGAACCCGCATCGGAAGACTCGCGCGAGAGCTTGAGCGCGAGCTAACGAGTTCGTGAACCTCTCCTCAGCGACGCGCCGCCCGGCGGCCGCGCCGGCCAAACGGCGACGCGCCGCCCGCCGGCATCGCGAGCAGCAGGCGCAGGCGTGTGAGCGGGCCGCGGCCGGCGGCCAGCGAGCGACGCAGCAGGCGCCGCTCGCGCGCCCCCGGCAGGCCGGGCGCCACGCGGGCGCCGCCGTAGCGCAGCTCGCGCAGCAGCCGCACGTAGCGCCCCGCGTCTTTGCCGTGCGTCAGCAGCAGGCGACGCTCGAGCTGCGCGAGGGTCGTCTCCGGCGCGACCGGCACCCGCGCGAGCGCCAGCGCGCGGCGGAGCTCGCGCAGCGCCACGTCCGCGTCGCCCGCGAACGCGCCCCTGGCCCTTCTGGCGACGGCGAGCCGCCACGCGAGCGCGAGGGCGAGCGCGAGCGGACCGGCGAGCGCCAGCCACGGCAGCCCGCCGCGGCCGGGCGCGCGACGGCCGGCGGGCACGCCCGCGGCGAGCGCCCGCGAGGGCAGCGCCCGCACTGGGCTGGCGCGGTGGCGCAGCCGTTCGGCGCCCGCGCTCTCCAGCGGCGGCAGCCCGTCGCCGGAGCGCGCCGCGGGGGCCGGCGGCGTCGGGTCGAAGGGCACCCAGCCGATGCCTTCGAAATACGTTTCCACCCACGCGTGCGCGTCCTGGGCGGTGACTTCGTAGGCGCCCGTCGCGGGGTCGCGCGTGCCCGCCGTGAACCCCGCCGCCACACGCGCCGGGATCCCGTCCAGGCGCAATAGCAGCGCCATCGCCCCCGAGAACTGCTGGCAGTAGCCGGCGCGTTCGCGCAGCAGGAAGGACACGAGCGGGTAGGTCGTGCGGGCCGGGTCGAGGCTGTACCTGAAGCCTTCGCCGAGGAACCGCTCGACGCGCGCCACGACGGCGTACTGGCTGGCGGCGCCGCTCGCCAGGCGGCGGGCGAGCGCGAACACGCCCGCGTAGGCCGAGGCCTCGATGCGCGCCGCGCCCGCGGCGCTCCTCGCCGACACCGCCGCTCCGCTCCCGCCGGGGAGCTCGAGCTCGACGTAGGGCAGGTAGGCGGCGGGGAAGACCGGCGGTGCGGCGGCCATTTCGGCGGCGCTCGGCCGCGGCGCGTACGCGGTCACCGTGTAGCTCGAGCCGCTCTGCAACGCGCCCCCGGCGAGGCTGAGCGTGCCGTCGGCGGCCACCGGCTGCAGGCGCGGCAGCGAGGGTCCGGCGAGGCTCGCGCCGATCACCCGTCCCGGGCTGAGCAGCTGCGCCGAGCTCAGGCCGCGGATCGTGAAGCTCGCGCGCGTGAACCAGCGCGGATTGCGCTCGACGCTCGGGAGTTCTTCGTGCAGCGGCTGCGCGCCCGAGCGCACGAAGGCGACGCCGTCGAAGCGGTCGAGCGTCGTCGCCCACCACAGGGACGGCGCACGCGCGCGCACCGAGACCATCCGCTCGGCCGAGTTCGGCCACGGCAGCGGCCCGTAGACCTGGTTCCAGTCGAAGCTCGTCGCCGGGTAGGCCGCGCCGAACGGGTTCCACTCGTGGAAGTCGACGATCGGGGTGCGCGAGCGCAGCGCGCCCGCGCCGAGCAGCGAGAGCACGAGCACCGCCAGCGCCCAGGCCGCCGCCCGGCCGCGGTGCGACACGCCCGCCTGCCAGGCGAGCCCCCAGACGAACAGCAGCGCGAGCAGCGCCACCCCCTGCGCTCGCCAGCCGGCCTGCGAGGCGTTCATCACGCCGACCGCGTACAGGCCGAGCAGCAGCATCGCCGCAAGCGCCCGGCGCGCGCCCGCCCGTGCGGCCGCCGGCCAGAAGCCGAGCGTCGCCGCCGGCACGAGCGTGGCGGGCAGCACGAGCATCAGCGCCAGGCGCGCCTTCGCGGACGGGCCGTCGTAGGGCCACAGGCCGTTCAGCGCGCTCAGCCCGCCGCCGAGCTCGTGCGCCAGCGACCCCCACCGCCACGGCGCCGCCAGCCGCGCGGGCAACCCCGCTGCGCGCAGCGCCAGATACGCGCCCGCCAGCACGACCGCGACGCGCGCGCCGCCGGCGAGGGCCCCCCGGACGGGCAGCCGCGCGCTCAGCGACAGCGCCCCCGCGAGCGCGCTCGCGGCGCCCGCCACGCCGATCACGCGCAGGACCGGCGGGTGCGAGAGCAGCCCCGCGAAGCACAGGCCGGCGAGCAGCGCGAGCGCGAAGAAGGCCGCGAGGCCGCGCCCGGGCAGGGCGCGTGTCCTACGCGCCACTCGCTCCGCCGCGGGCCCGCGGCGCGCGCGCCCGCCGGGCGCTTGCCGGCCGAGCGCCGCCGTCGCGCTCACGCCGACCTCGCGAAGCGGCGCACGCGCGCGCCGTCGAGCAGCTGGCCGGTGCAGCCCGCGACCGTGAACGCGCCGGCGAGCCCCGCGAGCGGGCGCGGCGCGACGCGGTAGCACGCTCCCCGAACCGCCGGCCGGGCGGCCTGGCGCGCCGTCACGTAGAGGACCAGCCGGGGCTGCACGAGCGGCAGGCCCGGCGGCTCGGCGGCGGCCTCGACCAGCGCGAGGCGCGTGTGCAGGGCCTGCCAGGAGCGCGGCTCCCGCTCGACCGCCAGCGGGCGGCGCTCGCCGGGGAGCAGCAGCAGGCAGCCGCCGCGCCGCGCCAGGTGCACGCACAGCGACGCCGCCGCGCGCACGGCCTGGTCGAGCGCCTCCTCGGATTCCGCGCCGCTCGCGTCGAGGATCACCAGCGCGCGCGGGTCGGCCTCGGCGGTGAAGGCGCGCTCCATCAGCGCGCCGGTGCGCGCGACCGTCGGCCAGTGGATCCGCGTCGCCGGCCCGCCGGGCTGGTAGGGGCGCAGCGAGTCGAGCTCGAGCGCGCCCGCGAGCGGCGTGCGCCGCTCGCCCTCGCGGCCCGCCAGCGCGAGCGCGTGGATCGGGTACACGCGCGGCAGCACGAGCAGCTCGGGACGCTGCGAGCGCAGCTCGCGCACGCAGATGCCGAACGGGTCGGACACGCGCAGCCGGGCGGGCCCGAGCGCGCGCCGTCCGCGCCGCGCGATCACGGCGCTCGCGGCGATCTCGCCGCGCCGGCCGCCGGCTGGGCGGATCGGCTCGGCGCCCGGCCACGGCGTGAGCGTGGCGTCGGGGAACGGGATCGCCCCGCGCGCGACGGCGATCGTGACCCGCAGGCGCTCCCCCTCCTGCACGCTCGCGGCCTGCGTCCCGAGGGTCACGCTGGCTCCCCTCAGGGACAGCAGCACCCATGCGGGCGCGACGCACGCGAGCAGCAGCGCGGCCAGGCCGGGGACGTAGAAGGCGGGCACCGCGAACAGCGCCGCCACCAGGCACAGGAGCGCCCCGGCGGCGGCCAGCCGGAAGGCCCTGCTCATAGCGCGCGCACCGTCGCCAGCGCGTCGCGCACGACCTCCGAGCGGTGCAGCCCGACGGCGCTCGGCGCGAGCAGCAGCCGGTGCGAGAGCACCGCCGGCGCGAGCTCCTGGACGTCGTCGGGGAGCGCGTGGTCGCGCCCCTCGAGCACCGCGTTGGCCTTGGCGGCCTTCAGCAGCATCAGCCCCGCGCGCGGGCTCGCGCCGAGCTCGACGCGCGGATCGCGGCGGGTGTGCGCGAGCACCGCGACGATGTAGTCGCGCAGCGGCGCGCTCGCGTGCACGGCGACGGCGGCGCGCTGGGCGAGCAGGATCTCCTCGATCGTCGTCACGGCGGCGACCCCCAGCACGCGGTCGCCGCCCGCGTGCTCGGCGAGCATCGCCGACTCCTCGCCGGGCGAGGGGTAGCCGAGCGAGACCCTGACCATGAAGCGGTCGAGCTGGGCCTCGGGCAGCGGGTAGGTGCCCTCGTACTCGACCGGGTTCTGGGTGGCGATCACCATGAAGGGCCGCGCGAGCGGGTGGCTCGCGCCGTCGACCGTGACGCGCCCCTCCTGCATGCACTCGAGCAGCCCTGACTGCGTCTTGGGCGAGGCGCGGTTGACCTCGTCGACGAGCACGACGTGCGCGAACACCGGCCCGTGGCGGAACTCGAAGCGCGCCTCGCGCTGGTTGAAGACGCTCGCGCCGACGACGTCCGAGGGCAGCAGGTCCGAGGTGCACTGCACCCGCGAGTAGTCCGCGTCGATCGAGCGCGCGAGCGCGCGGGCGAGCGCGGTCTTGCCGACGCCCGGGTGATCCTCGATCAGCACGTGGCCCTCTGCGAGCAGCGCGACGAGCACCTCGCGGAGCACCCGCTCGGGCGCCTTGACGGCCGCGCCGACGCTCGCGGACACGCGCGCGCCGAGGCCGGCGACGTCAGCCGCAGCGAGCTGCTCGACCGTCACGCCCATATTCGAGATCTTAGGTGCGCCCGCCGGCCCATGGGGCAGACGCGCCGGCGCGCGAGACGCCTCGGCCTCAGCCCTCGCCGAGGTACTCGCCGGTCAGCCACGCGAGCGTCGCCGCCAGGCCGTCCTCGTAGCCGACGCGGGGCTCCCAGCCGAGCAGCTCGCGCGCCTTGCGGTTGCTGAAGTCCTGGTCGACGCCCAGCACCTGCACGGCCTGGCGCGAAAGCAGCGCGGGCGAGCTCACGCCGGTAGCGCGCCGCAGCGCGCGGTAGCCCTGCTCGCAGGCGAGCCCGAGCGCGAGCGCGGGCCGGTAGGGCAGGCTGAGCCACGGCCGCGGCGCGCCGAGGCCAGTCGCGAGGTCCTCGACGAACCGCCGCCAGCTGACGGCGAGGCCGTCGCACACGTTGATCGCCTCGCCGCCGGCCCGCTCGTGCTCGCTCGCCAGCAGCGCCGCGTCGACCAGGTTCTCGACGTAGCAGAGCCCCGCGTTCGCGCGGCCGCCGGCGACGAGCAGCATCTGGCGGGCGCGGATCGCGCGGGCGATCTCGCCGATCACCTCGCGCGAGCCGGGACCGTAGACGGTCGCGGGACGCAGGATCGTCGCGCGCAGCGCGCCCGACGCGTGCACGCGCCACACCTCGGCCTCGGCTTCGAGCTTCGTCTGCGCGTACCAGTTGGCAAAGCGCGCCGGCCGGTATGACTCCTCGACGGCCCTGACGCCCGGGTGGCCGTAGACGTCGGTCGTGCTCACGTGCACGAAGCGCTCGACCGAGGCCGCGGCGGCGGCCTCGAGCAGGCCGCGCGTCCCGGCGACGTTCACGCGCGCGATCTCCCGCACGGTGCCCCAGTCGGAGACCATCGCGGCGCAGTGAAAGACGCAGCCAGCCCCCTCGACCGCGTCTCCTAGCGAGGCCACGTCGGCGAGGTCGCCGCGCACGAGCTCGACGCCGAGCGCGGACAGGCGCGCGGTGTCGCTGCTGGCGCGCACCAGGCAGCGCACGCGCCGGCCCTCCCCCACGAGCCGCGCGGCCAGCCGCGAGCCGATGAAGCCGCTCGCGCCCGTGACGAGGACGGTCTCGGCGCTCACCGCGCGGAGCGGCCGTTGCGGCGCAGCGTGGCCACGGCGATGTCGCGCACGACCCCCCAGTTCCTGCCGCCCGAGGCGCCGTGGCAGTCGGCCAGCACGGCGTCGAGCGCCGCGAGGAAGCTCCGGGCCTCCTGCTCGGAGAGCGTCAGCGGCGGCAGCAGCTTGATCACGTCGTTCTTGCCGGCGGCCATCGTGATCACGCCGTGGTCGCGGTGCAGCGGGATCACGACCAGCTGCGGGAACAGGCCCTCGCTGGCCATGTGGATCAGCCTCCAGTTCAGGCGCGCGACGCGGCCGCTCGGGGCGCCCAGCTCGATGCCGACCATCAGCCCGTAGGCGCGGATCTCCTTGACCATCTCGTAGCGGCCCTGCAGCTCGAGCAGCCCGTCGCGCAACAGCCCGCCGACGCGCTCGGCGCGCTCCACGAGCCCGTCGCGCTCGATGATCCGCAGCGAGGCCAGCCCGGCGGCCATCGACAGGCGGTTGCGCCCGTAGGTCGACTGGTGCACGTAGCAGCGCTCGAGCGTGCCGACCGCGCCCTGGAAGTGCTCGCGGCGGGTGACCATCGCCGCGACCGGCATGTAGCCGCCGCTGAGCGCCTTGCCGACAAGCACGAAGTCGGGCTCGAGCCCTTCGCGCTCGAGCGCGAACCAGCGGCCGGTGCGCCCGAGGCCCGTCTGGATCTCATCGACGATGAACATCGTGCCGTAGCGCCGGCAGAGCTCCTGGGCGCCCCGCAGGTAGCCGTCGGGGGCGGGCGTGACCATGCGCCCTTGGATCGGCTCGACGACGAAGCCGGCGACGTCCTTGGCGCGCAGCTCGGCCTCCAGGCGGGCGAGATCGCCAAACGGAACGCGACCACAACCCGGTAGGAGCCGCCCGAACCCCTCCTTAAAGAAATCATCTCCGACCAGCGAGAGCGGGCCGAGCGTGACCCCGTGGAAGCTGCTCTCACAGGAGACGAAGCGCGGGCGACCCGTCGCCGCGCGCGCGAACTTCATCGCCGAGTCGACCGCCTCGGCGCCGGCGCTCGCGAAGAACACCGCGTCCAGCCCGGCGGGCAGCCGCTCGCAGAGCGCCTCGGCGAGCATCCCCGCGAGCACCGAGTAGTGGATCTGCACGCCGTCGAGCAGGTCGGCGGCGAGCGTCGCCCGCAGCGCCTCGCGCACGTCCGGGTGGTTGTGGCCGAGGCTCGCGAAGCCCTCGCCGGTGTGGAAGTCCAGGTAGGCGCGGCCCGCCTCGTCGTAGACGTAGGAGCCGCGCGCGGAGCTGTACTGCTTGTCGAAGCCGAGGATCCCGAGCACGCGCACGAGCGACGGGTCGAGGTGGCGCTCGGCCAGCTCGAACGTCTCCCGGCTGCGCGCGAGCGCGTCGGCGAGCACGCCGAGCGAGTCGCAGGCGGGCGCCGTGGGCGCGGCCTGGCTGTCCGTTTCAATCGCCATCCAGACTGCTCCGGGCCGGCCGGGCTCAGGCCCGCGGCGCGGCCTCGGCGGGCATCGAGGGCTGGGCTCGCATGGGGCGGCAGCCTACTGCCGGGGCGCGGGGAGAGGTCCGGTCAGGTTGGCGCCGGGCGAGGGCGGGCCCCGGCGTCCAGACGCTACGCTCTACGCTGTGCCCGTGGCGCCCTCGATCGACTTCACGATCGCCTTCGATGAGCCCGACGAGGAGGGTTGGATTGTCGCGCGGGTGCTGGAGGTTCCTGGAGCCCTCAGCCAGGGCCGTACGCGAGCGGAGGCGCGAGAGAACGTGCTCGATGCGCTGCGCACCGTGCTCACGCCGGACGATGAGCTCTCCGGGCGACGCCCGAGCGAGGACCTGGAGCATCTTCGGTTCATCGCCGCGGCGTGAAGCGTCGCGATCTGGAACGTCACCTCCGTGAGTATGGATGCCGTGAGGTGGGTGGCTCGAAGCACGCCAAGTAGCGCGGGCCGAACGGCGAGGTTTCGGCTCTCCCGCGGCACAAGCAGATCGGGCCAAGCTACGCACCCTCCGGGCTGCCATCAGCGCCCCGTCCAGCAGCAACCACAGCCCAGCTACGCGGCCGCTGCCCCGAAGACGCCAAGGGTCCCGACCCCTACCGGGACCAGGACCCTTTTCGCGTTGGTTCGAATAACGCAACTTTGGTGCGGCGGGTGGGAATCGAACCCACACGCCCTTGCGGACAGGGCCTTTTGAGGGCCCCGCGTCTACCGTTCCGCCACCGCCGCAGAAACGCTCGACCGCCGTCGAGGATACCGGGCGACTCAGGCGGGCTGGCCTGGCGCGATGCCGCCCACGCCCGGCCCCGGGGAGGACTCGCGGCGCTCGAGCTCGACGTTCCAGCCCTGCTGGAAGCCGCGCAGCGTGAACGTGACGAGCAGGATCTGCACGGGCACGAGCAGCAGCGTCAACACGCCGAGCAGCCCCGAGTTGAGCGTCGGCTGGGCGAAGCCCGACTTGTCGCGCGCCAGCCAGCCGGGGCCGGCGACGAGCGCGAAGATGATCAGGAACACGCCGAGCACCGCCGAGACCGGCAGCACGCCGCGGTTCCAGCGGATCGCGAGGAAGGCGAACGTCAGGTAGACGAGCGCGTAGGCGATCTGGATCTCGACGGCGCCCTCCAGCAGGTTCCAGCCGCCGACCGTGATCAGCAGGATCAGGCCGGCGCTGACGAGCAGCAGCACGACCACGATCGCGCGCGTCGCCTGCACGACCGGCTTGTCGCGGTTGGGGTGCGTGATGACCACGCCAGGTCGCCTCTCCTGCGATGACATCCGTACCGGACGATACAAGCTCGCGCGGGGGGGGGCGCGCGGCGCGCGAGCTTCGATCGTCGTGACGGCGGGTGCACGGCGCTACCACCGTCCCCCGAGCTACTCTGGCACCCGCGCCAGCGGGCGTGGTGGAACTGGTAGACACGCCGGCCTTAGGAGCCGGTGGCTTCACGGCCATGGGAGTTCGAGTCTCTCCGCCCGCATACACCTGATTCCGCTAGGCAGCTACGTCCACATCCAGCCCAACCCGTTCGGGACCACTGCCGCGTTCTACGCCGGAGGCACCGGTGGGACGATCACCATCGTGATCGCCGGGATCGCACTCGACACCCCCGGCTACGGCGGCCCCCGATCCTCGCCGGCCGCGGGTATACGTGCGCCCGGTGAAGCTTGGCGGTCAACGCGAACCCTTCCTGCGTAGGGGATGGCGTTAGACTAATCGACATGCTGCGCGTAGAACGAAAAGGTCAAGGCCTTCGTGCCCGCGCGTCCTTGTCCAGCCTTCCCTACCGCAATAGTGCTGGCATTCGGGGCGATGTTGTACGGCGCTGTGTAGTCGATGTCGGCAGGCGCGCGCAGAACGAGGCCATCGCCCGCCGTTTCGCCGACGAGTCGGTGCGTGACGCCGTCGAGAGCGATCGTGCGTTCACTGGGCTTGTATAGCAGCGCCAGTACACGTTCTAGGCCCTGCACCGCAACGCCACTGATCCGTACAAAAACGAAGCTGTGCCGATCTGGAGGCGCCGGCACGGCCACTTGCTGTCCCCAGCCTGCCCGTACACGCCCTAGAGCTGTCGGCGGCTCAGAGCACTGGTTGGCTCCACGCGCGAGCACTTGCCATGTGGCTGTAACGCGGATTTGCCGATAGCGGCAAAGCATCGCGCGCATTGCGAGTGGTTCGTCGAGCGTTTGCACTCGTCCGTCGATTCCCGGTTCCAGCTTCCTCAGAATACGTTCGGGGGCTCCCGATGCATCCAGGGCATTCGCGTTTAGTCGGTCCAGGTTCGTCGTGTAGGCTTGGTAGGACTGGAACACGGGCAGCGGCATCCATTTGAGCCCGTATGCCCAAGCGACGGCCGCTTGGTACGGTGCAACGTGCACGGTGTGTCCTCTCAAAGCATCAAGAGTCTCGGAATCGATAGGAAACGCCGCTCGGATCGCATCGCGTCCTCGCGCCTCGATTCTCCCCCGTTCCGACCCGCTGGCGAGCTGCCGCGCCTGGGCAATAGCGTTGTTCAGATCTGAAACAGGATCAATTACTTCCGATAGCGCCCCCGGCTGGGCGGCAATCGTCGCGACGATCGCCATGACAACCATGATCCCATACAGCGCGAGCCCCACACGTCGGCGCTCGCGCTTCCATGTAAACCCGACGGCCCCGCCCATTATTGCTACAAAGAACTCGGCTGCGTGCCCCGCGTCGTGTCTGACAAATCCCTCCTTGAACTCGAAGAAGCAAAACGTGACCCACAAGGCGATCAGACCACCGCGCTCCCACCTCGATCGCCCCGCGGCCACGTGCAACGCACCACAAGCACCGATCACGATCGCCACGAGCGCGGCTGGGTATTGCAACGCCGAGCCGAGCCCGCCTTCCTCAATCCCCATCGCGGCGCCGTAGCCAGACACGATCTGGACCGCGTGATCGCCATAGCTCGCAAGCGCCCCGAACGCCTGCCCGCTTGCAACCCAGCCGAGAAGCAGAGAACCTCCCGTCGCAGCAAGCACGACAAGCGGATTCGTCAAGCGGCGTCCACAAAGTCCAATCGCGATGACCCCCCCCATCAGCGCCATCTCGATCCCTACGGACTCCTTGTTGAGGAGCTCGACACCCGCGACGAGACCGATGAGAGTCAGCCACCCGACCTGCTGTCTGCGCGTCGTGTTCTGCGAAAGCAGAAGTGCGCCTAGGATCATAAGCGGGACCGCCTCTACGCTATCCACGCTGGCGCAACAGACGATTAGCGCCACAGCCGCACCGAGGTACATCCCGAAGCTCCGTCGCGCGGCCATGAGCACCGCACATGCGAGCACCAGCCGGAAAAGTAGCGTATATCCAACGGCGATTGCGCCCGTGCTCCCATACCAGAGTGTCGGAACGCTCAAGAATCCAAGCGGGCCGTAGGTGAAAACAAGGTGCGTCCCAAACACGACTCCACCGTGAGACGCCATCTGTAGTGCGGCCTCCCAGCTGCCGTCAACCCCCGATGCCGTCGGCTCAAGTGGAAGCGAATGCCAGGATAGGAGCGCGATGGCAAGCCCGAGGCCGATCGTGCGGCCCACGTAAGCGCGCCCAGCCCCGGTCCCGCGCGTTTGACCACGCTCGACCTCAGAGCCTACTCGCGGTCCCATGTCGCCGGCCGCAGGCAGACTCACGGCAGGTTGGGAAAATGCCCATGCCCGCCATCCTGCTACGTACTGCCGCAATGTTTTCGCGGCCTCGACGCGGTTCTCTGCTCGCATACGTTGAACTCTACCGAGGTCCTGGACGGACCCGTCACGCGGGGCGACCACCACAGGCCGCCCCGCCCGTCATGCCGGCGCTACTTTCAGTTGCCGATGTCGGTGTATTCGGCCGTGATATATGGGCTTGTACCTTCCGCCATCCCTAGCCCAGTGCTCCCACCTTCTTTGCGCAGCGGCCGATAAAGATAGAGGTCGGTGTTGTTTGCCTGGAAAGCAACTTCAGGATCGTTGACGCCGTCGTCGGCCCTGTTCGTGATCGATGGACTCGTGCCTGCACGCATTCCGAGCCCAAACTTGTGAAGCCCTGTTTTCGAGTTCCATGTCCACATTTGGTTGCCATTGGTCTGGAACGCGACTTCGTATCCGCTACCATACTCAACCACACTCGGACTGGTGCCCGCGGCCATACCGTAGCCGAGATCGTAGACTTCACCTGTGTTGGAGTAATAAATCCACAGGTTGCCGTCCGATCCCTGGAACGCAACCATGTCGCCAGCAGCCGACGGGCTCGTATTTGGTGCCACCAGATACGACGTCGGTTCGCCCTTCTTTTCATACGGATTGTATTTCCACAGGTAACCGGTGTTGACTCGCACAAATTCGCCCGACGGGCTCGTGTTCGCTGCCATCCCGATGCCTGTGTCGAGTTGCGCTCCGAGCTGCCAGTTGAACCGGTAGAGGTCGGTATTGTTGGCTTGGAAACTCACTACCTCGTTATCCCACGACGGGCTTGTTTTTGGCTCCATGCCCAATCCGTACTTGTTGAGCGTGCCTCCGCTGGTTTCCTCGAGGCCGAGTTCCCATATCCATAGCTGGTTTCCGTTCGTTTGGAATGCAAACGCGTTTACGAGTTCGTGGCGCGCTGGGTTCGGGCTGTAGATTGCTAGTGAGGCGCTTGGACTCGTATCGGGCGCCATTCCGAACCCAGTTTTTATGGTAGTACCGGGTTCCTGCGTCTCTTCCGACGTCTTGTAGAGCCAGAGATCACTAGTGTTCGTCTGGAAGGCAACGAACGCTGCCGTTCCGTCGTATTCTGCCTGGGCCGTGGCGACGCCGGATGCGAGCGCCGTTACCGCCGCGCAGATGAGCGCCACAGCCAGAGGCAGGCGACGCCGGCTTGTGAATTGTGTGTTGAGCACGCCTTTGTTCTCCTCAGTCGGTCGTGTTTATAGCCCTCCGAATGCCTTCAAGTCTCCGGAC
>DASZFZ010000099.1:0-47488 GCA_035939315.1 Solirubrobacteraceae bacterium | reverse complement strand
CAGCGCAAGCATCCCCGGGGCCCGTTCGGCGATTGAAGACCTGCCCCGCGCGCGGCTTGCACAACGCGGTGCCTCGCGTGACCCGCGGCCCGCCAAGCGGAGCCGCGAGACGATCGGCTCGTCCGCCGCGAAGCGGCCACGAGCCGAGCGGCTCACGGCGTGGCGCTACTTCAGTCGAAACGCCTTGATGCGATCGTCGTAGGAGGCCGTGTCCTGTGCGTAGACGCCGTATGCGAGCGCCTGGATGATGCTCAACAGCGCCGTGTGCGAGCGCACGTAGGCGGGGCTGTTGGAGGAGTAGTAGAGCTTGATCTGGGCGAGCTTGGCGACCTCCGAGAGGGTCGCGTCGGTGATCGCCGCGGTGTTCGCCTGGCGGTGGCGGGCGAGCTTCATCGCGCGCACCACGAGCGGGTGGGGGCGCCCCGCCGACAGGCCGATCACGAGCGTCGCCTCGTCGATCCGCCCGAGCCGGCTGAGGGCCTCCTGGGAGGGGCTCGCGACGACGTCGACGCGCAGGTCCAGGAGCATCAGCAGGTGGCGCAGGTAGCTCGCGAAGAAGGCCATCTGGTCGGTGCCCGCGACGAGCACCTTGTCGGCGGCGACGATCGCCGCGATCAGCGCCTCCACGGAGCTGCGCGAGACCTTGCGGGCGGTGTCCTCGACGTTCAGGTGGTCGGCCGCGAGCGCCGACTCGAACTCGTTCTGGTCGAGCGAGAACAGCGGCGCCGACGATGCCCCGGCCGCCGCGCCCTCGCCGGCGGTCTGGGCGTGCACGCGGCGGTATTCCTCGCGGGCGGCGGCCTGCAGCTCGGGGAAGCCCTCGAAGCCGAGCGCCTGGGAGAAGCGCACGACCGTCGAGCTCGACGTGTTGGCGCGCCGCGCAAGCTCCTCCGCGGTCTGGAAGGCGGCCTCGTCGAGGTGATCGACGATGTACTGGGCGACGTCCTTCTGCGAGCGCGAGCAATCGTCGAACCGGGCCTGGATGTACTTGGACAGGCTCTGGTGCTCGCTGGTCCCGTTCACGGGCGGCCGTTCGGCCGTCTTCGTCGCCACGCGCTTCATCGGCGGCCTAGTTCGACGCGCGCCGCTCGCACTCCTGCACGAAATGCCTGCACTTGCGCGCCAAAGCCGCCGCGGGCGGCCGGCCCGCGAGCGCGCGGGCGCGGCGCGGATAGTGTCTGGCGCATGCGGCGCACGCTGTTCGAGGACCTCCACGAAGACTTCCGCGCGAGCTTCCGCACGTTCCTCGAGCGCGAGGTGATCGGCGAGCAGGGCCGCTACGGCGAGTGGGAGCGCGCGGGCATCGTGCCGCGCGAGGTGTTCGCCGCGGCGGGGCGCGGGGGCTTCCTGGCGATGGCCGTCCCCGAGGCGCACAGCGGCGCCGGCGCCGAGGACTTCCGCCTGAACCTCGTGATCGGCGAAGAGGCCCAGCGCGCCGGCGTCGGCGGCTTCGGCCTGGGGATCACGCTGCACAACGACATCTGCCTGCCCTACTTCCTCGCCTACTGCGACGAGGCCCAGCGCGAGCGCTGGCTCGGCGGGATCGCCGCCGGCCAGCTGATCACGGCGCTCGCGATGACCGAGCCGGGGATCGGCTCGGACCTCGCCGCGATGTCGACGAGCGCGGTGCGCGACGGCGACCACTACGTCGTCAACGGCGCCAAGACGTTCATCACGAACGGCATCAACGCCGACCTCGTGATCCTCGCCGCGAAGACCGACCCCTCCGAGCGCCACCGCGGCATCAGCCTGATGATCCTCGAGCGCGGCATGGAGGGCTTCGAGCGCTCGCGCAAGCTCGAGAAGATCGGCCAGCACGCCCAGGACACCGCCGAGCTGTCCTTCTCCGACGTGCGCGTGCCCGTGGAGAACCTGCTCGGCGAGGAGGGCGAGGGCTTTCGCTACCTCGTCTCGAACCTGCCCCAGGAGCGCCTCTCGATTGCCGCCTCGGCGGTCGCCGCGGCCGAAGCGGCGCTCGCCTGGACGCTGGAGTACGTGCGCGAGCGCCACGCCTTCGGCCGGCCGATCGGCTCCTTCCAGAGCTCGCGCTTCACGCTCGCCGAGCTGCACGGCGAAGTGCAGGTGGCGCGCACGTTCGTCGACCGCTGCGCCGAGGCGCTGAACGCGGGCGAGCTGACGCCCGAGGAGGCGGCCACCGCCAAGTGGTGGACGACCGACCTGCAGGGCCGCGTCGTCGACCGCTGCCTGCAGCTGTTCGGCGGCTACGGCTACATGCTCGAGTACCCGATCGCCCGCGCCTACGCGGACGCGCGCGTGACCCGCATCTACGGCGGCGCCAACGAGATCATGAAGGAGATCGTGGGGCGCTCGCTGGGGCTGTAGACAGCCCGACCTTCACCCTCCGTCGATGTTGGCCGCCCGCCACCGCAGTGACCGGCCAGGGTTTTGGCCCTGACGGAGGACACGCCGATCGGCCGATCGATTAGAGTCCGATGGTCAGAATGCTCAGCGTCAGTACCGTCTTGCGCCGCACGTTTCGCATCTACGCCGAACAGCGCGCGCTGGCTCCACTGGCCGCGGGAATCATAGGGGCGTGCGTCGCTCTCAGCCGCGTTCCGGGTCGACGCTCCCTCGCGGTGGAGATCGGCGTGCTGGCTCTCGACACAATCGTCGTCGGGCTGTTCGTGTGCGTTGTCGTGCTCTTGGCCGCCGACGTGTTCGACAGCGGAACCCGTCGCAGTTCCCTCGAGCTGCTCAGAGCCGCCTGGTCGGCACTCGCCCGGCTTCTGCTTGTGGGGATCGTTGGAACGATCGCGATCACCCTCGTGAGCTCCCTCGCGCCAATCCTCGTGCTCGGCGTCCTCGCCACCGCCGCAGTGCATGGTGGCGGGTTCTTCTTGGGCCTCATACTTGTACTGCCCGCCCTCTCGATTCTGCTGCTCGTGCTCCAACTGCGCCTGTGCACGAGTTGGTCGGTCTCTGCGGCTGTCGTTTTGATCGAGCGCCCCGGCGGACTTCGAGCACTGGGGCGCAGCCGCGAGCTGGTGCGCGGCAACCGCTGGCGCGTGCTCGCGCTGATCCTGGCGCTCGCGACTCCGCTCGCCCTCGCTGCCGGCGTAGTCGACATGGCCAGCGGTAGCGCGAGCAGCGCCCCGGGTCTTCTCGCTCGGATACTCGTCGGAGCCCTGATCGCGCCGATCCCGGCACTGGCTAGCACCGTGTTGTACTTCGAGCTCCGCGACCCTCCACCCACCGTTCCCGCGGAGCGCATGCCCCCGGGCGCGCTGCCGCCAGGAGCCTCATTGGCCTGAGGCGATCTCCCGCGCCATCGCCACGAAGTAGTCCAGCGCGCGCGGGTTGGCGAGCGAGTCCACGCTCGCCGCCTGCTCCGGCGGGGAGCCCATCAGGATGCGCTTGACCGGCACCTCCAGCACCTTGCCCGAGAGCGTCCGCGGCACCTCGGCGATCTGGCGGATCTCGTTGGGCACGTGGCGCGGCGAGCAGTCCTCGCGGATGCGCCGCTTGATCTGCGCCGAGAGCTCCTCGTCCAGCCGCGCGCCCTCGCGCAGCACGACGAACATCACCATCCACAGCTCGTTGCCATCGCGGGGCACGTCCACCACCAGCACGTCCAGCACCTCCTCGACCCCGAGCGCCGCCCGGTAGATCTCGGCAGTGCCCATGCGCACGCCCTGGCGGTTGATCGTCGAGTCCGAGCGCCCCGAGATGACCGCGCCGCCGCGCGGCGTGATGCGGATCCAGTCGCCGTGGCGCCACACCCCCGGGTACGTCGAGAAGTAGCTCTCGCGCAGCCGCGAGCCGTCGTCCCCCCACAGGAACAGCGGCATCGAGGGCATCGGCTCGGTGATCACGAGCTCCCCCACCTCGTCGTCGAGTGAGTTGCCGTGCTCGTCCCACGCCTGCACCGCGCAGCCGAGCGCGCGGCACTGCAATTCGCCCTCGTACACCGGCAAGAGCGGGCAGCCCGCGACGAACGCCGTGCACACGTCCGTGCCGCCGCTGGTCGAGAACAGCCACACGTCGGGCTTGACGTGCTCGTAGACCCACCTGTAGCTCTCCGGCGAGAGCGGCGAGCCGGTCGCCCCGAGCGCCCGCAGCCGGCTCAGGTCGTGGTCGCGGCCCGGCTCGATCCCCGCCTTCTCGCAGCTCGCCAAGAGGCCCGGGCTGACGCCCATGCAGGTGATCCCCGCGCGCTCGGCCAGCGCCCACAGCGCGTCCAGGTCCGGGTGCGCGGGGCTGCCGTCGTAGAGCACGATCGCCGCTTCGGAGACCAGGCAGCCGACGAGGAAGTTCCACATCATCCAGCCCGTCGTCGTGAACCAGAACATGCGGTCGCCGCGGCGCAGGTCCAGGTGCAGGCGCTTCTTGACCTGCTCCAGCAGGATGCCCCCGTGGCCGTGCACGATCGCCTTCGGCAGCCCCGTCGTGCCCGAGGAGTAGAGCACCCACAGCGGGTGCTCGAACGGCACCTGCTCGAAGCGCAGCTCTGAGCCCGGCGCGAGGGCCAGCAGCCCTTCCCAGGTGAGCACGCCGCGAACGCCGCCGCCGCCGAAGGCGGCCTCCTCAAAGTCGTCTTTCAAGTAGGGCAGCACGACCAGGTGCTCGACGCTCGGCATCTCGGCGAGCATCCGCGCGACGTTCTCGGCGCGCTCGAAGTCCTTGCCGCCGTGGCGGTAGCCGTCGACCGTCAGCAGCACCTTCGGCTCGATCTGCGCGAAGCGGTCGATCACGCTGCGCGCGCCGAACTCCGGCGCCGCGCTCGACCAGATCGCGCCGATGCTCGCGGTCGCGAGCAGCGCGACCAGCGTCTCGGGGATGTTCGGCATGTAGGCCACCACGCGGTCCCCGCGCGTCACGCCGAGCGCGCGCAGGCCCGCCGCCGCATCCGCCACCTGCTCGCGCAGCTGACCCCAGGTGATCTCCCGCAGCTCGCGCAGCTCCGAGCAGTGCAGCACCGCGACCTCGCCCGCGCGATCCTCCCCGCCGTCGCCGCCCGCCGAAGCCTCGGCGGCCGGGCTCGACGGCGCCGGGCCGAGCAACATGTTCTCCGCGTAGTTCAGCCGCGCGCCCTCGAACCAGCGCGCGCCCGGCATCTCCCGCGCCGCCAGCACCCGCTCGTAGCCGTGGGAGGCGCGCACGCCGCAGAACTCCCACAGGCACGCCCAGAACTCCTCCAGCTCCTCCACCGACCAGCGCCACAGCTCCTCGTAGCCGGAGAGCTCGCGGCCCACCCGCGCCGCCGCCCAGCGCATGAAGCGGCTCATCTCCAGCTCGCCGAGCCGCTCCGGGTCCGGCTGCCACAGCGGTTCTTGCCGATCGACGCTGCCCATGCGGGTATTCTCGCGTTTTGTGAGCTTGCCGGGGCTGCGCGAGGAGTTTCCCGTCCTGGGTGCCGCCGCGTATCTCAACGCCGGCACCGACGGACCGCTGCCCGCCCGCGCCGCGCAGGCCGCACGCGCCGAGCTAGAGCGCGAGCTGGCCGAGGGCCGCACCCAGGCCCACTTCGAGCGCCGCCACGAGCTCTGCGACGCGCTGCGCGCCGCCTACGCCGCCGCCCTCGGCGCGCAGGCGCCCGACGTCGCGCTGACCACGTGCACGAGCGAGGGCATGGCTCAGGTGATCGCCGGCCTGGACCTCGGCCCGGGCGATGAGATCGTCACGAGCGACGAGGAGCACCCCGGCCTGCTCGGCTCGCTCGCCGCCGCCCGCGAGCTGCACGGCGCCGAGGTCCGCGAAGTGCCCCTGGCCGAGGTAGCGGACGCCGCCGGCCCGCGCACGCGGCTGGTCGCCTGCTCGCACGTCGGCTGGGTCAGCGGCTCGCTCGCCCCCGCCGCGCTCGCCGAGCTCGACGTCCCCGTGCTGCTCGACGGCGCCCAGGGCGTCGGCGCCATCCCCGTCGACGTCCACGCGCTCGGCTGCGACGCCTACGCCGGCGCCGGCCAGAAGTGGCTGTGCGGGCCCGACGGCACCGGCATGCTCTACGTCAGCCCCGCCCTGCGCGAGCGCCTCGCCGTCACCAGGCGCGGCTTCGCCAACCTGGAGGCGCCCAACGACGGCCTCGACGCGCGCGTGCACCCCGACGCCCGCCGCTTCGACACGTTCTCGATGAACGCCGAGACGACCGCCTGCGCGCTCGCCTCCGCCGAGCTGCTCGCCGCCGCCGGCTGGCCGGCCGTGCACGAGCACGCCAGCGCGCTCGCCGCGCGCCTGGCCGAGGCGCTCGCCGAGCGCGGCCGCGAGCCCGCCCCCCGCGGCCCCACCACGCTCGTGTCGTTCCCCAGCCCCGACCCCGAGGACGAGCGCGCGCGGCTGGCCGAGCAGGGCGTGATCGTCAGGAACATCCCCGGCCGGCCCTGGCTGCGCGCCTCCGTCGGCGCCTGGAACGACGAGCGCGACCTCGAACGCCTCGTGCGGGCGGTCCGCCCGTGAGCGCCGCCGCCACCCCCACGATCGAGTTCGAGCCGCCCGAGCCCTCGCCCGCGCGCACCCGCCCCGAGCGCCCCGGCGGGCGCGACCTGCACGCGCTGGTCCCCTACGCGGGCCTGCCGGTCGTCCTCGCCGTCGCGGCCGTGCTCAACCTCCACCGCCTCTCCCAGAACGGCTACGCCAACGTCTTCTACTCGGCCGGCGTGCAGTCGATGCTGCACTCGCTGCACAACTTCCTGTTCGTGTCCTTCGACCCGGGCGGCCTGGTGACCGTCGACAAGCCCCCCGTCGCGCTGTGGGTGCAGGTGCTGAGCGCCAAGGTCTTCGGCTTCTCGCCCCTCAGCCTGCTGGCCCCCGAGGCGCTCGCCGGCGTGCTCAGCGTCGCCATCCTGTACGTGGTCCTGGCGCGCCGCTTCGGGCTGCTCGCCGCGCTCGCCGGCTCCGCCGCGCTCGCGGTCTACCCGTCGTTCGTCGCCGTCTCGCGCGACAACGGCGTCGAGCCCGTGCTGCTGCTGCTGATGACCTGCGCGGGCGCGACCGCGCTGCGCGCCTGCGAGAGCGGCCGCTGGCGCACGCTGATCGCCTGCGCCGTGCTCGTCGGCCTCGCCTTCAACACCAAGACGCTCGCCGCCTACCTGATCGTGCCCGGCATCGCGCTGGCCTACCTCGTGTGCGCCCCCGGCTCGGTGCGCACGCGCCTGCTCCAGCTCGCCGCCGCCGGCGGCGTGATGCTGGCCGTGTCCTTCGCCTGGATCCTGTTCGTCGACGCCACGCCCGCGTCCAAGCGCCCCTATGTCGGCAGCTCCACAGACAACTCCGAGCTCGGCCTGACCTTCGGCTACAACGGCTTCGGCCGCGTCGAAGGCCAGGAAGGCGGGCCCAACAGCGTGGTCACGCGCCGCGGCGGCTACGTGCCGGTCGCGCAGGAGCGCGCCTCCGACAAGAGCTCGAACGCGGCGCACGCCGACGGCAGCTACCGCCAGATCCCCCGCGGCGCGGGCGAGCGCGTGCCCAAAGCCGAGCCCGCCGGCCCGGCGGTCAACACCCGCGGGCGCGCCAAAGAGCCCACCCCCTTCGGCCCCTCCCCCCGCCCCCTGCGCCTGTTCGGCCACGGCCTCGGCGACCAGGCCGCCTGGATGCTGCCCTTCGCCGCCTTCGGCCTGCTCGGCCTGCTCGCGCTGGTCGTGCCCGACCTGCGCCGGCGCACCCGCCGGCGCGGCGCCGAGCAGCCGCGCCGCGAGCGCCTCGTCGCCGCCCGCCGCGACCCGCGCCTGGCGTTCCTGCTCGCCTTCGGCGGCTGGTTCTTCGTCGAGCTCGCCGTGCTCAGCGTCTCCAAGGGCATCATCCACCCCTACTACGTATCCGACCTCGCGCCCGCCACCGGCGCGATGTGCGGCGCCGGCGCCGGCGCCTTCGTCGAGCTCGCCCGCGGCGGCCGCCGGGCGCTCGGCCTGCTGCTGGCCGCCGGCGCGCTGGCCGCCACCGTCGCCGGCCAGCTCGTGCTGATGCACCGCGAGCACTACATGCTCAGCTTCATCCCCGTGGTGATCGCCGGCGCCGCCCTCGGCCTGCTCGGCCTGGCCGCGATGCGCCGCCTGGCCGCGCCCGCCCTCTCGCTCGCGCTGGTCGTGCTGCTGATCACCCCCGGCGCCTACGCCGCCACCACCTGGCTGGCGCCCGTCGAGGGCACCTTCCCGGTCGCCGGCCCCAAGTCCTTCCCCGGGCCCGGCTCCTACGGCGTCGACGCCCGCGACCAGGCGCTCAACCGCGCGATCCTCGACTGGGTCGCCACCCACCGCCCCGGCACCCGCTGGGAACTCTTGACCGTCGCCTCCGACACCGCCGCGCCGATGATGCTGATGGGCCTGAAGGCCGGCGCGCTCGGCGGCTACAGCGGCACCGACCAGGCACTCGGCGGCGCCGGCCTGGCCCGCTACGTCGCCCGCGGCGAAGCCCGCTACGTGCTGCTCGGCGGCGGCTACTCGCTGCGCGGCGGCAACGGCGCCACCAAGGCCGTGCTGCGCGCCTGCCGCGAGCTGCCCCCCTGGGAATGGCACAGCCCCGTCGCCTACCCCTTCGGCCTGGTTCTGTTCGACTGCAAGGGCGACGCCGCCAAACTCGCCGACCCGAACGCGAGCACCCCCTTCGCGAGGATCGGCGCGGCCGAAAAGAAGCTCGCCAAGGAATAGCGCGGGCGCCACGCGAGCGACGGAGGGACCGAGGACGCCGCCTGGCGCCGCCTGGCGCCGCCCCTTCGACCGTCAGGCCGCGACGGACAGGTCGCGGCCGAACGCTCTCGCGAACAGCTCGCGCTCGCGGCTCGCCGCCCAGCGCGGGACCGCCGCCTCGCCCTGCACGACCAGCGTCAGCTCGACCGTCCCGTTGTGCACGGCGAGGCTCGTGTCGCGCACCTGCTGGTCGCGCGCGCGCTCGAGGTCCTCGGCCAGGCGCAGCAGCGTCGCGCAGCGATCCAGGCGCGCCGTGTCGCCCTCGCCGAACAGCGGCGCGAGCGGGCCCGGGCTGGGCATGCCCTTGCGGTGGTAGCGCGCCGCCTGCGCCACGATCGCCGTCTCCACCGGTGTGAACCCGGGCAGCGCGCCGTTGAGGATCAGGTAGCGCGAGTGCTTGTGGTGGTCGTCGTAGTCGACCGACATGCCGATGTCGTGCAGCATGCACGCGGCCCACAGCAGCTCGCGCTCGCGCGGGTCGCCCGCGTGCAGCCCCAGGCCGGCGAGCTCGTCGAACATCCCCAGCGCTAGCGCCGCCACGTGCTCGGTGTGGCGGCTGTCGAACTGGTACTGCGCCGCCAGGTTCAGCACGCTCGCCCTGCGCACGTCCGCGAACAGGGCCTCGTCGTCCTCGCGCCCGGTGCCGGCGCCGGGCGCGAGGCGCTCGAAGAACACGCCCTCGCGCAGGCCCGCCTCGGTCGCCTCGAGCGCCTGGAAGCCGCCCGCGCGCAGCACCCCCTGCACGACCACGGCGCCCGCCAGGATCAGGTCGGCGCGCGCCGGCTTGATGCCAGGCACGCTCGCGCGCTCGGCCGCCGGCAGCGCCGCCAGGCGCTCGACGAGCGCGTCGAGCGCCTCGGCGCGCACGAGCATGCCCTGCACGCCGTTGGACGGCAGCCCCTCGGCTCGCTGGGCGGCGGCGGCCAGGTTGCGCACGGTGCCGCCGATCCCCACCAGGCGCCCCGCCGCGCCGGCGGCCGCGTCGCGCGCCAGCCACGGCGCGCCAGCCAGCCGCTGCCCGACGTGCTCGCGCAGCTCCTCCAGCTGCCTGCGCTTGGCCGGGCCGTTGGGCGGCAGGAAGCGCTCGCTCATGCGCACCGTCCCCAGCGGCCAGGAGCCCAGCTCCGAGACGTGCCGGCCGGCTACGCGCACGAGCTGGAGCGAGCCGCCGCCCAGGTCGAGCACGCTGCCGTCGCGCAGCGTCGTCGAGTCGACCGCCGCGAGGTACCCGTAGCGGGCCTCCTGCTCGCGGCTCAGGACCCGGATCGGCAGGCCCAGGCACGCCCGGGCGCGCGCCAGGAACTCCTCGGCGTTCTCCGCGTCGCGGATCGCGCTCGTGGCGACCGCGTCCACCGAGCCCTCGTCGAGGCCGCTCGCGCGGCAGAAGTGCGCGAACACGTCGAGCGTCGCGAGCGCCCGGCCGATCGGCTCCTCGCCGAGCCTGCCGCTGGCCATCAGCCCTTCGCCGATGCGCACGGGCTCATAGATCTCGTCGGTGCGCTTCCACCAGCCCGCGCCGGCCATGAACACGACCAGCCGGAAGGAGTTGGACCCCAGGTCGATCACCGCCAACCGCTCGCCGGGCTGCATGATTTCCAGCGTATTGGCCGCGGCGGATTGCGCCGCCGGCTGCGGCGCGCACAGGGACCGGCCGGCCCGCCGGGGCGCGGGCCTACGCGCGCCGAGCGTTAGCGCCGGCCCGCGCGCAGCGCCCTGTCGACGCGCGCGAGCGCCTGCTCGGCGCTCTCGATCGACTCGTCGACGATCGCGTAGCCGATGCTCGCCGTGGGGTGCAGCAGCCGCTCGCCGACCTCGACCCCGCAGGCGCGGATCACCCGTTCCAGGCTCTCCGCGACGACCGCGATGCCCTCCCCGTCGATGTGCGGCAGCAGCACGGCGAACTGGTCGGCGCCCAGACGCGCGATCAGGTCGGTCTCGCGCAGCCGGCGCGTCAGCGCGCGCGAGACCGCCTCGAGCGCCTCGTCGGCCGCCCGCTCGGCCTCCTGCGTCGACAGCCCGTGGAACGGGTGGACCTCGACGACCATCAGCCCGGCCGCCTCGCCGTAGCGGCGCGAGCGCGCGACCTGCAGTTTGAGGTCGTGCGCGAACAGCCTGCGGTTGCGCACGCCCGTCAGCGGGTCGTGGTCGCCGAGCGCCCGCAGATCCTCCTCCAGGCGCCGGCGCTCGGACACGTCCTGCAGTTGCAGCACGTAGTGCAGCGGCCGGCCGTCGAGCTCGCGCACGAGCGCCATCGAGGCGATCGCCGCGACCGTCTCGCCGGCCGCGTCGAAGTAGCGTTTCTCCACGCCGAAGGCTGGGATCTCGCCAGCCAGCAGCCGCCGGCGCAGCTCGATGTCGTTGCCCGCGTCGTCCGGGTGCACGATCCCCTCGAAGCGCTTGCCCAGCAGCTCCGCGGCCGTGTAGCCGGTGATCTCGCACAGCCCCCGGTTCGTCAGCAGCCAGCGCCCGTCGCAGTCGAGCACCGCCATGCCGATCGCGTCCCGCTCCGCCGGCGGCGGCTCGGCCTCGTGGCGGCCCTCGAGCAGCTCCGCCTGCCGGCGCGCGGTGATCTCGAGCACCACCGCGATGCCCTGCTCGCAGGGCATCGGCTGCTCACCCGCGTCACCGCCGAGCCCGGGAGCCAGCAGCGGCCCCACGTCGACCATCAGGCAGTGACGCCCGTCCGCCGTCCACAGCTCGCGCGAGCGCGTCTCCCCCGTCAGCGCCGAGCGCAGCAGCGGCTCCAGCGTGCGCCACACTTCGCCCGAGAGCACCCGCTCGAGCGGCCTGCCGGGCGCGCACGCCCCGGGGTCCCCGAGCCGCTCGAGCGCGAGGCCCGCCGCCTGCACGATCCGCAGCTCCCGGTCGAACGTCAACACGAGCGCCTCGGGCAGCTCGCGCAGCGCGGCATCGGCCGCGCGCTCGGCTCGCGCGCGCAGCGCATCCACCTGCGGCTCTGAGACCAACGTCACCGACACACCCCGATCATCGGCGCGAGCGGCCGATCACATGAACGCTCGCGCCCGGGCCACCGGCGCCCGGGCGCGATCCTGCAACGCGGCCGTCGGCTCTTACTTCACCGGGTGCCCGGAGGCGCTCAGCGCCTCCCACACGCCCCCGAAGGAGCTCGCGCCGACGTAGCCCGTCTCCCCCGGCTCGTCTTCGCTGAACGTGTACAGCGGGTGGCCGGCGTAGGTGACCTGCCTGGCGCCGCCCGCGATCTTGATCGTGCCGAGCAGCGAGGCCCTCACGCCGGGGCCCGCGACCGGCGTGCCGCTCGTCTCGACCGCCGGCCAGAACTTCGGGCAGTTGTGGATCTTCAGGCAGCTGTTTTCACTGCCGTGGTCGTGGGTGAACATGTAAAGCGTCAATCCGGTCGAGCTCGTCAGGATCGATCCGATCTTGGTGTGACGCAGCTGCACCTTGGCGGCCGCGCTCGTACGCGCCGTCGCCGGCGCTCCGGCGGCCGTGGCAACCGCCGCCGCGCTCAGGGCGCCCGCGAGCACGCCTGTCAGGAGAATCGAAATTCGCTTCATCGGGTTCCCTCGCAATGTCGAGACTGGGTTCGAGGGCCGCGCGCTGGCAGCCCTTGTCGTGCTAGACGCCCGCCTGCCGGCAACCTTCCCGCGGCGTCATCGCCCGACGAACGTTCGAGAGATTTCGCAGATAGCGGCTTTCGCCTGCTCAGCGTCGAAAATCGCTCGCAATCCATCCGCGGTCCGGGTTAAGCTCGACGAGCCGTATCTCTCGTCCATCCCTCGAGGGGGCCGTGCCGTCCGGTGCGGCCCCTTTTTTGCGAGACGCGACCGGCGGGTCTAAGCCTTGATCAGGCCGCGGTCGAGCGCGTAGCGCACGAGCTCGGCGCGCGAGGACAGCCGCAGCTTCTGCTGGATGTGAGAGCGGTGCGTCTCGACGGTGCGCACCGACAGGAACAGCTGCTGGGCGATCTCCGCGTTGGTGTGCCCGAGCGCGATCAGGCGCAGCACGTCGACCTCTCTCTCGGACAGGTCGTCCGGCGCGCCGGACGCCGGCTCGGAGGCGATGCGCGCGCCCAGCCGCGGGTTCAGGTAGCTCTCGCCGGCGGCCGCGTTGCGAACCGCTTCCACGAGCTCCTCGTCGGCGGCCTCCTTGAGCACGTAGCCCAATGCCCCCGCGCCGAGCGCCTCGCGCGCGAAGGCCGGCTCCTGCTGCATCGTCAGCACCACGATCTGGGTCGCTGGCGACTCCCCGCGGATCGCCGGGATCGCCTCGAGGCTCGAGCCGCCGGGCATGTTCAGGTCGAGCACGAGCACCGCCGGATGGTGCCCGCGCACGTACCTGCGCGCGCTGTCCACGTCGCTGGCCTCGGCCACCACTTCGAATCCGGGCTCGGCGTCGAGCAGCAGGCGCAGCCCGCTGCGGACCACCGTGTGGTCGTCCGCCAGCACGATGCGGATCGCATCGCCGCCGTCGGCTGTGCTGCCGGAGTCCTCCCCCGTCATCGTCAGGGAAACGTAGCGGTTGGCGCGGTCACCTGTGGCTTGCGGAGCGCGACGGCGCTCAGGCATAGACCTCGCCGATGTCACGGACCTCGGGGAGCGCCTCGGTGAACGCGTCGAGCAGCTCGGGGTCGAAATGGGTGCCGTTCTCGGCGCTCATCATCTCGACCGCCACCTTGAACGGGAACGCCGAGCGGTACACGCGATCGTTGGTGAGCGCGTCGAACACGTCGGCGACCGCGGCGATCCGTCCCTCCAGCGGGATCTCCTCGCCGGCGAGCCCGCGCGGGTAGCCGCTGCCCTCCCAGCGCTCGTGATGCGTGCGCGCGATCCGCGCGCCGATCTGCACGATCTCCGAGCTCGAGCCGCACAGCATCTCGTAGCCGATCTCGGCGTGCGTCTTGATCGTCTCGAACTCCTCTTCGGTCAGCTTGCCGGGCTTGAGCAGGATCCCGTCGGAGATCGCGACCTTGCCGACGTCGTGCAGCTGGCTGGCCAGGCGGATCAGCTCGCACTGCTCGGCGGGCAGCCCGCAGCGGCGGGCGAGGACCTCGCAGTAGGCGCTCATCCGCTGCAGGTGACGGCCCGTGTCGCGGTCGCGGTACTCGACCAGCCGCGCCAGCCGGAAGATCGTTTCCGCCTGCGAGGCCCACACCTCGTTCTGCTTGACCTCCAGCTCCTGCATCGCCTCCTCCAGCTGATCGCCGCGCTCGGTCGCCGCCGAGTACAGCGAGCTCAGCAGGCGGCGCGTCTCGAGCTCCAGCCGGCGCCGGTGCAGCGCGTTGGCGACGTTGATCAACAGCTCGCCGCGCTCGGCCGGCTTGATGATGTAGCCGTAGGCGCCGTGCTCGATCGCCGCCATCGCGAGCTCCACGCTGTCCTCGCCGGTGACCATCACGACCGCGCACTCCGGGTGGTCTCTGCGGATGTGCGCGAGCAGCTCGATGCCCGACTCGCCGGGCATGTTGACGTCCAGCAGCGCCAGGTCGTAGGCCTCCTCGGAGAGCCGCGACCGCGCTGCCTGCGCGTCCCCCGCCCCAGCGCAGGCATACCCCTGGTCGCCGAGCACACGCTCGGCCCAGTGCCGCAGCGGGGCCTCGTCGTCGACGATCAATAGCCGGGTCATCGTGCGAGCACCTCCTCGATCTTCGCCAACAGCGCGGGCGCCGAGAACGGCTTCTCGATCAGCTCCACGCCCCTTTCCAAGAGCTCCGTGGAATCGAGGATCGGCTGCGCGAACCCCGACATGAACAGCACCCGCAGCGACGGCCTGCGCTCGCACATCGCCTCGGCCAGCTGCGGCCCGGACATCCGCGGCATGATCACGTCGCTGAGCATCAGGTCGATCCCGCCCGGATGACGCTCGTCGATGCCCAGCGCCTCGGGCCCGTCGGCGGCGACGATCACGCGAAAGCCCGCGCCCGCGAGGATCCGGCGCGTGACCTCGCGCAGCGCCTGCTCGTCCTCGACCAGCAGGATCGTCTGGTCGTGCGTCATCGGCTTGGCCCCGGGAGCCGCCTTCGCCGCGCTGATCGCCTGATCGCTCGCCGGCAGCAACGCGGTGAAGGTCGTGCCGAGACCCACCTCGGAGTAGATCTGGGCATGACCGCCGGCCTGCTTGACGATCCCGTAGACGGTCGCGAGACCCAGCCCCGTGCCCTTGCCGGCCGGCTTGGTCGTGAAGAACGGGTCGAACACCCGCTCCAGCACCTCCGGGGACATGCCGGCGCCGGTGTCGCTGACGCGCACCCGCACGTGCGGGCCCGGCGCGAGCTCCGCGCGCCCCGCCGCGTACTGCTCGTCGACCTCGACGTTGGCCGTGTCGATGCTCAGCACGCCGCCGTCGGGCATCGCGTCGCGCGCGTTGACGGCGAGGTTGACGAGCACCTGCTCGAGCTGGCCGGGGTCGATCAGCACCGCTCTCAGGTCGGGCGCGAGCGCGCTGCGCAGCTGGATGTGCTCGCCCAGCGTGCGCCGCAGCAGCTGCTCGATCTCGGCGATCACGGCGTTGACGTCGACGACCTGCGGCTGCACCACCTCGCGCCTGGCGAACGCCAGCAGCTGGTGGGTGAGCCCGGCCGCGCGCTCGCTGGCCAGACGGATCTGCCTGACGTCCTCGCCGGTCGTCCGCCAGCGTTCGTCGCCGTCGATCGCGGCGGCCGCCTGGAGCTCGTCGGCGACGAAGCCCGCGTAGTTGATGATCACGGCGAGCAGGTTGTTGAAGTCGTGGGCGATCCCGCCGGCGAGCTGGCCGAGGCTCTCCAGCCGCTGGGACTGGGCGACCCGGTTGCGCAGCTTCTCCTGTTCGGCCTGCCGGCGCAGCCGCTCGCGCTCGTTGTTGGCCGCGATTCGCTCGCTGATGTCGCGGATCGCCGCGAGCGCGAGCAGGCCGTCGTCGGTCCGCGCGCTGGAGAGGCTGATCTCCGCCGGGAACTCGCTGCCGTCGGCCCGCAGCCCGAACAGCTCCAGCTCGGCGCCCATCGGGCGCGTGCGCGGGTCGGCGAAGTACTCCTGGCGGTGCGAGCCGTGCTCCGCGCGATACCGCTGCGGCACGAGCAGCTCGACCGGCCGCCCCAGCAGTTCCCCGCGCTTGTAGCCGAACAGCGCTTCGGTCTGCTGGTTGACGAGCACGATCAGCCCGTCCCGGGCGATCCCGACGAAGGCGTCGGGAGCCAGCTCGAGCATCGCCCCCTGGCGGGCGAGGCTGACCGTGATGTCGCGGTTGATCTCCAGCATCGCCACCAGGCGCCGCTCGTGGTCGTACTGCGCCGCCCAGGTGCTGGCCACGATCCGGCGCTCGCCGCTCTTGGTGTACTGGACGAGCTCGCCCTCCCAGCCACCCGTCTCGGTCACCAGACGCTCGATCTCCTCGAGCGCCACCGGGTACTCGGTGCGCAGCAGCTCCTGGGGACGGCGGCCGAGCGCCTCCTCGAGCGTGTAGCCATAGGTGTCGTGGGCGCCGCGGTTCCAGAAGGTGATGTGTCGCTGCGCGTCGCGCGCGAAGATCGCCTCATGGGAGAGTTCGACCATCGTCGCGAGCTCCTGCGGGCGCGAGACGACCGTCAGGTCGAGTTCCCGCCCGACGCCCTGCCCCCCCACGTCACTGCCGTCCCCTTCCATGTGCAGTTCCTCGGATCTTCACAGTTCCTTGGAACGAGCCTAGCGCCTGGCCCAGGCGTCTGCGCTGCGGTCTATCCCGTAGGACCAGGCAGTGTCGAGCTAGCAGCCGGCATCCTTCCGCTGATCCCAAGGATTGGGCTGGTTGCCATTACCGAACCGCGTCGGGCCGGCGCTCCGGGACCGCTAGCGCCGCGGCGCTAGATTCCTCGCCATGCCCGCCGAGGCGCTCTACTTCCACCATCCGTCGAGCCTCGAGCACGACCCGCGCGCGCTCATCCCCGGGCATCCCGACACGCCCGAGCGCATCGTCGCGATCGAGGAGCGGCTGGCGCGGGCGGGGTGGCTCGGCTGGGAGCGCCGCGCGGCGCCCGCCGCCACCGAGTCCCAGCTCGAGCTGATCCACAGCCGCAGGCTCGTCGAGCGGATCAGGGAGCTGTGCGTGGCCGGAGGCGGCACGATCGACCCCGACACGAGCGTGGGCGAGGCCTCCTACCGCGCCGCGCTGCACGCCGCCGGCGGCGCCTGCGCGCTGGCGCGCGCGCTGCTCGCCGGCGAGGCGCGACTGGGCTTCAGCGGCGCCCGCCCCTCCGGCCACCACGCCGAAGCCGACCGGGCGATGGGCTTCTGCCTGTTCAACAACGTCGCGCTCGGCGCCGAGCTCGCGATCCGCGAGCTCGGCGCCGGGCGCGTGTTCGTGCTGGACTGGGACGTGCACCACGGCAACGGCACCGCCGAGGCCTTCCGCCGGCGCGCGGACGTGCTGTTCGCGAGCATCCACCAGGGCGGCATCTACCCGGGCACGGGCGCGCTCGGCGACGTCGGCTCCGGCCCAGGCGAGGGCTACACGATCAACCTGCCCGTGCCGGCCGGCTCAGAGCAGGAGCTGTGGCTGTCGCTGCTCGAGCACGTCGTGCTGCCGGCCGCCACCGCCTTCGCGCCGGAGCTCGTGCTCGTCTCCGCCGGCTTCGACGCCCATCGCGCCGACCCGCTGGCGCAGTGCCGCCTGGAGAGCGAGTCCTTCGCCGAGATGGCCCGCCACGTGCGCGACTTCGCGGCCCGCCTGGGCGCGCCGCTCGGGATCGTGCTGGAGGGCGGCTACGAACCCACCGCGCTCGCCGAGAGCGTCGCGGCGACGCTCGCCGCGCTGGCCGACGGGCAGCCCGCGAACGAGGCCGCGCCCGAGGCTCTGCTGACCTCGCGCGCGGCCGCCCAGATCGGGCGCTACTGGCCGCTGTGAGACCGTGGCGCGATTGCTCGCGGGACGCGTCGCGGATGCGCTCGCCGAAGCGGGCCCACGTCGGAGACGAACGCGCCGAGTCGAGCGCCCGGGCGGACGCGCGCAAACGCGTAGTTAACCCCCGCGACGCAAGTAGCGGGACACGATCCCCACATCGCCCGCGGCTGGTGTGATCATGCCCTCGATGGCACCGCTCAAAGATCGCCTGCGCTCCGGCCGCGCCGGCTCGCGCCGCTCGCTCGAGCTGATCGTCAGGCATCGCTACGTCACCGACGGCACCAACCTCTACCGGTTCGTCGGCTGGGGCATGCGCAAGGGCTTCGCCGAGCTCGAGGACTGCCGCTCGCTGGACCTGCTCGTGGTCTCCGCGCGCGAGCTGCTCAGCCAGCGCATACGTCCCGTCGCCCCGGCCCAGGCCTGACACGCCGGCTTCGGGCGCCGCCGCGCGCGCACCCGGTGGCTCTCGCCTAAGCGGCCTCGTCGAGCGCCTGCAGCTCGCGGCGCAGAGCCAGCTGCGCGAGCGCCCGCTCCTCGATCGCGCGCACCCGCTCTGAGCTGAGATCCAGCGCGCGAGCGATCGCGGCGAACGTGTGCGGCTCGCCGTCGCCGTCCAGGCCGTAGCGCATGCGGATCACCGTGCGCTCGGGCTCGGGCAGCTCGGCCACCGTGCGCCTGACTGCCTCCTGGCCGAGCCCGATGATCACCTCGTCGCCCACCTGCGCCGAGCTGTCGGCGAGCAGCTCGCCGAGCGAGGTGTCGCCCTCCTCGCCGACCGGCCGGTCGAGGCTCGTCGTCACGCGCGCCGCTTTGGCGAGCGCGTGCAGCTCCTCCAGCGTGACCTCGGCGGCGTCGGCGATCTCCTGCTCGGTCGGCTCGCGCCCGAGCGTCGCGAGCAGCTCGCGGTGCATCGTGGCCACCCGGCGCTCCTTCTGGGCGATCGCCACCGGCAGGCGGATCGTGCGCCCGTGGTCGGCCAGGCCGCGCTGGATCGCCTGGCGGATCCACAGCGTCGCGTATGTCGAGAAGCGAAAGCCCTTGCGCCAGTCGAACTTCTCGGCCGCGCGGATCAGCCCGAGCATGCCCTCCTGGATCAGGTCGAGCAGCGTCAGGTCGGCGACGCTCTGGTAGCGCTTGGCGATCGAGACGACCAGGCGCAGGTTGTGGGTGATCAGCTTTTCCTTGGCCCGCAGGTCGCCCTTCTCGATGCGCTTTGCCAGCTCCAGCTCTTCGGCCGGGCGCAGCAGCGGGTAGCGCGCGGCCTCCTGCAGGAACTGGCCCATCGCGTCGATCGTGTAGTGGGTGATCTCGCCGTTGGCGTAGCTGGTCGGCGGCACGCCCTGCTTGCCGCAGTCGTCGCGCACGCCGACGCCGGCGGCCTCGAGGCGCTCGCGCAGCGTCTCCACCTCCTCGTCGTCGAGCTCGTGGGCGCGCGCGAGTGAGTCGATCTCGGACTCGAGCACGTGGCCGCGCTGGGCGCCGGCCTCGACCAGCGCCTCGACCTCCTCGGATTCCGGGGCTTCGAGCGTCATCGGTCTGTTGGTGGCATGGAAGGAGTCGCTTGCTGAGGTTGGCTTTCAGGCGCAGCCGCGTCCGGCGAGATCGTCGCGGCCGCTGAACCTGGTCTCGAGGCTAGCCCGGCGCGCACGCGCGGACATAGGGAATCTATCGCCGATCGGCCCTCGGGAGCCTCCGCGGCGGTTTCGGGCGCCATGGCGGCGGCGAGCGAACCGGCGAACGCAGGGCGAGCAGCTCGCCCGCGCTCGGCGCGGCCGGCCCCGTTTCGGTGAACTGAATCTTCACGGCAGGATTCGACGAAACACGGTAGTTTTTCCGCACACGGAGCCAGTCCGTCCGGAGGGGGCGGCCACGCGCTCCAGGGGGGCCTTTCACACATCCACGGAGAGGAGCAGTCGTGTTTGGAGACACTCGACGACTCGGGGAGACACAGGGCGAGGGCATCGCCGTGCGCACCAGCTCGCACATCGGCTGGCGCGCGCCGTTGATCGCGGGCGCGCTGGCATTTGCACTCGTCGCGGCGCTGTACGTCCTCGCGCGCGACCGATCGAGCGTGGCGCCCGCGGCGCACGCGCACACGATCGCAAGCAAGGGGCTCGCGGGCCTGCCGCTCGGGGCCCAGGGTCCCGCGTCGAACGCGCTCGCGGCGAACGACCCGGCCTACGCCGTGCAGGGCGACGCGCTCGGGCTGCGCGCGCACAACCCAGCACAGCGGCTGTCGCTGACCTTCACGAGCGCGGGCGCTCAGGTGGGGTCCGGCGGCACGCGCGTCACGCTGGGCGCGAGCGCGATCGGCTACGGCCCGGCGCTCTCGGCGCCGACGACCGGCGCCCCCCGCGCCGTGCGCAACCGCGTGCTCTACCAGCTGCCCGGCGTGAGCGAGTCATACGCCAACGGGCCGCTCGGGCTCGAGCAAAGCTTCACGCTCACGCACGCGCCCGCCGGCCAGGCCGGCCAGCCGCTGACCATCGCGATCGCGCTGGGCGGCAACGCGCGCGCCGCGCTCGCGGCGGGGACGGTCACGTTCACCCACGCCGGCGGCCCCGCGCTGTGCTACGACGGCCTGCGCGCGACCGACGCGCGCGGACGCCTGCTGCACAGCTGGATGACCCTCGCGGGCTCACGGCTGCTGCTGCACGTGCAGAGCCGCGGCGCCGCGTACCCCCTGCGGATCGACCCGTTCGTCCAGCAGGCACAGCTCCCCGTCGAAGACTCCAGCAGCGTGGCGCTTTCGGAGAACGGTGAAACCGCGCTCGTCGGCAAGGAAACCGAAGGTGGCCACGCGGGCGCGGTGTATGTGTTCACACGCTCGGGCGAAACCTGGACCCAGCAGGGCGAAAAGCTGACCCCCGACGACGCCAAAGGCGAAGAGCAGTTCGGCGCGAGCGTCGCGCTCTCCGACGACGGCGACACGGCCGTGATCGGCGGCCCCGGCAACCGCAAGGGACAGGGCGGCGTGTGGGTGTTCACCCGCAGCGGCGAAACCTGGACCCAGCAGGGCGAAGTCCTGACCGAGGGCATCGCCGCCAAGTTCGGCTCGACCGTGGCCATCGCCGGCGACGGCGAAACGATCCTCGCCGGCGGCCCCGCGAGCGCGGGCACCTCCGAAGGCGAACCCTTCAGCGGCGCCGCGTGGGTGTTCGCCCGCAGCGGCGAAGCCTGGAGCGAGCAGACCAAGCTGCTGCCCGAAGAAGAGGTCGGCGCCGGCCACTTCGGCGACAGCGTCGCGCTCAGCGAAGACGGCGACACGGCGCTGATCGGCGGCGAGGGCGACGAAGAAGGCAACGGTGCGGCCTGGGTGTTCGCCCGCTCGGGCGAAACCTGGACGCAGCAGCAGATGCTGACCGGCGGCGGCGAAGAGGAAACCAACGGGCACTTCGGCGCCGGCGTCGCGCTCTCGCGCGACGGCAGCACCGCGCTGGTCGGCGGCACCGGCCAGACGATCATCAAGCGCAACCAGACCCTCGGCAGCGTGTGGGCGTTCACCCGGACGGGCGACACCTGGACGCAGCAGGGGCCGAAGCTGTCCCCGCTGGACGAACGGCCGCTCGATCAGCGCTTCGGCTTCACGATCGCGCTCTCCAGCGACGGCGACACCGCCGTGATCGGCGATCAGACCAAGAAGTCGCCCGGCACGTGGGTGTTCACCCGTACCGGCGAAGTCTGGACGCAGCAGGGCAAGCGGCTGGCCTCCAGCGGCGAAAGCGTCGCGGTCTCCGGCGAAGGCGAAGAGGCCCTGATCGGCGGCAAACACGGGACGGTCGTGCTCGTCTCGCGCGAAGCCACCGGAAGCGCGCCCGAATTCGGCCGCTGCGTGAGTCAGTCGCCGGGGCTTTACACGAGCTCCAGCTGCACCGTCGGGACCGGCGGCGGCTTCGAATGGAAGCCGGGCGTGGCCAAAGCGAAGTTCACGCTCGCCGCCGAAGGCGGCGCCACGTTCGAGACGCTCCACGGATCCAAGATCACGTGCACCGGCGAGCGCGGCTCCGGCGAATACGCAGGCACCAAAGCGCTCACCGGCCTGACGCTCGCGTTCGCCGGCTGCGAAAGCGCCAGCCATCCGTGCACCAGCACCGGCGCGAGCATAGGCGAAATCGACACCAGCACCCTCGAAGGCACGCTCGGCGTGGAAGCGCGCGCATCCAACCCGCTCAACTACAAGCTCGCCATCGACATCGCACCCGCGGCCGGCGGCGAAACGTTCGCGCAGTTCAACTGCGGCGCGAGCGAAGTGACGCTCCGCGGCTCGGTGATCGTGCCGATCAAGGACAACAAGATGGGCACCGGCGTGGCGCTGAAATTCTCCGCGCCCAAAGGCAAGCAGAAGCCCGAACACCTAGTCGAAGCCGCCAAGGACGTGCTCGAAGAGTCCGTCGCCGGCGGCCACACCGAACAGACCGGGCTGACGACGAGCATCGCCCAGACAAACGAAGAAGCGGTGGAGGCCAACTCCGTCTTCTAACGCGATGAGCAGCGGTGCACGGGCGGCAGGCAGCGCCCGTGCACCGGCTCGCCGCGCGGCCGCTTCCCGCCACCGCGGGCGCACGGGGACCGAGCCCTACAGTGGCCGGGTGGGCGAGATCGAGCTGATCAGCGCAGGGGAGCCGCCGGCCTCGCCGGCCCGCACCCGCGCGCCGGAGCGCCGGCCGCTGCGCGTGGGCGCCGTCCAGGAGCGCTGGCACGAGGACCCCGACGAGCACGCCGAGGCGCTCGCCGCCGGCATCCGCCGCGCCGCGGACGCGGGCGCGCAGCTCGTCTGCCTGCAGGAGCTCACGCTCAGCCGCTACTTCGCCGTCGACCCGGGCGGGCCGGAGCGCGCCGGCGTCGAGCCCGAGCCGCTGCCCGGCGGGCCCACCCACCGCTTCGCCGCGCGCATGGCCGCGGAGACCGGCGCGCACGTCCACGCCTCGCTCTACGAGCGCGCGAGCGACGGACAGGGACTCGGCTACAACACCGCGATCCTCGTGGCCCCCGACGGCGAGCTGCTCGCGCGCACGCGCAAGCTGCACATCCCGGTGACGGCCGGCTACCACGAGGACCGCTACTTCCGCCCCGGGCCCGCCGGCGAAGACGCCGACGGCGCCGCGAGCGAGGGCGGGCCGTTCCCCGTCGCGCGGCTCGCGGACGCCCGGCTCGGGCTGCCGACGTGCTGGGACCAGTGGTTCCCCGAGCTCGCCCGCGCCTACGGCCTCGCGGGCGCCGACGTGCTCGTGTACCCCACCGCGATCGGCTCAGAGCCCGACCACCCGGGCTTCGACACCGAGCCGCTGTGGGAGCTGGTGATCCGCGCCAACGCGATCGCCAACGGCCTGTTCATGATCGCCGTCAACCGCATCGGCGAGGAGCCGCCGCTGCGCTTCTACGGCTCCTCGTTCGTCTGCGACCCCTACGGGCGCAAGCTCGTGCAGGCGCCGCGCGAGCGGCCGGCGGTGCTGCTGGCCGACCTCGACCTCGACCAGCGCCGCGACTGGCTCGAGCTGTTCCCGTTCCTGGCCACGCGCCGCCCAGAGGCCTACCGATCGCTGGTCGAGCCGGCGCCGGGCTGAGCCGCTCGCGTCGCGGCGGGGACCGGCACACCGGGGCCGGCGGTCGAGATCGTTCCGGGCTACGCTTCGCCGAGTGGCGCGCATCGGCCTGCTCACCGGCGGCGGCGACTGCCCCGGCCTGAACGCCGTGATCCGCGCGGCAGTGCGCAGCGGCGCGCCCGACGGCCACAGCTTCCTCGGCTTCCGCTACGGCTGGGCCGGGGTGCTCAGCGGGGACGCGCGCGAGCTCGGCGTCGAGCAGACCGCCGGCATCCTCCCGCGCGGCGGCACGATCCTCGGCACCTCGCGCACCAACCCGTTCGCGGACGGCTGCGCGCCGAGCCCCGAAGGCCTCGTGGGCAGCCCCGCGGTCCGCGCGACGCTCGCGCGCATGCGGGTCGACGCCCTGATCGCGATCGGCGGCGAGGACACGCTCGGGGTGGCGCTGCGCCTGCACGAGGACGGCGTGCCCGTCGTCGGGGTGCCGAAGACGATCGACAACGACCTCGGCGGCACCGACGTCACGGTCGGCTTCCAGACGGCGGTGCAGATCGTGACCGACGCGATCGACCGTCTGCACACGACAGCGGAGTCGCACAACCGCGTGATGGTGCTCGAGGTGATGGGCCGGCACGCCGGCTGGATCGCCACGCACGCCGGCATCGCCGGCGGCGCCGACGCGATCCTCGTGCCCGAGCGCCCGTTCGACATCGAGGAGGTGTGCGCGCACCTGCGCCGCCGCCACCAGCGCGGGCGCGACTTCTCGATCGTCGTCGTCGCCGAGGGCGCCACGCCGCGCGAGGGCACGCTCGCGGACGCCCCCGGCCAGCCCGTCGCGCGCGCCGCGGCCACGGACGCCTTCGGGCACGCGCGCCTCGGCGGGATCGGCGTCCTGCTCGAGCAGGAGATCGAGGCGCGCACGGGCTTCGAGACGCGCGTGACGATCCTCGGCCACGTGCAGCGCGGCGGCACCCCCCTCGCCTACGACCGCGTGCTCGCCACGCGCATGGGCGTCGCGGCCCTGCGCGCGGTCGCCGCGGGGCGCTTCGGCCGCATGGTCGGCCTCAGCTCCGACGCGATCGTCGAGGTCGCGCTCGCCGACGCGCTCGCCGAGCCGCGGCTGCTCGACCCCTCGCTGTACGAGACGGCCGAGCTGTTCTTCGGCTGAGCCGCGCCCGCCGGGCCGCGGCGAACACGCAGCCGAGGCCCGGGACAACTACGGATGCACCGCCGGTCGGGCCGGGCTTACGCTCACCGCATGCTCCCCTCGATCCGCGGACCGGCGCTCGGCGCGGTCTTCAACCTCAACCACGCCGCGCACGTGATCGAATGGCACTTCATCAAGCTGTCGGTCGCGAACGTGATCGTGATCGGCCTGATGCTCGCCGTGTTCGCGGCGGCGATCCTGCTGCCGTTCCCCGGGGCCGCCCGGCGCGAGGCGGCACGCCGAAGCGCGGGCGAGCGATGAGCGAGCCCACGACCCCGCCGGCCCCGCCGCGAACGTGGACGGGACACGTGCGCGAGACCGCGGTCGCGGCGCTCCCGCCAGAGCGGCTGCTGCCGGAGAGCCAGCCCACCTACGTCGACTCGTGGATCTACGTGTTCGGCGTGGCGAGCCTCGCCTCGCTGATCGTGATCGTCGCCTCCGGCTCGATCCTCGCTCTGAAGGGGCCGGCGTGGTGGCACTACACCGGCGTCGGGCACTTCTTCAACAGCGTGCACCTGTGGGCGGTCGAGCTGTTCTTCTTCGCGATGGTCGTGCACCTGTGGGGCAAGTTCTGGATGGCCGCCTGGCGCGGCGGGCGCGCGCGCGTGTGGATCACGGGCGCGGTCACGTTCCTGGTGGCGGTGCCCTGCGCGCTGACCGGCTACGTCTCCCAGCAGAACTTCGACGCGCAGTGGATCTCCACGCAGGCCAAGGACGCGATGAACTCGGTCGGCGTCGGCGCCTTCTTCAACCTCACGAACTTCGGCCAGATGTACAGCTACCACGTGCTGCTGCTGCCGGCCGCGGTGATCGCGCTGGTGACCGCGCACGTGCTGCTCGTGCGCCGCCACGGCGTCGTGCCGCCGATCGAGCTGGATCGGCGCTGATGGCGCGCGCGCACGAGGACACGAAGCCGTGGCGCGGCAGCTACGCGCCGTATGACCTCGTCAAAGAGCTGTGCGTCGCCGTCGGCGCGATCGCGCTGCTGGCGGTGGCGCTGACGGTGCTGTTCTCGTCGCCCGACGAGAAGCCGAGCACGATCGCCCAGTGGTCGCGCCAGCTCCCGGTTAACTTCGTCGCGACCGCGGCCAAGGAGCTGGACGGCACCAGCGCGACCGCCGAATACGGCCCGCCCTACAACCACGCCTCTGGCAGCGTGCAGCACTTCCTGCTCCTGCATCCACAGCGCTGGCTCGGCGTCAGCCATCCGATCGGCACCGAACTGGACTACGTGATCGACCCGCTGGAGACGATCCCCGGCGACCCGACGCTGAAAGCCGCGCTCGCGCGCTATCTGGCGGCGCCGGAGCAGACCCGCAAGGCGTGGGGCGAAGCGTACGCGAAGCCGCTGGAAGAATACGAAGCGGCGAGCGAAGAAGGCAAGCCACCGCCGAAGACCGTGACGGCCGACGAACGCACCGGCGAAGTCAGCGTCCAGGCCAGCGGCGCCGGGCCGGTGCCGACGCTGATGGCGAGCCTGCTGACGCTCGCGCGCTCCGGCGGCCTCGACGGCAGCCTGTTGACGAGCAGCCAGTTCTTCCAGACCGACTACACCAAGCCGCTGCTGTTCATGGCCGACGGCGGCCTGCTCGAAAAACGCGCCGAAGCCGACCACCTGCTCGGCGAGCAGTGGGGGATGATGAACGAGACCGGCAGCTACCCGGGTCAGGTGTGGCTGTGGCTGTACACCTTCTGGTACCAGGTCGAACCGATCAAGTCCTCACCGAGCGCCGACCTGCAGGCGATGCTGATCATGGGCCTGCTCAGCCTGCTGTTCGTGTGCATCCCGTTCCTGCCGGTCGTGCGCGACATCCCGCGGCGGATACCGCTCTACCGGCTGATCTGGCGCGAGCACTACGGCTAGGCTTCGCGCGCCGCGCGCGAGCCGGTGGCCAGGCGCGGGCGCTGCGAGCCATCCTCGCCCGCGCGGGCACCGATCGGGATGCGCGCGCGCACGAGCGTGCCGCTTCCCGGCGTCGAGTCGATCGTCAGCTCCCCCTCGAGCAGCGCGATGCGCTCGCGCATGCCGAGCAGCCCGAAGCCCTCGGTGTGCGCCTGCGGGTCGAAGCCGCCGCCGTCGTCGCGCACGCTGAGGTGCACGGCCCCCGGCTCCTCGTGGATTTCCACCACCGCGCGCCCGGCGTGGCCGTGCTTGGCGGCGTTCGTCAGCGCCTCCTGCACGATGCGATACAGCGTCGTCTCGACCTCCGGGAGATGGCGGGCGGGCTCGATGCCCTGCTCGTAGGCCAGCTCGACGCTGATGTCGACCTCGACGCCGTGGCGGCGGGTCCGCTCGGCGAGCGCTTCCACGGCCGCCTGCACGCCGAGTTCGTCGAGCGCCGCGGGGCGCAGGTCGGTGATCAACGCGCGCAGGTTCGTGATCGCCTCGTCGAGCTGCTCGACGGCTCTGCCGACGGCCTCGCGCACGGCCTGCTCCTGCTCGGAGCGATTCGCTCCCGAGAGCCCGATGCGCAGCGCCGAGAGGCTCTGCAGCGTGTCGTCGTGGAGCTCGCGCGCCCAGCGCGTGCGCTCGCCCTCGGCCGCCGCCAGGCGCTGGCGCTGGCGCTCGACCGCGACCGAGCGCGCCGTGGCCACGGCGGTCGCGGCGCTCGACGCGAACGCCTCGAGCAGCCGTTCGTCCTCCGCCGTGAAGGAGCTCGCGCCATCGACGCGGTCCAGGGCCAGCAGCACGCCGTAGATCTCTCCGCGGAACACCAGCGGGACGACGAGCCCGCAGGAGGCCGTCACGCCCAGGTGCCCGAGCCCGTGCTCTTCGAAGCGCGCCCGGTTGAGCTGCTCCTCCAGACGCTGCGGACGCCTCGTGCGGATCGCGTGGCCCGCCAGCGAGTCCGCCGCCACCATGCGCTGGCCGATCAGATCCGGCGGCAGCTCGCCGGCCGCGGCCGCCACCACCAGTTCCTCGCCCTGCAACAGCTCGATCGCCAGCGTGCGCGCCGCCACGAGCGCGCGGCCGCGCTTGGCCACCAGGCCCACGACCACTTCGGGGTCGGTCTCGCCGCCCACCGCGCGCGCGATCTGGGTGGTCGCCTCGAGCGCCGCGACGGTGCGCTCGAGCTGGTCGCGGCGTTCGCTCGCGCCGGTGTAGCGACGCGCGTGGTCGACGGCGATGCCCGCGAACTCGGCCAGCACGACCACGGCCTGCTCGTCCTCCTCGGAGAACTGGGCGCCGCCGGCCTTCTCGGTCAGGTAGAGGTTGCCGAACGGCTCGCCGTGGACGAGGATCGGCACCCCGAGGAAGCTGTGCATCGGCGGGTGGCCGTGCGGGAAGCCGTATGACAGGGGGTGCTCGCCGACGTCGGCCAGGCGCAACGGCGAGGGACGCTCGATCAGCGCGCCCAGCACGCCGCGCCCGCTCGGCAGCGCGCCGATCCGCGCGCGGGCCTGCTCGTCGACCCCGCGCGTGATGAACCGCGTCAGCTTGGTCTTCGAGTCGTTGAGCACGCCCAGCGCCGCGTACTCGGCCTGCGTCAGCTCGGCCGCCGCCTCGAGCACGCTGTCGAGCACGGCGTCCAGATCGAGGTCCTCGAGCACGCCGCGGGCGACGTCGAGGATTCGCTGTGTGGTGGTGTCCATCTGCCCTCGTCTCGCTCGTTGGAGCACGGGCTGTGCGATCGATCGCCCCCCGGATGGACCTCGCGATCCGCGGCCGCGCCTACCTCGCGCGCGATCCTGGGTATTCAATCAGGTTTTCCTGCGTAGAACCGCGCCGCGGCGAACGCCGCGATCGCAAGCGAACCCGCTGTCAGCGGTTGGACGCGGCGTCCGGGACTCCGACGTAGGTCTCCTCCCTCGCCGGCTGACTTCCGGCCGGCAGGCCGCTGAAGCGGGGCAGCTCTAGCTCGATCCGCGCGCCGCCCGCGCGCGCCTGCCCGGCGCGCACGCGCCCGCCGTGGGACCGCACGATCGCCTGCACGTTCGCCAGGCCGAGGCCGGTGCCGCCCGAGGCGCGGTCGCGCGCCCTGTCGACCTGGTGGAAGCGATCGAACACCCGCTCGCGCTCCTCGGCCGGGATGCCCGGACCGTCGTCTTCGACGAGCAGCACGAGGCGCCCGCCCGGCGCGGCCTGCGCGCGCAGGCGCACGAGCCCGCCGGGCGCGGCCGTGTGCGCGATAGCGTTGGCCAGCAGGTTGCGCAGCGCCTGCGCGAGCCGGTCGGGGTCGGCGATCAGGGTGCCGCTCGGCAGCGGCCCGAGCTCGAAGCGGCGCTCGGCCAGCGGCGTGGTGGCCTCCCACAGCTCGACGACGAAGCCCGGCAGCTCGATCGGGCGCACCCGCAGGAACTGGCTCTGCTCGGCCTTCGCGAGCACCAGCAGATCGTCGACCAGCCGCGTCATGCGCACGATCTCGGCCTGCACGACGTGCCGCACGCGGCGCACCTCCTCGCCCGAGGGATGCTCCTGAGCCGCCAGCACCTCGAGCTGGCCGCCGATCACGGTCAGCGGCGTGCGCAGCTCGTGCGAGGCGTCGGCCACGAACGCCCGCTGGCCGGCGAAGGCCGCGGTCAACCGGTCGAGCATGTGGTCGAAGGCGTCCGCGAGCACCCGCACCTCGTCGCGCTGGGCGCCGAGGTCGCCGATCCGCGGGTGCAGGTCGCCGGCGTCGACGCGCGCCGCCACCGCCGCCATCCGGCGCAGCGGCCGCGACACGCGCGTGCCGATCACATAGGCGGCGATCAGCGCGCCGACGAGCGCGAGCAGGCCCGCGAGCACGAACGCCCGCGCCACGCCGCGCTGGGCGCGCGCGACCGGCGCCAGCGGCTCGCCCACCCCGACCGTCACGCGCGCCCCGTGCGCGAGCGCGCCCGGCACGGCGACGCTCAGCTTCAGCACGCGCAGGTTGCCCACGTCCGGGAGCGCGAACGTCGCGATCCCCTCCGGAGCCGCCAGCAGCCGCGTCGCGAGCCGGTTCTCCTGGTCCTGTTCGCTCGCGCTCTCGCCGTCGTCGGGCGCGCCGACGTCGAGCAGCTCCGGGCGGTTGCTGCTCGTGCCCGCGCCCGGGACGACCGCGAACAGGAACGTCGAGCTGGCGCTGAACGGACGGCCGCGGACGTAGCCTTGCGCCGCGCGCGCGAGGGCCGCGGCGCTGCGCGCGTGCGAAGCCCGCAGGCTGTGCGCGAAGTCCTCCGCGTCGCCCCTGATCTCGCCGTCGATCTGGCGGTGGACCTGCGTGCCGGTGCCGCGGTAGACGGCCACGAACGCGACCCCGGTGCAGGCGAGCACGACCAGCGCCACCCACGCCCCCAGGCGCCAGCGCAGGCCGACGTGGGTCAGGCGCTCGCGCAGGGCGCCCATCCGGCTACTCGGCGTTGCCGAGGCGGTAGCCGACGCCCCGCACGGTATGGATCGGCGCGGGGCTCTCGGCGCTGCCGAGCTTGCGCCGCAGGTAGCCGACGTACACGTCGACGACGTTCGTCATCGGGTCGTGCTGATAGCCCCACACCGAGCTGAGGATCTGCTCGCGACTGAGCACCCGGCCCCTGTGCCTGAGCAGGTACACGAGCAGCTCGAACTCGGTGCTCGACAGCGCGACGGTGGCCTCGCCGCGGCGCACCCTGCGTGTCAGCAGGTTCACCTCGATGCCCTCGGCGGCGAGCACGGCACTCGAGGCCTGGGCGAAGACACGCAGCTGCGCGCGCAGCCGCGCGACCAGCTCGGCGAGCGAGAAGGGCTTGACCAGGTAGTCGACGGCGCCGGCCTCGAGGCCCGCGATGCGGTCCTCGACCTCGCCGCGGGCGGTCAGCACGATCACCGGCACGTTCGGCTTGGAGCGGTGCAGCGCCGCGAGCACCTCCATGCCCTCGCGCCCCGGCAGCATCAGGTCCAGCACGACCGCGTCGAAGCTCTCGCCGAGCGCCAGCCGCTCGCCCGCCAACCCGTCCGCCGCCCCCACGACCGCGAAACCGTGGGCGCGCAGGCCGCGGGTGACGAAGTCGAGGATCCCCGGCTCGTCCTCGACCACCAGCACGCGCGCGTGCGTCAACGCATCGTGCTCCTCCCCGCGCGCCCGCTCGTCGGTTGCCGCGAGCTTTGCCATCGCTGCTGAGGATAGGCGTCGACGCCAACGGCGCGGCTCCTGCAAACGCTTTCGATGAAATCTCTCATGGCCCTGTTACTCGGTCCTTAGCAAGTCCTCACAGACTCTCCGCAGTGGCCCAGAGCGGACTGCAACGGCCGACGCCGTCCCCCGCAGCGCCCAGCGCCGGCTCCAGCCGTCTCGCGGGCCTGCTGGCGGGAGGCACCTATGGCAACGAACTGCTCACCGCCGTGACCGGCGGCCTGCTGATCGTGCTGCTCGCCGCGCTCGGCGTGACGATCGTCAGGATCGGCTCGCTGCTGTGGGTGCACCTGTTCGTCGGCCTGCTGCTGATGGGCCCGCTCGCCCTGAAGCTCTCGAGCACCGGCTACCGCTTCGTGCGCTACTACACGCGCAACCCGCGCTACGTCGAGCACGGGCCGCCGGAGCTCGCGCTGCGCCTGATCGCGCCGATCGTCGCGCTCTCCACGCTCGTCGTGTTCGTCAGCGGCCTCGTGCTGCTGTTCGCCGGCCCGAGCTCGCGACGGACCTGGTTCCCGATCCACAAGGACAGCTTCTTCGTGTGGGTCGCGTTCATGGCGATCCACGTGCTCGGCCACCTGCCGGCCGTGGGCGCGGGGCTGAAGGCCGACTACGGCGCGGCGCTGGAACGCGACGAGTACGGCGTCCCCGGCCGCTCGGGCAGAGCGCTCGCGCTCGCCGGCGCGCTCGTGCTGGGCCTCGTGCTGGCGCTCGTGCTGATCCCCCAGTTCGCCCCGTGGGTGAACGCCCAGCCCCACTTCCACATCCACCCCCCGCGCCCGCGCTGATGCTCGGCTCCGGACACCGGCAACGCGACACACGCGACGCCGCGCTGCGCAAGCTCGCCCGGCTGAACCGCTGGCTGCTCGCCGGCAGCGTGACACTCACCGGGGTGCTCGCCGAGGTGGCCGCGCACACGTTCCGCGGCAGGACCGTCGCGACCACGCGCAGCATCAGCCCGGGCGCGGCGCGTACGCACGGCTCCCGAGCCACCCACGCATCGAGCACGCCCCCGTTGCGGCCGCCCGCCAGCGCGCCGCAGGCGACGAGCACGACCACCACCACTCAGTCGCCGCCCGCCTCCCAGCCCAGCGGCGGCGGCGGCGAAACGAGCGGCCCCGCCGAAACGACGGCCCCTGCGGAAACGAGCGGCTCCGGCGAAGCGCCCGCCAGCGAAGCCCCAGCGCAGACCCAGTCGAGTCCCTCCCCGCAGGCCAGCAGCCCGACGGAACCGAGCGCGCCGGCGCAAACGACGCAGGAACCCGTGGTCTCGGGGGGCTCCTGAGATGCCCGCCGCAACCGCCTCGACGCTCGGCTGCGCCACCTGGAGCGCGTTCGCATCGAGCGTCGTGCTGCGCGTCGCCGACCCCGGCGCGCTCGCCGCCGCCCGCGCCGAGGTCGAAGCGGAGCTCGCCGCGATCGACCTCGCGTGCAGCCGCTTTCGCGAGGACTCCGAGCTGACGCGCTTGAACCGCCGGGCCGGCGGGCGCGTGGCCGTGAGCCCGCTGCTGATGGAGGCGCTCGAGCTCGCGCTGCGGGCCGCGCGCCTGAGCGACGGCGACGTCGACCCGACGATCGGCCGGGCGCTCGAGCTCGCCGGCTACGACCGCGACTGGGCAGAGCCGCGGCGCGCGCCCGCGCGCGCGCAGCCGCTGCGCCTGCGCGCCCGCCCGGGATGGACCGCGGTCGCGCTCGACCCCGTCACGGCCACCGTGCGCCTGCCCCACGGCGTGCGCCTGGACCTGGGCGCGACTGCCAAAGCGTGGGCCGCCGACCGCGCCGCGCGGGCGGCCGCGCGGGCCGCGTCGGGCGGTGCCCTGGTGGCGATCGGTGGCGACGTCGCCACCGCCGGCGCCGCGCCCGCGGGCGGCTGGCGCGTGCACGTCACAGACGACCACCGCAGCCCGGCGAGCGCGCCCGGACAGACCGTCGCGATCCGCTCCGGCGGCCTTGCCACCTCGAGCACGACCGTCCGGCGCTGGCGGCGCGAGACCCGCGGGAGGCTGCCGTGGACGCGCGAGACGGCGACGATGCACCACATCCTCGACCCGCGCACCGGCGCCCCCGCGCGGACGCCCTGGCGCACGGCCAGCGTGGCCGCGGCCAGCTGCGCCGAGGCGAACATCGCGAGCACGGCCGCGCTGGTGCGCGGCGAGGCCGCCCCCTCGTGGCTCGCGCGGCTCGGCCTGCCGGCGAGGCTCGTCGCCCGGGACGGCGCGACGCTGCGCGTCGGCGCGTGGCCGGTCCCGGCGCAGGAGCGGGAGACGTGAGCCTCGCGAGCGCCGGGCCGAGCGCCTACTGGTACCTGACCCGCTCCAGCGGCACCGTCGCGCTGCTGCTGCTGACGGGCGCCGTCGTCCTCGGCGTGCTCGACGTGCGCCGCGTCAGCTCACCGCGCTGGCCGCGCTTCGTGCTCGACGCGCTGCACCGCAACGTCTCGCTGCTGGCGCTCGCGTTCCTGGCGGTGCACGTCCTCACCTCGGTGCTCGACAGCTTCGCCTCGATCTCGCCGTTGGACGCGCTGATCCCGTTCGTCGGCTCCTACCGCCCGTTCTGGCTCGGCCTCGGCGCGCTCGCCCTGGACCTGCTGCTGGCCGTCGCGATCACGAGCTTCTCGCGCAGGCGCATGGGCTACCGCACGTGGCACGCGATCCACGCGCTCACCTACCTCAGCTGGCCGATCGCGCTCGTGCACGGCCTCGGCACCGGCAGCGACGCCACCAGCACCTGGCTGCTCGCGCTCGGCGGCGCCTGCCTGGCCGCCGTGCTCGCCGCCGTGCTGTGGCGCGCGCTGTCTGGCTGGCGCGAGCGCCCCGACGTCGGCCGCGCGGCGCTCGGCGGCGCCGGCGCGTTCACCGTGTTCCTGGCCGTGTGGCTGCCGCTGGGCCCGCTCGGCGGCGAATGGGCGCGGCGCGCGGGCACGCCGCCGACGCTGCTGCCCCACCGCGCGCTCGCCCCCCGCGCGCGCGGGAGCGGGCGATGAGCACGCAGCTCGCCTACGCGCCCGCGCCGAGCGCGGTCGCGCCGCCTGCCGGGCTGCCACGCCTGCTCACCGGGATCGCCGCGCACGCCGCGATGAGCCTCGAGCACCACGAGGCCGTGCACGGGCCGCTGCCGCTCACCGGCGGCCGGCGCCCGGCGCTCGCGTTCGACCTGGTCGAGGAGCTCGACCGCGCTGGCCTGCGCGGGCGCGGCGGCGCCGGCTTCCCGACCGCCGCCAAGCTGCGCGCCGTCGCCGCCGCCGGCGGGCGCCCGGTCGTGCTCGCGAACGTGGGCGAGGGCGAGCCCGCCAGCCGCAAGGACCGCACGCTCGCCCGCATGCTGCCGCACCTCGTGCTCGACGGCGCCGAGCTCGCCGCGCGGGCGCTCGGCGCGCGCGAGCTGATCGTGGCGGTCTGCGAGACCGCGCGGACCGGCGCCGACACGCTCGCGCTGGCGATCTCCGAACGCGAGCGCCGCCACCGCGGCGCGCCGCGCACGCGCCTGCTGGGCGTCCCCGACCGCTTCGTCGCAAGCCAGGAGTCGGCGCTCGTAAGCCTCGCGAACGGCGCCCCGGCGCTTCCCGCGTTCACCCCGCCGCGCCCGTTCGAGCGCGGCGTCGGCGGGCACCCGACGCTCGTCGCCAACGCCGAGACGCTCGCCCACGTGGCGCTGATCGCGCGTCACGGCGCGTCCTGGTTCCGCGAGCTGGGGAGCCCCGCCGAGCCCGGCTCCGCGCTCGTCACGCTCAGCGGCCCCGTCGCTCGCCCCGGCGTCTACGAGATCGCGCGCGGCGGCTCGTTGAGTGGCCTAATGCAGGCCGCCGGCGGGCTCACGCTGCCCGCCGCCGGCGTGCTCCTCGGCGGCTACGGCGGCGCCTGGATAGCGGGCGCGCACCTCGAGAGCCTGCGCCTGTCCGACGAGCGCCTGGCCCCCTTCGGCGCGTCGCTCGGCGCGGGCGTGGTGGCGGTGCTCTCGGCGCACGCCTGCCCGGTGCGCGAGCTCGCCCGCCTGACCCGCTGGCTGGCCGGGCAGAGCGCGGGCCAGTGCGGCCCGTGCGTGCACGGCCTCGACGCGCTCGCCGGCGGCTTCGAGGCGATCGCCGCGGGAGCGCCGCGCGGGAACGGCGAGCAGCGGATGCGCCAGCTCGCCGCGCTGGTGCGCGCGCGCGGCGCCTGCGCGCACCCCGACGGCGTCGCGCGGATGGCGCTGAGCGCGCTCGCGGCGTTCCCCACCGAGCTGGCCGAGCACGCCCGACACGGCCCCTGCGAGCGGTGCGCGCGCTCCCCAGAGCTGCCCCTCGCCCGCGCATGAGCCACCGGCTGCGCGTCAACCCGATCGCCTGCGAGGCACACGGCATGTGCGCCGAGCTGCTGCCCGAGCGCATCGCGCTCGACGAGTGGGGCTACCCCGTGCTGGACGGCCAGCAGCTCGACGGAGAGCTGCTCGAGCACGCCCGCCGCGCCGCCCGCGCCTGCCCCACCTTCGCGCTGCTGCTCGAACGCGAGCGCCCGCCGGCTCGCTGAAGCGGCCCGGCGCCGGCGGGCCCGCACAGGGCCCTGCCGTCGCTCAGTGGTTTTCCGCGCGCCAAGCAGGCGTTTTAACCGGAAGATCCGCACAGCGCGCTCACCTACCGTGCACTCATGCCGGCACGCCTATCGCTAGCGCCCTCCCCGAGCGACGATCGTCACGCAGAGACGGAGTGGCAGCCGATCAGCGTGGTGCTCGCCGACGACCACGAGCTGATGCGCCACACGCTGCGCCAGCTGCTCGACGCAGAGCCGGGGCTCGAGGTGATCGCCGAGGCCGACGACGTCGCCTCGGCGCTGCGCGCGGCCGGCACCCACCGCCCGAACGTGCTGGTCGTCGGCCTCAACCTCTCGGACCCGCGCACCCGCCGCGAGCTGCGCGGCGCCTCGCCGGCGACGCGCATCGTCGTGCTGGCCAGCGACGACAGCCCCGTGCGCGTGCAGCAGACGCTCGCCGGCGGCGCCGTCGGCTACGTGCTCAAGCAGCTCGCCGACAGCGAGCTGCCGGAGGCCGTGCGCGCGGCCGCCGCCGGCGAGGAATTCCTCAGCCCGCGCCTGCGCGAGCGCCTGGACGAGTTCTACGTGTCGCTGACCGACGAGCGCCTGACCCTCCGCGAGGTGCAGGTCCTGCGCCTGATCGCGCTCGGCCACACGAGCGTGGAAATCGCCCACTCGCTGGGGCTCTCGCCGCGCACGATCGAGACCCACCGCGCCAACATCCACCGCAAGCTCGAGCTGACCACGCGCGCCGAGCTCGTGCGCTACGCCCTCTCCCGCGGCCTGCTGCGCGCCTGAGCGCCCTCAGCCGCCCACCCGCTGGGCGCCCGCGTACACGTTCACGCGCCCGCCCCTGGCAAAGCCGCACAGCGTCAGCCCGCGCTCGCGGGCGAGCGCCACCGCCAGCGAGGTCGGGGCGCCGACGCCGACCAGCACCGGCGCGCCCGCCACCGCCGCCTTCTGCACGAGCTCGAACGACAGCCGCCCGCTCACGCACAGCAGGCGCTCGCCCAGCGGCAGCGCGCCCGCCGCGAGCGCCCAGCCGATCACCTTGTCCAGGGCGTTGTGGCGCCCCACGTCCTCGCGCACGCACGACAGCTCGCCGGCCGCGTCGAACAGCCCGGCAGCGTGCAGGCCGCCGGTGCGCGCGAAGCCCGGCTGCACCAGCCGCTCGGGCAGCGCCGCCAAGAGGCCGCGCGCCACCCGCGGCCCGGCCGCGAGCGCCGGGCAATGGACCGCCACCTCCTCCAGCGCGCCCTTGCCGCAGACCCCGCACGAGGAGGTCGTGTAGAAGCGCCGCGCCGGCAGCTCGCGCGTCAGCGGCCCGCGCACCTCGACCGTGTTGGCCGCGAGCTCGGCCGTCGGCCCGGCCTCACGCGGGCCGTCGATCAGCCCCTCGCCGTAGAGGAAGCCGAGCGCCAGCTCCTCGTCGTGCCCCGGCGTGCGCATCGTCACCGCCAGCGGCTGCCCGTCCACGCGGATCTCCAGCGGCTCCTCGACCGCGACCGCGTCGCGCTCGCCGTCGCGCTGCACGAACGTGACCGCGGCGCCGGCCCGCGCGGGCGACGGCGTCGGCGACTCGGTCGTGGCTGGGCTGCGCGGCGCCGGCATCGTGGGAGGGCTCCACCGTACCGGCCCGCGAGCACTCGGCCGTGGGCCGATTCCGGTAGCCTGCCTAGGCAGTGCCCAGGCAAGGCCCCAAACCGGCCGACATGTCGCTCGGCGAGGCCGCCGCGGCGCTCGGCGTGAGCGTCGACACACTGCGCCGCTGGGCCACCTCGGGTAGGCTGCGCTGCACCCGCGACGAGCGCAACCGCCGGCGCGTCCCCGCCGCCGAGGTCACCCGCCTGTCGCGCAGCCCCCAGCGCCACCGCACGCGCACCGGCCACTCGGCCCGCAACCGCTTCTCCGGGGTCGTGCGCTCGGTCGAGGTCGGCGGCGTGATGGCGCTCGTCGAGCTCGAGGCCGGTCCCTTCCTGATCACCGCCGCGATCACCCGAGACTCCGTCGAGGAGCTCGGCCTGGCGCCCGGCGTGAACGCCGCCGCGCGCGTGAAGGCGACCTCGGTGATGATCGAGCGGGAGACCACGTGAGCGCCCAAGGGCGCCACGGCGCCGGCGCGCTCGCGCTGCTCGCGACGAGCGTGCTCGCGCTCGCGGCCTGCGGCTCCAGCGGCTCGGGCACCACGAAATCCTCCTCATCTTCATCAAAAGGCGGGACCGTGGCGGTGATCTACGCCGGCTCGCTCTCCAAGCTGATGGAAGACGATCTCGGCCCCGCCTTCCAGAAGGCCGACGGCTACAGCTTCCAGGGCTTCGGCGGCGGCTCCGGCGAAGACGCCAAGCAGATCAAGGGCAAGGTCAGGCAGGTCGACGTGTTCGTCTCCGCCTCCGCCGAAGCCGACAGGGAAATCGAGGGTGCGGCAAACGGCGGCTGGGTCTCCTGGTACACGACGTTCGCGAGCACGCCGCTGGTGCTGGGCTTCGACCCGGCCAGCAGGTACGGCAAGGAGCTCGCCCGCGGCATGCCCTGGTATGACGTGCTGGCCCAGCCCGGCATCCGCGTCGGGCGCACCGACCCGAAGCTCGACCCCAAGGGCAAGCTGACCGCCGAAGCGCTCGAAGAAGCCTCGCGCCGGCTCGGCAAGCCGGCGCTGAAGACGGCGCTGCGCTCGTTCCCCGTGTTCCCCGAGACGGCGCTCGTCGGCCGCCTGCAAAGCGGCCAGCTCGACGCCGGCTTCTTCTACGCGATCGAGGCCAACGTCGCCGACATCCCCACCGTCAGCCTCACGCCGATCAGGAAGACCGCCGACTACACCGTCGCCGTCCTCAACCACGCCGCCGACCGGACCGGCGGCGAAGCGTTCGTGCGCTACCTCCTGCAGGCCAGCACCGCGAGCGCGCTCACCAGCGGCGGGCTCACACCGATCTCGCCTCCCCAGCTGAGCGGCGAAGCCTCAGCGGTGCCCGCCGGCCTGCGCGCCAGCGTCGGCGCGGCCACCCCCTGAGCGATGCGCGGACGGGCGTCCGGCCCGCTGCTCGACGCGGCCCGCAGCCCGCTGCCCTACCTCGCCGCCCTGCTCGCGCTCTACCTGCTCGCGCCGATCGTCGCGTTCGTCGTGCGCCTGCACTCCGGGCTGTCCTCCGCCCCCGGCCTCACCGGCGCGCTCCTCACCTCGCTGCTCACCGCCACCGTCTCGGCGGCCGCGATCGGCCTGCTCGGCATCCCCCTCGCGTACCTGCTCGCCCGCGGACGCGGCTTCGCCGCGCGCCTGACGCTCGCGCTCGTCTCGCTGCCGCTCGCGCTGCCGCCTCTGATGAGCGGCCTCTTGCTGCTGTACGTGCTCGGCCCCTACACCGCCGCCGGGCGCCTGTTCGGCGGCGAGCTGACCGACACCCGCCTGGGCATCGTGCTCGCCCAGACCTTCGTCGCCGCCCCCTTCCTGATCCTCGCCGCCCGCGCCGCCTTCGCCGCCGTCGACCCCGCCCTGGAGGACATGGCCCGCACGCTCGGCCACGGCCGCCTCGCGCGCTTCCGGCACGTCGCCATACCCGCCGCGCTGCCCGGCATCGGCGCCGGCCTGCTGCTCGCCTGGCTGCGCTCCTTCGGCGAGTTCGGCGCGACCGTGATCCTCGCCTACCACCCCTACTCCCTGCCCGTCTTCGCCTTCGTCCAGTTCGGCTCGACGGGCCTGCCCGCCACCACCCTCCCGGTCGCCGTCGCGCTCGCCGCCGCGCTGGCCGTGCTGCTCGCCAGCGGCGCCCGCCTGCCGCGGCGCAGGGGCCGGGGCTGGGGCAGGGGCCACGCGAGCGCGGCGGCAAACGCCGAGCGCGCCCCGACCGCTGGGCGCGGGCCGATCGCCGAGTACGCCCCGACCGCCAAGCGCGCGCCGATCGCCGAAGGCGCCCCGACCGCGCCGGCCTCCGGTGCACGGGGCGAGCCGCTCGACTTCGCCGTGCGGGGACGCCTCGGCTCGTTCTCGCTGGAGCTGGCCCACCGCGCGAGCAGCCCGCGGCTGGCCCTGCTCGGCCCCTCCGGCGCCGGCAAGACGATGACGCTGCGGCTGCTCGCCGGCCTCACGCCCGGCGATGGCGGCCACGTGCGCGCCGGCGCGCTCGCGCTCGACGAGCTGCCCTGCGAGCGGCGCGAGATCGGCTACGTCCCCCAGCACTCCGCGCTCGTGCCCCGGCGCACGCTCTGGCGCCAGGTCACCTTCGGCGCCCGCGCCAAGCCCGAGCTGGCGCGCTGGTGGATCGCCCGCCTCGGCCTCGCCGGCCTCGAGGACCGCTTCCCCGACGAGCTCTCCGGCGGCCAGCGCCGGCGCGTCGCGCTCGCCCGCGCGCTCGCCACCGAACCGCGCCTGCTGCTGCTCGACGAGCCCTTCACCGGCCTCGACGCCCCCGTGCGCGACCAGCTGCGCCGCGACCTGCGCCGGCTGCAACAGCAACGCGAGATCGCCAGCGTGATCGTCACCCACGACCCCGAGGAGGCCGCGATGCTCGCCGACGAGCTGATCGTCATCGACGGCGGGCGCGAGCTGCAAGCCGGCGCCCGCCGCGAGCTCTTCGCCGCGCCCGCCTCCCCGCGCGTGGCCGCCCTGCTGGGGATCGCCAACGCGCTGCCCGGGCGCGTCAGCGGGCCGCACACGCTCGTCAGCGGCGGGGTCGAGCTGCGGGTGCCCGAGCACGGGCTGGCGGACGGGCGCGAGGTCGTCTGGTGCGTGAGGCCCGAGCGCGTGCGCGTCCGCACGCCGGGCCCCGGCGACATGCCCGACGACGCGCGCGACGCCGAGCGCGAGGTCGAGTGCAACGTCTGCACGGCCGTTCTACAGGACGAGGTGGACCTCGGGACGGTGCGCGAGCTGACGGTCGCCGTGGGCGAGGCGTTCGAGCTCACGGTTCGCGGCCCCTACCTCGACGCTCTGGGGATCGGGGCGCAGCTGCGGGTGACGATCGCGCCGCGGGACATCGGCGTGTGGGCACTCGAGCAGGCCGACGACGCGCGTGCCGGTGCGTCCTGACCTGCGCGTCTAGCTGCTCGGTTTGGGCGAGCGGATCTCTACCGCGATGACGTTCGAGGGCGGGGTCGACGGCATCGGGTTGGGCCGAGCGGGTGTCGGAGATGAAGACGAGTTCGGCATCTCAGTCAAGAATCGTAACGACCAGGGCGACGGCCAACGCGACGATCTCAACGCCCAGCGCAATAATGATGATGTGTGCGCTGACAAACCCATGCGCTCGATTTCGTCCGCCGGTAGCCCGGGTAGCTTCCGGCTTCCAGCGTCTGACCGAAAGGGGAGTACGTGGCCGCTAGGAACGGGAGACTTTCGCTAGTTGGGACAACTGGGCGCCGGGGCGGCTATCCTGGCCGCATGTACGCGATTGCGTTCGACCTGTTGACGAAGGAGATGGAGACTCGTTGCGGCCCGAACTGGCGCAACGGCTATAAGGAAGTCGGCGACATGCTTAACGCGCATGGCTTCTCCGACCACAAGCAGGGCTCCCTGTACTACGGCAACAAGAACACGAAAGCCGTTGACTGCGTGCTCGCCGTTCAGGACCTCGCACGCCACCTGCCGTGGTTCTCGGCGTGTGTCCGGGATATACGCATGCTGCGAATCGAGGAGGAGGACGACCTGAGCGTAGCTATCGAGAAGGTGGAGCCCGCCCCGGTTACCGGGACGCTTTTCGCGGCTGACGAACCGCCTGCCACAGCTGCTCAATAGCTTCGTCGCGCCATTTCGTCCGCACCCGCGGGACGTGAGCGTGTGGGCCGCTCACCCGCCGATATACGACATCTCCACCTTCCCCGGAGCCGAGTCGGGCGCCGGCCCGCTCGCGCGCTCGGCCGAGTAGCGATCGGCGCGAGCCCCCCACACCTCCCGCAGCCGCCGCTCCAGCTCCTGCTCGCCGGCGCCGCTGCGCAGCAGCGCGCGCAGGTCGTGCCCGCGGCGCGCGAACAGGCACGTATAGAGCGTGCCCTCGGCCGACAGCCGCGCGCGCGTGCAGCCGCCGCAGAACGGCTTGCTGACCGAGTGGATCACGCCGATCTCGCCCGCCCCGTCGCGGTAGCGGTAGCGCGTGGCGACCTCGCCCGGCGCGCTCGGCGCGAGCGCCTCCAGTGGCCAGCGCGCTTGCAGCCGCGCGAGGATCTCCTCGGCGGGGACGACGTCACGCGCGCTCCACCCGTTGGTCGAGCCGACGTCCATGTACTCGATGAAGCGCAGCACCACCGGCGTGCGCCGGAAGCGCTCGGCCATCTCCACGACGCACCGCTCGTTGTAGCCGCGGCGCACGACCATGTTGACCTTGACCGGCGAGAGGCCCGCCGCGAGCGCCGCCTCGACCCCGTCGAGCACGCGCCGCGCGGACACGGGCGCGTCGGCGATCCGCGCCAGCACCTCGTCCTCGAGCGCGTCGAGGCTGACGGTCACGCGCGTGAGGCCCGCGTCCGCGAGCACCCGCGCCCGGCCGGCGAGCAGCAGCCCGTTGCTCGTCAGCGCGAGCTCCTCGACGCCCTCGACCTCCGCCAGCATCGCCACCAGCCGCTCCAGCTCGCGCCGCAGCAGGGGCTCGCCGCCCGTCAGGCGCACCTTGTGCACGCCCAGCCGCGCGAACACGCCCACCAGCCGCGCGATCTCCTCGAAGCTCAGCAGCTCGGCGCGCTCGAGGAAGCGATAGCCCGGCCCGAAGACCTCGCGCGGCATGCAGTAGCGGCAGCGCAGGTTGCAGCGGTCGGTCACCGACACCCGCAGGTCGCGCAGAGGGCGGTCGAGCAGGTCGCGCACGGGCTAACCTGCGGCCATGACGAGGGACGAGTGGATCGCGGCGTTCGCGCGCGAGGCCGGCGTCGAGCGGCCCACGGGCGAGGAGATCCGCGAGCTGCTGGAGCTCGCCGGGACCGCCGCGCACGCCTCCGAACGCACCGCCGCGCCGCTCGCCTGCTGGATCGCCGGCCGCGCGGGCGTGGCGCTCGCGGAGCTGCGCGTGCTCGCCGAGGGCATCAGCCCTCCAGCCAGCGACGCGCCCTGAGCAGGTCGCGCTCGTCGTTGACGCTGAAGCACAGCCGCTCGGGCACGCCGAGGTCGCGCAGCTCGCGCTCGTCGAGCACGCCCGGCGAGAGCCGCGCGAGCGTCGAGCGCAGCGAGCGCTCGCCCGCGAGCGCGTCTTCGAGCAGCGGCAGGTCGGCCGGCGTGTAGCGCGCCGGCAGCGGCTGCAAGCGCCCGTCGAGGCGCGCCGCCAGCGCCCCGCCCGGCCCGCCGGCCCCGCCGGCGATGCGCCGCAGCAGCGCGCCGCTCACGAACGGCATGTCGCAGCCCACCGCCACGACCGCCGTCTCGCGCTCGCGCAACGCGGCGACGATCCCGCACAGCGGGTGGTGCGGGCGGTCGGGCTCGTGGATCACCCGCTCGCGGAGGGCCGGCAGCTCGCTCGCGCGCTTGGCCACGACCACCGGCTCCAGGCCGGCCTCGCGGGCCGCCGCCAGCGGGTAGGAGATCAGCGGGCGACCGCACAGCTCGACCGCGGCCTTGGCGGCGCCCATGCGCGCGGCCATCCCGCCGGCGAGCACCGCGACGCGCACCTGTCCTTCCGCGCGCCCCCCGGCGCCGTCCGCGGGGTCGATGGATCGCTCGCTCGGCATCTGCCCAGTCTCGCAGCCGCCACTACAGTTGCCCTCGATGGGCGCAAGCCAACAGCTCGAGGTCGACGATGCGCTGCGGATCGTGCTGGCGGCCAGCGGCGGGCTCGGCAGCGAGACGCTCGCGCTCGACGCCGCGCTCGGCCGGGTGCTCGCCGAGGACGTCCACGCCGAGCAGGCGCTGCCGCCGTTCGACAGCTCCGCGATGGACGGCTTCGCGGTGCGCCGCGCCGACCTCGCGGGCGCCGGCGCCGACACGCCGGTGGCGTTGCGCGTGATCGACGAGTCGCGCGCGGGGCTGCCCGCCGCCGCCGGGCTGGCCGCCGGGCAGGCGATCGCGATCTCGACCGGGGCGATCGTCCCGGTAGGGGCCGACGCGGTGGTGCCGCGCGAGCAAGCAAGGCGCGAGGACGGCGTCGTGCGCGTGCTGGAGCGTCCGCCGGCCGGCGCGCATTTGCGCCACGCCGGCGAGGACGTGCCCGCCGGCGCGCGCGCGCTGGCTCGCGGCACGGCGCTCGGGCCTGCGCAGCTGGCGATGCTCGCCTCGCTGGGGCGCGCCCGCGTCGAGTGCGCCCGCGCGCCGCGCGTGGCCGTGCTGGTCACCGGAGACGAGCTGCTCGCGCCCGGCGAGCCCGCCCGCCCGGGCGCGATCCGGGAGTCCAACTCGCATTCGCTGGGCGCCCTCGCGCGCTGCGCCGGCGCACGGGTGGCGCCCGCCGTGCGCGTGCCCGACGAGCCCGAGCAGACGCGCGCCGCGATCGCCGGGGCGGCCGCCGACGCCGACGCGCTCGTGATCTGCGGCGGCATGTCCGTCGGCGAGCACGATCACGTCCGCCCCGCCCTGGAGGCGCTCGGCGCGAGGCAGCTGTTCTGGGGGCTCGCGCTGCGCCCCGGGCACCCCACCTGGTTCGGGACGCTCGACGGCAGGCCCGTGTTCGGCCTGCCCGGCAACCCCGTCTCGGCGATCGTCACCTTCGTGCTGCTCGCCGGGCCCGCGCTGCGCGCGATGCAGGGCGCCGCGCGCGCCGGCGAGCGCGGCAGCGCGCTGCTCGAGCAGCCCTACGAGAAGCCGGCCGGGCGCGCGCACGCGCTGCGCTGCTCCCTGAGCCTGCGCGCGGACGGCCTGTACGCGCGGCCGACGGGCGCGCAGGGCTCGCACGTGCTCAGCTCGATGCTCGCCGCCGACGTGCTCGCGCTGATCCCCAGCGCCGTCACACACGTGCCGGCCGGCGCGCGCGTGGAGGTCGAGCCGCTGCACCCGTGGACGGCGGCGCTCACGTGAGCGGCGCGCGCGAGCTGACCCTGAACGTCCGGCTGTTCGCGATGCTGCGCGAGCGCGCGGGCGCGGACACCGTGCAGCTGCGGCTGGCGCCCGGCGCGACCGTCGCCGACGCGCTGCGGGCGCTCGCCGAGCGCGAGGAGCTGCGCGAGCCGCTCGCGCGGATGCGGGTGGTGATGGCCGTCAACCGCGAGTACGCCGACCCCGGCACGTCGCTGTGCGGCGACGACGAGCTCGCGCTGATCCCGCCGCTGAGCGGCGGCAGCGAAGCCCAAGAGACCTTCGTGCGCGCGCGTGTCAGCGGCGAGCCGCTCTCGCGCGAGCAGGTGCGCGCCGCCGTCTCCGACCCCCGCGCCGGCGCGATCGTCGTCTTCGAGGGAGTCACCCGCGAGGTCGAGCGGCTCGACTACGAGGCCTACGAGACGATGGCCCACGACCGCCTGCAGCGGATCGCGCGCGAGTGCGTCGCGATCCATGACGCCTGCGCGATCGCGGTGGAGCACCGGGTCGGCGAGGTGCCGCTCGGCGAGCCGAGCGTGATCGTCGCGGTCTCCGCGCCGCACCGCGCCGAAGCGTTCGCCGCCGCGCGCGAGGCGATCGACCGGATCAAGGCGGAGTCCCCGATCTGGAAGCGCGAGGTCCTGGCCGGCACGCCCGAGGACGCGACGGTCCCCGAAGACGGGCGGGCGCAGGACGGCGGCTGGGTGCAGGGCACGCCCGCGCCGCTCGACCCGGCGCCCCGGCTCACGCACGTCGGCGCCGACGGCGCGGCGCGCATGGTCGACGTAGGCGCCAAGCCCGTCAGCGAGCGCGTCGCCAGGGCGCGCGCCCGCGTGCGCATGTCCCAACGGAGCGCCCGCGCGGTCAGGGACGGCGACGGCCCCAAGGGCGAGGTGCTCGGGGTGGCGCGCATCGCCGGCATCCAGGCGGCCAAGCAGACGGCGCTGCTGATCCCGCTCGCGCACCCGCTACCGCTCAGCTTCATCGACGTGTCGGCCAGCGTCGACGTCGACGCGGGGCTCGTCGAGCTGATCGCCGAGGCGCGCACGGTCGCCCGGACGGGCGTCGAGATGGAGGCGATGAGCGCCTGCGCCGTAGCCGCGCTGACCGTCTACGACATGGTCAAGGGCCTCGAGCGCGGGATCGAGCTCGAGCAGGTCGTGCTGCTGGAGAAGCGCGGCGGGCGCAGCGACTACGTGCACGCGGAGGGTTGAGCGGCTGCACGTCGTGGCCCTCACGATCAGCACCTCCAGGTCCGCGGGCGAGGACGCGAGCGGCCCGCTGCTGGAGGCGCTCGCCCACGAGCTGGGAGCGACCGAGGTGACGCGCGAGCTGATCGCCGACGAGCGCGGGCCGATCGAAGCGCGACTGCGCCACTGGGCCGACGTCGAGCGCTGCCCCCTGGTGCTCACGAGCGGCGGCACCGGCGTGTCCGCAGACGACGTGACCCCCGAGGCCACGCGCGCCGTGCTCGATCGCGAGATCCCGGGGATCGCCGAGGCGATGCGCCAGGCCTCGCGGCCGCACACGCCCAACTGGATGCTCTCGCGCGCGCTCGCCGGCACCCGCGGCGGCACGCTGATCGTGAACCTGCCGGGCAGCCCTCGCGCGATCGAGCAGGTCGGCGGGGAGCTCGCGCCCGCGCTTCGCCACGCGCTCGCGCTGATCGCCGGTGCCGCCGGCGGCGGCCACGGATAGAACGCGGCGAAAACGGGAACTCAGGATCGCAACACAAAATCGTGCGGGTGGGCCGTAGGCTGCTCGCGCCCCAGGGTCGCCGGGCGTCGCCCGCCGTTCTCGTCCGCCCTCACAGTGCCGTCCGCCAACAGCCACCCGAAGCCCGCGCCGCGGGCCTGTCACAGCGCCTTCGCGCTCGTGCTCGCCTGCGCGTTCGTGCTCCTCGCGTCGCACACGGCCGCCTACGCGGCCGAAGCCGGCGCGCAGGCCGGCTCCGGCGCCGAAGAAGCGTCGGGCGCGCCCGCGCCGTCCCTGTCCGAACCGGCGGCCAGCCAGCCGACGGCCACCTGCGCCGCGAGCTGGGCGCCGGCGGAAATCACCGGCGCCTCCAACACCGCCAGGGAACCGACCGGCGTGAGCATCAGGTGGAAGATCCGCCAGCCCGTGCAGAAGTACCTCGTCGAGCAGCGGGCGCTCGTGTGGCCGGCCAGCGAAACGCGAAGCCAGGCGCGGTCGGTCACAGACAGGCACACCAGCCGGCGCAGCTTCACGTTCGACAACGCCGGCGAAGACGACGAATCGAGCGTCGCCGGCGGCGAACAGGCGTTCATCGAACCCAACACCGCCTACCGGCTCGCCGTGGTCGCGGTCTACGGCAAGAGCGGCGAATATCCGCGCGGCTGCACCGTGGAAGGGAAGGGCAAGGCGAGCGTCACCACGCGGCCGATCGTCGGCACCAACGGCGCCTACTGCTGCTCGGCGCGCCGCGAAGCCAAGTTCGTGCGCAACAGCGAAGCGCTCGTCTCCGGCGGCATCGCCTCCGACCGCATCGAAGCCACCGACGACGCCGAAACGGAATCGGAAAGCACCCACGGCAACAGCCTCGAACTCGCCAGCGAGTTCGGCTTCCTCAACAACGACGTGATCGTCGGCAACACCAACGACTGGCAGCGGCTGTCGACGGTGAGCACCGCGTCCTGGGTCAAGCAGGCGCTCGGACAGGTGGAGCGCGCCGCCGCCTACGGCAACACGCTGATGGAGGTCGGCAACGAGATGTGGCTGAAGGGCGAATGCGGGGAATGCGCCGAACCCGTCAAGTACGCGGAAATGTTCGTCGCGCTCTCCAAGGAAGCCCAGCGGGCCAAGCAGGCCGGCGCGCTGCCGGCCGACGTCAAACTGCTGTTCGACCTGACCGGCGACTACGACGGGTCCTCGCGCATCGGCGAACGGCGCGGCTGGCTCGGCGACGCCCTGAAGGCGCAGCCCGAACTGAAGAGCCGCATCGAAGGCTTCACCTTCCACCCCTACGACCTCGAAGGCAGGACGCTCGCCGAAGAAGAAACCGTGCCGAGCTACCAGTACGACTACGGCCTGCGCGGGCTGAAAGCCGACTACCAGGAGGCCATCGAACTCGGCGTCGAGCACACCAACGTCTTCGCGACCGAGTTCGGCATCTGCCGCAACAAGCCCTACGAAGGGCGCACCTGCGAAACCCGCGGCGCGCCCAAGAGCGAAGCCGAAGACGAGCAGCAGGCCGAAACCGTCTACGACGAGCTGCTCGACGGCAGCCTCTTCCCGGAGGTCAAGGGGCTGTGGTGGTTCCCCTCCTACCCCGCCGAAGACAAATATGCGTTCTTCGCCGGCTGGGGCGGCGGCGAAGAAACGCAGTTGCTGCGGTTCCTCTCGCGGGTATCGTCACAAGCGTGAGCCGCCGCCCGCCGTCCCCCGCCGAGTGGCCGGTCCTGCGCCAGCTGCGCGGGCCCGACCGGATGGCTCGCGGCGCGGCCGCCAGCTCGCGCGAGACCCGGGAGCTGCGCCCGCGGATCGCCGACGCCGACCGCGTGGTCGGGTCGGTGTGCCCGTACTGCGCCGTCGGCTGCGCGCAGAAGGTGTACGTCAAGGACGGCCGCGCGATCCAGATCGAGGGCGACCCGGACGCGCCGCACAGCCGCGGGCGGCTGTGCCCCAAGGGGTCGGCGTCGCTGCAGCTCACCACCGGCAGCGCCCGCGAGCAGCACGTCCTGTATCGCCGCCCCAACGGGACCGACTGGGAGCGTCTGGACCTGCAGACGGCGATGGAGATGATCGCCGACCGCA
>DASZFZ010000098.1:0-1605 GCA_035939315.1 Solirubrobacteraceae bacterium | reverse complement strand
GCACGCCGTCGCGCCCACGCAGCGCGGCGCGCGGCGATCGTCTCCCCCGCGCTCGCACTGGCCGCGGCGAGCCTGGCGCTCGCCGCGGGCCTCGCGGGCTGCGGCTCCAGCGCCCCGTCCGGCACGAGCGCCGACCCCGCCGGCCTGGCCCCCGCCTCGACGGCGGTGTACGTGGGCGCGGTCGTGCGCCCGACCGGCAGCCTGCGGACCGACGCGCTCGCGGCCGGACACGCGCTCACGCACCAGGCCAACCCGTACACGCGCCTGCTCGGCGTGCTGCAGACGCCCGGCAGCCCCACGCTCGACTACAGCCACGACGTCGCCCCGTGGCTGGGACCCGACGCGGGCCTGTTCTATACCTCGCTCGGGTCCTCCGGCGCGCTGGAGAGCCTGCTCGCGCAGGGCCTGACCGGCGGCGGCGGCTCCGGCGCGGAGTGGCCGTTCGGCGCGGGCGGGGCGCAGGGCGCGATCGTGCTCGACACCAGCGACCTCGCCGCCGCCAAGACCTTCGTCTCCAACGCGGCCGCGCACGCGGGCGCGCACGCGAGCACATACAAGGGCGTCGCCTACCAGGCCAGCGCCGGCGGGGATGCGTTCGCCGTCGTCGACCGCTTCGTCGTGCTCGGCACCGAATCCGGCGTCCACGCGGCGATCGAAGCCGCGCAGGGTGCAACACCTGCGCTGAAGACCGACGCCACGTATGCGCGCCTGCTGGGGGTCGCCCCGGCGAACGCGCTGGCGCACGTGTACGCGAACCCCGCGGCGCTGAGCCCCGCGCACGGGGGCGCCACCGGCGCACAGCAACTGCCCTCGCAGCTGCTGAGCGTGCTCGGCGGGATGCGCCCGCTGAACGTCTCGCTCGTGCCCGCGCAGGGCTCGCTCACGCTCGACGCCGACGTCGGCCCGCCCCCCGCGGGCGCGACGGGTACGGCGGCGCAGAGCGGCGGGCTCGTCGCCGCGGTCGCGGCGGGCAACCGCGCGTTGGCGGCGCTGCCCGGAGAATCGTGGCTGGCGGCGGGCCTCGGCGACGTCGGGGGCGCCCTGGGAGGCGGCCTGGAAGGGCTGCACGGCCTACTGTCGCTAGCGACCGCGCTGGGCGGCGCGGCCGCGGGCGAAGGCGTTACGCCGACCTCCGCACAGGCGACGCTGAGCGTCAAGGGCCTCGTCGAAGCTCTGCTCGTACCTGTGGACGCGCTCAGCTCTCCCAACGCGCAGAGCCGGCATGCGCTGCTCGGCTGGATGGGCGAAGCGGGCGTGTTCGCCAGCGGCGCGAGCGTGCTCGAACTGAGGGCGGGCGTCGTGATCGACTCCAAGGACCCAACCGCCTCGCGCGCGGCCGTGGACACGCTCGCGAGCGCTCTGCGCCATGCCGGCGAGGAAGCCTCGCCGGTCAGCCTCCCGGGCACCGAAGCCGCGGTCGAAGCGAAAATCACGGGTCTGCCCGTCACGCTCGTGATCGCCGACGGTCGCGGCTCGGACGGTCAGACGAAGTTCGTGATGGGCCTCGGCGCGCCCTCCGTCCAGGACGCGCTGAACCCGTCGAGCACGATGTCCGGCGCCTCCTCCTACAGCGCCGCCCAGAGCGCGCTCGGCGAAGGCATCCAG
>DASZFZ010000097.1:0-3440 GCA_035939315.1 Solirubrobacteraceae bacterium | reverse complement strand
CGTCGACGCGGTGCTCGGCGAGGATCATGTCCCGGGCATCTCGTGGATCCTCAACGATCCGTTCGCAGGCGGCACCCACCTGCCCGACATCACGGTGATCACGCCGACCTTCACGCCGGGCGGCCGGCTACTCGGCTTCGCCGCCAGCCGCGCCCATCACGCCGACGTCGGCGCGGCGGTGCCCGGCTCGATGCCCGCCGACAGCCGCCGCCTGGAGGACGAGGGCGTGGTCATATCGCCACAGCCTCTGGATGAAGCGACGCTCGAGCAGCTCGTGACGCGCATGCGCCAGCCGCAGGAGCGCAGGGCCGACCTGCGCGCGCAGCTGGCGGCCAACCGCACGGGCGCGCTACGACTCGCGGAGCTCGCTGAGCGCGTGGGCGCGGACCGCCTGCGCGAGGCGACGGACGCCGTGCTCGACTACTCCGAGCGACGCACCCGCGCCTGCCTGGCGGCGCTGCCCGACGGCGTCCTGCACGGCGAGGACGTGCTCGAGGCGCCCGAGGGGGATCTCGTGCTGCGCCTGCGCGCCGTCGTCGACGGCGAGCGGCTGCTGCTGGACTTCTCCGACAGCGCGCCCCAGTACGAGGGCAACCTCAACTGCCCGCTCGCCGTCACCCGCTCGGCGTGCCTGTTCGCGGTGCGCGTGCTGACCGACCCGGACATCCCGCCCACGGCCGGCGCCTACCGCCCGATCGAGGTGCGCGCTCGGAAGGGCAGCGTGCTCAACGCCCGCCCCGGAGCGGCTGTGGCGGCAGGCAACGTCGAGACCTCCTCGCGCGTCGCCGACCTGGTGCTCGCCGCCTTCGGCCACGCACAGGGCCAGGGCACGATGAACAACCTCACGCTCGGCGTCACCGGGCACGACGGCGAGGACACCGGCTTCTCCTACTACGAGACGCTCGGCGGCGGCCAGGGCGCTTGCGCGACCGCCGACGGACCCAGCGGGGTACACGTGGCGATGAGCAACACGCTCAACACGCCGATCGAGGCGCTCGAGCGCGAGTTCCCGCTGCGCGTGGTCGAGTACGCGCTGCGGCGCGGCTCCGGCGGCGCCGGGCGCCATCGTGGCGGCGACGGCGTCGTGCGCGAGCTCGAAGCGCTCACCGACATGACGTTCTCGCTGATCGCCGAGCGCCGGCGCCACCCGCCGCGCGGCGCGCATGGCGGACAGGCGGGCGCGTGCGGACGTGATCTGCTCGACGGGCAAACGCTGCCGGCGAAGAGCACAGGCACTCTCCTCGCCGGGCAGCGGCTGCGCGTCGAAACACCCGGCGGAGGAGGATTCGGGGATGCCCGAGAACGAGAACGCTGAGCAGGCCGAGCTGCAGTCGGTCGGCTTCCTGGGCCTGGGAATCATGGGCTCGCGCATGGCAGCAAACGTGGCTCGCGCCGGCTACCCGCTGTCGGTTTGGACGCACACGACCGGCAAGGCCGAGCGCTGGGCCGCCGAGCACGGCGCGAGCGCACTCTCCACCCCAGCCGAGGTGGCCGAGCGCAGCGACATCGTCGTGAGCATGGTCGTCGACGGCGCGCAGGTCGCCTCGGTGCTGCTCGGCGAGCACGGCGTGATCGATGCGGCGCACCCTGGCTTGCTGTGCGTGGACATGTCCACGATCGGCCCGGTTGACGCGCGCCGCATCGCGAGCGCTCTGCACGAGCGCGGCGTGGCGATGCTCGATGCGCCGGTGACGGGATCCTCGCCACGGGCCGAGGACGGCTCGCTGACGATCATGGTCGGCGGCAAGCCGGATGACTTCGCGCGTGCGCGAGCGCTGCTCGAGACGATGGGTCGGGTGATCGTGCACGTCGGCGAGCTCGGGCAGGGCCAGATGCTGAAGCTGATCAACAACTCGATCGGCGCCGCCAACGCCGCGGCCGTGGCCGAGGCGCTGCTGCTCGCTCACGCCACCGGCATCGACCTCGATGCGCTCGTCGAGGTGGCCTCCGCCGGCTCGGGCGCCTCGGCGCAGCTGGCGCTCAAGTCGGGGCCAATGCGCCGACACGACTACACGACGCTGTTCAAGACGGCGCACATGCTCAAGGACGTGCGCCTGTGCCTGCAGGAGGCGGAGAGTGCCGGCGTGCCGTTCGCCGCGGCCTCGCACGCGCGGGATCTGCTGGCGGCGACGATGGGGCGCGGGTACGGCGATCAGGACTACGCGGCGATGATCGAGGCGGTCGAGGGGCTCGCCGGGCGGCGGCTGTGAGCCAGCCTTGACACGCCCCAAGCTGGCCACTAGGCCAAAAAAACAGCTCATTTGCAGGCGATTTGGGATTTTCGCTCAGGTTTCGTATCTTTAACGGATGTGCGGGGCCCTTGGGCGACGCGCGATTTGGTCCTGATGTTTCTGATCTCGTTGGTCCCTTTCTCATGCCAATTGCTTTCAAAGAATGGGCTGTCACCGTCCGCGCTCTGGCGGAAGGCGAGCAGCTCCTAACCCTCCGCAAGGGCGTGCTCCCGCAGGCCGGCAAGCCATTCAAGCTCGCCCACGAACGCTTCTTCCTGTATCCCACGTTCGACCACCAGCCGGGCGATCTCGTGCGCGAGTCACACCAGCCCGAGCTGAGGCGCGCCCTCGAGGAGGGCGTCTGGAGCGACGGCGAGCCGCCGCTGCACACGTTCGTCTCGGGCGCTCCGCTGCAGCAGCCCGACCGCGTGCGCATTCGCGCGTGGGCGGAAGTGACCGACCACTTCACGATCGTCGACCCGCGCTGCGTGGACGCGCTGTCGCCGTTCTACGTGTGGACGCCCGACTACGCCGAAAAGCGCCTCGGCTGGCGCGGTCGCCAGCCGCTGCACGTCCTGCTGCTGCGCACCTACCGCATCCCGCGACCGGTGACGGTGAAGGTCAAGGACGAGTACATCGGGCCGAACGCCTGGATCGAGCTCCAGCGCGAACTCCCGTTCGAGGGCACGCCCGTGCTCTCAGACGCCGAGTTCGAGCGCGCCTCCGAGGAGATCCGCGCGATCACCTCTGAAGCCGCCGGCCAGCCGGTTCTCGTCTAGTCGGCCGTGGGCCGGCGCGGGGCGGCGTCCTCGGTCGCTCGTGTGCAGAGCACACCACGCTCCCTGCGTCCTTGCCCCACTTGACCCACGACCGTCTAGTCGCGCTGGAACGCGAGCACTTCGCGCGCGGCCTCGGCTCCGGACTCGGGAACCATCACCTCGCGCGGGCCGATCATGGGCGAGTAGCCGCCGATGGAGTTGCGCAGCAGGGACGGGATGCCCTCCTCGAGGAGCAGGCCGGCGATGAACTCGGCTTCTGGCTGGTTGGTGACCCGAGCAACCTCCACGAGCGGGCCCTCGGTGTACTGGGGCTTGATCTTGCGCGCCGTGCGCTGGCGCTCGCTCGCGGCGTGCTCGGCCGCGCTCGAGTGTACGAGTGGCATTCCGCAGGCGTCGCAGAACCGCTCGCTGGGCGGGTGCGCCCGCGCGC
>DASZFZ010000096.1:0-77665 GCA_035939315.1 Solirubrobacteraceae bacterium | reverse complement strand
TCGGTTTGACCTGTGCCCACGCCTGCTCGTCTTGCTTGCGATCCTGCCGCTGGCGGCGAGCATTGGTTGGCTGGTCGCGGCCGCTCCGGCCGGCGCGGCGGTCGCCGAGATCGGCGAAGCCGGAGAAGGGGCGGGGCAGTTCAACTCGCCGCATGGGATCGCGGTCGACAACGGAAACGCTCTCGCCGACCCTTCGGCTGGCGACATCTACGTCGCCGACACCGAAAACCACCGCATCGACAAGTTCTCGCCGAGCGGGGAATTCCTGCTCGCCTGGGGTTGGGGCGTCGCGAACGGCGAAGCGGAACTCCAGACCTGTGGGCCGGACGCGACTCCCGCGACCACGACATGCTTGAAGGGCATCAGGGGCTCTGGCGCCGGCCAGTTGATCTCGCCGGAAGGGGTGGCCGTCGACGGCTCCTCGGATCTGTCGCACGGCGACGTGTACGTCGAGGAGGAACGCAACAACCGCATCGACAAGTTCACAGAAGACGGCCAATTCCTGCTGGCCTGGGGTTGGGGCGTCGCGAACGGCAACGCGGAACTCCAGACGTGCGGGCCCGAAGCGAGCCCGCCGACGAGCACCTGCGAGAAGGGCCTGGAAGGGACAGAACCGGGTGAGTTCGAATCGCTGCAGCCGAACTCGATCGGCGTCGGCTCGACGGGTCTCGTCGACGTGGGCGACGGTGGGGCAGTCCAGGAGTTCACCCCGCAAGGCAAGCTCAAAAAGGGCGTGGCCCTCTCGGGCGCCGGCCACGAAGTGCGCGCACTCGCGACAACCGCGGGAGGCGGCTTCTACGCGCTCAGCAGCGAATTCGGCGTACCGGTCAGCGGCGTTCGCCGGTACGACTCGACGGGGTCGGAAGTCGGCGCGCCGCGGGACCCCGCCGCCGGCTTCGGCAGCGTGATCGCGGTCGGTCCAGCCGAAGGGCTCTTCGTGAAAGACGAAGAAGGCCGTCTGGCGGAGTTCGCATCGTCGGGTGCCGAGGTTTCGTCGTCCAGCGAACCGGAAGGATCGTCGGGGCTCGCCTTCGGCGACACCGCCGACGATCTCTATGTACTCACTGCGAGCGACGTGAGCGTAAAGGAGCCACTGCCTCCAGGGCCGCTCGTGGAATCCGCGAGCGCGACGGCTGAACCCCAGGGAACCGCGACCATCCATGCCACGCTCAACCCCGAGGGCAAAGCGACCAAATACCACGTCGATTACGGTCTCGCGAGTCCCAGCGAACACTCGACCGCCTCGGCTTCGCTCACGGCGGAAGGCTTCGAAGGCGAAACGGTCGAAGTCAAGCTCTCGGGCCTGCAGCCGGGAACCGTCTACCGCTACCAGGTGGTCGCAGAAAGCGCCGCCGGGACACCCGTGCCGGTCGCGCAGACGTTCACCACGCTGCCGGCTGTGTCGATCGACAGCGAGTCGGTCTCGCAGGTGTCGGCCGACAGCGCGAGGCTCGAAACGACCCTCAACCCGCTCGGTCTCCCGACGACATACCGCTTCGAATACGGAAGCACGACAGCGTACGAATTCAGCGTGCCCGAACCCGAAGGCCGTGCTGGCGAAGGCACGGGCGACGCATCGTTCAGCGTGCTCGTCGAGGGGCTGTCCCCCGGGACCACGTATCACTACCGCGTCGTCGCGCACAACTCGTTCGGCGAAGTCAGGGGAGAAGACCGCACTTTCACAACGCAGGCGGGAGCCGGCCCCGGGTTGATCGACGGGCGCTCGTGGGAACTGGTCTCGCCGGCCGACAAGCACGGCGCGGCGCTGGAAGCGATCACTCCGGAAGGCGGAGTGATCCAGTCCTCCGAAGACGGAGACGCGCTGGCGTACATAGCGAAGGCCCCCGTCGACAGCGAACCGGCGGGCAACCGCAGCTTCGCGGAGCAGCAGCTCCTGGCGACGCGGGCGGCGGGTGGCTGGAGCACGCAGGACATCACCACGCAGCACGAAGAAGTGGCCGGGCTCGCGCTTGAACATGGCCTGTCCGAGTACCGGTTGTTCTCCGGGGACCTCTCGTCGGCTCTGGTCCAACCCCCCGGCGTGACCCCACCATCGCCTGCGAACCCGCCGAGCGAACGCACCCCCTACCTGCGGTCGTCCACGGGCAGCTTCACACCGCTCGTCGATCCGGAAGACGTGCCCGCCGGAACGCATTTCGGAGCCAAAGAACCCGAAGGGAAACTGGAATTCGGCACCGGGGTCGAATTCGCCGCGGCGAGCCCCGACCTCTCTCACGTGCTCCTCAGCGCCCCGCAGTCGCTTTCCGAAGGCTTCGAAAGCGGCGGGCTCGAGGCCCTCTACGAGTGGTCGGACACGAATCCTCGTGCGCTCACGCCGGTCAGCGTGCTTCCGGGTGGCGGATCGGCAGACGCGGAAGGCGGCGTGGAGATGATGGCCGAAGAAGAAAAGCAGCTGGTGAGGGGCGCGCTGTCCGCGGACGGGAGCCGCGCGTTCTTCACGACGGCGAACGGCAACCTGTTCGTGCGCGACGTCGCGCGAGGCGAATCGGTCGAACTCGACGCGCCGGAAGCAGGCGCACGAGGCTCGCGAGGAGGCAACGCGGAAATCGCGTACTTCCAGGACGCGAGCGCCAACGGCGAGAGGGCCTTCTTCACCGACGCCGCGCGGTTGACGGTCGGGGCCACCGCCCAGGAAGGCGCGCCTGACCTGTACATGTGCGCACTCGGCACGTCGGTCGACGAACGGTCATGCGCGGCGAAAGGCGACCTGAAGGACCTCACGGTCAGCGCGAACCCGCATGAACCGGCGGACGTGCTGGGCATCATCGCCGGCACCAGCGAAGACGGCGAATACGCGTACTTCGTGGCCAACGGGATCCTGGCCAACGGCGGTGTGCCCGCGGCGGGCGCGGTGCGTGGCGATTGCAGCGAAGCGGGGCTCGCGACAGCGGGCAACGTCTGCAACCTGTACGAGTGGCATGACGGTACCGTCAGTCTCGTCGCCGTGCTCTCCAATCGCGACTTCCCGGATTGGGGTGTCGGCAGCGCTCGCTCGTCCAACCTCCTGCTCGGCCAGCTGACTGCGCGGGTATCTCCCAACGGGCGCTTCCTCGCCTTCATGTCGCAGCGGTCGCTGACCGGGTTCGACAACCGCGACGCCGCGAGCGGCGAACCGGACGAGGAGGTGTTTCTGCACGATGCGAGCTCGCAACGTCTCGTGTGCGCGTCGTGCGACCCGTCGGGGGCACGGCCAACCGGCATCCGCGATGCGGAATTCGGTGAAAAGGAAACGCCGCTGCTCGTCGATCGGGCGAGCGTGTGGCGCGAACGGTGGCTGGCCGGCTCGATCCCAGGTTGGACGTTCGGCTCCTATGACGTCGCGTGGTACCAGTCGCGATACCTCTCCAACGAAGGGCGGCTGTTCTTCGACAGCCCAGTCGCGCTCGTGCCCTCGGACGTTAACGACCAGCAGGACGTATATGAGTTCGAGCCTGACGGCATCGGCGGTTGCAGGGAATCGTTGTCCACCGGCGACGCCGAGTTCGTCAAGGAAGATGCCGGCAGCCCGGTCGAAGGATGCGTGGGCTTGATCTCCTCGGGCGACTCGGGCGAAGAATCGACGTTCTTGGACGCCAGCGCGATGGGACCGGGCGGCCAGGAAGACGAAGATGTCTTCTTCTTGACGGCCTCGAGGCTCTCGCCGCAGGACACCGACGAGGCGCTCGACGTCTACGACGCTCACATCTGCTCGAGTGCCGTGCCGTGCCCGTCACCGACGCCTCCGGTGCAGCCTGGGCCCTGCGCCTCGACCGTTGCCTGCAGCGCGGGGTCGGGGGCGACGCAGTCGCCGCTCGCCCCTCCCGCCACCGCCACCTCGCTCGGTTCCGGCAACGTCGTTCCCACGGAAGTCGAGCCCACGCACAAGGAAAGCAACGCGCAGAAGCTCGCGCGTGCCCTGAAGCTCTGTCGACGCGAGAAGGTCAAGAAGCGCCGAGCACGCTGCGAAGCCCTCGCGCGCAAGAGGTACGACGCGAAGCCCAAGGCGAAGGCGAAGCCCAAAGCGAAGCAGACCCGAAGGGGGGGCCGGCGATGAGAAGCCGTCTCGCCCAGTTCATCTCGTTGGCCGCGACGGTTGCGATCGTCATGGTCGTGGCCGGCCCGTCTTCTGCGCTGGCCGCGTCGCCCTGGTGGCAACTCACATCGAGCGTGCGCCCGACGGTCCTCGACCCCGGCGGAGAAGGCGTCGTCAGCTTTCGTGCCCTGAACGTCGGCGATGCATCCACCGACGGAGCCACGCCCGTGGTCATCACCGCGACGTTGCCGGCCGGAGTCACGGTCAAGAAAACGTCCGGCGGAACCCCCGAACCGGAAGTCATCCTCTACGCGTTCCCCGAAAAGAACGACAAATCTGAGCCGAGCCTCGGTTCCTGCGGCGAACCCGCGCCGGGCGAGGTCCAGTGCACCTACAACCCATCCCTGGGAGCCTTCGAATACGCCGAAGTCAGCATCACGGTGAACGTCGCGCCGGGTGCGACGAGTGGAGTCAGCGCCGCAGAAGTGACCGGTGGTGGGCTCGAACGCTCATCGCTCGAACGCAATCTCACGGTCGGCGAAGCGCACCCGGCGTTCGGCGTCGAAGAAGACGGCTTCACGATCGTCCCCGAAGAAGAAGGCGGGAACATCGACGCGCGCGCCGGCTCGCACCCCTTCCAGCTCACGACGACCTTCGCGCTCAACCAGAACATGGATACGCTCACGCCGCCCGCGCTCGCGCGAAACCTGCAGTTCAGCCTTCCGCCGGGCCTGGTGGCAAACGTCGCGAGCTTCCCGCAGTGCAGCGAACTGGCATTCCTCACCAAAGCCCCCGGCACCGGCTTCAACGACCTCTGCCCCCAGGAAGCCGCCGTCGGCGTGGTCGTCCTGAAGCTGTTCCAGACGGCGGGCCTCGTCAGCGCTCCGGTCCAGTCCTACCCGGTCCCGGTCTTCAACCTGACGCCAGCGCCGGGTGAGCCGGCGCGCTTCGGCTTCTACTTCGACGGCATCGCCGTGCCGATCGACTTCTCGGTGCGCAGTGGCGCCGACTACGGCGTCACCGCGACGGTACGGAACATCACCGAGATCGCGAACCTCATATCGGAGTCGCTGACGATCTGGGGGACGCCCGGCGAAGCCGTGCACGACGAAGCTCGTGGCTGGGGCTGCCTGGGTGATCACTTCTACCAGGCCTCCGGCACACCCAAATGCAATCCGTCCGCGCAGGTGCGCCCGCCGGCGTTCCTGACCTTGCCGACGTCGTGCGCGACGCCGTTCGCGGCGTCTGTGACGGGCGAATCGTGGCCGACGAAATCAGCGCCCAGCGGCACGCAACTGCAGCCGGCGAGCTACACGTTGCAGGACAGCTTCGGCAGGCAGCTCGGGATCAACAGCTGCAACGACCTGAGCTTCGGTCCTCAGATCGAAGTCGCTCCCGAACGGCCGGCGATCAGCACCGCCACGGGCCTGACCGCACGCATCCGGGTGCCCCGGGAAGCCACCGAAAACGCGGGATCCCTCACGAGCTCGGCCGTCAGGGGAATCACCGTCACGCTGCCCGAAGGCATCGCGCTGAACCCGTCCGGGGCCAACGGTCTCGAAGCCTGCTCTGAGGGGCTGATCGGGTTCGAAGGACGTAGGGAATTCGTAACCGTGCCAGGCGCGTCGCTGCTGACGTTCAAGCCCTACCTGCCGGGCAGCGCCGCCGCCAAGGAAGACGTCGCGCTGGGCGCCGCGAGCGCAAGCGAAGAAACGCTGATGCCGGGGATCAACTTCTGCGCGAACGCCGCGAAGGTCGCGACGGCGAAGATAAAGACGCCGCTTCTGAGCAGCCCGCTCGAAGGCTCCGTGTACGTCGCCACTCAGAACGAAAACCCGTTCTCCAGCTTGCTGGCCATCTACCTCGTGGCCGAAGACCCGCAAGCGGGCGTGCTCGTCAAGCTCGCGGGCGACGTGGAGCTCAGCGAAAGCGGCCAGATCACCACGAGGTTCGAAAACCTGCCCCAGCTGCCCTTCGAAGAAGCAGAAATCCACTTCTTCAGCGGCGAACCGGCGACGTTGGCGACGCCGTCGCGATGCGGAGGCCCGTACGTCACGCATGCCAGCTTCGAACCGTGGACGGGTGCCGCCGCGGCGAGCGCGGAAAGCAGCTTCATGCTCGGCGCGGGCGCGCCCCACGGCACATGCCCCGGCGCGAGCCTGCCGTTCGCGCCCGCGTTCACGGCAGGCTCCACGGATCCCTACGCGGGTGCCTTCAGCCCTTTGACGACGACGATCGCGCGCGAAGACGGAGATCAGGCCATCCGGTCGGCGCAGCTGCACATGCCCGAAGGCCTCGAGGGCACGCTCGTGGGCGTCGCGCTGTGCCCCGAAGCGCAGGCCAACGAAGGCACCTGCGGGCCCCAGAGCCAGATCGGCGAAGCGACCGTCTCGGCGGGCGTCGGCTCCGACCCGGTCACGGTCACCGGCGCCAAGGTCTATCTCACCGAACGCTACGGGGGCGCGCCGTTCGGGCTCTCGATCGCCAGCCCCGTCAAGGCGGGGCCGTTCGATCTCGAGCACGACACGTCCAATCCGAGCCAGGACCCCCCCTGCGACTGCTTGGTCGTGCGCGCGAGGGTCGAAGTGGACCCCCACAGCGCGGCCCTCACGGTGACCACCGACTCGACCGGCGCGCACGTGATCCCCCAGCTCGTCGACCACATCCCGGTCGAGCTCAGGAGCATCGACGTGACGATCAACCGGCAAAGCTTCACGTTCAACCCGACCAGCTGCGACCCGCTTGCGATCACCGCCCAGCTCACCGGCTACGAAGGCGCCACGGCGGCGGTGTCGGCGCCGTATCAGGCGGTCAACTGCGCGCTGCTGCACTTCACGCCGAAGTTGACCGTGACGACGGCCGCCCGGCCGAGCAAACTCGACGGGACGAGCCTCACGTTCAAGCTGTCCTATCCCGCCGGCGCCGACGGCTCGCAATCGTGGTTCCAGGAGGCCAAGTTCGACATCCCCAAGCAGCTGCCGGCGCGCCTGTCGACGATCCAGCAGGCGTGTCCGACGAGCGTCTTCGAAGCGGACCCCGCCGCCTGCCCCGCGGGCTCGGTGATCGGTCACGCCGTCGTGCACACGCCGGTGCTGCCGGTGCCGCTGCAGGGGCCCGTGTACTTCGTCTCCTACGCGAACCTGAAATTCCCCGACGCCATCTTGGTGCTGCAGGGATATGGAATCACGGTCGACCTCGTCGGCCAGACGTTCATCGACAAAAAGACGGGTGTGACCAGTGCCACGTTCGCCGGTACGCCGGACGTGCCCTTCGAAAATGTCGAAGTCACGCTGCCCAGCGGTCCCACATCGGAGTTCGCGGCGACCCTGCCCGTGTCGGCCAGAGGCAGCATGTGCGCACAGAAGCTGACGATGCCAACCTTGCTCGCCGCCCAGAACGGCCTGGCAATTCACGAGACCACGCCAATCGGCGTCACCGGTTGCAAGAAAAAGCCTCTGACGAGGGCGCAGAAGCTTGCGCAGGCACTGAAGGCCTGCAAGAAGAAGCGCGGCAGCCGGCGGCCGGCGTGCATTCGGCGTGCTCGTAGTCTTTATGGGCCTCGCCGAAGCCGGCCCAAGTCGGGCTGATACCCGGCAAATCGCGGGCTAAACCATTCCCGCGATGAATTAAGCCAAATTTTACCCCCGATGCGTTTAGAGAGAAACGTATAAGGGTGATATTTGCATTTAACTTGACAGCCGCGCGGGGGCTTTGCAATGCTGGGGACGCGTTCATGCTTGGGCGATAGTTCCAGCCCTTGGTAGCTCCTAGGTGCAGGAGTCAGCGGTACGAAGCGAGGCTCCTGTTGTGGATCCGAGGAGGAGAGAGCGCGCTGTATGGCAGTAAAGACCGGCCGGTGCAGTCTGCCCGGCCATCCCCTACAGACACAAAGGAGCAATGCTAAATGCGATACGTCAAGATGATCGGCGTTCTGGTTGCCGCAGTGGCGGCCCTGAGCGCTGTCGCCGCTACGTCCGCGATGGCGTCGCTGCCCGAATTCTCACCGGGCGCAGCCGGAACCACGCTCAAAGGCACGAGCAAAGCGGGCCATCTGGAAATCAAAGGCGAACCGCCGATCTCGTGCGAATCGGACACCGTTACGGGCGAACTGACGGGAACCACGAAAAAAGAAGGAACGGCGACCGTTGACTTCTCGAAATGCACGGCCTTCTCGATCTTCGGCGCGCACTCGTTAGAAGATTCCGAAGGAACCATATTAGTCAAAGCGAAATTGAAACTCTGCTTCATCAACGAAGCCAAAGAAGAAGTCGGCGTGTTAACGAAAATCGAACCGGTGCACATCGAAGTGGCGGGCAAATTAATCGTGGTCACGGGTGACCAGGTCGGCAGGATCACGCCCACCAAAAAATCTCAGAAAGGCACCTACACGATCGAATACAAACAGTCGGGTGGCGTACCGACCCCGGCTGGCTGCGAAGGCGAAAAAGAGCACTTCTCGTCTGAAATCAACGAGAGTGGCAAACTGATCGAATCCGGCGAGGAAACCAAAGAGGAAGGCGAATTCTCGACGGCTCAGGAACTCAAGGCATAGGGTTCCGGTCAACGGTGATGGTGCGTTGGCTAGCAGCTGACGGTGGCTCGAGCTGACGTTCGATCATCTCGCAACGATGGAGCCGCAGGGCGGGTTCTCGCTCGCCCTGCGGCCGTCGCTCATTCGACCGGCGCGGCGCGGGATCGCGTCAGCTCGAGCGTATGGGCGCGAGTATCCACGGCAACACCTTCAGGCACGCGGAAACGAAAGGTTCGGTCACAGCGCATGCAGTCGAACTCGCAAGCAGACACAGCTCGTCAGACGCCGGCGAGTCGGGCAAGATCGGCGGCCGGCGCCGCGTGCATCGCCGTGTGCTGCGCGCTGATCGCCGCGTGCGGCGGCACGGCATCCGCCGGCTCGCCGGCGAAGACGCCCTCCTCCGCCGGCTCGCCGTCGCTCCCCAAGACGACCGACTCGCCGTCGCTTGCGAAGGCGACCTTCGCCATCGCGAGCCCGGCTCCGACGTCCTCCGTCGCCTACGCGCTGCCGGGCGCGGACGCCTCCACGACCGTCGTCGCCTCGGTCGACGGACACGCAGTCGAGCTGGGCGAGCTGGAGCGCTGGACCGCGATCGAGTCGGTGCTCGCGCACGAAACCTACCCGTCGCGCCCGGCACCGGTGGGTGTCGTGCCCGACCCGCCCGCATATTCGAGGTGCATCGCGTACTTAGCGGCGACGTCGGCCCGCGAAGGGCAGGGCGCCGCGCCCACGAGGTCGGCGCTCGAGACGCGCTGCAGGGAAAAGTACACGCGTCTGCAGCGGCACATCCTGGAAATCCTGATCACGTACTACTGGCTGAAGGGGGAAGCCGGCGAACGGGGCCTCGTGCTCTCCGAAGCGGAAGCCCTCCAGATGCTCGACAGCACCTTCTCGAGCCCCGCGAAGTTCCGGCGGTTCCTGTCGCTCACCGGTGAGAGTCCGGCCGACGAGCGGCTGATCATCGAAAAGGACCTCTATGACTCGAAGCTCGAGGAACGCGTCGAAGGCGAAGCGAGGGCAAAGGGCCTGACGAGCGCCGCTCAGCACGAACAAGTGCTGATCGCGGCCGCACGCGCGTTCACGGCCAAGTGGAAGGCGCGGACCACCTGCCGCAGCGACTTCGTCATAGCGGTGTGCCGGCAGTACGGCGGCGCCCCGCAACTGGTGCTCCCATGAGGCGTGGAGGGCGAGCGGGCGGGCGGCCGACGAGGCCAGCGGAGAGGATGCCGAGCGCGGGGCTCCATCGCCGTGGTCGTCGAGTCGCCTGTGTGCTGCTCGCCGGGCTCGTGCTCACGGCGTGCGGCGCGGGCCACGAAGACGATGCCGCGGTCCAGGTGGGGGCTACCGCGATCTCGCGTGCGACCGTCAGTCACTGGATGTCGGTGATCGCGGGCGAAGGCTCGGCGGCGCCAGTCCCGCAGCCGCCGGGCTACGACGCGTGTGTGGCCGAACGGCGCGCCGCGGCGACGCGCGGCGCAAACGCGAATCGGACACGTCCGCCGAGCGAAGGCGCGCTGAGGAGCGAATGCGCGCTGCTGTTCGAAAAGTACAAGCTGAAGGCGCTGTATTTCCTGATCTCGTATGCGTGGCTCTCCGGCGAGGCCCCCGAACTGGGCGTACACGTCAGCTCGCGGGAAGTGGACGCGCAGCTCGCGTTGCTGGGGCACCAGTTCCCTGACGTGCAGCGGTTCCTCGTCGGCGTGCGCGGCACCCACGGCGACATGCTCATGCGCCTCCGGCTCGCGCTGCTCACGAAGAAGCTCGAAGCCGCGCTGGAAAGGCGAAACGCGGAGCGGCGCTTGACGGTCGCCGAGAGCCAGCGGGCGGCCGCGAAGTTCGGCACGGACTTCGAGGCGCGGTGGCGCGCGAAGACGACCTGCGCAGTTGGCTACTTAGTGCCGGTGTGCAGCGGCTTTCGCCGTCCCGGGGTCGCGCCGACGCTGGGACCGCCGAGCATCCCGCTCACGCGCCTCGTCGCCGCCGGATAGGCCCGAGGCCCCGTCGTGCGCGGATGTGGAAGTGCCGAAATCGCCGAGCCGCGGTCGCACCCACCGCTCACACGGTCCGCAGCGCCTCGGTCGGCGACAGGCGCGCGGCGCGCAGCGCCGGCAGCAGGCCGGCGAGCGCGCCGATCAGCAGCGCCGCGCCGAACCCGCCCGCCCAGGCGAGCGTGGGGATCACGATCGCCCAGCCCTTGGCCGAGGCGTAGATCGCGGTCGCGAGCGCCCCGGCGGCGACGCCGACGGCGCCGCCGCCGAGCGCGAGCAGGATCGCCTCGGAGAGGAACTGGGCGCGGATCTGTCCGCGGGTCGCGCCGAGCGCGCGGCGCAGGCCGATCTCCGAGCGCCGTTCGAGCACCGAGATGACCATGATGTTCGCCACGCCGACGGCGCCCACCAGCAGCGCCACGGCGCCGAGGCCGAGGAACAGGCCGTTGAACGCGCCCTGGGCGTCCGCGCGCGCCGTGAGCGCGGCCGAGGGCTGGCTGACGTCGACTTCGTTGGGCGCTTCGGGGTCCGCGGTGGCGGCGAGCACCGACTGGACCGCCGCGACCTGGCTGTTCTGGGCGCGCAGGTAGACGGTGTTCGGGTGCCCGTTGAACTGCATGTAGCGTTCCGCCGCCCCGAAGCCCACGAGGATCGCGCTTTCGATTTCCGGGGCGAGCACCGACGGGCCGAGGATGCCGACGGGGTAGAGCCACTGGTTGGCTGCCCAGATCCGCTCGCCCGGGTAGAGGCGGTCGATCCCGAGTCGCTGCGCGGCGGCCGGGCCGAGCACCGCCGCCGGCTCCCGGGCGGTCGCGGCGTTCAGGTAGCGGCCCTGCACCACGTCGATGCCCAGCGTGTGCGGCAGGCCGAGGCTCGCGGCCTGAATGCTCAGGGCGTTCGTTTCGACGGCGGGGATCACCGGGGAGCGGTAGACGTTGCCCTTGACGCTGCCCGTCTCGGCGACGTCTTCGACCGGGGCGATACGGGCGATCATCGCGGGCGCAAGCAGCGGCAGCTCGGCCGTCTTGCCGGCGAAGCTCTGGCCGTTGGTGACGGTCAGCAGGTTCGTCCCGAGGCGTTCGATCTCCGACAGCAGCCCGGCCTGGCTGGAGGATGACAGTCCGAGCACGGCCACGATCGCGGCGACGCCGATCGCGATGCCCAGCGCGGACAGCCCGGCGCGCATGCGCCTCGTGCGCAGCCCGACGCTCGCCACGCGCGCGAGGTCGGAGGCGCGCAGCTTGCGCGGCGCCAGGCTCACCGGCGCGGCCGCGGGGCTCCCGGCCGCGCTCACGAGGACCGCCCGGCCGCGCTCACGGGCACCGCCCGGGCGCTCACGAGGACCGCCCGGCCGCGACGTTCACGAGCGCGAACGCCGCCGGCCGCGCGTGCCCGGCGCTCGCCTTCACGACGTAGCCGCCCGGCGTGTCGCCGGCCGTGAAGCTCGGCGCGACGGCGATCCCGCAGGCATCGGTCCTGACCTCGACGGCGCGTGGGTGGGCGGTGCGTGGGCGGGAGGCGCGGGCGCCACGGTGGGGACCGTGGGCGCGGACCGTGAAGCGCCCGCTCGCGCCGGCGGCCGGCGCCGAGAACGTGATCAGCGCGCCCGCCACCGGGTTCTTCAGGGCGTCGGTGACGGTGACCGCGAGCGGGATCGCGAACGCGGTCCCCGCGACGGCGGCCTGCGTGGCGCCGACCCCGGGAGCGAGCTCGGCGGGCCTGCCGGCGAGGTTCGAGAGGGTGAAGCTGACCGGCGCCGCCGCGCCGCCGGATGCCCCGGCGCCTTCCCTGCCCGACCCCGCCGCGGCTCCCCTGCCCGCGACGGCGGCCGTCGCGGCGAACGACCCGACCGCGCCGTTCGCGGCGAACGGCGGCGAGCCCGCCACGCCATCGGCGCCGCTCGTGGCCGTCGCCGTCGCGCCGCCGCCTACGAAGCTCGCGCCGGCGGCGGCCGAGCCCGCCCCGGCGCTCGCGGCGCACGCGCTGGGCTCACCGACGCCGAGCGTGAACGTCACGGCGGCGCCCGCGACCGGGTCGCCGGCGCCGTCCAGCACCCTGACCTGCAGCGGCTGCCGGTAGCGGCTCGTGACCCTCGCCGACCTGCTGCCCGGTGGGATCGCGACGAGCCTCGCCGGTATGCCCGCGACGGTGTTGGTCAGCGAGAACGACACCGAGCCGTACTGCGAGCTGGCCGTGACGGTGAAGCCGCCGGCCAGCGCGTTGGCGGTGAACGGCGGCGCGGCGACCGCGCCCGAGGCGTCGGCGCCGACGACGACGGTGCCCGAGGCGCTCGTGGAGAACACGCCGCTCGCGCCGCCGCCCGGCGCGGCGAACGTGACGGGGATCCCCGCGGCGCCCGTCACGGGACAGCCGTCGCTGTTGGCGAGCGCCACCTGCAGGCCCGTCGCGAAGGCCGTCCCGACCTGCGCGGTCTGCGGCGTGCCCGCGACGAGCGTCAGCTGGTTCGGCGGGTTGGACGCGGGACACGTCGTGCCGCCCGAGCCGCCCGGCGTGCCCGTTTCGCCCGCGGCCCGCAGCGGCGCGCCCGCGAGCACGCCGAGCACGGCGACGGCGCCCGCGGTGACCGCCACCCAGGCACGCGCCCACCCGGCCACGCCTCGCCACCACGCGATCCCTCTATACATCGGCAGTTCCAGCCTCGGTGTCGTGCACGATGCGCCCGTCGAGCACCTGCACCTGACGCGGCAGGCGGCCCGCGAGGTCGTGGTCGTGGGTGATCACGAGGATCGTCGCGCCGTCGCCGTTCAGCTCCTGCAGCAGCGCGAGGATCGCTTCGCCGGAGGCGCTGTCGAGGTTGCCGGTGGGCTCGTCGGCCAGCACGATCGCGGGGCGGCCGACCAGCGCGCGCGCGATCGCCACGCGCTGGCGCTCGCCGCCCGAGAGCTTGCTCGGGCGGAAGTGGGCACGCTCGGCGAGCCCCACGCGGGCGAGCGTGTCGGCCGCCCGCTCGCGGCGCTCGGCGACGGCGACGCCGGCGTAGAGCAGGCCTTCGGCGACGTTCTCCAGCGCGGTCGAGTGCTCGGCCAGGAAGAACTGCTGGAAGACGAAGCCGATGCGCGTCGCGCGCAGCGTGGCCAGCTCGCGATCGCCGAGCGCCGCCGCTTCGAGGCCCGTGATCGACACGACCCCCGCGCTCGGGCGCTCCAGCGTGCCGATCACGTGCAGCAGCGTCGTCTTGCCCGAGCCCGACGGCCCCACGATCGCCACGAGCTCGCCCTCGCGAACCGCGAAGCTCACCTCCCGCAGCGCGTTGACCGGAGCCCCGCCCGCCCCGCCGCCGTAGACCTTGCTCACGCCGCGCAGCTCCAGCACCGCCGGCGTCTCGCCGCCGTCCGCGCACGCGACCCCTGTCGGCTGCGCGCTCATGACGTCTTCGGCACCACCACGCGCTGGCCCGCCGACACGCCCTGGCCGCTCACCTGCACGAGGCCGTCGGCGTCGTCGAACAGGCCGAGGCTGACCGCCTCCAGACGGTGCGCGCGGCCTTCGGCGACCTCCACCGCGTAGCCGCCGCCGGCGAGCGCCAGCAGCGCGTCGATCGGCACCGCGAACGCGCCTTCGACGCTTTCGGTGGTCACCGACACGTTCACCGGCGCCTGGTCCAGGTGGCCGGTCGCCGCGGGGTCGGTCGGCGTGACGTCGACTTCGATCGTCGGCGAGCCTTCTTCTTCGCCCCCGCCGCCACCGCCGGATCTACCCGACGAGGACGCCGACGGCGTCGTCGCGACGCTCGAGACGTAGGCGATCCGCCCCGGCGTGGTCTGGTCGTCCGGCAGCGTGATCGTGACCGCGTCGCCGACCTTCACGCTCGCCTGCTCGGCCGCGTCGAGCTCGACCTTCACCTGGCGCGCGGTCGAGGTGACGCCGAGCACCGGGCCGGGCATGACCGCCTGGCCGACCGTCGGGGTGACGCTGGTCACGCGCACCGCCCCGGCCGCGAACGCCACCGAGCCGAGCGCCAGCTCGCCGCTCGCGCTCAGCCCGCGCGCCGCCTGAAGCGCGCGGACCGCCGCGGCCGTCGCGGCGCCGAACGTGTCGCCCGCGAGCCCCCGCCCGTAGCCGAGCGCTTCGAGGTTCGCGTTCAGCTCCGCGACGTCCGGCCCCGCGGACATCCCCGCGAGGAACGCGCGCGTCGCCGGCGTCGAGCCGTACAGCAGCACGACCGGCTGCCCGCCGATCTCATAGAGGCTTTCGCCGCGCGCCACGACCCGGCCGACCGACGGCAGCTTCGTGAACGTCGAGCTCTGCCCGTACACCGCGGCCGACGCGCGCGCCGCCGCCAGATTGGACCGCGCGCTCGCGAGCGACGCTTCGGCCGAGGCGACCTGCGCCCGGTCGGCCTCGACCTTGACCGCGCTCCCCGACGAGCTCTGGCTGGCGCTCGAGACCGCCTGCGCGTCGCTCGCGCACGGCCCCGAGCCGCCGCCGCCCGCAGCGGAGCCGCCGGCGGCGCTTTCGGCGGCGCCGTCGCCGGCGCAGTCGACCGCCTCCTTCGCCCGCGCGGCCGCGACGGTCGCCTGCTGCTCGGCGAGCGCTTCGCCGTCGGCCGCCAGCGACGCCCTCGCCGTGCTCAGCATCGCCCGGGCGTTCGTGAGCGCCTGCCGCGCCTGGGAGACGGCGGCCGGGGCCGTGCCCGACGGCACGCGGATGCTCGACGAGCCCGCGTAGCCGAGCGTCCCGCTGACCTGCGTCTGCGACGCCAGCGACCGGCGGGTCACCGTCGCCAGCGAGGTCGCGGTCGCGTTGCCGCCGGCGCCACCGCCGGGGCCGCCCGAGCCGGCGAACGGATCGGTGACGATCAGGGCCACGGCGGCGACGACGAGCGCCAGCCCCGCACCCGCGAGCGCCCTGCGGTTTCGATTCGCATGAATCATCTCCCGGCTCGGTTCTACGCGGTGGGCTGTTTCGTGGTTGTTTCGTCAGTGCCCCGCGACGAAGCGGGCGACGGCGGCCTTCGTGAGAGCCCCATGGGTGACCCCGACGCACGCGTCGGCGGCCTGCACGACCGCCGCGCGATGCACGTCGATCCCGGCGCTCGCGAGCATCTCGTGGGTGATCTCGCCGGCGCTCGTCGGGTCGGGGAAGCTCGGCAGGCCGTGCGTGTGCATGCAGCGGGCGAAGGCCAGCAGGTCGGTGAGGTGCCGCGCGAGCTCCGCCTGGCTCGGCCGGCCGCCGTTCGGCTGGAGGTGCTGGCAGGCTCGCTGGGCCGACTGGAACTGGGGACCGCCGGGATTCAGCGCGATCACCTGCTGCTTGGGGATCTCGCCGCTGCTGTTGGGGTCGGGGAACCTCGGCACCCCGTGGGCGCGCATGCAGCCGGAGTAGGCGAGCGGACCGTCCTGCGCCGTCGTCGTGGCGGCCGTCGTCGAGGAGGCGACGCTCGCGACGCCCGGAGCACCCGCGCCGCCGCCACAGCCGGCGGCGAGCAGCGAGAGCGCGGCGCTCGCGAGCGCGGAGGCGAGGACGAGCGGACGGCGCCGGCGCGGGGCCGGCTCGCCGGGTCCGGCGGGCCCGGCGAGCCGGCGGCCCGCCGGCTTGGGCGAGGCGCGCCGCCCCACGCGCCAGACCGTCGCGCCGACCAGCGCGACCGCGGCGAGCAGGAAGCTCGCGGCCTCGAGCGCCTGCATCGGCCAGTAGTGACTCGGCGGCTGGTAGGCGACGAGCTGTTGCAGATGACGCGCGAGCGCCCGCTGGCAGGCGGTGAAGGCGGCTTCGCTCACGCCCGCCGCGCCCCTGCTGGCGCCCTTGGGGCTCGGCGCCACGCCCGTCGCGATCGTCGGGCAGACGCGGACGAGCAGGTCGTGCAGCCGCGCGGCGCCGAGCGTCCGGTGGGCGCGGTCGACGAGCGCGGCCGAGATCGTCCAGGCGTTCGGCAGCGGGGGCGGGGCCGCGAACAGGCTGACGCCCGACGAGCCCTCGGTGAACCCGACGCCCTTGCCCTCCGTCACCGACACCAGCACGTGCTTCGCGGGCAGCAGGTGCGGGCGGACCCACAGCGTGAAGGCGATTCGCGCCGCGAGGAAGCCGAGCAGCGTCGCGGCCATCGCCGGCAGCGTCCGCCGCGCCAGCGCGCCGGCCGCGACGCCGAGCGCGAACGCGAAGCCCGCGTAGCCGATCGCGACGATCCCGCGTTCGCCGAAGACGGCCGGGCCGAAGCGGTTCATCTCGACGGCGTCCAGCGGCGCGAACCACCAGCTGACGAGCCAGCTCGCGAGGCCCGCGACGACCAGCGCGGCCGCGCCGGCGAGCGCGACCCTGACGAGCAGCCAGCGCCGGCGGGTGACGCTCTGCGTCCAGGCGAGGCGATGGGTCCCGCTCTCCAGCTCGCGCGCGAGCAGCGGCGCGCCCCAGAACATTCCGAGCAGCGCCGGGATCGCGAGCAGCGCGGGGCCGAGGAGGTCGGCCAGCGCCCCGTCGTGGGCGCTCAGCGCTTGGCAGTCGCCCCGCGCGCCGCAGCGCGCGCCGCCGAGCGAGCCGTAGACGTCGCGCAGGTGCAGGCCGCTCACGATCACGAGCACGGCGAACGCGGCCAGCAGGCCGAGCGCGACGAGCGCCTGCGTGCGGAACTGGCGCCAGGCGACCCAGGTCATCGGCCGATCCTCAGCGGCTCGACGGCGGCCGCCGGCACGCGGGCGGGCGGGCTCATGTAGGCGAGCACGATGTCCTCGAGGCCGACCTCCTCGACGCTCCACGCCGGATCGAGGATCGGCTCCTCGGTGCGCACGAGCAGCGTGCTCTGCCGTTCGGTGTGGCGCTCCTCGACCACCCGCTGGCTTGCCGGCAGCCGTGCGCCGTCGCGGCGCGGCCCGCTCAGCCGGCGGTGGGTGGCGAGCAGCTCGTCCATCTCGCCGGCGAGCTGGACCCGGCCCTCGGTCAGCAGGATCAGGTAGTCGCAGACGCGCTCGAGGTCGGCGAGAAGGTGCGAGGAGAGCACGACGCTCACCGCGTGCTCGGCGGTGAACTCCATCAGGTCCCGCAGGAACTCGCGGCGCGCGAGCGGGTCGAGGCTCGCGACGGGCTCGTCGAGCACCAGCAGCTCGGGCCGCTTCGCGATCGCGAGCGTCAGCGCGAGCTGCGCGCGCTGGCCGCCGGAGAGCGCGCCGGCGCGCTGTGCGCGGTCGAGGCCGAGCCGCTCGATCCGCGCCCGCGCGAGCGCCGCGTCCCAGCCCGGGTTGAGCGCGGCGCCGAGGCGCAGGTGGTCGCCGACCGACAGCGCGGGGTACAGCGGCGTGTCCTGCGCGAGGAAGCCGACGCGCGCGAGCTGCGCCGGCGTCGCCGCGACCTCCTCGTCGAGCACGGCGATCGACCCCGCGCTCGGCTCGACCAGGCCGACGGCGAGGTGCAGCAGCGTCGTCTTGCCGGCGCCGTTCGGCCCGACCAGGCCGACGACGTGGCCGGCCGGGACCTCCAGCGTGCAGCCCGAGAGCGCCCAGCGGCGCCCGTAGCGCTTGCCGAGGCCGCGCGTCGCGAGCGCGCTCACGCTACCCCCTCGATGCGGGCGGCACGGACAGCCTCGCGAAACAGCGCCTCGATCGACTCCTCGTCGAGGCCGGCGCGGCGCGCCTTGACGATCCAGCCGCGCAGCTCGCGGCGCAGCGGCCCGTGCGCGGCGATCGCGGGATCGGCGAGCAGCGAGCCGGTGACGAACGTGCCGGCGCCGGGCCGCGCTGCGACGAGCCCGGCGTGCTCGAGCTCGCGGTAGGCCTTCATCACCGTGTTCGGGTTGATCGCGAGCCGCGCGACGACGTCCTTGACCGTCGGCAGCTGGTCGCCCTCGCGCAGCAGGCCGAGCCGCAGCGCGTGGCGCACCTGCTGGACGATCTGCATGTACGGCGAGACGCCGGAGCGCGGGTTGAGGTGGAACTCGATCATGAATGATCCCCCTATATCTATAGCTTCATAGCACTTTAGGGGAATGGCTGTGGCCTGTCAAGCGGCGTCGCTCCCCGCCTGACCCTTCAGCGTCCGTGCGGCCCGAAGTCGCACCTCGCCGCCGCCCGCTCGAAGACCGGCGAGCTCGTGTCGATCGAGCTGGGGATCGCGAGGTAGTAGCCATCCTCGCCGACGATCCCGCTGTTGCCGGCCAGGCTCGACGGCGGCGAGGTCGTCGGGTCGGGGAAGCCCGAGATCCCGTGCCCGCGCATGCACGCGGACACTTCGAGCATCCGCGCCCGCGCCTGCGGGGACCGGGGTTCGGGGCCCGGAGGGCCCTTCGGCAGCAGGCGCTGGCACGAGCGCGCGGCCGACTGGAACGCGGGCGACCGGATGGTTCTCGCCGAGCCCATTCGGACCGTTTGGCCGCTGACCTTTGGGTCGCGGAAGCTCGGCACCCCGTGCGCGCGGATGCACCTGGAGAACGCGACGCCGGACGTGACGGCGCTCGCCGTCGACGCAGAGGTGCTCGCGCCGCTCGTCGAGCCGTTCGAGCTTCCCCCGCATCCCGTCACCAGCGCCCCGCTCAGGAGCGCCGCGGCGGCGAGCGGCAGGGCTCGCGGCGGGCGGCTCATGGTGCGCCCTGCGAGCCCGCCGGGCCGAAGTACCGCCGGCAGGCCTTCTGGGCGGCCTCGAACCGGGGCGAGTCGAGGTCGATGCCGGAGCCGGCGCCGCCGATGCGCACGGCGCCGTGGCCGGCGCCGAGAGGGTCGGGGAACCCCGGCTGTCCGTGCGCGCGCATGCACCGTGCGAACCTCAAGGCGCGTTCCTCGCCCAGCGCGCGAGCCTGCGCGCTCGGCCCGCCGCCGCTGGGCAGCAGTCCGTCGCACCGCTTCTGCGCGGCTTTGAACCGGGGCGGCCCCGGGTCGGGACCGTCGCCGCCCAGGCCGTTGACGATGCTTCTGCCGTTGCCCGGTTCGGGGACTTCGCCGGCGCCGTGCGCGCGCAGGCACTTCGCGTAGTCGACTTCCTTCTGCTGGTGGCCGGTCGTGGTTTCAGGCGGGGAGCCGTCGCCCGCGGAGCTCGCCGAGGAGGCGGCGGCCTTCCCGGTGGACAGGCCCGCGACGGTGGGTCCCGAGGAGCCGCCGCACCCGGCGAGCGCGAGCGCGAGCGCGACGCGCGGGAGGGCCGCGGCGGTGAGCACGCGCATCAGTGGTTGTGCAGCGGGAACGCGCACGCGCCTGCCGCGCGCGTGAACGTCGGCGACTGCTGGTCGATCGTGCCCGGGAATATGAGGATCACTCCTTCGATGTCGCTGATCACGCCCGCGCCGCCGGAGCCGAACGGGTTGGACGGGACCGACGTCCGCGGATCGGGGAAGTCGTAGACGCCGTGCCGGCGCATGCACCGCGCGATCCCCAGAAACCTCGCAAGCGTCTGCGGGGAGGGGTTCGTCGAGGAGCCGGGGCCGGGAGGGCCGCCGCCGGGCAGCAGCTTTTGGCACTTCGCCTGCGCCGCCCTGAAGGCGGGCGATGACATCAGCCCGGGCCTTGCGTGGAACATGAACCCCCCGCCTGGCTTCGGGTCCGGGAAGCTCGGCACGCCGCTGGAGCGCATGCACTCGGAGAACGCGACCGCCGCCTGTTCGGGGCTCGCCGTGCTTTCAGGCGCCGCGCCGTCGCCCTTGGCGCTCGTGCCGCCGGAGCCGCTCGCGGAGGACAGGTGTGCGACGCCGGGGCTCGACGAGCCGCCGCAGCCGGCGAGCGCCAGCGCGATGCTGAGGAGGGCTGCGCCGCGGAGCATGCGCCGGTTCTACGCGCCGGGTTGTTTCGGCCGTGTTTCACTCTCCGAAGCTGGGCGGCGCGCGCGTCGAAACAGCGTCGAAACACCGCGGCGCTACCTTGACCTCGAGGAGCTACGGATGCGGGTGCTTGTGATCGAGGACGACGAGGAGCTGGCCGCGACGGTCGCCGCCGGCCTGCGCCACGCGCGCATGGCGGTCGACGTCGCGCTCGACGGCCAGGCCGGCCTGACGCGCGCGCTGCTCAACGACTACGACGTGATCGTGCTCGACCGCGACCTGCCGGCGCTCCACGGCGACGAGGTGTGCGCGAAGCTGGTCGCCGCCGAGGGGCGCAGCCGGGTGCTGATGCTGACCGGCGCGGCCGAGAGCGGCGATCTCGTCGAGGGGCTCGGGCTCGGCGCCGACGACTACCTGGGAAAGCCGTTCGACTTCCCGGTGTTGGTGGCGCGCATCGGCGCCCTGGCCCGCCGCTCCCAGCCGAGCATCCCGCCCTTGCTCGAGCACGGCGGCGTCGTGCTCGATGCGGCCAGGCGCTGCGCCCAGCGCTCCGGCCGCGACCTTGAGCTGACGCCCAAGGAGTTCGGCGCGCTCGAGCTGCTGCTCGCCGCCCAGGGCCGGGTCGTCTCGGCCGAGGAGCTGCTCGAACGCGTGTGGGACGAGAACGCCGACCCGTTCACGGGCGCCGTGAGGATCGCGATCAGCCGGCTGCGCGCCAAGCTCGGCGATCCGCCGGTGATCGAGACCGTCGCGAAGGCCGGCTACCGCATCGGAGGCCGATGACGGGCGCCTCGCATCGGCGGCTCGCGCCGCGCTCGTGGCTGCGGCTGCCTCGCCGCACCGCCCGGCTGCGGCTCACCGTGCTCTACGGCGGCCTCTTCCTGCTCTCGGGCGTCGCCCTCGTCGGCGTCACCTACGGCCTGTTCGAGCGGGCCACCGAATACAAGGCGCCGCACCTGCCGACGATCCCTCGCACTCCCGCCATCCAGCATCTCCAGATCCCCCCGGCGCCCGCCAACTCGCCGACCCCCGCGGGCGAATCCCTCGTCATCCAGCACGCGTATGCGCTGTCACAGGCCCAGCAGGAGTTGGTGCAGGCGCAGCACGAGCTGGTGAAGGAAAGGCCTCGGCTGGTGCTCGGCCTGCCGGGCCAGCTGGCACGGATACAGCATCAGGTGACACAGGCCCAGCGCCAGCTGGCCCAAGACCAGCGCCAGCTGACGAGCGCCGTACATCAGCTGGCCCAGGTGGGGCCCGTCCAGGCCACACAGCGCGCCGCCGACTCGCACGAGCTGCTGGTCGACTCGGGGATCGCGCTGGCGATCGTGGCCGTGCTCGCCCTGCTCGCCGGCTGGCTGGTCGCCGGCAGGATGCTGCGGCCGATCCGGACCATCACCCGCAAAGCCCAACGGATCTCCTCCACCAACCTGCACGAGCGCCTGGCGCTCGACGGCCCGCAGGACGAGCTCAAGGAGCTGGGAGACACCCTCGACGAGCTGTTCGCGCGGCTCGACGCCGCGTTCGAAGCGCAGCGCCAGTTCGTCGCCAACGCCTCGCACGAGCTGCGCGCGCCGCTGACCCGCCAGCGGGCGCAGATCCAGGTGGCGCTCGCCGACCCCGACGCGAGCTTCGCCTCGTTGCGCGCGGCCCACGAGCGCGTGCTCGCCTCCGAGCGGCACCTGGAGCAGATGATCGACGGGCTGCTGGCGCGCACGCGCGGGCAGGCGGGGCTGGAGCGCCGTGAGCGCCTCGACCTCGCGAGCCTTGCCGCGCAAGTCCTGAGGGCGCGGGACCCGGAGACCACGAGCCTCGGCCTCGACGTCCGCGCGACGCTCGCCCCGGCGCCGGCGGCCGGCGATCCACGGCTGCTCGAGCGCCTCCTCGCCAACCTGATCGACAACGCGATCCGCCACAACGTCGCCCAGGGGCACGTCGAGATCGCCACCGGCACCCGCGGTCAGGACGCGTTCCTGACGGTCGCGAACAGCGGCCCCACGATCCCCGCCGAGGAGGTGCCGCGCCTGCTCGAGCCGTTCCAGCGCCTGCACGGAACCCGCACCACCCACGGCGGCGGGAACGGGCTCGGCCTCGCGATCGTGGGCGCGATCGCCGCCGCCCATCGCGCCAAGCTGAGCGTCAGGCCGCGCCCCGGCGGCGGGCTGACCGTGGAGCTCGCACTGCCCGCGACGGGACTCGACGCGGGGCAGGTCGCCGTGAGGACGCCGCGGCCGGCGCTTCGGGCCGGCGCCTGAGCGTCCTGTCGCTGCTCGGCGTCAAGCATCCGAAGCGCGCTCCATCCTGTGCCTGGTTCAGTGCCGAAGTTGCCGCAGACGATCTTCAATCTCGAGAAGCGCGGTGGGTCGGGGAGCAGCGAGGGCACCACGCGCCGCGGGCAAATAGCTCCGTCTGCCGGCGCTCTCAGAGCTGGAAGACCAGCCGCGCCGTTCCGGCGGTGCCGTCTTCGACTTCCTTGAACGCCTCGTTGACCTGCTCGAGGCGTCGCGTCTGGTACATGACGCGCGTGCGGCCCAGCTCGTGCAGGCGGAAGACCTCCTCGAGGTCGTGGTGGGTGCCGACGATCGAGCCCCTGATCGTGATCCCGTTCAGCACGGTCTCGAAGATCGGCAGGTGCACGACGTTCTGCGCGGGCAGCCCGACGAACACGAGCGTGCCGCCGCGGGCCATCGAGGCGTAGGCCTGCTCGAAGGCCGCGGGCGAGACGGCCGTGGCGACCGCCACGTCGGCGCCGCCGAGCTTCTTGATCTCCTCTGCCGGGTCCTGCTCGGCGGCGTTGACCGTGTAGGTGGCACCGAGCTCTTTGGCGAAGTCGAGTTTGTCCTGGTGGATGTCGACGGCCACGACCGTGCAGCCGGCGATCTGCGCATACTGAACGGCGAGATGCCCGAGGCCGCCGACGCCGAAGACGGCGGCGAGCATCGACGGCCTGGCCCCCGAGACCTTGACGGCCTTGTAGGTGGTGACGCCCGCGCAGGTAAGCGGCGCGGCGACGAGCGAGTCGACCGCCTCGGGGACCCTGACGATCTGCTTCGCGTAGGCGGCGGCGTACTCGGCGTAGGCGCCGTCGATCGCGTAGCCGCTGTTGAGCTGGCGTTCGCACAGCGTCTCGCGGCCGTCGTTGCAGTAGCGGCATTCGCCGCAGGCGTAGCCGAGCCACGGGATCGCGACGCGGTCGCCTTCGGCGAACCCGCCGTGGACGCCGGGGCCGATCGCCTCGATCCGCCCGACGCCCTCGTGCCCCGGCACGAGCGGCAGCGTCGGCTTGATCGGCCAGTCGCCGTGCGCCGCGTGGATGTCGGTGTGGCACAGGCCCGAGGTTTCGATGCGGATCACCACCTGGCCCTCGGCGGGCGTCGGCACCGGCCGCTCCTCGATCGTGAGGGGCGCCTCGAAGTCGTGTACTACGGCGGCCTTGGGCATCTAGCTGACTCCCTTTCCGAGGATGCGGACTCTGTGACGTGCGGGTGAGTCGAAACTAGGCCCCGAGCGAGACCGGGGCATCGGGGGCCACCCCGCAGAGACGTGCGTGGAACTACGTAGCCGCTCGGTCTGGCGCCGGGCCGCTACGCTCGCACCGTGGCCTCGCGGGAGCTCGACAACCTCGCCCATCTGCGCCGCGCACGCGACCTGATCGACCGCGAGTACGCGCGCCCGCTCGACGTCGCCGCGCTCGCGCGGGCCGCGTTGATGTCGACCGCGCACTTCTCGCGGCAGTTTCGCGCGACCTACGGGGAGACGCCCTACGCCTACCTGATGACGCGGCGAATCGAGCGCGCGAAGGCGCTGCTGCGCCACGGCGACATGTCCGTCACGGAGGTCTGCATGGAGGTCGGGTGCTCGTCGCTCGGCTCGTTCAGCGCGCGCTTCACCGAGCTGGTGGGCGAGACGCCGACGGCCTACCGAGCACGAGACCACAGCGAGCTCGCGAGCGTGCCGGGCTGCATCGCCAAGGAGCTCACCCGGCCCACGCGGTGGCCGAGCGGCGGCCGTGCGGCGCGGGCGTCGCTTGCCCGCTAGCGTTGCGGCATGGACATCACTCTCTCCAGCTGCTTCGTCCTCGTCGACGACCCGGACCGGGCGCTGGCGTTCTACCGCGACGCGCTCGGCCTCGAGCTGCGGGGCGACGTCGCGCGCGAGGACTTCCGCTGGATCACCGTCGGCGCCGCCTCCCAGCCCGGCGTCGCGATCGTGCTCACCAACTACCTGAACGGCGGTCCGGCGGACGGCGAGGCGCTCGCCGCCCTGCTCGCCAAGGGCGCCCTGAACGGCGTTCACTTCCACACCGACGACCTCGACGGGACCTTCGAGAAGGTGCGCGCCGCGGGCGCGGAAATCGTGCAGGAGCCGGCCGATCAGCCGTGGGGGACGCGCGACTTCGCCGTGCGCGACCCGTCCGGCAACCTCGTGCGCATCGACCAGCCGCCGGCCGTGCTCCGTCCCGGCGCCTGAGGCCGCCGCGACGCGGGACGCGTACCGTCCGCGCGGACGCCGCCCTAAAGTTGGCGGATCGCCGCTGTCGAAGATGTGAATGTACCCCCCGCGCGTGAACAGCTCGCGAGCGTCAGCGACGCCGTGCCGCGCCGCTTCGCCGCAGGGGACGGTCTGCGAGCGCTGGCCGCGCTGTTCGTGCTGGTCTTCCACACGGCGATCTCCGCGCTGATCTGGAAGCTCGACTCGCACTCGGTCACGGGCGAAGGCACGCCCGACCAGTTCAGGCCGATCTTCGGCTTCCTGGCGGCGGAGTTCGTCAACATGCGCGCCGGCATCTACATCTTCTTCGTGCTGTCCGGCTATCTGCTGTCGCGCACGTTCCTGGCGGCCTACCTGGTGCGGACGCCGAAACCGTCGGTGTCGCGCTACTTTCGCAACCGCGCGCTGCGGATCCTGCCGGCGTTGTGGGTGGTCACGACCGCCGACCTGATCCTGGCGCGCGGGCACGTCGACTCGAACGTCGGCGGCGTGGTCGCGGTGTACGGGCTCGTGCAGAACTACGGCTGGTTCAGGCCGGCCGAGCTGATGAGCCAGACGTGGACGCTCGACATCGAGGTCACCTTCTACATCCTGATCCCGATCGTCGCGGTGCTGGCGCTGGCGGCGGACCGGCGGATGCGCACGTCGGCGCGCGGGCGGCTCGCGATCGTGTTGGCGGCGCTCGTGGCGGCGTTCGTGCTGAGCCTGATCGCCAAGCACGCGGTGGGCAATCCGATCGGGCTGACCTACAACATCGGCGAGTACCTGTTCGCGTTCCTGCCCGGCGTGGCGCTCGCCGCGATCGAGCCGTTCGCGGCGCCGGCCCTGCGTGGCGGGAGGGCTGGGCGCGTGTGGTCGTGGGCGCTCGCGCTCGCCTGCCTGGTGCTGCTCGGCGTGTTCGTGTCGCTGCCCGTCGGCGACCACGGCCTGCGCGAGATCTTCGTGACGCTCGGCTGCGGGGCGCTGATGGGGGCGCCGCTGGTGCTCCAGTGGACGACAGGCACGAGCTGGCGCTGGCTGGACAACCGCGTGATGCGCTGGCTGGGCGAGCGCTCCTATGGCATCTACCTGATCCACGTCGGCCTGCTGACGCACGTCGTGGGCCAGCTCCCGAGCGGCTACGGCCTGAAGGCGAGCTTCCTGATGCTGCTCGCGGCCGAGACGCTCGTGACGCTGATCGCGGCCGATCTGCTGTGGCGCTTCGTGGAGCACCCGGCGCTGCAACGGCGGCTGCCGTGGCGCCAGGCGGAGTTCACGCGCGCGGCCCCCAGCGAGGCTTAGCGGCGAGCCGACGCGAGCGACCCATCGGTGAAGTGGCTGTCGGGATCGAACCGGGGCGATCGTGCGGCCCGCGGGATCAGCGGTCGAAGCGTGCTCGGCATCCAGCCAGTGTCCTCGCTGCGGGCCGTCCCGACGGAGAGGATCGCCGGCGTCGTGGCCGAACAAGCCTGGAAGGGGAACGGGACGCAGCGCGAATGTGTCTGACCAGGCGGGTACACGCGCGTGGTCGTTGAGCTACGCCCCGTCGGTGACGCACCTTTCGCTCTCGCGCATCAGCCCAACGCCGGCGTCCGGCCGTTGGCGCCCTGCAGCACGACCTTGAGCGCGTTGGTGCTGGCCGCGTCCGCGAACGTGTCGTAGGCCGTCATCGTGTCCGCCAGCGCGAAGCGGTGGGTCGCGAACAGCGACGGGTCGAGGCGGCCGCTCGCGATCAGGCGCAGCAGCTGCGGGATGCTGAACGTGTCGACCAGGCCGGTAGTGATCGTCACGTCGCGGATCCACAGCTTCTCCAGGTGCAGGTGGGCGGAGTGGCCGTGCACGCCGATGTTGGCGACGCGCCCGCCGGGCCGGATCAGCTCGGTGCACAGCTCGAAGGTCTCGGGGACGCCCACGGCCTCGAAGGCGACATCCGCGCCGAGGCCTTCGGTCAGCTCCATGACCTTCGCGACGGCGTCTTCGCGCTCGTTGTTGACGGTCGTGTCGGCCCCGAAGCGCTCGGCGCTCGCCAGCCGCGCGTCGGCCATGTCGATCGCCACGATCCGGCCCGGGGTGAACAGCCGCGCCGTAAGGATCGCGGCCAGGCCGATCGGCCCCGCGCCCACGATCGCCACCACGTCCCCCGGCGCCACCCGCCCGTTGAGCACGCCGACCTCATAAGACGTCGGCAGGATGTCGGCGAGGAACAGGACCTGCTCGTCGGTGAGCTCCTCCGGCACCTTGTACACCGAGTTGTCGGCGAACGGGACGCGCGCGTACTCGGCCTGGACGCCATCGATCGTGTGTCCGAAGATCCAGCCGCCGCCGCCGGCGCACAGGCCGTAGTGGCCCTGCTTGCAGAACCGGCAGCGCCCGCACGCGCTGATGCACGACATCAGCACCCGGTCGCCGGGCGCGACCGTGCTCACGCCGGCGCCGACCTCCTGCACCGTAGCCACCGCCTCGTGGCCGAGGATCGTGCCGGGGGTGGTCTCGGGCACGTCCCCTTTGAGGATGTGCAGGTCGGTGCCGCAGATCGTCGTGGTGTCGATGCGTACGATCGCGTCGGTGGGCTCGAGGATCCTCGGGTCCGCGACCGTGTCCCAGCCGCGCTGACCGGGCCCGTGATAAACAAGCGCTTTCATCTCCGTTCGCTCCTTGGCTTGTGGGTGGGTGGGCGGGCTGCGCGGACCCTTGCTCATGTGAGGCAATCGGGTCTGTCAGTCGATCTCCCAAAGCTAGGCTCGGCGCTTCACGCTGGCATCGGGTGTTCTTACGGGAGCTCCCGGATTAACTACGGAGCACGGTCGAGCGCGAGCTCGACCTGTGCGATCTGGGCCTTCACGGGCTGGGCGCCGTCGACGCGTACGAGCGCGTCCGCGGGCAACTCGTCGAGCTCCTCGAAGCTGGCGAATTGCTGCTCGACGATCTGCGGCGTCGCATCCGAGACGCGATGCGGGTCGCACGCGCGGCGTGCCGCGCGCTCGCGCGCTAGCTCCAGCGGTACCGAGCAGCGGACGAACAGCCGTCGCGCGCCGGTCAGCTCGGCGAGCAGTAGCGCGCGGTCGGCGCGCGAGCGGCACGTCGCGTCGACGATCGCGCTTTCCCCGTCGCGCAGTCGCCGGGCCGCGCCGCGGCCCAGCTGCCGGTATGTCGCCTGGGTGAACTCGGCGCCGTAGTGCTCCGGGCTGGCCTGCTCGTGCACGCCGACGCCCGCCAGGCGCTTGCGCGCCACATCCGAGGCGAACACCGGCATCTCTCCGGCGCGCGCGAGCGCATGCGCGAGCACCGACTTGCCGCTGGCGGCCGGTCCGCAGAGAACCAGCAGCACGGGGTGGCGAGCGCGCCAGCGCAGCCGTTCGGCCAGCGACCACATGCGCTGCGCCTCCTCCTCGGCGCCAGCGATCGCCGCGACCTTGGCGCGCACGAGCGCCCAGTGGCAGGCGTAGAACGCCCGCAGCCGTGGTTCGCCGCAGTCCAGCCCCACCCGCTCGTAGTCCTCGAACAGCTCCTCTGCGGCCCACCGCTGGCCGCGGGCCTCGAGGTCCATCGCCAGGAACGCCAGGTCGCAGGCGACGTCGGCGCGACGCAGATTGGGGTCGAACTCGATCCTGTCGACGATCCGCGCCAGCGGCCTGAGGAGCACGTGCTCACAGCGCAGGTCCCCGTGCCCGTCGCGCGCGAACCCCTGGTCTCCGCGGCGGCGCAGCTGCTCGGCGTGCGCACCGAGGAAGGCGCTCGCGAACCGGGCGGGCACCTCCAGGCGCCATGCCTCGGGATGCGCCGTACGCCGTAGGTCCTCGAGGTTGACGCGCCAGCGCTCGCGAACCTGCTCGGGGCCCCAGCCGCGCACGACCGGCGCCGAGCGGTGAAAGGCGGCGATCAGCCTGGCCGTCGCCTCGATCTGCGCCGGCTCCAGCGCGCCGGCGGCGATCGCCCCGGCGAGCGTGTCCTGCTCGTTGAAGCGGCGCATCTCGACCGCGTACTCGACTGCCCCGGGCGCGTCCGCATCCGCGAAGCGAAGGCCGGCGGCGCTCTCGACGATCGCGCGCACGCCGAGATACAGCCCCGGCGCGAGCGCCTGGTTGACCCGTACCTCCTCCTCGCAGGCCCGGCGGCGTCGCGCGAGCGTGCTGTAGTCGAGGAACCCGAGCGCCACGGGCTTCTTGATCTTGTACGCGCGCGCCCCGGCGACGAACACGCACGAGGCGTGCGTCTCGTACACCGAGACCGCCGGCCGCCCCTTGTACGTCGCGGGATCCGCGAGCGTTCGGCGCAGCTTCGCGCAGCGCCCGGCCTGGCTTGTCCCCGGCGGATCCATGACACCAATCCTCGAGGTCCGAGAGCTCTCGGTCATCGGGGCCTCGTGCGTGCGAGCGTCCGTGGTTTTCCGAAGCCATCTCACGGCAAGCAGCGGACGATTCGTGCGAGTGGCGGGGTTAGCTTGCCAGCATGCCCACCAGCCAGATGCGCAACGCAACTCCGCGCCGCTCCGCGGAGCCGGCGCCCTCCACGCCGGTGTTCGCCGACATCCTGTGCGCCGTAGACGGGTCGCGCTCCAGCTTGGCCGCGGTCAGGATGGCGGCCGCGCTCGCCGGGCCGCACGGGCACCTCACGTTCTTGACGGCGACGGCCGAGCTCCGGCAAATACGCGTCGGCCGCGGTCAGTCGGGCCCGCGCGGAGCACGTGCTCAAATACGCCGCTCGCATCGCCGCTCGCGCCGGCGTGTCCGCCGCCACCGTCCTCGACCCGCATGCCCCCGTGGCGGCCACGATCCTCGAGCGCGCTCGCGAGCACGACCTGCTGGTGATCGGCGCGCCCAAGACCTCGTGGCTCGCGCGCCTGATTGCCGGCGGCGTCGCGAAGGTCGCGCTGCGCCAGTTCACCACCCCGATGCTGCTCGTGCGTCCCTCGATCTCGCGCCCGCTGCGCGAGGGCCAGATCGTCGTCGCCAGCGACGGGTGGGCGGGCTCGAAGGCGCTCGTGCGGCTAGCCGGCGAAATCGCGGCGCGCGAGCACGCGCACGTAACGCTCGTGCACGCGCTTGGCGCGGAGTCCGATGCGCGCACACACGAGATCAGCGCCCAAGGGCGCGCGCTCGAACAGGCGTTGCCCGGACGCGTGAGCCTGCGCATCGAGCCCGGTAGGGCGGCCGAGGCGATCTCGAGCACGGCGCGCGCCGTCGACGCGTCCCTGGTGCTCGTCGGCAGCCGCCGTCTGCGCGGCGTACGCACGCTCGGCAGTGTCAGCCGCAGCGTGCTCGTCGATTCGCCCTGCTCGGTGCTTGTGCTGCCTCCCCCGGCAGAGACCGCAGGCCCTTAGCGACCAACGCAACCAGCGAAGGAGCACGCACATGAGCACCGTCTCCGCCGAGCCCGCCACCGACGCCGCGCAGGACGCGGTGCGCGCATTCTCCGAGCTACGCGTGGAAGACGTCGACTACGCCGGCGGCAAGGGCGCGAATCTCGGCGAGCTGACGGCCGCCGGGCTGCCCGTGCCGCCGGGGTTCGTCGTCGGCGCGCCCGCCTACGCCGCCTTCTGCGAGCAGACGGGGCTGCGCGCGCGGCTGGCGGAGCTGCTCGACGGCCTCGACACGGAGGACACGGGCGCGCTCGCGAAGGCCGCGGCCGAGGCGCGCGCGCTGTTCGACGAGACGGAGATCCCGGACTGGCTGGCGCGGCGGATTCATGCTGCCTGCGCGAAGGCGGGCATCGAGTCGGTGCCCGTGGCCGTGCGCTCCTCGGCGACGGCCGAGGACACCGCCTCGGCCTCGTTCGCCGGCATGAACGAGACGTTCCTGAACGTGCGCGGGGCGGACGCCGTGCTCGACGCGGTACGGCGCTGCTGGCGCTCGCTGTTCGGCGCGCGCACCGTCTACTACCGCGGCTCGCGGGGGCTCGGTCAGGCCGACATGGACATCGCGGTGGTCGTCCAGCGGCAGATCGCCTCGGCTCGCTCGGGGGTCATGTTCACCGTCAACCCCGCCAGCGGCGAGCGCGGCGAGATCGTGATCGAGGGCGCCTTCGGCCTCGGCGAGGCCGTCGTCTCCGGCTCGGTCTCGCCCGACCGCTACGTCGTCGAGAAGGCCACGCTGGCGATCCGCGCGCGCGAGATCCGCCGCAAGGAGCTCGCGATCGAGCCAGCCGCCAAAGGCGGCACGCACACTCGCGAGCTCTCCGAGCAGGAGGCGCTGCGGCCGGTCCTCGACGACGAGCAGGTGCTCGCGCTGGCGCGGCTGGGCCTGCGCGTCGAGGAGCACTACGACGCGCCGCAGGACACCGAGTGGGCGTTCGACTCCGACGACGGCCTGTGGATCCTGCAGAGCCGCCCGATCACGACGCTGCACGAGCCGCACGCGCCCACACCCGGGCCGGCTGCGGCGGGCGTCGTGCTGCTTCGCGGCCTCGGCGGCGCGCCGGGCAGCGCCGGCGGCGCCGTGCGCGTGCTCTCCTCGTTGCAGGACGCCAATCGGCTGGCCGCGGGCGAGGTGCTCGTCACGCACATGACCTCACCCGACTGGGTGCCGCTGATGCGCCGCGCCGCCGCGATCGTCACGGACTCCGGCGGCATGACCTGCCACGCGGCGATCGTCTCGCGCGAGCTCGGCATCCCCGCGGTCGTCGGCACCGGCGAGGCCACCCGCAAGCTGCGCGACGGCGAGATCGTCACCGTCGACGCCACCCGCGGGCTCGTCTTGGAGGGCGCGAGCGCGCCGCGGCAGAGCGCCCAGCAGGCGCCCGCGCCCGCCATAGGCGCCGGGCGGGTCGTGACCGGCACGCAGGTGCTCGTCAACATGTCCGAGCCCTCGCACGCGCGGAGCGCCGCGGCGCTCGACGTCGACGGCGTCGGGCTGCTGCGGGCCGAGCTGATGGTGCTCGAGGCGCTCGCCGGCGATCACCCGCGCACGCTGCTGGAGGAGGGCCGCGGCGAGGAGTTCGTCGCCGCGATGGCCAGCGGGCTGACGGAGTTCGCGGCGGCGTTCGCGCCGCGGCCGATCACCTACCGCACGATCGACTTCCGCACCAACGAGTTTCGCGGGCTGCGCGGCGGCGAGCGCTTCGAGCCGCAGGAGTCCAACCCGATGATCGGCTACCGCGGCGCGCTGCGCTACACGCAGGATCCAGCCGTGCTCGCGCTCGAGCTCGGCGCGATCACGCGCGTATGGGAGCAGGGCCAGCGCAACCTGCACGTGATGCTGCCGTTCGTGCGCACCACCGAAGAGCTGCGCCGTTGCCGCCGGCTGATCGCCGACTCGGGGCTGCTCGAGCGCCGCGGCTTCGAGCTGTGGGTGATGGCCGAGGTTCCCTCGGTGCTGTTCAACCTCGCCGACTACGCGGCGCTCGGCGTGGCGGGCATCTCGGTCGGCTCCAACGACCTCACGCAGCTGCTGCTCGGCGCCGACCGCGACAGCGAGCTGCTCGCGCAGACCTTCGACGAGCGCGACCCGGCGGTCGTGGCCTACCTGCGCGAGCTGATCCCGCGCGCGCGAGACCTGGGCCTGCGTACCTCGATCTGCGGCCAGGCGCCCTCGGTGCACCCCGAGTACGCCGAGCTGCTGGTGCGCGCGGGCATTGACTGCGTATCGGTGAACGTCGACGTCGTCGATCGCACCCGCGCGCTGATCGCCGGGGCCGAGCGGCGCGTGATGCTCGAGGCCGCGCGCGGCTGATGTTCGCGGTGCGCATCCATGGTCGCGGCGGACAGGGCGTGGTCACGGCCGCCGAGCTGCTGTCGCTGGCGGCGTTCGACGAGGGGCGCTGCGCGCAGGCGTTCCCGAGCTTCGGCTCGGAGCGCATGGGCGCGCCGGTGGTGGCGTTCTGCCGGATCGACGACCGCGAGATCCGCACGCGCGAGCCGGTGATGGAGCCCGACGCGCTGATCGTGCAGGACCCCACGCTGCTGCACCAGGTCGACGTGTTCGACGGCTGCAGGCGCGACGGCTTCATCCTGATCAACTCCGCCAAGAGCTTCGATGGGCTCGGCCTCGGCGAGCTCGTCGCGAGCTTCCGCCACGAGCGGCTGCTGACGGTGCCCGCGTCAGAGCTGGCGCGCGAGCACACCGGGCGCGCGGTCGCCAACGCGGCTCTGCTCGGCGGGTTCGCGGCGCTCAGCGGCCTGATCTCGCTCGACGGGGTGGCGCGCGCGATCCGGGAGCGCTTCGCCGGCGCGGTGGGGGAGGGCAACGTCGCCGCGGCGCAGGCCGCCTACGCGTGGGTCGCCCACGAGCAACGGGAGTCGAGCGGTGCCGCGCCAGCTTGAGGGCTCGCGGGCGGTTGCCGAGGCCGTGGCGCTGTGCCGCCCGGAGGTGATCTGCGCGTACCCGATCTCACCGCAGACGCACATCGTCGAGAACCTCTCCCAACTCGTCAAGAGCGGCGAGCTCGCGCCCTGCGAGTTCGTCAATGTCGAGTCCGAGTACGCCGCCATGTCCGCGTCGATCGGCGCCTGCGCCGCCGGCGCGCGCGCCTACACCGCCACCGCCAGCCAGGGTCTCTTGTACATGACCGAGGCCCTGTACAACGCCTCCGGGCTCGGGCTGCCGATCGTGATGACGCTCGCCAACCGCGCGATCGGCGCGCCGATCAACATCTGGAACGACCACAGCGACTCGATGTCCCAGCGCGACTGCGGCTGGATCCAGCTGTTCGCCGAGACCAACCAGGAGGCGCTCGACCTGCACGTCCAGGCGTTCCGCTTGGCCGAGGAGCTCTCGGCGCCGGTGATGGTGTGCATGGACGGCTTCGTCCTCACGCACGCCGTCGAGCGCGTCGAGATGCCCACGCAGGAGCAGGTCGACGCGTTCCTGCCCGCCTTCCAGCCACGCCAGCTGCTCGATCCCGCCGAGCCGATCACGATCGGCGCGATGGTAGGGCCCGAGGCGTTCATGGAGGTCAGGTACCTCGCGCACGCGAAGCAGATGCGCGCGCTCGAGCTGATCCCCCAGATAGCCGCCGACTTCGAGGCCGCCTTCGCCCGCGACTCCGGAGGGCTGCTGCGGGGCTATCGCACCGAGGACGCCGAGACGATCGTCGTCGCGCTCGGCTCCGTGCTCGGCACGGTCAAGGACACGGTCGATGAGCTGCGCGAGGAGGGGCTTGAGATCGGCGTCGTCGGGATCACGTCGTTCCGCCCGTTCCCACTCGACGCGGTGCGCGCGGCGCTCGCGCACGCAAAGCGCGTGCTGGTGCTCGAGAAGGCGCTCGCCGTGGGCATCGGCGGCATCGTCTCGATGGACGTGCACGCCGCGCTTGCCGGCATCGAGCGCGTGACAGGTGCGCAGCCGCGTTCCTACACGGCGATCGCGGGTCTCGGCGGACGGCCGATCACGAAAGCCTCGCTGCGGCGCCTGTTCGGCGACGCGGCCGCCGGGCGCTTGGAGCCGTTGACGTTCCTCGACCTCGACTGGGACCTCGTCAACCGTGAGGTCGAGCGGATGGCATCCTCGCGCAGCTCAGGGCCGCACGCGGAGAACATGCTCCGCGACCTCGGCGCCGTCGCGACGGGGCCGGTATGACACGTCCGGGAGCCATCGGAGTGCGACTGGCATGAAGGCGCCCGCGATCCGCTTCTACCAGACGGGCAGCTTCGCGGTCGGCAACCGACTGCTCGACCCCGAGCAGCGCTCGGTGCAGGCCGGCGCGCATCGCAGCAACTCGATCACCTGTGGGCACCGCGCCTGCCAGGGCTGCGGCGAGGCGCTCGGCGCCCGTTATGCGCTCGACGCCGCGATGCGCGCGTCGGACGGCCAGATGATCGCCGCCAACGCGACCGGCTGCCTGGAGGTGTTCTCCACGCCCTACCCCGAGACGTCCTGGCGGATCCCCTGGATCCATTCGCTGTTCGCCAACGCGCCCTCGGTTTCCACCGGCATCGCCGCCGCGCTGCGCGCCAAAGGCCGCGAGCACATCCGCGTCGTCGGGCAGGGCGGCGACGGCGGCACCGTCGACATCGGCATGGCGTGCCTGTCGGGGATGTTCGAGCGGGGCGACGACGTGCTCTACATCTGCTACGACAACGAGGCCTACATGAACACCGGCGTGCAGCGCTCCGGCTCGACGCCGCCCGCCGCGCGCACCGCCACCACGCAGGCCGTCGGCCCCGAGCCCGGCAACGTCTTCGGCCAGGGCAAGAGCGCCCCGCTGATCGCGATGGCGCACGAGATCCCCTATGTGGCGACCGCCACGGTCGCCGACCTGCGCGATCTCGAGGCAAAGGTCCAGAGCGCGATGGAGATCCGCGGCGCGCGCTACCTGCACGTGCTCGTGCCCTGCCCGCTCGGCTGGGGCAGCGCCTCCAAGGACACGATCCGCGTCGCACGGCTGGCCAAGGAGTCGGGCATCTTCCCCGTGTTCGAGGCACGCGACGGCGAGGTTGCGGCGGTCTCGAAGATCCGCCGGCAGGTGCCCGTCGAGGAGTACCTACGCCCCCAGAGGCGCTTCACGCACCTGTTCGAACCCGAGCGGCGCGTCGAGATCATCGCCCGTATCCAGGCCGGCGCCGATCGCAACATCCGTCGCTTCGGGCTGCTCGGCGAGGACGAGCCGGCGCGGATCCTCGCTGCCGCTCGCGAGAACGGCGGCCGGTGATGGACAAGCCGTTCGCGATCACGTTGGACGCGGGCTCGAGCCTCGCCAACAAGACCGGCTCCTGGCGCGAGGAGCGCCCCGTCTACGTGCACCGGATGCCGCCGTGCAACCACGGCTGCCCGGCCGGCGAGAACATCCAGATGTGGCTCTATCACGCCGAGTCCGGCGACTACGAGGCGGCATGGCGTGTGCTCGTCGAGGACAACCCGCTGCCCGCCGTGATGGGGCGCGTCTGCTACCACCCGTGCGAGACCGCCTGCAACCGCGCGCAGCTGGACGAGGCCGTCGGCATCCACGGCGTCGAGCGCTTCCTCGGCGACGAGGCGATACGCCGGGGCTGGCAGCTGAGCGCCGATGCGCCGCCGAGCGGCAGGCGCGTGCTCGTCGTCGGCGCCGGTCCCTCCGGGCTGTCGGCCGCCTACCAGCTCGCCCGCCGCGGGCACGCCGTCACGATCCGCGAGGCCTGCCCGGCAGCCGGCGGCATGATGCGCTTCGGCATCCCGCGCTACCGGCTGCCGCGCGACGTGCTCGACGCCGAGGTGCAGCGGATCCTCGATCTCGGAGTGACGCTCGAGTGCGACAGCAAGGTCACCAGCATCCTCGAGGCGATGCGCGAAGGAGGATTCGACGCCGCCTTCCTGGCCGTCGGCGCGCACATCGGCAAACGCGCGTACATCCCTGCCGGCGAGGCCGCGCACATCCTCGACGCGGTCACGCTGCTGGCGAGCATGGAGGGCCAGGAGCGCCCGCTGCTCGGCCGGCGCGTGGCCGTCTACGGCGGCGGCAACACCGCGATGGACGCGGCGCGCACCGCCAAGCGCCTTGGCGCCGAGGAGGCGATCGTCGTCTACCGGCGCACGCGCGAGCGCATGCCCGCGCACGACTTCGAGGTCGAGGAGGCACTCGAGGAGGGCGTGACGATGAAGTGGCTGTCCACGGTCAAGCACGCCGAGGAGGGCAAGCTCGTGCTCGAGAAGATGGAGCTCGACGACGACGGCTTTCCGCAGCCCACCGGCGAGAGCGAGGAGCTCGAGGCCGACTCGCTGGTGCTCGCGCTGGGGCAGGAGGCCGACCTGTCGCTGCTCGAGGGAGTTCCCGGCCTCGAGATCGAGGACGGCGTTGTGCGGGTCGACACGCGCATGATGACCGGCTGCGCGGGCATCTTCGCCGGCGGCGACATGGTGCCCGCCGCATCGTCCCCGGAGGGGGAGCGCACCGTCACGGTCGGCGTCGGCCATGGCAAGCAGGCCGCACGCAACATCGACGCGTGGCTGCGCGGCGAGCAGTTCGTGCACGCGCGCGAGCCACAGCTCGCCAGCTTCGAGATGCTCAACACCTGGTACTACGCCGATGCGCCCAAGACCGTCGCGCCGCAGCTCGACGCGCTCAGGCGGCAGTCGAGCTTCCAGGAGGTCAGCCTCGGGCTGGACGAAGGAAACGCGCTGTTCGAGGCGCGGCGCTGTCTCAGCTGCGGCAACTGCTTCGGCTGCGACAACTGCTACGGCGTATGCCCTGACAATGCTGTGCTGAAGGTCGAGGAGGCTGACGGCTACGCGTTCGACCTCGACTACTGCAAGGGCTGCGGCATGTGTGTCGTCGAGTGCCCTTGCGGGGCTATCGAGATGATCCCCGAGGAGCTTTGAGGGGACGCTCCGGCCCTCACCGCCTGCGCGGCACCTGCTGGGTTATGCAGTGGATGTTGCCGCCGCCGAGCAGGATCTCGCGTCCGGGCACGCCGACGATCTCGCGGTCGGGGAAGCAGTCGCCGAGGATTGCGCGCGCCTGCTCGTCGTGGCGCTCGTCGAGCAGCGGGAACACGACACGCGAGTTGCCCAGGTAGAAGTTCGCGTACGAGGCCGCCATGCGCGCGCCGGCGCGCCGCGGCGCGGTGCCCGCCACGACGTCGACGCCGTCGGCCTCCTCGGCGGTGATCCTCAGCGGACCGGGGGCGGGCAGGCGGATGACCTCGAGCGCGCGGCCGCGGGCGTCGGTGGCGTCCCGCAGGCGCGCGAGCGCGTCGCTCGAGACCGCGTGCTGGGGGTCGCGCTCGTCGTCGCACCAGCTGAGCAGCACCACGCCGGGCCGCGCGAAGCAGGCGAGGTTGTCGACGTGCCCGTCGGTCTCGTCGTCGGGGACGCCCGCGCCCAGCCACAGCACCTTCTCCGCCCCCAGGTACGCGCACAGCGCCCGCTCGATCTGCTCGCGCGAGAGCGTCGGGTTGCGGTTGCGGCTCAGCAGGCACTGTTCGGTGCTCAGGACGGTCCCCTGCCCGTCGACGTGGATCGAGCCGCCCTCCAGCACCAGCGGCGCGCGGTAGCGGGCGGCGCCCTCGATCTCGAGCACCTTGCGGGCGACGCGCTCGTCGCGATCCCAGGGGAAGTACAGGCCGCCGTCGAGGCCGCCCCAGGCGTTGAAGCGCCAATCGACCCCGCGCAGGCCGCCCCCGTCGTCCACCACGAACGTCGGCCCGACGTCGCGCATCCAGGCGTCGTCGGTGGCCATCTCCACGACGCGGATCGACGGGCCTAGCGCCGCGCGGCAGTGCTCGAACTGCGCGTCGGAGACCGCCATCGTCACCGGCTCGGAGGCGGAGATCGCCTCGGCGACCGCGGCGAAGGCGCGCTGTGCGGGCTTGGCGCCGAGGCGCCAGTTGTCGGGGCGCTCCGGCCACGCCATCCAGCAGCCGGCGTGGGGCTCGAACTCCCCCGGCATCCTGTATCCGTCGGCGGCGGGCGTGCTCGCGAGCAGGCCGCCATCGTAGCGGGCGCGCGCGGCGCGCGATACGCGCGGCGCGAGCCAGCGGCGGCGCGGCGCGGGTCACTCCTCACAACCCGGCGGCGGTCGCTTTGGTCCGCTGTCCAGTGTCAGGCGCCCGCGCCTGAACGACGCTTTGGTGCCTCGCCGGGCGGGGTCGCTCGCCGCCCGCGCCAATCCCACGAGCACAGGGGGCACCCACCGATGGCACAAGTGATCGTTTCCTACGACGGGACCCGCAACGACCGCGACGCGCTCGCCCTCGGGCGGCTGTTCTCGACCGCGGGCGCGCACGTCACGCTCGCCTACGTGCGCCACGCCGCCGAGAGCGACCCGACGCGCGAGGCGAACGTCCAGGAGGAGGCCGAACGGCTGCTGGCGGCGGGCGCCGAGCAGCTCGACGGCGTCCAGGTCGGGCAGAAGATCGTGCTCAACGCGTCCACCGCCGACGGGCTCGCGGGGCTCGCCGAGGAGCTCGACGCCGAGCTGCTCGCGTTCGGGTCCAGCTATCGCACGCCGGCGGGCCACGTCGAGCTGTCGCACACGGCCGAGCAGCTGCTCGAAGGCGAGGTCGCGTGCTCGCTCGCGATCGCGCCCGCGGGGCTTCGCCGCGTGCCCGTCGAGCGCAGCATCGGCACGATCAGCGTGTACGACGAAGACGGCGACGAGGCCGCGAAAGAGACCGCCACGAGCCTCGCGCACGCGCTCGGCGCGGTGATCACCGACGGGGAGGGCGACCTGCTGATGATCGCCTCGCGTCCGGGCGCGCCGGCGGGACGCGTCGCGATCAGCGCCGCCGCGCGCGAGCAGGCCGAGCGGGCCGCCGCTCCGGTCGTGCTGCTCGCCGGCGGCGCGACGTTCTCGTTCGACTGACGCGGAGCCGCCGTCCGTACATAACCCTCAGCGGCTCGTGGCGATGCCCCGATGACCGGTGGGCACCGGCTGGTTACGTTGGGCTGGCAGATGACACGCACAGCCACATCTCGCGGCCCGCTCGATCCTCGCGAGCACGTCGACGCGCAGCCGTGCGTGCTGGCGCGGGACGTGTCGGTGCGCCGCGGCGAGACCCAGGCGCTGCACGGGGTGTCGTTCACGATCGAGGCCGGCCGGGTCACGGGGCTGTTCGGCCCGAGCGGCAGCGGCAAGTCGACGCTGATGCGCGCGATCGTCGGGGTCCAGGCGCACGTCGCGGGGCGGCTGAGCGTGCTCGGCGTCGCGCCGGGCAGCGCGCAGGCGCGGCGCCAGCTCGGCTACACCCCCCAGGCGCCTTCCGTCTACGACGACCTGACGGTCGCCGAGAACCTGCGCTACTTCGCCGCCGTGCGGGGGGCGGAGATCGGCGAGGCGCTCGAGCGCGTGGGCTTCTCGCCCCAGGCGCACCAGCTCGTGCGCAGCCTCTCCGGCGGCCAGCGCGCACGCGTCTCGCTCGCCGCGGCGCTCGTGGGCCGACCGGCGCTGCTGGCGCTCGACGAGCCCACGGTCGGCCTCGACCCGCTGCTGCGACGGGACCTGTGGCGGCTGTTCGGCGAGCTCGCGCGGGCTGGCACGACGCTGCTGGTCTCCAGCCATGTGCTCGACGAGGCGCGCCACTGCGACGAGCTGCTGCTGCTGCGCGACGGCCGACTGATCGCCCAGGTCTCGCCGTCGGAGCTCGTCGCGCGCACCGGCACGCAGGACATGGACGAGGCGTTCGTGCGTCTGATCGAGGCTTCGTGACCGGCTCGGGCGCACGCACGCTGGCGACGGCGCGGCGCGTGCTCGCGCAGCTGCGCCACGACCCGCGCACGGTCGTGCTGATCATCGTCGTGCCGTGCGTGCTGGAGACCCTGCTGCGGCTCATGTACGCGCACGACCGCAGCGCCTTCGACCATGTCGGAGCGCCGCTGCTGGCTGTCTTCCCGCTCACGTCGGTGTTCCTCGTGACCTCGGTCGCGCTGCTGCGCGAGCGCGTCGGCGGCACGCTCGAGCGGCTGCTGACGACGCCCCTCGGCCGGCTCGAGCTCGTGGGCGGCTACGCGCTCGGCTTTGGCCTGCTCGCGTGCGTCCAGGCGGGCGTCGTCAGCGCGCTCACGCTCGGGCCGCTGGGCCTGCGCATCCGGGGAAGCGAGGCGGTGCTCGTGCTGCTCGCGGTTGTGGTGGCGTTGCTCGGCATGGGGCTCGGCCTGCTCGCCAGCGCGTTCGCGCGCAGCGAGTTCCAGGTCGTGCAGTTCCTGCCCGCGACGATCCTGCCGCAGCTGCTGCTGTGCGGGCTGCTGGTCGCACGCCAGCGCATGCCAGGAGGGCTGCACGCCGTCTCGGACGTGCTGCCGCTGTCCTACGCCGTCGACGGGATGCACCACCTCACCCTGCGCGCGGGCGCGGGCGGTGCGCTGTGGGGCGACGTCGCGATCGTGCTCGCGTTCGCGTGTGGCGCGCTCGTGCTCGGCGCGGCCACGCTGCGGCGGCGCACCGCGTGAGCGGAGCTTGCCACCCGCCGGGCGGTGCGGCTGCGCGCTAGCTTGCGGCGCCGGCCAGGCACTCGATCAGGTACGTCCCCTCGGCATCGCGCTCGACGCCGTGGATGTCGTGCTCGAAGCCGGGAAAGCGCCGGTCGAAGTCCTCGAGCGCGGCCAGGTAGCCGAGCAGCGGGCCCGCGACGGCGCCGGCGTCCTCGCCAGGCATCAGGATCGGGATGCCCGGGGGGTAGGGGACGACCATCACGGCGACCGTGCGATCGCCCATCTCGCGCAGCGGCAGGCGCTCGCTCGCGCCCCGCACCAGCCGTCGGTAGCTCTCGCCGGGCGTCAGCCGGGCGTCGGGCAGCTCCCGGAAGGCCTCGTCGAGCAGGCTCGGCAGCCGCCGGGCGCGCATCTGCTCGTGCATCCGCTCGCACAGGTCGCGCACGCCCAGGCGCTCGTAGCGCTCGGGCGCTTGCGCGACGAGCTCGGGGATCGCGACCGCCAGCGGCGTGTTGGCGTCGTGCGCGCGCTTGAAGGCGAGCAACCCGTCCAGCAGCGTGCCCCACTTGCCTTTGGTCATGCCGATCGAGAACAGCACGAGGAAGCTGTAGTCGCCGGTCTTCTCGACTTCGATGCGCTGCGCCTCCAGGAACAGCGTGACGACCGCCGCGGGGATGCCGTGCTCGGCGAGCGCGCCGGCGGCGTCGATGCCGGGCGTGGTGACGGTGACCTTGATCGGGTCGAGCATGCACAGGCCGGGCTCGATCTCGCCGAAGCCGTGCCACGCGGCGCCGGGCTCCAGCAGCCAGCAGCGGGGGTCGCTCGCGAGCACCTCGTCGGGGGTCTGCGCGAAGGGCCTCGGCGCGCCGCCGTCGGGGTCGGCGACGAGCTCGGGCTGCCATACGCCGAAGAACCAACCGCGCTCGGCGTCGCGCTCGCGGATCTCCGCCGCGACGGCCAGCACGCGCTTGCGGAAGGCGATCGCCTCGCGGATCGCTTCGTCGGTCAGCGCGAAGCCGGCGGGGCCGTCCATCATCGCGGCCGCCACGTCCAGGCAGGCGATCATCGGGTAGAAGGGCGAGGTCGAGCCGTGCATCATGTAGGCCTCGTTGAAGCGCGAGGGCTCGACGGGCGCGCGGGGGCTCGAACGCACGTGGATCATCGAGCACTGCGAGAAGGCGGCGAGCAGCTTGTGCGTGGACTGGGTCGCGTACAGCGTCGGGCCGTCCGCGCCGGCGCGCTCGTGCATCGCGTAGCGGTCGCGGTAGAGGGGGTGAAAGCGGGCGTAGCCGAACCACGCCTCGTCGAAGTGGATGCGCGGCACGCTGGGGGCGAGCAGGTCGCTGACCCGGCGGGCGTCATAGCAGAGCCCGTCGTAGGTCGAGTTGGTGATCGCGGCGTACACAGGGGCGCGCTCGGCGGCGTCCGTAGCAAGTGGGCTGGCAGCGAGCGCCCTCGCGAGCCCCTGCTCGGAGAGCTCGCGCGCGGGGATCGGCCCGATGATCCCGTAGCCGTTGCGCGTCGGGCGCAGGTACACGGGGATCGCGTCGGTGACGGTGAGCGCGTAGTTCATCGACTTGTGGCAGTTGCGGTCGGCGAGCACCACGTCGCCGGCGACGATCGCGCTGTGCGCGACGATCTGGTTGGCCGTGGAGGTGCCGTTGAGCACGAAGTAGGTCTGCTCTGCGCCGAAGATGCGCGCGGCGTTGGCCTCGGCCTCCTTGACCTTGCCGGAGTGGTCGAGCAGCGAGCCGAGCTCGCGCAGCGGGCCGAGCGCGACGGCGAGGTCGGTGCGGAACAGGTTCTCGCCATAGAAGTCGTAGAAGGCCTTGCCTACGGGCGTCTTGCGGAAGGCGGTGCCGCCGGCGTGCCCGGGCGTGTGCATCGAGTACTCGTGCGTGTCGCTGTAGTCGAGCAGCGTGCGGAAGTACGGCGGCAGCAGCGCCTCGGTGTAGCGCCGCCAGGCGAAGTCGATCCTGCCGGCGACGAAGGCGGGCGTGTCCTCGAGCACGAGCACGCACTCCTGGACGGTCTCGGTGACCGCCAGCGGCAGCTCGCCGAGCTGCTCGCGCTCGAGCATCAGGAAGATCGGCAGCCGTTCGCTGCGCGTGCGCGCGGCCGCAAGCACGGCGCCGGCCGCGTCCGCGTGGCCGTTCGCGCCGAGACTCCAGTCGAGCACCACGCACGCGAACGAGGGGTCGGAGGCGACCAGCGCGCGACCGTCCTCCAGGGTCTCGGCCTGCACGACGCGGTGACCGAGCTCCTGCAGCTCGGCGACGATGCGCTCGAGCGTCCGCCCGGCGGCACGCCGGCGGCGCACGGCGGCGACGAGCAGCACGGGGAACTCCTGGCGCTCGAGCACGACCGGCCTCCTACGAGGCGATGCAGGGGACCCTGTAGGTCCCGTCGGGTTGGATCTCGATGCCGTGGATCTCGGTCTCGAAGCCGGGGAAGCGCGCGTCGATCGCCTCGCTCGTTGCCAGGTAGCGGATGAGCCCGCTGTCGGGCGAGCCGAAGCGCTCGCCGGGCATCAGCACGGGGATGCCGGGCGGGTAGGGGACGATCATGGCGGTGCTCACGCGGCCGGCGAGGCGGCGCACGTCGAGCATCTCGACCTCGCCCGCGACCAGTCGCTCGTAGGCGTGCGCGGGGGTCGTGACCGGCTCGGGGATCTGCGAGTACATCGCCTCGAGGAGCGCCGTCATGTCGGCCTCGCGCAGCGCCGTATGCAGCTCGTCGGCGAGCTGGCGCAGCGTCATCCGCCCGTAGCGCTCGGGGTGTGACTCGGCCAGCCGCGGCAGCGCCTCGCGCAGCGGCGCGTCGGAGTCGTACAGGCGCTTGAACTCCAGCAGCTCGGCGAGCAGCGATCCGGCGCGGCCGCGCGTGACGCCGAGCGAGAACAGCACCAGGAAGGAGTAGGAGCCGGTCTTCTCCACGACGATCCCGCGCTCGTTGAGGAAATGCGAGACGAGCGCGGCGGGGACGCCGTGCTCCTGCAGCTCGCCGTTGGGGGCGACGCCGGGGGTGAGGATCGTGACCTTGATCGGGTCGAGCAGCGCGTGGCCGTCGGACACGTCGCTGTAGCCGTGCCACGGCTGGCCTTCGCGAAGCGCCCAGCGCGCCGGGTCGCGCTGCTCCTCGGGTGTGCCCCTGGTGACGTCCTGGGGCTGCCAGATGCCGAAGCTCCAGTCGTCCAGGCGGCAGCGTTCGGAGAGCGTCGCCAGCTCGCGGCGGAACGCCAGCGCCTCCTCGATCGCGTCGTCGATCAGCGCCTCGCCCTGCGGGCCCCGCATCATGCGCGCGGACACGTCGAGCGAGGCGATGATCCCGTATTGCGGCGAGGTCGAGGTGTGCATCATGAACGCCTCCTCCAGCGCCGCCGGGCTGACCGTCCGCGCGTCGTCGCGGACGTGGATCATCGACGCCTGCGAGAAGGCCGCGAGCAGCTTGTGCGTCGACTGGGTCGCGAACATCGTCGCCTGCCCGTCGCGGTGGCGCACGCCCATCGCGTGGCGTCCGTCGTAGAGCGGGTGGAAGTGCGCGTAGCCGAACCACGCCTCGTCGAAGAGCACGCGCTCGCTGGTCTCAGACAGGGCGTCGAGCACCGTGCCCGCGTCGTAGCAGAGCCCGTCGTAGGTGCAGTTGGTGACGACCGCGAGCGCCGCCCGATCGCTGCCGGCCGGCACGAGCGGGTTGGCGGCGAGCGCCGCGCGCACGGTGTCCGCGCTCAGGCCGGCGGGCGGGATCGGCCCGATGATCCCGTAGGCGTTGCGCGTTGGGTGTAGATATACGGGGATCGCGCCGGTCATCACGATCGCGTGCATGATCGACTTGTGGCAGTTGCGGTCCACGAGCACGACGTCGCCGGGACGTACGCACGCGTGGAAGACGATCTTGTTGGCCGTCGAGGTGCCGTTGGTGACGAACATCGTGCGCTGCGCGCCGAACGTCTCGGCGGCCTGCGCCTCGGCTTCGCCGACGGGGCCGGTGTGCTCCAGCAGCGAGCCCAGCTCGCCCACCGACACCGACAGGTCGCTGCGCAGCGTGTTCTCGCCGAAGAACTCGTGGAAGGCGACGCCGACCGGCGTCTTCAGGAAGGCGGTGCCGCCGCTGTGCCCGGGCGTGTGCCAGGAGTAGCGGCCCTCGCCGACGAAGCGCGCGAGCGCGCCGAAGAAAGGCGGCAGCAGCGGCGCGAGGTACTCGCGGCGGGCCTCCTCGACGCGCGCCGCGATGAACTCGGGCGTGTCCTCGAGCTTCCACACGTAGCCGGTGACGATTGCCAGCAGCCCGGGCGGCAGCGCCTCGGCGATCGACTGGTCGGCGAGCACGAAGATCGGCACGGTGGGGTTGTGGGAGCGCAGCGTGCGGATCAACGCCTCGTTGCGCGAGAGCGTGCCGACCGCGCTCGCGCCGCCGCCGCTGCCCTCGTGGTGAACGTCCCAGTCGATCAGCAGGCAGCTCAGCGAGGCGGTCGACGCGACGATCTGCTCGGCGTCGCGCAGGTCGGTGGCCGTGACCACCTGCGTGCCGTCGGCACGCAGGTGGTCCACCAGGGCGCGGGTCGCGCGCCCGGCCGCGGTCTCGTCGCGCAGCTCGTCGTCGACTAGCAGGATCGGGAACGAGTCCAGGATGTCCATCTCAGCCTGCCACTCGCGGGCGGCGGGTGCCGTTGCCGTTGCCGCCTGCTTCGGCGCTGGTCACGACGGCCGCGGTGGCGCCACCGTTCGAGCCGTTCGCGACCATCTCGGCGCTGTCGAGCGCGACCTCGACGCCGAGCTCTTTGGCGACCTCGGCGAGCTCCTCGACCTCGAGCAGGACCGGGTCGGGGTGCTCCTCGACCCAGCTCGGCTTGCGCAGCCGGTGTGTGATGAACGGCGGGATCGAGCAGATCAGGATCGCGGCGGCCATCGCGGCGATGTAGATCGGCGTCGGCCAGTGTTTGACTTCGGTGGGCGGGATGAAGCCGATGACGAACGAGAAGGCGCAGCCGAAGATGCCGATTCCGCCGACGATCCAGATGCCGAGCTTGCCGCCGGGCACCTTGTAGGGGCGCTCGACGTCGGGCTGGGTGTAGCGCAGGCGGATGCCGGCGGCCATGATCATCGCGTACATCATCACGAGGATCTGGGTGGTGAGCGCGGTCAGCATCCAGTAGCTGGTGTTGACGCTCGGCACGAACAGGAAGAAGAGCGCGAACACGCTCGTCAGCACAGCCTGGAAGCTGAGCAACGAGACGGGGACGTGGCGCTTGTTCACCTTGTGCAGCGCCGGGGGCAGCTCGCCGGTCGACTCGACCGCGTAGAGGCCCTTGGAAGGCCCGAGCAGCCAGGTGCTGATCAGGACGAGCGTGCCGATCGTGATCAGCACGGCCATGACCTTCGTCGCCCAGCTGCCGATGCCGAGCGCCTTGAACGCGAGCGCGAAGGTCTGCGGGATGCCCGCCACGAGGCTGAGTTCCTTGTGCGGCACGACGAATGCGATCGCGAGCGTGGCGATCACGGAGACCCCGACGATCAGCGCGACCGCCAGCGCCAGCGCGCGGGGGAAGTCGCGTTTGGGGTTGCGCGTCTCCTTGGCGTGGAAGCCCGCGAGCTCGATGCCCGCGTAGCCGAGGACGACGCCGACGAAGAACACGAGGTTGCTGACGTGGGCGAAGCTCGGCACCAGTTTGCCGGCGTGGAAGGGAATCTGGGTGTGCCTGCCCGCGATCAGCCAGTAGAGGCCGATGCCGATCAGCACCGCGCACGGGAGCAGCGTGCCGACGACCACGCCCGGGTTGTTCAGGCGCAGCGTCCAGCGCATCCCGAGGAAGTTCAGGAGCGTGAGCCCCCAGAACACGCCGAGCATCACGAGCACCAAATACAGTTTGTCTTCGGCGAGGCTCGGGTCGAACGCGTACGCGGCGGCGGCGGCGACGAACGAGAGCACGGTCGGGAACCAGACCTGGTCCTCGATCCACTCGAACCAGATCGCGAGCACGCCGGAGCGCTCTTTGAAGGCCTCCTTGACCCAGGCGTACAGGCCGCCGGCCTTGGGGTAGGCCGAGGCGAGCTCCGCGGCGATCATCGCCAGCGGCACCAGGAACAGAACGGCGCCGGCGATGTAGTAGGCGATGCTCGACCAGCCGTACTCGGCGATCGCGGGAAATCCCCGCAGCGTCAGCACGGCGGCGAGGCTGATCAACGCGATCGACCCGGCGCCCATGAAGCGCGCGCCGGATCCGGAGGAGCCCTCGGCGCCGCTCGAGCTGCGCTCTGCTCCCCTCTGTGCGTGTCGAAGATGAAACGAAGGCATGGCTCCCCCTGGAGGGTCGTTTGACTGATGCACACATCAAAGCCTCAGGCCGGCCAGCCGCCATCGACGCTCTACCGCAGAGTCGCTAGGGGTTTTTCCGAGGCGGAGCTGTGGCCCGTTGCGGGCCGAGTGATCCACCGAGGCCGTCAAATGACTGTCGGCCACGGGCGCGCGGCTAACGGCACTGCTGCACAGGCGGCGATGGGTCTCGTCGATGACGCCGAGGCGATTCTCGGGCGCTATCTGAAGCCGGGTCAGTGGCCGACCGCCAAGTCGATCCGCGCCTTCCGCCAGCGCGGAGATCTCGAGTCCGTACTTGCCCTCTACGAGCAGGCGATGGACGGCGATCCTACGGAGGTCGCATACCCGTGGAATCTCGCATCGTCGCTCGATCGACTCGGCGTCTCAGATCTGGCGGTCGCTTACATGCGCCGTGCGATCCGGGTGGCGAAGGAAACGGGCGAAGAGGAGTGGGCGGACGCCGACGCATACCTTGCGCTCGCGGACATAGCGCTGAGGGCGCAAGACGCCGAAATCGCAGCTCTGGCGATCGACAACGCCCGCCACCTCGACCCGGAGGCATCGTACGGCCGCTACCAGCGCCGGCTGCGACGTCAGATCAACGCCTCCGACGAGGACCCGATGAGCGATCACGATTCAACCCGCAAGGGCACCGCGGTAGAGCACCTGATCGCGGCGACGTGCATGCTCGCGAGCGACTTCGAGCTGAACGTCTCGACGAGCCTGGTGGACGACGAGGGCGTAGATCTCGTGTTCCACCGGCGGGAGCGCTCGACGACGCTCGCCGTGCAGATCAAGAGCCGCTCTTGGTCGGCAAGCACGATGCGATCCAAACAGCGTTTCATCGCGCAGGTGCGCAGGAGCACGTTCCGGCCGCGGCCGGATCTGTTCATGCTGTTCGTGGCGATCGACTTGCGCTTCGCCGACTACGGGCCGGTCTGGCTGATCCCGAGCGAGATCTTCCGGAGCGCTCTCGATGCGGCGCAAGGGGGCAGGCTGCGCTTCTCAGCCTCGGCCGCGCCCGGCTCCGATGATCGATGGGTCCGCTATCGGTGCGAGCGATCTGACCTTCCGAAACGGCTGCTCGAGGAGCTAGATGCGCTCGAAGTCCCGCGCTGAACTGGGCCGGGCCGCGCTTGTTCTCCACCCTCCGCCCGCGCCGGCAGCAGCACCAGCGCCAGCAGCGCCCCGGCGAGCGCGACGCCCGCGCCGACCAGCAGCCCCAGGTCCATCCCGCTGACGAACCCGGCGCGCGCGAGCCCCGACAGCAACTGGCCCGCCGGCCCCCCGATCTGCTTGACGGCGGCCAGCGCACCGCCCAGCGAGCCGAGCATCGGCTGAAGCGTCGCGTGCGGGATGCGGTAGGGCGCGAGCGCGGCGGACAGGTGGTGCTGGTAGCGCGTCGAGAGCAGGCTGCCGACGACCGCCACTCCGAGCGCGCCGCCGACCTGCATGAATGAGCCGTTCGTGCCCGAGCCGACGCCGGTGTGGGCGGAGGGCAGCGACCCCATCACCGCTCCGGTCGACGCCGGGATCGCGAGTCCGGCGCCGCCGCCGAGCATCACCATGCCGGCGAGCACGCCCCCGTAGTGGGTGGCGACGGTCGCGCCTGAGATCTGCCACAGCCCGCCCGCGACGATCAGCAGCCCCGCCGCGACCGCGAGCTTGGCGCCGAGCGTGCGCACGGACACCGTCGACAGCGGTGCCACCAGCGCGATCGCGCCGGCCGCCGGCAGCACCCGCAGGCCGGCCTGCAGCGGCGTGTAGCCGAGCTGGAACTGCAGCAGTTGGGTCAACACGAACAGCGCGCCGTAGAGCCCGAAGGTCAACAGGCCGTTGGAGGCTGCCGCCGCCGAGAAGCGGCGGGAGCGGAAGAGCCGCAGGCTGAGCAGCGGGTTGGAGCTGGCGCGCTCGTTCGCGACGAAGCCGGCGAGCACCGCGAGTCCCGCGGCACCCACGCCGAGCACGCGCGGCGAGGTCCAGCCATGGACGGGCGCTTCGATGATCGCCCACAGCAGCAGCGCCAGCCCCGCGACCGACAGCAGCGCGCCGGCCGTGTCGAGGCTCCCCGCGTGTGGGTCGCGCGAGTCGGGCACCAGCGGCAGCGCGCACAGCGCGCCGAGCAGCGCCACCGGCACGTTGATCAGGAACACCGAGCCCCACCAGAAGTGGGCGAGCAACGCGCCGCCGACGATCGGTCCGAGCGCGAGGCCCGCACCGCTGGTCGCCGACCAGAATCCGAGCGCGCGCTGACGCTCTCCGGGCTGCGCGAACATGTTCGTGATGATCGACAGCGTCGAGGGCATGATCAGCGCGGCGCCGACGCCCATGCTCGCGCGCGCCGCGATCAGCATGCCGACCGAGCCCGAGAACGCCGCCCAGCTGGAGCCGGCCGCGAACAGCAGCAGCCCGGCCAGGAACGTCCGCTTGCGCCCGACGCGGTCGGCGAGGCCGCCGGCCGCGAGCAGCAGGCCGCCGAACACGAGCACGTAGGCGTCGACGATCCACTGCAGCTGGCTGTCGGTCGCGTGCAGCTTGCGCACGAGCGTCGGCAGCACGACGTTGAGGACGGTGTTGTCGAGGGAGACTATGAGCAGCGGCACGCACAGCACCGCCATCGCCCACCAGCGCCGCGCGCCCACCGGGGTCGCGGCCCGTGCCGGGCGCGAGGGAAGCGCCGGCGGCCTTCCGGGGGCCGTGGTCTGCATGTGCGCCTGCGCCATGCCCCCAGCCTCGCGCGCGTGCGCACGCGCGCCATCGGTACTTCGGCGCGCTTGCCTACGGCAGGCTACGGACCGGCTACAGGACGACCGCGATGGTGGTCAGCGAGTGCGCGCTGCGCGTCCCCGCGACGTTGCTCGCCGTCACCTGCACCCTGAACGTCTGGCCGAGCGCTTCGAGGCTCAGCTTCAGTGTAGGTTCGCTCGCGCCGCCGATCTTCGTGCAGCTCAGGCCGAGCGTGCCGCAGGCTTCCCACTGGTAGCCGAAGCTCATCGGCGTGGTGCCCGCCCAGCGCCCGGTGCCCGCGCTCAGGGTGGCGCCCACCAGCAGCGCGCCGGTGATCGGCGGGATGGCGAGGTTCGTGGGCGGCGCGGGCACGATCGGGGCGCCGGCCGGTGAGGTGGCGCTGGCCGAGCCGGCTTCGTTGCTCGCGGTGACGGTCACCCGCACGGTCTTGCCGACGTCGCTCGAGACCAGCTGGAGCGTCGCTTCGGTGGCCCCCACCAGGCTCGCGCATTCCGCGCCGCTCGCGTTGCACAGTTCCCATGCGTAGGTGAAGTCGAGCGGGCCGGTGCCGCTCCAGGAGCCCGTTTCGGCCGTCAGCGTCTGTCCGTCCTCGAAGGCTCCTTCGATCGACGGCGCCTGGGTGCTGCTCGGCGGCGAGGCCGCGACGCTGCCCGAGACCGGCGAGAGCGCGGTCGTCGAGCCGGCTTCGTTGCTGGCCGTCACCGCCACCCGCACGGTCTTGCCGATCCAGCCCGAGATCAGGGCGAGCGACGGCGCGAGCGCTTCGCTGATCGCGTTGCAGTCTTCGCCCTTGGAGTCGCACAGCTGCCACTGGTAGCTGTAGGCGAGCGGGCCGGTGCCTTCCCAGGTGCCGGCCTGGGCGGCGAGGCGCTGGCCGTCGCGCAGCAGCCCCGTGATCGACGGCAGGACCCGGTCGATCGGCGCGAGCGCCTGCACGGGCGTGCTCGGTTCCGACAGCGCCGTCGCCGAGCCGGCTTCGTTGGAGGCGGTGACGGCGACGCGCAGGGTCCTGCCGACGTCGCCGGAGATCAACGAGAGGCCCGAGGCGAGCGCTTCGGCGATGCTCTTGCATTCAACGCCCGCCGCGTTGCACAGCTGCCACTGGTAGCTGTAGTCCAGCGGGCCGGTGCCTTCCCACGAGCCCACGAGCGCGCTCAGGCGCTGGCCGTCGACGAGGTTGCCGCTGATAGACGGCAGACCCGCGTTGCTCGGCGCGAGCGCGCGCACCGAACCGCTCGGTTCGGAGACGGCGGTGGCCGAGCCGGCTTCGTTGGTGGCGGTGACGGCGACGCGCAGGGTCTTGCCGACGAAGCCCGACCTGATCGGCAGGCCCGACCCGAGCGCTTCGGCGATGCCCTTGCATTCGACGCCGGCGGCGTTGCACAGCTGCCACTGGTAGCTGTAGCTCAGCGGCCCGGTGCCTTCCCAGGATCCCGCGCTCGCGCTCAGCTGCTGGCCGTCGACGAGCGTGCCGCCGATCGCGGGGAGCCCGCGGTCGATCGGCGCGAGCGCCTGCACCGGCGTGCTCGCCGGCGAGACGGCGGTTGTCGAGCCGGCTTCGTTGGTGGCGGTGACGGCGACGCGGAGGGTCTTGCCGACGAAGCTGGAGATCAGGGAGAGGCCCGAGGCGAGCGCTTCGCTTATGCCCTTGCATTCAACGCCCGCGGCGTCGCACAGCTGCCATTGGTAGCTGTAGTCGAGCGGGCCGGTGCCTTCCCAGTTGCCGGTCTGGGCGGCGAGGCTCTGGCCGTCGCGCAGCAGCCCCGTGATCGAGGGCAGGCCGCGGTCGATCGGCGCGAGCGCCTGCACGGGCGTGCTCGGTTCGGAGACCGCGGTTGTCGAGCCGGCTTCGTTGGTGGCGGTGACGGCGACGCGGAGGGTCTTGCCGACGAAGCTGGAGATCAGGGAGAGGCCGGAGGCGAGCGCTTCGCTGATGCTCTTGCAGTTTTCGCCGTTTGCGTCGCAGAGCTGCCATTGGTAGTTGTAGTCGAGGGGCCCGGTGCCTTCCCAGGAGCCGGCGAGCGCGCTCAGCCGCTGGCCGTCCTGGAGCAGCCCGCCGATCGAGGGCAGGCCGCGGTCGATCGGCGCGAGCGCCTGCACGGGCGTGCTCGGTTCGGAGACCGCGGTTGTCGAGCCGGCTTCGTTGGTGGCGGTGACCGCCACCCGCAGGGTCTTGCCGACGAAGTCCGAGACGACCTGCAGGCCGGAGGCGAGCGCTTCGGCGATGCTCCTGCAGTTTTCGCCGCTCTGGTCGCACAGCTCCCAGCGGTAGCTGTAGCTGATCGGCCCGGTGCCCGTCCACGCGCCGACCAGTGCTTTGAGGAGCTGGCCGTCCAGGAGCTCGCCGACGATGCTCGGCAGTTGTGTGAGGTGGGGGAGGATGGCGTGCACGGCGACCGTCTTGGTCGAGCTCGCGCTCGCTTCGCCGTGCGCGTTGCTGGCCGTCACGGCAACCTCGATCGTGCTCGCGAGCTCCAGCGCCTGCACCGTGTAGGTCGAGCTGGTCGCGCCGGCGATCGCGAAGCATTCGCCGAGTACGGGGCAGCTGAGCCACTGGTAGCGGTAGGAGATCGGCGCGGTGCCGGCCCATTCGCCGGTGCTCGCTTCGAGCGTTTCGCCGGGCGCGGGCGTTCCCGAGACCGTGGGCTGGCCGACGCTCACGGGCGGCCCGGCGACGACGGCGGCGGTCGGCTTGGAGGCGGCGCTCGTGTGCCCCCGCGAGTTGGCGGCCGTGACGATCACCTTCAGCGTGTGGCCGAGCTGTTCGGTGTCGGCCCGGTAGTCGGCTTCGGTCGCGCCGGCGATCGGACGGCAGCGCCGTTTGGCGCACGCTTCCCACTGGTAGCTGAAGGCGAACGGGGCGGTTCCGTGCCAGCTGCCCGTCGTGGCCGCCAGCACCTGGCCGTCCTGAGCGGCGCCGGAGATCGTCGGCTTCTGCCCCTTGCGCGGCTTGAGCACCTTCGCCGAGGCTTTGGTCACGGCCGTCTGGCCCGCCGTTTCGGCTGCGATCGCGGCTCCGCAGGGGAGCGCGAGCGCGCCGGCCAGGGCGAGAGACGCCGCCAGCGTCAGCCCTACGAATCCGTTCGGCCAAGCCGAACGACCCCGCCCACTGAGAAACATGTCCTTACCCCTCCCTCCGGTTGTGCGTAGCCTTCCAGGGATATTCGCTTTTGTCAAGCCATCGGGGACGACGCTCTGGCGCTCGATCCGCGCTCGGCAAAAGGGCCCGCCGGGCGCTGCGGGGCACGGCGATGCGGATGGTCGAAATCCGGGCACAAGTTCGGACAGATCGGGCGTACATCCGTCCATCTCGGGCCTGGAGGGGCGATGGGCCGGGCACCAGACCCGAGGGGAACACTCGTGGCGACACCCTCGGTACACGCGGACTCGATCGGCCTTGCTCGGATGGCTCCCACGAGGAGCGGCGCGAGCGGAGGGCGCATGTCGCTGGTCCTCGCCGCCGGGCGCTCGCGATCCACGATCGTGGCCGCCGGCGCGCTGATCGCGTTGACCGCGACGCTCGCGCTCGGGATCGTGCTCTCCCAGCGGCAGTCTCGCGAGCAGATCGTGAGCTCGTTCGGCCTGCGGGGCACCAGCTCAGCCGCCCTGGCGGCGGCCATCGCCATGCCCTACCAGACCGCGAGCGGCCGCCGCGCGTCCAGCGCCGCCTACCCCACGTCCGGCTCGTCGCTGGGCGCGGTCGTCGACCACACGATCTCCTATCGCCAGCACAACGTCTATCTGGTGGACCCGGCGGGGCGCCTGCTGGCCGCGAGCCCGAAGACGCAGGCGCGCACCCTGAGCGTGGCCGACCCGGCGCTCGCGCGCTCGCTCGGCCACGCCTCGAGCGGAAACGTCGACGGCGCGCCGGTGCCCAGCAGCTTCACCTCCGCGCCCGTCCCCGGGACCTCGTGGAGGCTCGTCGTCGCCGTGCCCGACAGCCGCCTGTTCGCCTCGATCGACGGTTGGACGGCCGTGATCCCGTGGCTCGTGCTCGGCCTCGTGAGCGTCCTGGGCCTGGGCGTGGTGGCGCTGTTCGCGCGCGTCACCGCGCTCTCGCGACGCATGGGAGAGACCGCCCGCACCGATGAGCTCACCGGCCTGAGCAACCGCCGCGCGGTCAGCGAGCAGCTGGCGCGCGCCGCCGCGCACGCCCGCCGGCGCGGCGAGCCGCTGTCCGTGCTGATGATCGATCTGGACCGCTTCAAGGAGACCAACGACCGCTACGGGCACGCGGCCGGCGACCGGGTGCTGCGCGCTGTCGCCGAGTGCATGCGCGGCGCCCTGCGCGCCGAGGACCTGTGCGGCCGCTGGGGCGGTGACGAGTTCGTCGTGCTGATGCCCTGCGCGGACGAGCAGGACGCGCAGGTGGTGGCCGAGCGCCTCGCGCAGGTCGCGCGCGAGGTCGACCTGAGCGACATCGGTCTCGAGCAAGGGGTGCCGATGAGCATCGGGCTCGCGAGCGCGTCGCTGACGAGCGCCGAGGAGATCGTGCAAGCCGCCGACCTGGCGCTGTACGAGGCGAAGGCGAGCAGGCGCGCCGAACGCGCGCTGGGCGCCGCGCACTGAGCGCCGGGCACGGCGCTCGCCTCAGCGGGGCTTGCGGCAGTCCATCGTCAGGGGCGTGTCGCCCGCGACCAGATGGCGCCAGAGCGCTCGTGCGCGTGAGCGGCGCGACGCCGCCCGGGCCGGCGCGAGCGCCGGGATCTTCACCTGAAAGCCCGCGAGGCGGGCGGCCAGGTAGTACTCGTGCAGGTAGTAGACGTGCTCGTTGCCCTCGAACTCGGCCACCTCGCGGCCGTGGTCGCGCTTGCGCATCAGCGGGAAGCGCATCGGCTCGTTGACCAGGAACAGCCGGCCGCCGGCGCGCAAGACGCGGTGCAGCTCCCTGAGCGTGCGCCGCAGGTGCGCGGGATCGTTGTGGTGGAGCACCTCGCAGCAGAACACGTAGTCGAGGCTCGCGCTGGCGATGGCGGGCGCGAACATCGTCGAGCGAACCCGCTCGAAGTACACGCCCGAGTCCAGCTGGTGCTCGGCGGCGCCCAGTCCCTGCAGGTCGCCGAGCGCGACGTCCAGCGCGATCACCCGCAGGCCGCGCTCGGCGAAGATGCGGCTCGCCCAGCACGTGTTCGAGCCGATGTCCGCCAGCAGCGCCCCGGGGACGAGCTCGTGGCGCGCCAGCAGAGCGTCGATCGCGCGCCGTTGCCCGTGCCAGTACGGCAGGTCCACGTCGGGCAGCCGGCGCAGGCGCTCGCCGTCCCAGCCGTCCGCGCGCATCACCTGCGCGAAGCGCTCGAGCCCGGCGCTCTCGCGCGCCACGAACGCGGGCGGGTCTGGCAGCAGATCGGCTACCCCCTCGAAGACAGGGAAGCGCGCGCCGCAGCGCACGCAGGCGAGCTCGCCGTCGCGCACCTCGCGGGCGTCGCGTCGCGCGATCGCGAGCTCGAGGCTGCGGTCGGCGAGGCAGCGCGGGCAGCGCAGCGCGTCGGCTAGCTGCTCGCGCACCTTCTAGCTCTCTCGCGGGGACGGGCGGATGCTCCACAGCTTGCCGAACGCCACGGGCCGGCGCTCTTACACAAACCTTCGCTTCCTCGCCGTGCCGGCGATGCCCTTACCGAATCTTTCACTTGGGCGGCCTCGGGTTGGCAGCGCGCGCACGGTTTGTACGCACTGTTGCTTGACATCTGGACACACGTTTAGTCCCGCGCGCGGGATCCTGGACGGCTGGCGCAGGCGAGTCGTCGGCGACAGGGCAAAGGTGTATGTCAGTGGAAGCCCGCAGTGGGGAGGGCGCCCGCGAAGGCAGTAATTCACATATCCGGTGGAGGCAGGCCCACCGTCGCTGGTGTGCGTCGTCTTTCACCGTAAACGAAACGTCAAATAACTCCACGGAGGGGACCACTCGTGTTCGTTTTCTCTGCTCGCCGGTCGCTGGCGAGAGGCTTGCTGGCGCTCGCGCTGGCGCTCTCGCTCGGCATGTGCCGGTACGTCACGTCCGCGCACGCGGACGTCAAGGGCCTCGACCTGGAAACGCTTACGGGCGCCCAGGCCGAGCGGCTCCTGCGCAACGGCAAGGTGACCTCGGTCGAACTCGTCGAAGCCTACACCGCCCGCATCGCCGCGCTGAACAAGGCCGGCGCCGGCATCAACGCCGTCACACAGCTGAACCCCGAAGTCATGAAGGAAGCCGAACTGGCTGACCACGACCTCGCCGAGCACCACTACCTCGGACCCGCCATGGGGGTGCCGATCCTGCTCAAGGACATCATCGATGCGACGCCGATGTACACATCCGCGGGGGATTGGGCGCTGCGTGAATCGTTCCCCGAAGTCGACTCGGGCGTCGCCAAGGAGCTGCGCGCGCACGGCGTCGTGATCCTCGGCAAGACCGGCCTGTCGGAGTGGGCCAACAGCTTCGGCAGCCAGCCGTCCGGCTTCAGCAACCTGACAGGCCAGGTGCTCAACGCCAACGACACCGCCCAGGGGCCGAGCGGATCCTCCTCGGGCTCTGGCGCCGCGGCGGCCGCGGGGCTGGCCTCGCTGACGATCGGCACGGAAACCTCGGGCTCGATCATCAGCCCCTCGACGGCGGAGAACGACGTCGGGCTGCGCCCGACGCTCGGGCTGGTGCCCGGCTATGGCATCGCCCCGATCGACGCCTCCCAGGACACCGCGGGCCCGATCGTCAAATCGGTGGAAGACGCGGCGATCACGCTGCAGTCGATCGCCGAGGTGCCCGGCACCGACCCCGAAGCCAACGCCGAGTACATCGGCATCATGGGGCCGGACTTCCTCGAAAACGGCGACATCCTGTCGCCGCCCTTCAGGCATCTGCCCAACTACATGGCGACGCTGAAGATGAGCTACGTCAAGGGCAAGCGCATCGGCTACAACGGCAACACCTGCACGGTGGTGCCGCCGGCCACAAGCTGCACGCCGACACCGACCGAGGAAGCGGTCCAGAAGGCCGTCACGGCGCTCGAAGGCGCGGGGGCGATCATGGTGCCCGACGCGCCGACGACCGTCACCGGCCTGCCCTCGCTGCCCGCCAACTACGAGCCGCACGCGACGATCGACGAGTACTACAAGCACCTCGGCGCCAAGGCGCCGGTGAAAAGCCTCGTCGAAGAGGTCGCGGTCGACAACACGGACCCGCAGGAGGGCGAGAAGGACGGCAACTCCGTGCACGCCGCCGAGTCGCTGGTGGAAGACACCCCCGGGGGCGCCAACGCGAAAGCGTACGAAAAGATCCTGCCCGAACGCAAGAAGATATTCCACGAAGCGATCGAAAAGATGATGAAAGAACCGAGTGGTGGCGGCGGCCCGGTGGTCGCGGTCGTCGGCTCGGTGCCCGACGGGCCGCAGGCTGGCCTGCCGGAGATCGCGGTCCCGATGGGATTCACCGCGACGCAGCGACGCTCGATCGACATCGACGTCAACGGCGGCGCCTACGACGAGCCGGCCCTGCTCGGCGTCGGCTACGCGATCGAAAAACTGACACATCTGCACAAACCACCGGCGGAAGTCGACCCGTCGCTGTACCGGTGCGCGCACACTGTGCCCGCGGAGCCGTTCGCCAGCCGCGGCCACTGCAACCCCGACTACGAGTCGGTGATGAGCGCGCTGCACACCGCGACGGTGCTGCCGTTCTCACTGGAAACCACCTCCGCGAGCAAGCTCGAGGAAATGATGGAGGAAGGCACGCTCACCTCCGAACAGCTGGTCAAGGCGGAGCTGTACCGGATCGCCCTGACCAACGACGACGGACCGGCGGTCCAGGCGGTGCGCGACCTAAACCCGAAGGCGCTGGAAGAAGCGATCGCCAGCGACAGCGCGCGCAAGAGCGCGCACTCGCCGCTGCCGCCGCTGGAGGGCATCCCGGTGCTCGTCGACGACTCGGTCGACGTCAAGGGGCTGCCGACCAGCGCGGGCTCGATCGCGCTGGAGAACAACCTGCCGGCCGAAGACGCGACGCTCGTCGAAAAGCTGAAAGCGGCGGGCGCGATCATCCTCGGCGACACCAACACCACCGAGCTGGGCGGCGTGATGGAACCGGGGCTGATGCCCCAGGGCTACTCCTCGCTCGGCGGCCAGGCGCTGTTGCCCTCTGACACGAACAAGTCACCGGGCGGCTCGTCGGCCGGCTCGGCGGCGTCCGTGTCGGTCGGCCTCGCGCCGCTGGCGATCGGCATGGAGGCCTCGCCGGAAAGCGCGCAGCTGATCGCGCCGGCCGGCAACTCGGGCCTGGTCGCCCTGAAGCCGACCGTCGGGCTGGTCAGCCGCACGGGCATCCTGCCGGTGTCCGGCTCGCAGGACTCACCAGGGCCGATCGGCCAGACGGTGAGCGACGTGGCCATGACGCTGCAGGCGATCGCGGGGCCGGACCCGAGCGATCCGGTGACCGAGAAGCAACCGCAGCCTCTGCCGAGCTACACCGCGGGCCTCACGCCCACGGCGCTGTCCGGCGCGAAGATCGCGGTCGTCTCGAGCACCAGCCAGCCATACCCGACGGCTGTGGCCGAGCTCGAAAAACTCGGCGCCAGCACGACGGTGGAGACGCCCGGCACCGGCACGACCGAGCCGAGCATCGTCCCGTTCGAGTTCCACCAGGATCTCGACGAGTTCCTCTCGGGTGCGCGCAAGGGCGTGCCCCAGACGCTGCAGGAAGTCATCGAATACAACGACGCGCATCCGGCCGAGGGCTTGAAGTTCGGCCAGGGTGGGCTGCTCGCCGCCGAGGCGCTGGAAACCGGCAACCCGGCGACGAAGGCCACATACGAAGAAGAGCTCACGAAAGGCAAGACCGAAGACCAGGAAACGATCAACCACCTCCTGGAAGGCGGCGTCGGCGCGATCATGGTGCCGAGCGGAAGCCCTCTGGTGGGCATCGCCGACCGCGCCGGCTATCCGGTGCTGACGGTGCCCGCCGGCTTCGGCGTGCAGAACAGCTCGACCGGAGGCGACCCGATCGGGGTCGACTTCATCGGCGGGGCCTTCACCGAGGCTCAGCTCCTGGACTACGGCTATGCCTTCGAACAGGGGATGAACGCGCGGCTGACCGGCCCGGCCTACATGGTCTCCACGGTGGTCCCCAACCCGACGCTCTCCGGAGTGCCGAGCGAGACCAACCAGAGCATGTTCAGGTGCGTGCTCGGCAGCGCCTTCTTCAAGCCGTACGACTGCAATCCAGGTGAAGTGGGGACCTCGTTGCAGCCCGAAGAATGACCGCGAGCGGGGAGGGGGCGGCCGCGCGCCGGCCCCTCCCCGCGCAGCGCTAGCGGTGGCTCGGCAGGCCCAGCACGTGCTGGGCGATGAAGTTCAGCGCGAGCTCCTGCGAGATCGGCGCCGAGCGCGCCGCGCGCGCGTCGAGGAACACGTCGATCAGTCCCTCGCGCTCGTCCCAGGCCTGCGCGCCGAACGTCTGCATGGCGTGGTCGGCGGCGTCGAACAGCAGCTCGCTGGTGAGCACCTTGGCGACGTTCGCTTCGCCCGCCACGACGGCGCCGTCGGCGCCCGCGTCGAAGCGCGCGGCGGCGCGGTGCACGAGCAGCTCGGTCGCGCCGATGCGCGCGTGCAGCATCGCCAGCGGATGGGCGATCGCCTGCTCGGCCCCGATCGGGCGCTTGCCGAAGACCGACCGGTCGGTCGCCCGCGCGAGCGCCAGCCCGTGGCAGTAGGAGGCGTTGCCGAGCGCGAGCGCCGCCGTCATCAGGCGCTCGACGTGGGTGAAGGGCCACAGCACCAGCAGTCCCTGGCCCTCGCCGCCGACGAGTTCGTCGGCCGGCACCTCGACGTCGGTGAACGTCAGCTGGAACTGGCGCGCGCCCTCGCGGAAGCGCATCGGCAGCTCGACGCGCTCGACGCCTGGCGCCCGCGGGTCGACGAGCACGGTCGTGAACAGCGCCGGTGCGCCCTCCTCGCCGGGGGCGCGGCCGAACACGAGCACGCGCTCGACGAGGTCCGTGCCCGAGGTCACCGCCTTGACGCCGTTGACCAGGAAGCGGTCGCCCTCGCGGCGCACGCTGGTCTGGCTGCGGAACAGGTTGTGCCCGTGCTCGGGCTCGGTGGCCGCGATGCCCATCAGGGCCTCTCCGCGGGCCAGGCGCCCCAGCCAGCGCTCGCGCACGGCGCCGGGTCCCGCCTGGGCGATCGCGTAGCCGATCGAGACGCTCAGTATCGGCATCCACAGGATCAGGTTGCACGCCGCCAGCGCTTCCATCGCGACGGCGTAGGCGAGCAGGCCGCCCTCGCTGCCGTCGTGCTCGCCCGCGAGCAGGAACCCCTGCCAGCCGCGCTCGCGCACGGCCTGCCACAGCTCCGGGTGCAGCTCCGCGTGCTCCAGCGGGTGCAGGCGAATCTCGCGGTGCCGCTCGCGCAGGCCGCCCGCGAGCTCCTGCGCGGACCTCCGCAGCTCGGCGTGGAAGGGGGGCAGGGCGAAGGGCTCTCGCAGCTGGTCGGGGGTGGTGGTCGCGTGCACGTCGCGCTCCTTTCCTTTCTAGAGTATTACTCTAGAGTATAACTCTAAGCAGAACTGGGTCGATGACGGCGCCGAGCACGGACACCCGCACGCGCATCCTCGAGACGGCGCTCGCCTGCTTCACCGCCGACGGGTACGAGCAGACGACGACCGCGCGCATCCGCGAGCGCAGCGGGGTCTCCAACGGCACCCTGTTCCACTACTTCCCCACCAAGGAGGCGATCGCGGACGCGCTTTACGTGCAGGCGATCTCCTCCTACCAGGAGGGCCTGTGGGAGCTCCTGCGCCGTCGCCCGCGCTCACTCGAGGCGGCGGTGCGCGGCACCGTCGAGCACCAGCTCACGTGGACCGAAGCCCACCGCGAGCACGCGCGCTTCCTGTACATGCGCGGGCACCTGCAGTGGGACTCCGCCGCCGGCGCCGAGCTGGCGGAGCTCAACCGCGGCCTCGCGACGGCCTACCGCGAGTGGATGGCGCCGCTGATCGAGGCAGGGGCGATCAGGCGGCGCTCGATGCTGGTGATCGGCGCGATCGTCACCGGTCCCGCCCACGCGATCGCGCGCCGCTGGCTGGCCGGGCAGGTGGACGGGCCGCTGCGCTCCTATGTCGAGGAGCTCAGCGACGCCGCCTGCGCGGCGCTCGCCGCATAGGCCCCAGGCGCGAGAAGCGGCGTTCGGGCCCGCGGGTGCGGCGTACACTGCGGGCGCACGCCAAGCAACGCCTCAGGAGGAGTCGATGTCCACCTCACCGCAGGACTTCAACGCCAAAGTCATCGAGGAATTCCGAAGCAACGAAGGCCGCGTCGGCGGCATGTTCGAGGGAATGCCGCTGCTGCTGCTCCACCACACCGGCGCGCGCTCGGGCCAGAGTCGCGTCAACCCCCTGGCCTACCGTCGCGACGGCGACCGCTACGTGATCTTCGCCTCCAAGGCCGGGGCGCCGTCGCACCCGGACTGGTACCACAACCTCAAGGCCCACCCGGACGTCGCGATCGAGGTCGGCACCGAGACGCTCGACGTGCTCGCCAGCGAGGCCGCCGGCGAGGAGCGCGAGCGGCTGTTCCGTGCACAGGCCACCGACGTGCCCACGTTCGCGGAGTACGAGCAGAAGGCCGACCGGGTGATCCCGGTGATGATCCTCACGCCCGCCTGAGCGACGCAGCGCGAGCCCTCGCCCGCGCGTCGAGGCGCCCGCGGGCCGGGTCAAGGCGCGAGCGTGGCCCGCCGATGGATGGCCTGTGCGCAGACTCGCCACGCTCGGCCCCGCATCGCTGCTCGCGCTGCTCGCCTCGGTGGGCGCGTCGCTGCCCGCGCCGCCCGCCCAGGCCGCCGCGAGCGCGCCCGCCCAGGCGCCCGCGCGCAAGCTGACAGCGGCCGACTGGGACGCGGCCGCGCAGCAGCGGGTGCTCGGCGCGGGCCTGATGAGCGACGAAGGCGCCGCCGGCTTCGCCGGCGCCGGCGAGCTCAGCCCGCAGGCCGACGCCGCGGCGCTGGCCGCGCTGGGCGCGCGCGAGGAGCTGCCGCCGGTCGCGGTGCCCGCCAGCCAGCCGCTCACGGTCGTGCGCTTCGACGCGCTGCTCGTCGAGCAGCTCGGGCTCGGCGCGGTCGCCGAACACGTCGAGCAGGTCGCGCGGGCGGCGGGGCTGGAGCCGCCGAGCTACTTCGGCGGCGAGGTCGTGGCGCGCTACCTGGAACTGCGCTACGAGCACCCGGTGGGCGAACAGAAGCTCGACCTGTACCCGTGGAGCCCGATCACCCGCGCCGAAGCCGCGCACTCGTTCGCGGTCGCGCTCGAAGCCGGCGGCTGGGCGCTCGCCGCCGCGCGCGAAGCGCTCTCGAGCTTCGAGCTGCCCCGCTACGACGCCGCCCAGCTCGAGGTGCTGCGCCTGGCGGTGTCCAAGATCGGCATGCCCTACGTGTGGGGCGGCACGACCGACGACACCGCCGACGGGCTCGAACACGGCGGCTATGACTGCTCGGGCTTCATCTGGCGCGTCTACAAGGTCTCGGGGTTCTCCTGGGGCAAGCAGATCCTCGGGCGCACGGCGGCCCAGCAGGCCGGCGAAATCCCCAAGAGCCAGCGCATCCCGCTGGCGCAGGTGCAGCCCGGCGACCTGCTGTTCTTCGGCTCCGCGCACTTCGACTCGACGGCCACCGAGGCCAACGTGATCCACGAGGGCCTCGCGCTGAGCGGCCAGTGGGCGATCCACTCCTCCGGCCAGGGCGTCTACGTGCTGCCGCTGAGCAGCGGCTGGCTGGCCTCGAGCTTCGCCTGGGCGCGGCGCGTGCTGTAGGCGCTAACGCGGCTCGCTCGCATCCTCCGTTCGATCTCCGGCCGCCGCCAGCTCGGTGGGGTCGACGGCGAGGAAGGCGAAGATCATGCAGCCGAACAGGCACACGACGCCCACGGCGTGCGCCCACGGCGCTTCCGCCGCCGTGAGCAGCCCCAGGCCGCCCACGAGGCCGGCCAGCGACAGGCGCGCGTGCAGGCCCGCCGAGGAGGCCGACAGCAGCGCGCGCGGGCTCGCGACGGCGGCTGCGGGCGAGGGCTCGCCGCCCTCGTCGAACCCGCCGCGCAGGAACAGCCCGAACAGCAGGCCGAGCGAGGGGAACAGGATCGCCGCGCCCACCCCGATCGCGGCCAGCAGCGCGATCAGGGTTTCGCGCGGGGCCGCGGCCTGCGCGATCGTCAGGTGCGCGAGCAGCCGGGGCTGCTGGGCGAGCGCCCAGCCCGCGATCGTGCCCGCCACCGCGAGCGCCGCCGAGACGCGCGCGAGCTCGAAGCGCCTGGCGGCGACGAGCGCCAGCGTCGCGACGCCGGCTAGCAGCGACACGACCAGGCCCGGCAGACCGGGGCCTTCGAGCAGGCGCGTGTAGATGCGGTGCGCGTCGGAGTGCAGCACGACCAGCCCGGCGAGCGCGATCGCGCCCGCGACGGTTCCCGCCAGGAGCGCGCGCACGCGGAACTGCGCGACGAGCTCGGCGTCGCGGTGGCGGGCGGCGTCGGCGGCCAGATAGCAGGCGGCCAGGTACGCGCACACGGCCACGGCGAGCACGCCGACGAGCGCCGAGGTCGGGTTCAGCCAGCTGCCGAGCATGGCGCCGGCGGCGTTGCCGGTTGGCACCCGTTCGGAGGCGATCGCCCCGACCATCGCGCCGAGCGCGAACGGCGTCAGCAGCGAGGAGAGCGAGAAGATCGTGTCGATCGCGCCGAGCTCGGAGGCCTTGTCCGAGCCGGCCCTGAGCGCGTAGGCGGCGCCGCGGAAGACGATGCCGAGGCCGGCGATGAACAGCGGCAGGATCAGCGTCGAGGCGATCGCTCCGAAGGCCGCCGGGTAGGCGGTCCAGGAGACCGTCAGGACGAAGATCAGCCACACGTGGTTGGCCTCCCACACGGGGCCCATCGAGTGGTGGGCGTGCTCGCGGATGCGCCGCGCGCGGCGCTGCGCGTCCTGGCCGTCGCGCGGTCCCAGCAACGTCGCCATCTGCCACAGGCCGGCGCCGAAGTCGGCGCCGCCGAGCACCGCGTAGAGCACGAGGCCCGCCAGCACGCAGATCAGCGGGATCTCGTAGAGGTGCACGCGCGTCGCCTCCCTCAGGCGCCGCTCGGCTGGATGCGCACGCCGCTGCCGGGCAGCGGGCCGCCCGGGCTCTCGAGCGGCGCCCTGGCCAGGCGCCGCAGCACCCACGTCAGCCCCACGCCGACGACCGCGTACGCGAGCACCATCGCGCCGTAGCCGACCGGCACGCTGCGCGCGCGCGTGACCGCTTCGGTGGTGCTCATCACGCGGTAGACGACCCACGGCTGGCGGCCCACCTCGGTGACGATCCAGCCGGCGATCAGCGCCACCACCGACAGCGGCCCGCAGGCGGCGACGGCCGCATAGAACCAGCGCTGGCCGGGCAGCCGTCCGTGGCGGTAGCGCACGAGCAGGAAGAGCACGCCGAGCGCCGCGAAGGCGCTGCCGATCCCCACCATCAGCTGGAAGGAGATGCGCTCGATGTTGACCGGCGGGCGCTGCGCGAGCGGGACCGCGTCGAGCCCCTGGACGGTCGCGTTCGGGTTGTGGAAGGCCAGCAGCGAGAGCAGCTTGGGGATCGCGATCCCGAACTCGACCTTGCCGTGCGCGTACCAGCCGAGCAGGTGCTCGGCGGCGCCGCGGGTCGTGTGCGCGAGCCCCTCGATCGCCGCGAGCTTCGTCGGCTGCTGGGTGGCCACGTCGCGCGCGGCCCAGTCGCCGATCAGCACCTGGGCCGGCGAGGCCACCGCTGCGATCGTCGCCGGCACTGCGAACGCCGTCCGCTCATAGCGCCCCCACCGGCCGCGCAGGCGCGCGATCGCATAGGGCATCGCCAGCAGGAAACCGGCGACGATGTAGGCGGCGACGTACATGTGGATCAACTCGTTCCACAGGAAGCTGTTGCCGAACAGCGCCGCCAACGGGTGCACGTCGACCGCGCGCCCGTGCACGAGCCTGAAGCCCGAGGGGTGCTGCATCCAGGCGTTGACCGAGATGACCATCAGCGAGCCGGTGAAGCCGGCGAGGATCACGGGGGCCAGGCACAGCAGGTGCAGGCGCGGCGACAGGCGCCGCCAGCCGTACACGTAGATGCCGATGAAGATCGCCTCCAGGAAGAACGAGAAGCCCTCGATCGCGAAGCCGAGGCCGAAGACGCCGCCGAAGGTCGACATGAAGCCGGGCCACAGCGCGCCCATCTCGAAGCTCAGGATCGTGCCGGTGATCACGCCGACGGCGAACAGCGTGGCCATGATCCGCGTCCAGCGCCGCGCGAGCGAGCGGTAGAGCTCCTCGCCGCTGCGCAGATATCGCCACTCCAGGTAGGCGATCATCGTGGGCAGCGCGATCCCGAAGCACACGAGCGGGATGTGCACGGTGAACGACAGCGCCTGCATCTGGCTCGCGTCGCGCAGGTAGGTGCCGGTCGAGCCCATACGCCTTCCACGCTACCCCCGCGGCGCCCGCGCGGAACTGCCGAATCGCTACTGCTCGCGATAACCGGGGGTAATGAGCGAGCTGGCGAGGTAGTCGATCAGCGCCTCGGCCTCGGGGCCGAGCGCCTCGCGCGCCCCCCACAGCATCACGAAGCGGCGCGGGAAGCGCAGCTCGTGCACGCGCCGCGCCAGCAGCTGCTCGTCGCCGGGCGGGATCGCCAGGCGCGAGAGCAGCGCCGGAGCGCGCCCGGAGATCGCCGCCGCGAGCGCCGCGCCGGTCGAGCCGACCTCGGCGAGCGGCGCCGCGAGCGCCAGGCCGCGCTCGCGCAGCACGGCGTCGACGACCCTGCGCGTGTTCGCGCTCGGGTCGCGCATCACCATCGGCGTGGCCAGGAACTGCTCCAGCGGAACCGTCGCGCGCGCGGCCCACGGGTGGCCCGGGCAGACCGCGACCACGACCTCGTCCTCGCACAGCACGAGCTGGTCGAGGGCGGCGCCGGCGCCGCCCTCGGGCTCGGCCGCGGCCACGCCGAAGTCGGCGCGCCCTTCGCCGACGAGCTCGTGCACGACCGTCGAGTTGGCGACCAGCAGTTCGAGCGCCAGATGTCGGCCGCGCCGCGCCTGGTACTCCGACAGCGGTCCGGGCAGCAGGTACTCGGCGATCGTGTGGCCGGCCGCCAGGCGGATCGGCGCGTGCTCCTCGCCAAGCCCTTCGAGCACCTGCTCCAGGCGCGCCGCCGCGGCGAGCAGCGGGCGCGCCTCCGCGTACAGGCGCTCGCCGGCGCCGGTGGGGCAGACCCCGCGCGTGGAGCGCTCGAGCAGCGCCGTGCCCGCGAGCAGCTCGAGCTCGCGCATGCGTTTGGAGAGCGCCGGCTGGGTGACGCGCATCAGGCGCGCGGCGCGGCCGAGGCTGCCGAGCTCGACGGCCGCGCAGAAGGCGCGCAGCTCGGTCAGCTCGACCCGACGCAGAAGGCCGGTCATGGCACCCAGCCTAGAGCGGCACGGGCCGGGACGACGAGCCTCCCGGCCCCGAGCAGTCAACTTGTTGTGCGCACGATCCGATCGCGTGCGTGCACGGCGCCGCCGTGCACGCCCCCCGCTATCGAGGAAAACGCTACGAGGCGCCGTGGCGCTTAGCATCGGGCAAACGCCCTATTGCTTGTCGGCGGGCTCGCGCGCCGGGATGCGCTGCTCGGAGGCGCCGCGGATCAGCTCGCGGCGCGAGCCGATGCCGAGCTTGGCGTAGACGTGCTGGAGATGGTGGCCGACGGTCTTCGGCGAGAGGTGCAGGGCGGCGGCGATCTGCACGTTGGTCATGCCGCTGGCGGCCAGCTCGCTGACGCGCCGCTCCTGGGCGGTGAGCTCGTGGGCGTCCTCGCCGCGCCGCCTGCGTCTGCCGCCGCAGGCCGCCAGCTCGGCGCGCGCCAGCCGCGCCAGGCGCTCGGCCTGGCACTCCTCGGCGAGCGACAGAGCGAGCGCGAGCGGCTCGCGGGCCTCGCGCGGGCGGCCGTCGCGGCGCAGGTGCGATCCCTGCGCGACGAGCGCTTCGGCGCGGGCGATCGGCATCGGCAGCTGCTCGAGCGTCGCGAGCGCGCGCGCGAAGCGCTCGTCGGCCTCCTTGCCGGCGCCTTCGGCGGCCGCCACGCGCGCACGGCCGATCTCCAGCGCGGCGCGCGGCCAGCGGCAGCTGAGCGGCTCGGAGATCCGCTCGAGCTGCTCCACCAGCGCGCGCGCCAGGTCGAGCCTGCCGGCGGCGAGGTGCGCCTCCACGCCGACGCCGACCCAGGGCACCACGCACGGCTCCAGCCAGCCTGTCAGCCGAGCCGTTTCGGCGGCGTCGAGCGCCTCCCGCGAGGCCTGCCGGGGCTCGCCGGCGGCGAGCAGGCGGCGCACGTCGAGCAGGTGCAGCCACAGCGAGACGGGCGCGTGGTACTCGGGCGGGACCTTCTCCTTGAAGGCGCGCAGCGCGCCTATGTAGAGGCTCGCCTCCGCGTCCTCGCCGAGCTCGGTGAGCAGCACGGCCTGCGCCAGGTCGGTCCACGGCGCCATCGTCATGCCGCTGAGCGCGTTCGCGCGGCGCACGAGCTCGAGTCCCTCGCGCGGGCGCCCCAGCCGGTGCAGGGTGTCGGCGAACGCCACGGCCAGCGCGTTGATCAGGATCGGCGCGCCGTCCTCGACGGCGCGGTCGAACTCGCGCTCGAACACCTCGCTCGCGCCGTCGAAGTCCTCGGTCACCTTGCAGCCGTTGAGCGAGTGCACGGCCATCGTCCAGCCCCAGCCCTCGTCGCTGTCCCGCGCGCGGGCGGCGAAGCGGCCGCGTTCCTGCTCGAGCAGAGCTTCGCCCGAGGGGTCTCCCCCGAGCAGCGCCGCATAGGCTCGCAGCGAGGCCATGCGCCGGGCCCGCGGGTCCTCCCGGTCCATCGCCGCCAGCGCCCTGGTGGCGGTCTCGATCACCCATGCGACCGGCGAGGAGACCTGGCAGGTGATCGCCGCCTCCGCCAGCAGCTCGGCCTCGAGCTCGCCCCCGGCCTGCGCCGCGGCCGTCGCGGCCTCCTCGTAGCGGCGCTCGGCCTCCCGCGGGCTGCTGGCGAGGATCTGTGCGCGTGCCAGCAGCGCGAGCACGCGGGCGCGCAGCGCGGGCGCGAGCCCGGCGCGGGCGAGCAGTCCTTCGCAGACCTCGCGGGCGTCGTCGATGCGCGCGCGTGCGGCCAGCGCGGAGGCGTGGTCGAGCAGCAGCGCGTCCTCGGCGCGCTCGCCGGCCAGCTCGACGGCGCCGGCCAGCAGCGTGACGGCGCTCTCCAGGGCGCCCTGGCCGAGCGCGGCCCTGCCCGCGCGCGCGGCGACCTCGACGGCGAGCGCGTCGCCGTGCAGCCTCGCCGCGAGCGCGTGCTCGCAGGCGAGCGCGTCGGGGGCGCCGTCGGCGACGAGCATGCGGAAGGCCTCGGCGTGCAGCCGCTCGCGCTCGTTGGGGGTGTGCCCTTCGAGCAGCGCCTGGGCGAACAGGGGATGCACGAACGCGGCGCGTCCGCCGCCGAGCTCTTCGAGCAGGCCGGCGCGCACGAGCCGTGTGTGCGCGGTCCGGCCGGCGGCCTGCTCGAGGCCGGCGAGCGCCGCGGCGAGGCTCGCGTCGAAGCGCACGCCGAAGATGCAGGCCGCGCGCACGTAGGCGTAGGCGTCGCTGCCCAGGCCGACGAAGCGCCGCAGCAGGAGCGCGCCGGTCGGCCCGCCGCGCTCGGAGAGCTCGAGCCGTCCGTCCTTGACGAGGCTCCAGGCGGCCTGCTCGAGCAGCAGCGGCGTGCCTGCGCACACGCGCCAGATGCGCTCTCGTTCGGAGTCCTCGAGCGGGCGCCCGACGAGGCCGGCGAGCAGGCTGCTCGCGCTCTCGAGGCTCAGCGGCGCGAGCCGCAGCGGCTGGGCGTGGCCGCTCGCGGCCAGCTCCTGCGCGATCTCGTTGGCGCGGTCGGGCTCGGGGCGCAGCGAGCCGAGCACGAGGATGCGCGTGCCGGCCAGGCGTCGGGCCAGGAACGCGAGCAGCTCCAGCGAGTCGCGATCGCCCCAGTGCAGGTCGTCGAGGGCGAGCAGCAGGGGCGTATCGCGGGCCTGCTGGTCCAGCCAGCGAAACGTGCGGTAGAAGCGCGCGGGCTGGCCGCCGAGTCGCGCCGGGTCGACGACGTCCTCGACGTCGCTGCCGCCGAGCGCGACGATCGCCTGGCCGAGCAGCCCGAACGGCAGCTCGGCCTCCATCGGGCTGCCGACGGCCGCGGCGACCCTGAAGCCGGCGGCGCGCGCCGCGTGCATGCCGAACTCGAGCAGCGAGGTCTTGCCGATGCCGGGCGCGCCGTGCAGCAGCAGCGCGTCGCCGTGCCCCCGTGCGGCGCTCTCGAGCGCAGCCTCGATCGTGCCAGTCGCTTCGTCGCGCTCGAGAAGGGTCATCGACTCGGTTCGAGTTGCTCACATTTTCCTACGCGACCCCGCAGTCTACGCCCTGGGGCGCGCGCGATTGATGCCGGCGGCCGCCACTAAGGTGACGGGCCGCATGCCCTCGCCGAGCCGCCCGCGCGTCGATCGCTTCGACCTGTTCCTGCTGTGCGTGCTGGCGGCGCTGTCGATGTGGACGATCGGGCTCGCGCTGTGGCAGGTGCTGGCCCACGGCCTGGTGTGGACGGGCAGCGAGACGGTGTTCTTCGAGGACGGGTTCCAGTCGATGATGTGGATCCAGGGCGTCGCCCAGCACGGCGCGAGCCCCGACCTGTACGTGCTCGGCCCCTCCTCGGCGGACTTCGTCCAGCCGCTCGTCGAGGTCTCAGGCGGCTTGACGGCGCTGGGCCTCGCGCCGTACCTGGCGCTGCTGCTGTGGAAGCCGGTCGCGGTGGGCGGCGTGTTCTTCGCCGCCCGCGCCTTCGTCCGCGCGACGCTCGACGGGCTGTGGGCGCGGCGCGCCGCGCTCGTGCTGGCGCTGTTCTTCGGCTGGGGCGCCGTGATCGGCGACTCGTGGATCGTGTTCTGGTCCTGGGGCTATCCGTTCGCGCTGCTCGGCCTGACGTGCACGCTGTGCGCGCTGCTCGCGTATGGGCGGGATCGCGCGGCCGGGCGCATCGGGGTGTGGCCGCCGCTGCTGGGCGCGCTGGCGAGCTGGCTGCACCCTTGGCAGGGGGAGACGTTGATCGCGGTGCTCGTGGGCAGCGAGCTGGTGGCGCTCGTGCGCGGCGAGCGCCCGCGGCTGCTCGCGCCGGCGCTGACGGCCGCCGTGGCGGCGCTGCCGCTCGTCTACTTCCTGCTGCTCGTGCACTTCGACCCGGTCTGGCAGCGCGAGCGCGAAGTCGCGCTCTCGACCTATCCGATCGCGCACGTGGCTGGCACGATGTGGCCGCTCGCGATCCCCGCGCTGCTCGCCTACCGGCTGGCGCCGAGCGGGTTCCTGTCCCTGTGCGCGCGGGTGTGGCTGCCGGTGGCGCTGGCGCTGTTCCTGTTCTCTGAGTGGCAGGGCAGCGGGCCCACGCACGCGCTGCTCGGCGTCACGATCCCGCTCGGGGTGCTGGCGGTCGAGGGCGTTGGCTCGCTGCCGTGGGCGCGCGTGACGCGCAGCCGGGCGCTGCTGGCCGCGGGGTCGGTGGCGCTGCTGGCGGCGCTCACGGTCCCCGCCACGGTCTTCATGCTCGAATACGCGCAGGCGCACACCCACCCGAAAACCGGGCGCTCGACGTTCATCACCGACGGCGAGAACGCGGCGCTGTCGTTCCTCGCCCACGACCGCCGCGCCGGGGGAGTGCTGACGCGCTTCTACCTCGGTGTGCTGGTGCCGCCCGCGACGGGCCGCCAGACCTACGTCGGCAACTGCTACTGGTCACAGCCGGACTGCGGGTACCGCTCGGAGATGTCGGAAAAGCTGTTGACCGGACAGCTGGCGCCGGCGCGGGCCCGGGCGTTCGTGCGCGCCACCGGCGCGCGGTTCGTGCTGGGCGACTGCCGCTCGCGCAACCTCAGCGCCACGCTCGCGCCGCTCCTCGGCGAAGTGCGCAGGTTCTCCTGCGCGAGCGTCTATGTGATTCGCCCCGACGTGCGCGGACAGCCCTCCGGCCGCCCCCGCGCGCGGGGCTAACCTTGCGCGCGTGCTGCTCTACGACTCGCCGGTCTCGGGCAACTGCTACAAGGTCCGCCTGCTGCTCGCCCAGCTCGGCCGCGACTACGAGCGCCACGAGGTGGACGTGGTCGACCGCTCGAACCGCGAGCAGCTGCTCGGAGGGCTGAACCCGGCGTTGTCGGTGCCGACGCTCGTGCTCGACGACGGCCGCGCGCTGGCCGAGTCCAACGCGATCGCCTTCTATCTCGCGCAGGGCAGCGACTACCTGCCCGCGGAGCCGTTCGCACGCGCCAAGGTCCTGCAGTGGCTGTTCTTCGAGCAGTACAGCCACGAGCCGTACATCGCCGTCGTCAGGTTCCTGGTGGCGCTCGCCGACCCGCCCGGCTCCGAGTCGGAGATCGAGTGGCGCCGCAAGGCCGGCTACAGGGCGCTCGACGCGCTGGAGCGCGAGCTCTCGACTCGCGAGTTCCTGGTCGACGGGCGCTACACGATCGCCGACATCGCGCTGTACGCATACACGCACGTCGCGCACGAGGGCGGCTTCGAGCTCTCGCGCTACCCGGCGATCGGCGCGTGGCTGGCGCGCGTGGCGGCGCAGCCGGGGCACGTGCCGATCGGAGCGTGAGCCCGGGCGAGCCTCGCCCCGGCCGGCCCAGCCCCGCCCTCATCCGTCGCCGTCGACCGCGAAGCGCGCGAGCCCGCCTTGGATCCACTCGGGCAGCTCGGTCTTGCGCCAGGAGCCGGTGTCGACGCAGACGTGGCGCAGCTGCCCGCGGACGAGCAGCTCGCCGTCGCGCAACGCTACGGCTCAGAGCGGCCAGATCCTGACCTGGTTCGGCAGGTGCGCGGCCAGGCGCTGGAGATCTCCGGGGTCGGAGCTCAGCACGGTCGCGCCGCGGGAGGCGGCGGTGATCATCAGGTGCGCGTCGACCACGTCGCTGGTGCCCGCTCGCGCGAGCAGCATGCCCACCGCGTGCGCCTCGGCCGACTCGAACGGCGCCACGTGGCAGCCGCGCAGCAGGGGCCGCAGTAGCGCCTGGGTGGGCGAGCGGCTCACCTGCGCCAGCGCCGGGGCGGTCGTCCACGGCCGCACGCCGCGCCTGAGCAGCGCCTCGTGGTCCGCCCAGGTCTTGCGCTCGCCACGCTCGGCGGCGATCATGGCACCGGCGTCGTAGACGACGCTCACGCGGTTCTCGCGGCCGGGCACGTTCAGGCGCGCTCGCCCGCGGCGGCGCCGAGCATCGCGTCCACCCGTGCGACTGCCGCTGCGCGCTCCGCCTTTGTGAATGCGCCGTGCTCACGCTCGAACTCGGCGACCGCACGCAGGCCGTCTTCGATCAGCAGCGTTTCGCGGGCCGTCTCGGTCAGCCACGCGGAGACGCTCACGCCGGCATCCCGCGCAGCGGCGAGCACGCCTTCGTAGACCTCGGAGTCGATCGTGATCGCGACCTTCGGCGATGGGCGCCCGCGCGGCATGGTGACTAAGTCTACCACCGCGGTATGAGCGTTCTGTCTCATCATCGTCTGTTTCGACGGCGGGCCGCTGTTGTGACTGTCACGGTCGCCCCCCGGCGCGCCGGCTTGAATCGGCAAACCACTGGCTTGACAGCTAGCGACCGGTTGGTTACATGCTCCACTCCAGAACCCGTAATGATGTAGCGGGAGGCATCACGGCGCTCGAGTCCCAGCTCGAGCGCACCGAGCGCCTGCCATCCCGCACCGATCGACACCGAATGGGGGTCCACTTGCTGCGCCGAATCGCGCTGTTCGCACTGTCCTTCGCAATGCTCGCGGCACCGAGTCTCGCGAGCGCTCACACCGTCACGCGCATCGGCAGCTACATAGGCGGCGACGAACCATTCGAAACCTCGACGCCGATGTCGGTGGCCAGCGGCGAAGTGGTCGCGGTGCAGGCGTCCAACAGCAGCGGCTACGCGCTCGACGCGGACGGATCGGTGCAGGCCTGGGGGGACAACCAGGCCGGCCAGCTCGGCAACGGCTCGACCGAAGACTCGGAAGCGGCCGTGACCGTGCGGCTGCCTTCCGGGGTCAAGGCGGCCTCGATCGGGCAGGCGCGCAACGAGGCCGTGGCGGTCACGCCGAGCGGCCACGTGTTCGCGTGGGGCGCGAACGAGCGCGGCTCGCTGTGTATGTCTCGCGGCCATCTGACGGCGCCGGCCGAAGTGCCGGGGCTCACGAACATCGTGGCGGCCGCGGGGGGGAGCACGCACATGCTGTACCTGACGGCCGCCGGGCGGGTGCTGGTGTGCGGCAGCAACGAAAACGGCGAGCTCGGGCTCGGCGAAGCCGTGCAGGCCACGAGCAGGCCGCTCGAAGTCCCCGGCCTGACCGGCATCACCCAGATCGGGGCGGCGGGCGGCGCCGGGGGGCGCAGCGCGGCGATCAACGGCAAGGGCGAACTGTTCATGTGGGGAGACAACGAATTCGGGCAGATCGGCGTCGGCTCCTCGGCGCCGGTGGTCTGGACGCCCGAGCACGTCGTGCTGCCCGAACCGGTGATCTCGGTGGCGGTCGGCGGCGACGCGCCCAACGGCAACGGCGCGGTGCTCGCGCTGACCAAGTCCGACGCCCTGTTCGGCTGGGGCGATGGCGCCGCCGGGGCGATCGGCGACCGCTCCGCCGAAAACGAGCTGTCGCCCGTGGCCACGGGGCTGCACTTCGCCCAGATCGCGACCGGCGGCCAGCAGTCGTTCGGGCTGAACGCCAGCGGCGAACTCTTCACGTGGGGCCAGACCGGGCAGGTGGGCCACCGCCGCCCCGCCTTCCTGCAGGCGGGTGTGCTCTCGGTCTCGGCGACCGCCCAGACGGGCGTGAGCCTGGTCAACTGAGGGGCTTCGTCGCCGGCGGCGCGCGCGGGTCGACGCGGCCCGCGCGCGGGGCGCTCGGCCTCGGCCTCGACGTCAGCGCCCGAAGATCTCCAGGTCGAGCGCCGGCGGCCCGTCCTCGCCGGGGCGCAGGTCCAGCTGCATCCAGGCGACGTCCTGCCAGGCGCCGGCCTTGAAGCCGATGCGGCGGTAGGTGCCGACGGTCGTGAAGCCGAGCGCCGCGTGCAGGCCGTTGCTGGCCTCGTTGGGCTGGGTGATGCCGGCGCACAGCGTCCACAGGCCGGCGGCGCGCAGGCGCGCGAACAGCTCCTCGTAGAGCGCGCGGCCGACGCCGGCGCGATGGCGGGAGCGCTCGACGTAGACGCTGACGTCGGCCGACCAGCGGTAGGCGGCGCGCTGCTGGTGGCGGGTGCCGTAGGCGTAGCCGACGACCCGGCCGTCGCGGACTGCGACAAGCCACACGTGGGCGCCGCGCATGCGCCCGGCGATCTCCTGGGCGCCGGGCGGCCGCTCCTCGAAGGAGATCGCCGAGTCGGTCACGTACGGCGCGTAGATCGCGGCGCAGGCGGCGGCGTCGGCACCGTCGGGATCGGCGTCCCTGATGTCTATTTGTGACATGCTCACGAATCTAAAGGCAAAGAGAGGACGGCAATGGCGAGCACCACGGCGGCGCCCCCGAGAATCAACCCGAGGGACTTTCTCGACATCGACCACCTGCTCTCCGACGAGGAGCGCGACATCCGCGACACGGTGCGCGCGTTCGTCGCCGACCGCGTGCTGCCGCACGTCGGCGGGTGGTTCGAGGACGCGACGATCCCCACCGCCGAGCTCGCGCCGGCGCTCGGCAAGCTGGGGGTGCTCGGCATGCACCTGACGGGCTACGGCTGTGCGGGCGCGAGCGCCACGGCCTACGGCTTGACGTGCCTGGAGCTCGAGGCGGGCGACAGCGGCCTGCGCTCGCTCGTGTCGGTGCAGGGCTCGCTGGCGATGTACGCGATCTGGCGCTGGGGCTCGGAGGAGCAGAAGCTCGAGTGGCTGGGGCGGATGGCCGCCGGCGAGGCGATCGGCTGCTTCGGGCTGACCGAGCCCGACGCGGGCTCGGACCCGGGGGCGATGCGCACGCGCGCCCGGCGCGACGGCGATGACTGGATCCTGCACGGGCAGAAGATGTGGATCACCAACGGCTCGATCGCCGACGTGGCGGTCGTGTGGGCCACTACCGAGGAGGGCGTGCGCGGCTTTCTCGTGCCGGCGGGCACGAGGGGCTTCACGACCCAGGACATCCACCGCAAGCTCTCGCTGCGCGCGTCGGTGACCTCCGAGCTGCTGCTCGACGACGTGCGCCTGCCGGCCGAGGCGATGCTGCCCGAGGCCTCTTCCCTGCGCGGCCCGCTGTCGTGCCTGAACGAGGCGCGCTACGGGATCGTGTGGGGCGCCGCCGGCGCGGCCCGCGCGTGCTTCGAGGCGGCGCTGGACTACAGCAAGGAGCGCCTCGCGTTCGGCAAGCCGATCGCGGGCACCCAGATCCAGCAGTACAAGCTCGCCCACATGGCCCTGGAGGTCAACCGCGCGACGCTGCTCGCGCTGCACCTGGGGCGCCTGAAGGACGAGCACCGGCTGGCGCCCGAGCACGTCTCGATGGGCAAGCTCGGCAACTGCAACGCGGCGCTGGAGGTCGCGCGCAACGCGCGCCAGGTGCTCGGCGCGAACGGGATCACGCTGGAGTACCCGGTGATTCGCCACATGAACAACCTCGAGTCGATCGTGACCTACGAGGGCACCGCCGACGTGCACACGCTCGTGATCGGCGGGGCGCTGACGGGCATCCAGGCGTTCCGCTGAGCACGGCGGCGCCCGCCGCGCGCCGGGCGTCGCCCAGCGAGCTAGACGCGAACGGGTGCGACCGCGAGGCCGGCCACCTCGCTGCGGGCGCGAAGCAGCGTTCCGCCGAGATCGGGGTGCACGCTGTTGTCCGCGGTCGTGATCAGCGCGTCGCGCATGTCCGCGCCGCCGAAGCACAGGCTCGAGACGAACCGCGCGGGCATCGGCGTCACCTCGTCGAGCTGGCCGTCGGCGTGGAAGCGGGCGACTGCTCCGCCCTCGCCGAGCGCCACCCATATGCCTCCCTCGGCGTCCACCGCCAGCCCGTCCACGGAGCCGTCCGGCGAGCGGCACAGCTCCCGCGCGGCGCCGCCCTCTATGGGCACGCTCAGCACTGTCTTGCGGGCGTAGTCGCTGAGGTAGATCGTGCCGGCGTCGGGTGAGACGCCGATGCCGTTCGGCCACAGCACCTCCTCGCTCAGCACCTCGACGGCGCCGTCCGGGCCGAGGCACAGCAGCTGGCCCGGCCGCGGGTCCTCGCCGGCCAGGGGCCGGTAGCGCAGCACGCCGGCGAGCAGCCTGCCGTCGGGGGTCGCGCCGAGGTCGTTGTAGCCGCACACCCCCTCGCCTGAGAGCAGCTCGCGCTGCTGGCCGTCGGGCGCGACGTGGATGACGTTGCGGCCGCTGATCACCCAGCCGCCGTCGGCGTGGGAGACGATGCCGCCGACGCCGCGGCGCTTGGGCAGCAGCTCCCGTACCTCGCCCTCGCGCGAGCAGCGCCACACGCCGCCGGCGATCACGTCGCTGTAGATCGACTCGCCGCCCGCGCCGAAGCGGGGGCCCTCGAGCAGGCTGTGTGGACGAGCCAGCACCGCCTGGACCGGCTCGACTTCGGACAGCCGCACGCTCCAGGTTCTATCAGCAGAGCCGCGCTGACGGCCCCGAGCAGCTTGCCGCTAGCGCCTGACCATGCGCGCCGCCAGTGGGCTCGGGCCGAGCGGCATGTAGGGGTTGGTGACGGTCGCGAGCGAGACGGCGCCGGCGATCAGCTCGTCGAGGGCGGCGGCGGCGCGCCCGGCCGGCTCGCCGTCGTCGAAGTCTGCGGCGGTCAGGTACACGGAGACGGGCGTGACGAGCGCGCCGAAGAAGGCGAGCACGTCGCGCATGTGGCGGTCGGCGCCGAGGAAGTGGTGGTCTGAGCCGCCCATCGAGGCGAGCGCCACGACCTTGCCCTCGAGCGCGGGCACTGGCAGCAGGTCGAAGACGTTCTTGAGCGCGGCGGTCATCGAGCCGCGGTAGATGGGGGTGGCGAACAGCAGCGCGTCGGCCTCCTCGATCGCCTCGATCACGGCGGGCGTGTCGTCGTCCAGCTCGCGCGGGTCGCGCTCGTCGGCGAAGGACAGGCGCAGCTCGGACAGGTCGATCAGGCGCGCCTGCGCGTCGAGCTCGCGCAGCGCGTCGCGGCTGCGCCCGAGCGTCTGGGCGAGCGCGCGGTGCAGGCGCCCGGGCGGGGTAGAGCTGCCGAGCACGGCCAGCAGGCGCACGCCGTCGGGGGTCATGGCGCGCTCCCGACGGCGGCGGCGGCCGGCGCGCCGGCGAAGGGGACGCTGGCGGGTTGCTCGGTGCCGGCGGCGGCGGACGGGGGCTGCTCGGGCGAGTACAGGCCGCGCGCGGCGAGGATCGGCAGGACGCCCTCGGCGAACCAGTAGGCCTCCTCCAGGTGGGGGTAGCCGGAGAGGACGAACTCGCCGATGCCGAGCGCCGCGTACTCCTCGATGCGCTGGGCGACCTCGGCGTGGCTGCCGACGAGCGCGGTGCCGGCGCCGCCGCGGGCGAGGCCGACGCCGGCCCACAGGTTGGGCGCGACCTCGAGGTCGGCGCGGGAGCCGCCGAGCAGCGCGGTCATGCGGCGCTGGCCGACGGACTCGGTGCGGCGCAGGCGCTCCTGCACCTGTTCGATGGTGGCCGGGTCGATGCCGTCGAGCAGCGCCTCGGCCTCGCGCCAGGCGGCGCTCGCGGTGTCGCGGCTGACGACGTGCAGGCGGATGCCCAGGCGCAGCTCGCGGCGGCGCTCGGCGGCGGCCGCGCGCACCGCGGCGAGCTTCTCGGCGAGCGGCCCGGGGGGCTCGCCCCAGCTGAGGTACACCTCGGCGTGGCGCGCGGCCACGTCGAGGGCGGCGTCGGAGGAGCCGCCGAAGTAGATCGGCGGGGCGGGGGCGGGCAGCTGCTCGAGCTCGGCGGCGGCGACGTCGAGGTGGCGTCCGTGCAGCTCGACGCGCTGGCCGCGCCACAGCGCGCGGACGACCTCCAGGAACTCGCCGGTGCGCTCGTAGCGGGCGTCCTTGTCGAGCGTGTCGCCGAGCGCGCGCTGTTCGTCGCGGTCGCCGCCGGTGACGACGTTCAGCAGCAGGCGGCCGCCGCTGTGGCGCTGGAAG
>DASZFZ010000095.1:0-31329 GCA_035939315.1 Solirubrobacteraceae bacterium | reverse complement strand
GTGTTACTCACCCGTTCGCGGCTCTGCCCCAGGGCAAGCCCTGGTTCGTCGCTCCACTTGCATGTGTTAAGCACGCCGCCAGCGTTCGTCCTGAGCCAGGATCAAACTCTCCGTGAAGAACTTCACGAAAAGCTGTCATGGATTTGGTGGGGACCAATACACGCGGTCCCCTCCATGACGGGGTACTTCCCTACTTGACTCTTTGCCGTCGCCGAGCGCATCGGCCGATCGCGATGATCGGCGCGCCCGCGACGGGTCGAACCTGGACGCACACCACGATCGCGTTGCGATCGCAGATGCGCATGCTGTTGAGTTTTCAAAGACCGTCGAGCCTCACCGAAAGGGCTTCCTTCTGGAGGAGACCGATCCGACCCGACGCCCGAGGGCGCCTGCGGGCCGACCAGCGAGTATAGCGCGCCGCGCGCCGTCGCGACCTGAGAGCCTTCCCGGCCGCTCCGGCGCAGCAAGCTCTCGCCGCGTCGCCAGCCAGTCTAGCGGGCGCGCAGGCGGCGGAAGCGCCGCCGGCCGACTTTCAGCACCAGCCCGTCCGCGCGCTCGCACGGCACGTCGTGCTCCCCCGCGCCCAGCGGGCTGCCGTCGAGCGTCACGCCGCCCTGGTCGATCAGCCGGCGCGCCTCCGAGCGCGAGAGCCCGAACTCGGAGGCGATCAGCGCCGGCAGGTGCACGCTGCCCGACACGCACTCGAAGGCCGCCTCCTCGATCTCCTCGGGCAGCTCGCGCTGCACGAACACGCGGTCGAAGTGCTCCTCGGCCGCCTGCGCCGCGGCCGGCGAGTGCAGCCACCCGACCAGCTCGCGCGCGAGCGCCCGCTTGGCGTCCCGCGGGCTCAGCTCGCCGGGCCCCGAGCCGATCGCCGGCAGCCGGTGGCGCAGCAGCAGGTAGTAGTCGCCCAGCGCCGCGTCGGGGATCGCCATCGTCTTGCCGTACATCTCCTGCGGCTCGTCGGTGACCCCGATCTGGTTGCCGAGCGACTTGGACATCTTCTGGACGCCGTCGAGCCCCACCAGGATCGGCATCGTCAGGACCGCCTGCTCGGGCTGCCCGTAGGCGCGCTGGATGTCGCGCGCCAGCAGCAGGTTGAACTTCTGGTCGGTGCCGCCCAGCTCGACGTCGGCGCGCACGGCCACCGAGTCATAGCCCTGCAGCAGCGGGTACAGCAGCTCGAGCATCGAGATCGGCGCCCCGGCCGCCCAGCGCCTGGCGAAGTCGTCGCGCTCGAGCAGCTGCGCCACGGTCGTCGTGCGCAGCAGCGCCAGCAGCTCGACCACGGCCATGTCCAGCCACTCGCCGTTGCGCCTGACCTCCAGGCGCTCGGGGTCCGGGTCGAGGATCTTCAGCGCCTGCTCCTGGAAGGTCGCCGCGTTCGCCTCGATCTCCTGCTCGGAGAGCATCGGGCGCAGCGTCGAGCGCCCCGACGGGTCGCCCACGCGCGCCGTGTAGTCGCCGACGATCAGCACCACGCGGTGGCCCGCGTCCTGGAACTGGCGCAGCTTGCCCAGCACGACCGCGTGGCCCAGGTGGATGTCCGGCGCCGTCGGGTCGATCCCGAGCTTCACGCGCAGCTGGCGCCCCTGCTCGCGCGCCTGCGCGAGCTTGCGCGCCAGCGCCCCTCGCGGCAGGCTGTCGACCGCTCCCAGCTCCAGCTCCCGCGCCAGCCCCAGCGCCTCCTGCGAGACCGCCTCCGGTGCGCTCCCAGACCCGGCGGCCTGCCCTTCGGTGGCGTTTGGCATCGGCGCCAATGCTAGACTCTCGCCCCCTGGAGAGCCCCCTCGTGCCGCGGCCGGCTCGATCGAAACGGCACCCGCGTGGGCGTGCTCCTGCTGCCGGAACGCCGCTCCCGACGGCCTCCGAGCCCGCGCTGATGAGCGATGCCGATCGCCCCGACATAGCACTTGCCGCCGCGCCCGCGCCGCCCGGCGCCACGACTCCGCCCGCGGACGCGGGCGAGTCCCCCTCCTCGACCCGCCCACGCTTTCCCGAGCCGCCCGTCGGCGGCCACGCCACGCCGGCCGAGGACTGGGCGCGCAAGCGCAGGACCCGCCTGAAGCGGCTGCGCTTCGTGGGGATCCTGCTCGCCGTGCTCGTGCTCGGCCTGGTCTCGTTCGTCTTCGGGATGTTCGTCGCGGTCGCCTCGGACCTGCCCTCGCTCACCCGCTTCTCGCTCTACAAGGACGAGAAGAGCTCGGTGCTCTACGACGACCTCGGCCACCCGATCGGCGTGCTCAGCCAGCAGAACCGCGTGATCGTGACGCCCGAACAGATCCCCGCGGTCGTCAAGGACGCGGTGATCTCGATCGAGGACAAGCGCTTTCGCAGCAACAGCGGCGTCGACCTGCGCGGCATCGCCCGCGCCTTCCTCGACGACATCGAGCGCAAAGGCGCCGCCCAGGGCGCCTCCACGATCGAGGAGCAGTTCATCAAGAACGCCCTGCAGGCCCAGTCGCACCGCACGATCTTCGAGAAGCTCCGCGAGGCGGCGCTCGCCTACCAGCTCTCGCACAAGTGGTCCAAGGAAAAGATCATCACCGCCTACCTCAACACGATCTACTTCGGCAACGGCGCCTACGGCATCGAGGCCGCCGCCCAGACCTACTTCGGCCACGAACCCGACCACCAGGGCTGCGGCACGCCCGGCCAGAAGCTGTGCGTGGAAGAGCTGCGCCCGTGGGAGGCGGCGATGCTCGCCGGCATCATCCAGTCGCCCACCGAATACGACCCCGTCGAGCACCCGCTGGCCGCGCGCGAACGCCGCGACGTCGTGCTCGCGCAGATGCGAGAACAGGGCTACATCTCCAGGGCGGTCTATGCCGAAGGCGTCGCGCGCCCCGTGCCGAGCTCCGCCGCCATCCAGGCGCCCCAGGAGCAGAACGTCGAAGGCGTCGACGCCGGCTACTTCACGAGCTGGGTGCAGCAGCAGGTGATCGAACGCTACGGCCAGCGCGCCTTCTACGGCGGCCTGAAGATCACCACCACGCTCAACCTCGAACTCCAGCGCGCCGCCGAACAGGCCGTCGACAACTACCTCTCCTACCCCGAAGGCCCGACCGCCTCGCTGGTCGCGATCGAAAACTCGACCGGCGAGGTACGCGCGATGGTCGGCGGGCGCGACTACGACGAAAGCCCCTTCAACCTCGCCACCGAGGGCGAGCGCCAGCCGGGCTCCTCCTTCAAGGCATTCGACCTCGCGGCCGCGCTCGAGGACGGCATCTCGCCGGAATCGGAGTGGACCTCGAAGGAAAAGGAATTCATCGTGCCCAACTCCGGCGGCAAGGAACGCTTCGTCGTGCACAACGACGAAGGCGCCTACGTCGGCGAACGGACGCTGACCAACGCGCTCGCCTACTCCGACAACTCGGTCTTCGCCGAAGTCGGCCTGAAGGTCGGCACCACCCGTATCGCCGACCTCGCCCACGCGATGGGCATCACCACCCCCCTCTCGACGAACCCCGCGATGACGATCGGCGGCCTCACGACCGGCGTGACCCCGCTCGACATGGCCCACGCCTACGAGACGATCGCCCACGACGGCCAGCGCGTCAGCGGCACGCTCGCCGAAGCCGGCTCGCCCGTCGGCATCCAGGAAGTGATCGCGCCCGACCAGCCGCTCGCCAACGGCTCGCACCGCGAACGCAACCGCGTCACCGCCAGGCGCGTGCTCTCGCCGGAAGTCGCCGCCACCGAGACCCAGATGCTCGAGACGGTGCTCCAGTACGGCACCGGCAAAGCCGCCGCCATCGGCCAGTTCGCGGCCGGCAAGACCGGCACCACCTCCAACTACGTCGACGCCTGGTTCGTCGGCTGGGACTCGAAGTTCACCGTCGCCGTGTGGGTCGGCTACCCCAACAAGTTCATCCCCATGACCAGCGACTTCGACGACGGCCCGGTGCTCGGCGGCACCTACCCCGCGCTGATCTGGCACGACTTCCAGGTCGCGGCCCTGCAGATCGAACAGGAACGCGCCGAACGCGCCGCCGGCGGGCACGCGAGCGGATCGGGCAAGGGCGCCACCGCCGCGGGGCTCGCCGAAGGCGCCGCGCAGAGCTCGGCCGCCGGCGCGCAGGGCGCGGCGCCCGCCGGCGCCGGCAAGGGCGCCGCGAAGACCTCCGCTCCGGCCGCCGGCGCCGGCGAAGCGCCCGCGGCGAAGACGGGCGGTGGCGCGGGCGAACGCGCCGGCACGCCCGCCTCGCCCGCGCCCGCCGTCGAAGCGCCGAGCGCGCCCGCGGCGGCCCCCGGCTCGACCCCCGCGGAACCCTCCGCCGGCGGCGAAGCGACGAGCCCGCCGCCCGCGAGCTCAGCGACCGGCGGCGTCTCCCCCGGCGGCTGACCCGCGCCGCCCGGCCCGCGGCCACGGGTGCGGCCGCGAGACGTGCGCGCAGCCATCCAGGCAGAAGCGCCACGGCAGCTCGGCCGCCTTGGTGATGCCGACGCGCGGCCCGGCGAGCACACGCGGCTCGCCCGACTCCCGCGCGCGCCCGCAGATCCGCACGGGCCCCGTGCGCAGGCTCGTGCCGTTGTGCGCGAGCGTCACGCCCAGCGCCTGCGTGAGCTTGCCCGGCCCCGAGCACAGCTCGCGCTCCTCGCCCGCGCCGGCCGAACGCGCCGGCTGGCCCCGGCGCGCCCGCATCAGCTCGATCCCGGCCGTCGGCAGGAGCGCGCGGATCAGCACCGCCGCGCCCACCCCCGGCGCCTCGCACACGGCGTTCAGCATCACGTGGATGCCGTAGGAGCGGTACACGTAGGCCACGCCGGGCGGCCCGAACAGGGTGCTCGTGCGGGGCGTCAGCCCGACGAACGCGTGGCACGCCGGCTCGCTGTCGTGGTAGGCCTCCGTCTCCACGATCAAGCCCGCTGTCTCCCCGTGGCGCACCGTGCACCCGATCAGGGCGCGGGCGACCTCGAGCACCGGGCGCGCGTAGAAGTCAGGCTCGAGCGCCGCCGCCATCCAGCTCCGGGGGCGACGCGAGCGTCGCGCGGGCCAGCGCGAGCTGCTCCCGCACGCGCGCGAGCGCGGTCCCGCCCTGGGAGACCTTCGACTCCAGCCACGAGTCCTGCGCGAGCACCCGCCGGTAGCTCTCGTAGTTGGCGCCCAGCAGCTCGCTGTGCGCGGCCACTTCCCGCGCGCTCAGCGCCGACAGCGCGCAGCCCGTGTCGACCGCGCTGCGCACGAGCCCGGCGACCACGCCATGGGCCTCCCTGAAGGGCATCCCGAGCGTCACCAGCAGGTCGGCGATGTCGGTCGCCGCGATCAGCTCGTCGCTCGCCGCCGCGCGCATGCGCTCGCGCTCGAAGCGCACGCCGGCGAGCATCCCCGACGCCGCCGCCAGCGCCGCGTCGAGCGTCTCGACGGCGTCGAACAGGTGCTCCTTGTCCTCCTGCAGGTCCTTGTTGTAGGTCAGCGGCAGCGCGTGCATGACGCCGTGGAAGGCCGCCAGGTGCCCGACGATCCGCGGCGCCTTGGCGCGCAGCAGCTCGGCCGCGTCGGGGTTCTTCTTCTGGGGCATGATCGAGGAGCCCGAGCTCCACGCGTCCGGCAGCTCGCAGAAGCCGAACTCCGTGCTCGACCACAGCACCAGCTCGGCCCCCAGACGCGAGAGGTGCGTCGCGCAGGTCGCCGCGGCGCTCAGGTAGTCGAGCACGAAGTCCCTGCCGCTGACCGCGTCAATCGAGTTCGGCGCGACGCTCGCGAAGCCCAGCTCGCCGGCCACCAGCTCGCGGTCGGTGTCGAAGTTGACGCCCGCCAGCGCGCCCGCGCCGAGCGGCATGCCGGCGGCCTGGCGCGCCGTGAAGGCGAACCGCTCGCGGTCGCGCTGGAGCATCCAGAAGTAGGCCAGCAGGTGATGGCTGAGATACACCGGCTGGGCGCGCTGCAGGTGCGTGTACCCGGGCATCGCCCAGTCGACGTGCTGCTCGGCGCGCTCCACCAGCACGCCCATCAGCGCGCTCAGCGCGCCGAGCGTCTGCCCCGCGCGCGCCCGCGTGTACATCGCCAGGTCGGTCACGACCTGGTCGTTGCGCGAGCGCGCCGTGTGCAGCCTGCCGGCCACCGGCCCGGCGATCTCGGTGAGCCGCCGCTCGATCGCCATGTGGATGTCTTCGTCGCCCGGATCGATGCGAAAGCCGCCGTCGCGGGCGAGCTCCTCCGCGACCCGGTCGAGCCCCGCCAGCAGCGCGTCGCGGTCCGCGCCGGAGATGATCCCGCGCGCCGCGAGCATGCGCGCGTGCGCACGCGAGAGCTCGACGTCCTGCGGCCACAGCCTCCGGTCGTACTCGATCGAGGTGTTCAGGCGCTGGAAGTCGGGATGCTGGGGCTCGCGGAAGCGCGACACGGGCGCTCAGTCTACGTGCCGCCCGCGGCTCCCAGAGCGCCGCCGGCCAGGTGCTCGCCGGCGGGCGTCAGCCGCCATGCGTTGGCCGCGCCCCGCTGCTGGCCGCCGCCGGTGTTCTCCATCAGGCCCCGCTCGCGCAGGCGCCCGAGCAGTCTCGAGGTCTGTCCCTGGTCGGCGATGCCGGCCCGCGTGGCGACGTCCCGGTTGCTGAGCCCGGGCTGGGCCGCCACCGCGTTCAGCACCGCGAGCGTGCGCGCCGTCAGGCGCACGTCCTGCGCCGTCAGGCGCCCACCGCCACAGGCCCCGGGCCTGGCGCGGGCGCTAGCTGGCGGCCGCGCCAGCTCGCGCTGCGCGGCCGACGCGCCGTGGTAGGGCAGCGCGATCATGCTCATCAGCGGGTTGAGCAGATCGACGAGCGGCCCCGGGTCGGGCTTCAGCAGCCTGGAGTGGATCACGCCTAGGACGCCGCCGACGACGGCCTCCGCGGTCAGCGCCGGCGGCGTCGCGCGCATGTCCGCGCGCCCCAGCTCGACGACCTCGGCGAGCTGGCGCAGGACCTTGACCCGGAGCCTCATCGCGTCCGCCCCGATGGCGGCCGAGCGCACCACCAGCAGCCACGCCAGGCGCGGCTCCTCGTCGAGGAAGCGCAGCAGCTCGAACAGGCCCTCGCGCACCCTGTCGATCCACGGCTCGGGCTCCTGAAAGCCGGCGCGAGCGCGTTCGCCGGCCAGCTCGAGGGCCCCTTCGACCGCCGCGATCAGGCAGTCGCTGCGATCCTCGAACAGTTCGTAGAAGGTCCGGCGCGAGACGCGCGCGCGGCTGACGACCTCGGAGATCGCCACGGTCTCCGCGTCCTGCTCGCGAACCAGGTCGATCATCACCGAGACAATCCGCCGGCGCTTGGCTTCGCTGACGCGGCTGCGCACCGGGCGTCGTGAGCGCCGGTGTACGACCGGGCTCGGTGCCGCCCACGAGCTCACCGCGCCCCGTCCCCGCTTCTTGCTTGGCCGACCTGTGCCGCCGACATCCTCGGAAACCGCCAGCTCCGACTCAGGACGACCTGCTTCTGAACGCCCCCATCCTGCAAATATAGCGCGCCTGCGAAGCCGTCGCAACGCCAGTCCGAATCCTTCCACGATCTTTCTATGCCAGCTAGCTGCCGGACTTCGGCTATCTACGATCGTCGCCGCGGCGATCGAGCGTGTTTCTAACGAGATCCATTGTGAAATGGCGCGGTTTGCATAAGTCTGGAGTCCTTTCACGGCGATCTGCCTGCTGCACGCCGAGCCTGGATGTATCCTTGAGGCTCGTCTCCGGATGCCACGACCCGCACGTCCACCAGTCGCGCGGCGGCCTCGGCCCACCGCCGCGGGCGGCAACCGTCAGCCCCCGAAGCGCAGCCAGCGCGAGCGGCTGCTCGACGCGATGATCGAGCTCTCCGCCGAGGGCGGCTACCAGGCCGTCAGCGTCGCCCAGGTGAGCTCGCGCGCGCGCGTCTCGAGCGCCACCTTCTACGAGCTCTTCGAGGGCAAGGAGGACTGCTTCGTCGCCGCCTATCGCCTCGTCGCCGAGCGCGTGCTCGGCCAGATGCGGGCGGTGCAGCGCCAGACGCTCGCCTCGGACGCGGACTGGCAGACGGCGGCGCGCGCCTCCATCGGCCGGCTGCTCACGGTCATCCGCGACGATCCGCTCGCCGGGCGGCTGCTCTACATCGAGGCGATGGCCGCCAGCGACGAGATCCTCGAGGAGCGCCGCCAGGTGCTCGCGCGCCTGGAAGAGCGCGCGGAGCGCTTCCTCGACAGCACCCCGCCGCGTGGCAGCCTGCTCGACCTGCCGACGCTCGCGCTCGTCGGCGCCCTGCTGACGCTCATCTCCCGCCACCTCCGCAGCCACGCCGAGGACGACCTCCCCGGGCTGGCCGACGACCTCGTCACGTGGGTCTACGCATACGCCGTGCCCGGCAGGCGCAAGCGCTGGAGCACCGGGCCGCGGGCGCGGCTGGAGCACGCGGGTCCGCGTGCGCGCGCCCCCGAAGCGCCGCCGCCGCCCGCGAGCCGGAAGCTGCCGCGCGGCCGCCACGGCCTGCCCGCCGGCGTGGTCGCGCGCAGCCAGCGCACGCGCATCATCCACGCCACCGCGGAGGTGATGCTGGCCAAGGGCTTTCCGAACGCGACCGTCGCCGACATCGTCGCCGCCGCCGGCGTCGCGCGCGACGTCTTCTACGAACACTTCACCGACAAGCACCACGCCTTCCTGGAAGCCCAGCAGCACCCGACCCACCACATCCTCGACTCGTGCGCCGGCGCCTACTTCGCCGAGGACGGCTGGCCGGAGCGGATCTGGGCCGTCCTGCGCACGCTGACCGAGCTGATCGTCGAGAACCCGGCGCTGTCGCATCTGCGGCTCGTGGAGTGCTACGCCGCGGGGCCCGAGGCGATCCGCCGTGCCGAGGAGATCACGCGCTCGTTCACGATCTTCCTGGAGGAGGGCTACCGCTACCGCCCGCAGGCCGAAGCGCTGCCGCGCCTGTGCTCGCAGGCGATCACCGGCGCGATCTTCGAGATCGTCCGCCGGCACATAGCGCGCGACGGCGGCGCCACGCTGGCCGCGCAGCTGCCGCAACTCACCTACGTCGCGATCGCGCCGTTCACCGGCGCGGCCGAGGCGATCGGCCTGGTCGAACGGCTGGCGCGCGCCGCCGGCAGGGCCCGCGCCCGCGCCCGCGGCTGAGCGCGCGAGCTGGGGCCGCCCTCAGGCCTGCCCGAGCGCCGCGCGCAGCTGCTCGCCCACGCGCGCGACCTGGCCCTCGCTCATGCCCGGAAAGAACGGCAGCGCCAGCGAGCTCGCCGCGACCCGCTCGCACACCGGGAACTGCCCCTCGCGGTGGCCGAAGCGCTCGCGATAGAAGCTCATCAGGTGGATCGCCGGCAGGTAGGGCTTGCTCTGGATCTCGGCGCGCGCCAGCGCCCGGATCGTCGCGTCGCGATCGGCCCCGCCGGGCAGCTGCACCACGAACACGAACCAGCCGCGCCGGTCCCCGCCGCGGTCCGCGCACGGAAGCTCGAGGCCCTCGATCCCGGCGAGCGCCTCGCGGTACAGCCCCGCCACGCGCGCGCGCCCGGCGAGCATCTCCTCCAGACGCCCGAGCTGGGCGATGCCCAGCGCGCACGCGATGTCCGAGAGGCGGTAGTTGAAGCCGAGCCGGTCGTGGTCGAGCCAGCCCATGTCCGGCGCGCGGCCCTGGTTGCGCTCGGAGTCGATGCGCCGCTTGAGCTCGGGGTCCGCGAGCGTCACCATCCCCCCCTCGCCGGTCGTCAGCTGCTTGTTGGCGTAGAAGCCGAACACCGCCGGGTGCCCGCGCCCGCCGACCGCGACCCCGTCGGCGTGCGCCGCGCCGAGCGCCTCGCAGGCGTCCTCGACGATCCCGAGGCGATGGCGGGCGGCGAGCGCCTCGAACGCCGGCATGTCGGCCGGGTAGCCGAAGATGTGCACCGGCAGCAGCGCGCGCGTGCGTTCGCTCACGGCGGCCGCCGCCGCCTGCGGGTCGAGGTTCAGCGTCACCGGGTCGATGTCCGCGAACACCGGCCGGGCGCCCTCGTAGATCGCCGCGTTCGCCGAGGCCACGAACGAGAAGGGGCTCGTGACGACCTCCTCGCCGGCCTGGACGCCGACCGCGCGCAGCGCCAGGTGCAGGCCGGCCGTGCCGCTCGAGACCGCGCTGGCCAGCGGCGCGCCGACGCGGGCCGCGAAGCCGCGCTCGAACTCCTCCAGGCGCGGGCCCAGCGAGAGCTGCCCGGAGCGCAGCACCCCGAGCACCGCCTGCTCCTCGGGGGCGCCCAGGACGGGCTTGGCGAGCGGGATCACGCGCCCGAGCCGAGCGCCGGGCCGCCCTGCGGCACGGGCGTGGCGCCCGCCCGCCGGCGCCCCTGCATGCCGAACTCCAGCGAGTCGACGAGCGCGTCCCAGGACGCCGCGATCAGGTTCTCGGCCACGCCGATCGAACCCCATGTCTGGTGTTTGTCGGAGGCGTCGATCAGCACCCGCGTGACCGCGCCCGTGCCCTTCGTCTCGTCGAGGATCCGCACCTTGAAGTTGACCAGCTCGATGTCCTTCAGGTGCGGGTGGATCTCGCCGATCGCCTCGCGCAGCGCGCGGTCCAGGGCGTTGACGGGCCCGTTGCCCTCGGCGGTCCGCACGAAGCGCTCGCCGCCGAGCCAGATCTTGATCGTGGCCTCGGTGCTGGCGCGCCCGCCGGCGTGGCGTTCGACGATCACCCGCCAGGACTCCAGGCGGAACAGCGGCTCGTACTCGCCCGCCTCCTTGCGCAGCAGCAGCTCGAACGAGCCGTCGGCCGCCTCGAACTGGAAGCCCTCGTGCTCGAGCTCCTTGACGCGCTCGACCACCCGCTGGGCGAGCCGGTCGTCGACCGCGATCCCCGCCTGACGCGCCTTCTCGAGCACCGTGCCGCGCCCGGAGAGCTCGGAGACGATCACGTCGCGGTCGTTGCCCACGAGCGCCGGGTCGATGTGCTCGAAGGTCTGCGCGTCGGCCTGCACGCCCGCGGCGTGCAGGCCCGCCTTGTGCGCGAACGCGTGCTTGCCGACGTAGGGCTGCGCCGCGTCGGGGCTGCGGTTGAGCAGCTCGTCGACGAAGTGCGCGGTCTCGGTCAGGCGCGCGAGACGCTCCTCGGGCAGCACCCGCACGCCCATCTTCAGCTGCAGGTCCGCGATCAGCGTGATCAGGTTGGCGTTGCCGGTGCGCTCGCCGATGCCGTTGACCGTCCCCTGCACCTGCGTCGCGCCCGCTTCGACCGCCGCCAGCGCGTTGGCCACGCCGCACCCCGAGTCGTCGTGGGTGTGGATGCCGAGCCGCACGCCCGGCAGCGCTTCGGTCACCACCGCGAACGCCGTCTTTATAAAAGGAGGAAGCGAACCGCCGTTGGTGTCGCACAGCACGAGCCGCTCGGCCCCGGCCTCGGCCGCGACGCGCAGGCAGTCCAGCGCGTAGGAGGCGTCCAGCTGAAAGCCGTCGAAGAAGTGCTCGGCGTCGAGCAGCACGCGCTTGCCGGCGCCAACGAGGAACGCGATCGAGTCGGCGATCATCGCGAGGTTCTCCTCGCGCGAGACGCGCACGACCTTCTCGACGTGCAACACCGAGGCCTTGCCGACGAGCGTGCACACCGGCGCGAAGCACTCGGCCAGCACGCGCAGCCCCTCGTCCTGCCCGGCCGCGGCGTCGCGCCGGCGCGTCATCCCGAACGCGACGATCTCCGCGCTCCGCAGCGACTCGCCCGCGAGCAGCTCGAACAGCGCCCGCTCCTTCGGGTTCGAGGACGGGAAGCCCGCCTCGATCAGGTGCACGCCGAGCTCGTCCAGCGCGTGCACCACGCGCAGCTTCTCCGCGGCGGTCAGCGTCATGCCGCCGCCGCCCATGCCGTCGCGCAGCGTTGCGTCGTACAGCTCGATACGGGGTGGTTCGGGGCTCATCGGCGAGGTCCTTTCGGCTTGGGGGTTGCGTTGCGGGCGGCGAGTCCTCGGGCTGCGACCGGCCGCGGCGCTGGCCGAAACGGGGATGCTCGCCGAGTGCGAGCGCCTCCCGGCTTCGACCCCTAGCCGGTCGCCCCGGTAATTCGCTCCCGCGCCGCCGCCCCGTCCCCCGTGGGCGTCTGAAGGTCGTTCACCGGCACCACGTCCAGCCACTCGCGGTAGCGCTCGCTGCGCCCGTGGATCGCGTCGTCGAACTCCTTCTGGAGCACCCGCGTGATCTCGCCCGGCCTGCCCGTGCCGATCTCGTGGTTGTCGACCTCGCGCACCGGCACGAGCTCGGCGGCCGTGCCCGACATGAAGACCTCGTCGGCGAGGTACATCTCGGCGCGCGCCACGTTGCGCTCCACCACCTTGTAGCCCAGGTCCTGGGCGATCTGGATCACCGAGCGGCGCGTGATCCCGTCGAGGATCGAGTTGTGCTGGCCGGGCGTCGCGATCTCGCCCTCGCGCACGATGTAGATGTTCTCGCCGGTGCCCTCGCACACGTGCCCGTGGTCGTCGAGCAGGATCGCCTCTTCGTAGCCGGCCTTCACCGACTCGACCTTCGCGAGCACGTTGTTGAGGTACTGGCCGCTGGCCTTGGCGTGCGGGATCAGCGAGTCGGGGCTGATCCGCCGCCACGAGGAGGTCATCGCGCGCACCCCGTTGCGCATCCCCTCCTCGCCGAGGTAGGTGGCCCACTCCCAGCAGGCGATCGCCACGTCGGTGCTGGCGCCGGCCGGGTTCAGGCCCATCGTGCCGTAGCCGAGCGTCACCAGCGGGCGGATGTAGCACTCGCGCAGCCCGTTGCGCGCCACCAGTTCGAGCGTCGCCGTGCGCAGCTGCTCGTCGGTGTAGGGCAGCTGGATGTAGAACAGCTCGGCCGAGCGGCGCAGCCGCTCGATGTGCTCCTGGTTGCGGAACACCGCGGGACCGAGCACCGTGTCGTAGCAGCGCACCCCCTCGAACACGCCGGTGCCGTAGTGCAGGCCATGCGTCAGGACGTGGACCTTCGCGTCCTCCCATGCGACGAAGTCTCCGTTCATCCATATGAGGTCGGTCGGCTGCACTTTCACCATGGCTCCTATTCGAGGGCTTCGAGCACCGTCCTGGTTGCCTGCTCCGTGCCCGCCGTGCCACCGAGGTCGGGCGTGCGCAGGCCCCCAGCGAGCGCACTGTCAACGGCTGATTCTACAGCCGCCGCCTCGCTTTCCAAGCCGAGGCCGTGGCGCAGCATCAGCGCCGCCGACAGGAACATCGCAAGCGGGTTGGCGATCCCCTGGCCGGCGATGTCGGGAGCGGAGCCGTGCACCGGCTCGAACAGCCCCGGGTTGGGCCGCTCCGAGTCCGCGGCGCCCAGCGAGGCGCTCGGCAGCATCCCGATCGAGCCCGTCAGCATCGCGGCCTCGTCGGAGAGGATGTCTCCGAACATGTTCTCGGTCAGGATCACGTCGAAGTGGCGTGGCGAGGAGACGAGCTGCATCGCCGCGTTGTCGACCAGCACGTGCTCGAGCTGGACGTGCGGGAACTCGCGGGCGTGCAGCTCGGAGACGACCTCGCGCCACAGCCTGGAGGTCTCCAGCACGTTCGCCTTGTCGACGCTCGAGACCTTCGAGCGCGCCGCCCCGAACGCCGTGCGCGCGATCCGCTCGATCTCCCCGCGCGTGTACGCGCACACGTCGGAGGCGGCGTCGGCCGTGCGGGTCTTCTCGCCGAAGTAGATCCCGCCCGTCAGCTCGCGCACGACCAGCAGGTCGGTGCCCTCGATCCGCTCGCGCCGCAGCGGCGAAGCGTCGTAGAGCACAGGGAGCGGCTTGACCGGGCGCAGGTTCGCGTACAGCCCGAGGCCCTTGCGCAGCCCGAGCAGGCCCTGCTCGGGGCGGGGTTTCCGAGGGTCGGTGGTGTCCCACTTGGGACCGCCGACGGCCGCCAGCAGCACCGCGTCGGCGCGCCTGCAGGCCGCGAGCGTATCGTCGGTCAGCGCCGTGCCGTGGGCGTCGATCGAGGCGCCGCCGAAGGCGTGCTCCTCGAACTCGAAGTCGCCGAGCCTGCTCAGCAGCTCCAGCGTCGGGGCCATGATCTCGGGGCCGATCCCGTCGCCGGGCAGGGTGACGATGTGGAAGGCGCCGGCCATCAGTCCGCCGACCCGGCGGGGACGACCCACTCGCAGCGCTGGCCGGTCACGGAGGCGATGCGGTCGAAGTCGGCGTCGTAGTGGAGCACGGAGAGCCCGCTCGTCTCGGCGGCCGCGGCGACCAGCAGGTCGGGCACCTTGCGCCCGCGCTGGTGACGCGCCGCGAGCAGGCGCTGCACCTGACGCGCCCGCCGCACGTGCTCGGCGGTGGTCTCCACCAGCTCGAAGGTCTCGAGGCGCTCGGCGAGCTGGTCCCACTCCTCGGCGCTACGGGCCGAGTAGCCGAGCTCGAGGTCGCTGATGCCGGCACGCGCGAGCTCGCCGTCCTGCGCTCGCGCCTGCACCGCGTCGCGCACGGGCTCGCGCTGGAGCCGGGTGAGCACGCTCGTGTCCAGGACGTGTGTCAGCGCCATGCGTCCTCGCGCGGCGCGAAGTCCTTGCGCGCCAGCCAGTCGAGCGCCTCCTTGACCGTCCGCTCGCGCTCCTTGCCGGCGAGCGACAGGGCACGGTTGACGGTGTCCTTGATCGTGTGAGTGCCGAGCTGCGAGCGAGCGGCGCGCAGCGCCGCCTCGTCGATGTCCACCAAGTGCTTGCTCACACACCGAGTATATACAACCATGGTGAGGATATATACGCGGCGGGGACGCTGCTTCGAGAGAGCGCCGACGCAGCCGATCGTCGACGACGATCACCGGCACTACGTCCCCGCCTGCGCCGGGCAGCGCCTGTGAATCACAGTTTCACAGCCTCACAGCCAGCCAGGCTCACAGCGCGGTCGTGACCGGGACGGCGGGCGCGCGCCCATCGCGGGCGGCCTCGTAGGCGTCGATGCGCTCGCCCTCCTGGAGCGTCAGCGCGATGTCGTCGAGCCCGCCCAGCAGCCGGTGGCGGATCTCGTGGTCGATCTCGAAGGCCACCTGACGGCCGGCGAAGCGGACCTCCTGCTCGCGCAGGTCGATCTGGCCGTGGCCGGCGCGCGCGAGCGCTTTGCAGTCCTCGTCGGAGAGGACGATCGGCAGCAGCCCGATCTTCGTGCAGTTGGAGTAGAAGATGTCGGCGAAGGACGGCGCCACGATCGCCTGGAAGCCGTAGTCCTGGAGCCCCCAGGGGGCGTGCTCGCGCGAGGAGCCGCAGCCGAAGTTCTCGCCGGCCACGAGGATCGGGTTGGGCGGCAGGTCCCAGTCGGGCTCCTTGGCCCAGTCGTAGAACAGGAACTGCCCGAAGCCCGAGCGCTCGACCCGCTTGAGGAACTGCTTGGGCATGATCTGGTCGGTGTCCACGTCGGCCCTATCCAGGTGGCTGACGTTGCCTGAAATGGTCTCTATCGGTTCCACGGTTTTCTCCTAGGGTGCTACGCGAGCCCTCCGGGCTCACGGTTGATGTGAACGTCCGACTTCCTTGTCGTCCGTGACGGTCGGGCTTCGCCCTCCCTTGCTCTGGCGCTTCGCTGTGGCGCGCTCATGGCTCCTGTGGCCGAGCCCCTTGCGCCGGCTTCATCCCGCCGTAGATGGCGGCCTCGGCCCACTTGAAGTGCACTTCCACCTGCTCGAAGCCGGCCTCGCGCAGCCAGCGCAGCTGGTCCTCGACGCTGTCGGGCCGGTCGTCGTCGTCCTCGACGTCGACTTCCTCGGCCGAGCGCGTGCCGCCGCCGGCGTGCTCGTGCGCGACCGCGTTCGCGCGCATCCGCTCGTCGAACAGCCCCCGCAGCGGGCCTTCGATCGCGACGTAGTCCATGTTCACGAACAGGCCGCCGGGCTCCAGCAGCGCGAGCGCCTCGGCGAACAGGGCGCGCTTGCGCTCGGCCGGGACGTGGTGGATCGCGAGCCCCGAGACCACCGCGTCATAGCGGCCGTCCGGCAGCGCCCGTGGCCACGAGGGGTCGTTGAGGTCGCCGCGCACGGCCCGCCAGCGCCCGTCGAAGGCCGCGAGCTGCGCGGCGGCGCGCTCGAGCATCGGCTCGGAGAAGTCCACGAGCACGCCTTCCGAGCCGGGCTGCGTGCCGAGCACCAGCTCGCTCACCCCTCCCGCGCCGCAGCCGAGGTCGAGGAACCGTCCGATCGGCCGCTCGCCCCGGGAGAGCACCAGCGCCAGCACCTCCTCCTGCACGTCCAGCAGCGGGACGAGGATGCGCCGGCGCTCGGCGAAGCTCGCGGCCAGCTCCGCGCTCTGCCAGGCCGCGCCCGGCGAGTGCGGCTGGCCGGCGGGCGCCGGCGGGGGCGCGCTCACGACCAGCCTCGCACGTCGACGAAGCGCCCCTCGATCGCGGCTGCGGCCGCCATCTGCGGCGAGACCAGGTGGGTGCGCCCGCCGCGCCCCTGGCGGCCCTCGAAGTTGCGGTTGGAGGTCGAGGCGCAGCGCTGGCCGGGCGCGAGGATGTCGGGGTTCATGCCCAGGCACATCGAGCAGCCGGCCACGCGCCAGTCGAAGCCGGCGTCGCGGAAGATCCTGTCCAGGCCCTCGGCCTCGGCCTGCGCCTTGACCTGCTGGGAGCCCGGCACGACCATCGCGTTGACCGTCGGGGCGACCTTCTTGCCGGCGACGAGCTCGGCGGCGGCGCGCAGGTCGCCGATCCGCGAGTTCGTGCACGAGCCGATGAACACGCGGTCGATCGCGATCTGCTCGATCGGCGTGCCGGGCTCGAGGTCCATGTAGTGCAGGGCCCGTTCGGTCGCCTCGCGCTCGGCCGGGCTCTCGAACTCCTCGGGCGCGGGCACCTGGCCGGTGACCGGGCGCACCATGCCGGGGTTCGTGCCCCACGTGACCTGCGGGGAGATCGCGGCGGCCTCCACGCGGACCTCGGTGTCGAACGCGGCGCCCTCCTCGGTGCGCAGCCCGCGCCAGCGCTCGACCGCCGCGTCGAGGTCCGCGCCCTGCGGCGCGCCCGGGCGCGGGCGCCCCGCCCGCTCGGGGTCGGCGAACCACGCGAAGGTCGTCTCGTCGGGCGCGATCATGCCGGCGCGCCCGCCGCCCTCGATCGTCATGTTGCAGACGGTCATGCGCCCTTCCATCGACAGCGCCTCGATCGCCGGGCCCGCGTACTCGACCGCGTGGCCGGTCATGCCGCCGACGCCGAGCTGGCCGAGCGTGCCGAGGATCAGGTCCTTGGCGGTCACGCCGAATCCGAGGTCGCCCTCGTACAGCACGCGCATCGAGCGCGGCTTGCCCTGCACCATGCACTGGGTCGCGAGCACGTGCTCGACCTCGCTCGTGCCGATCCCGAAGGCGAGCGCGCCGAACGCCCCGTGGGTGGAGGTGTGCGAGTCGCCGCACACGATCGTCATGCCCGGCTGGGTGACGCCGAGCTCGGGGCCGATCACGTGCACGATTCCCTGGCGGTCGGAGCCGAGCGAGTAGACGGGGACGCCGAACTCGGCGCAGTTGCGCTCCAGCGTTTCGACCTGCACGCGCGAGAGCTCGTCCTTGATGCGCGCGGCCACCGGCGTGCCGTCGGTGGGCGTGTGGTGGTCGGCGGTCGCGAGCGTGCGGTCGGGACGCCTGACGCTGCGCCCGGCCAGGCGCAGCCCGTCGAAGGCCTGAGGGCTCGTGACCTCGTGCACGAGGTGCAGGTCGATGTAGATCAGGCCCTCGGCGACCTCGTGCGCTTCCCAGATCTTCTCGAACAGCGTCTTTGGCATGGTCATCGGTCCTCGTGCTCGGGGGTGGCGGTTTTGGTTTTCATGAGGACGCCTACCGGCGTCTGGGGGTTTGGCGTCGTGGGGCTCACTAGCTGCGCCTCAGCCCTGCGGTGACGACCGCCAGGAACGCGGCCTGCTCGTCGGTCGGGTTCTCGAAGTGGTGGGGCAGGTCGGAGTCGAAGGTGACGCAGTCGCCCTCGGCCAGCTCGTAGCGCTGTCCGTCGCAGACGAGGACGACCGCGCCGCGCTCGACGAGCGCCGTCTCGCGGCTGCCCGGCTCGTGCATCGGGGGGTCGTCGGGCGCTCCGGTGGCGCCACCGGGCGCGAGCGTGTGGCGCGAGACCTCGGCGCGCTGGCCGGGCTGGGAGGAGGTGAGCACCTCGAAGCCGTGGCCGCGGCGCTTGTTGCCGCCGCGCGTGCGATCGGCGGGCCGAACAACCGTTACCGCCCCGTCCTCGTCCAGGCGCAGCAACTGCGAGAGGCGCAGCTCGAGGCCGGCCGCGATCCGCGCCGCGACCGTCAGCGTGGGGCTCGTCTCGCCGCGCTCGACCTGCGAGAGCATCGGCGCGCTCACGCCGCTGCGCTCGGACAGGTCGCGCAGAGACAGGCCGGAGGACTCGCGCAGCGCCTTGACACGAGCACCGATGACACCGGGCTCCAGCCGGTCGGCTTGCGCAAGGATCGTCATACGAGCGTACGCTATCACAGACACGAGCGTTTCGTCCCAGGCGCGCGTCAAGCTGTTCGGCATGAGCGATCGGCCGGCCCACGCCATGGCGCTACCCTTCTCGGCATGAGCACGCATGCAGTCGTCACGACCGCAGACGACCTGTACAGGCTGCCCACGGGCGAGGGCAAGGTGTACGAGCTCATCGAGGGACAGCTGCGGGTGATGTGCGCGGCGGGCTTCGAGCATGGTCGCGTGGCGTCGACCGCGGGCTACCTGCTGGCTGTTCACGTGCGCACCACTGGGAGCGGCGTGACGCTCGGCGCCGAGACGGGGTTCATCCTGGGGCGAGACCCCGACACCGTGCGTGCGCCTGACGCGGCGTTCGTGTCCAACGCACGCGTGGCAGCGATAGGCATTACGCCGGGCTTCTGGCCTGGTGGCGCGCCGGACCTGGCGATCGAGGTCGTCTCCCCCGACGACAGCCAAAGATACGTGCGCGAGAAGGCGCTGAACTGGCTCGACGCGGGCGCCGCCGCCGTGCTCGTGCTGGACCCGCGCACGCGCTCGGCCACGGTGTACCGGCCGGGCGGCGCCGTGACAGCGCACGAGGACGGCACGCTCGACCTGAGCGACGCGGTGCCCGGCTGGCGGGTGGCGCTCGCCGACTTCTTCGCCTGACGCCGGCGCGCGCCACGCGCCAACCATCGAGACCCCGGTAGGGGTCCTTTAAAACCGTTCTAGCCCGCTGCCGTCTCCGGCAGACCGACGGACTGATCGACCTGCGAGCGGGCGGCCGCCACCGACAGCGCCCGCACGTATGCCCGGCCGGCCGCGTCGATGATGTCCGTGGAGACCGCCTGGCCGGCGCCGGTGAAGCCGCCGACCTCGAGCACCACCGAGACCTCGCCGAGCGCGTCCTGGCCCTCGGTCACCGCCCCGATCGTGAAGTCGCTGAGGACCGGCGCGACCGCGGTCGCCGCGTTGATCGCCTGGAAGACCGCGTCGATCGGCCCGTCGCCGAGGAACGTGCCGCCGGCCACCGTGCCGTCCGGCAGCCTCACGCTCACGCGCGCGTGCGGCGAGCGCTGCGAGGAGGACTCGACGTCGAAGGACTCCAGCGTGTAGCCGGCGACCTCCTCGCGCAGCTCGTCGGTGACGAGCGCCTCCAGGTCCATCGCGGTCACCTGCTTCTTGCGGTCGGCCAGCTCCTTGAAGCGCCTGAAGGCCGTGTTCAGCGCCTGCCCGTCCAGCTCGAAGCCCATCTCGCTCAGCGCCTCGCCCAGCGCGTGGCGGCCCGAGTGCTTGCCCAGCACGATCGCGTTGCTGCGCAGGCCGACGGTCGTCGCGTCCATGATCTCGTAGGTCGTGCGCTCCTTCAGCACGCCGTCCTGGTGGATGCCGGCCTCGTGCGCGAACGCGTTGCGCCCGACGATCGCCTTGTTGGGCTGCACCTGGTAGCCGGTCAGGCGCGAGACCAGCCGGCTGGTGCGCGCGATCTCCGTCGTGTGCGCGCCCGTCCACAACCCCAGGCTCGGCTCGCGCGTGTGCAGCAGCATCACGATCTCCTCCAGCGACGCGTTGCCGGCGCGCTCGCCGATGCCGTTGATCGCGCACTCGACCTGCCGGCAGCCGGCCTGCAGGCCGGCCAGCGAGTTGGCGACCGCCAGGCCCAGGTCGTTGTGGCAGTGCACCGACACCGTCACCCCGCGCAGCTCGGGCACCAGCCGGTAGAGCTCCTCGAACATCGCCCCGTACTCGCCCGGCATCGTGTAGCCGACGGTGTCCGGCACGTTGATCGTGCTCGCGCCCTCCTCCAGCGCGATCTGGATCACCTCGGCCATGTACTGCACGTCCGAGCGCGAGCCGTCCTCGGGCGAGAACTCGACGTCCTCGGTGTACTCGCGCGCCTGCGCGACCGCCGCGCGCACCTGCCCCTTGACGTCCTCGCGGGTCGTCTGGAGCTTGCGCTCGATGTGGATGTCGCTGGTCGCGATGAACGTGTGGATGCGCGGGCGCTCGGAGTCCTTGACGGCCTGCCAGGCGGCCTCGACGTCCTGCTTGGAGGTGCGCGCCAGGCCGCAGATCACGGGGCCTTCGACCTCACGGGAGATCGCCTGCACCGCCTCGAAGTCGCCCGGCGAGGTGATCGGGAAGCCGGCCTCGATCACGTCCACGCCCAGCCGCGCCAGCTGATGCGCGATCTCGAGCTTTTCCTGCTTGTTCAGGGAGATCCCGGGCGACTGCTCGCCGTCGCGCAGCGTCGTGTCGAAGATCTTCACGCGGCCGGCCTCGCTGCGCGCCGGCTGCGGTGCGCCCGCGCCGTTGCCGCTCTGTCCAGTGTCTGTGCTCATGCCGTTCGTACTCCTTCTCTAGCTCGCTTTCCGTTCCTCTCTGTTGTGTATGCGGCTAGCGGCCGCCACGCACTATTCCCCCCGAGGGGGGAGGAGCAGAAGAGAGAGAAGCGCGAGCCGCGACGACATGCGAGTCCAAATGTAGCACCGCGCGCGGCCGAGGGCGAACGGTCGCTCAGGCGCGGGCGCGCATCCCGTCGAGGATCAGCTCGAGGTAGCGCCGCCAGTCCCAGTCCGGCTTGCCCGGGTCCATCGTGGAGCACACGCCGCACATGATCATCGGGATCTCCTCGGCGTCGAAATCGACGCGCAGGGAGCCGGCGGCTCGCGCGCGACCGACGAGGATCTCGCTCAGCCGCATGAACTCCTCGGCCTCCTCGATCGCGTAGGCGAACGCTCGCTCGCCGCCGCTCATCAGCGCGTAGCGCGTGGCCGCGTCCTCTGATAGCGAGGCCGCGTTGGTGCGCAGCACCTCGCACAGCGCCGCGAACGGATCCGGCGCGTCCGCGTCCACCGCCTCGCGCAGCCGCTCGTCGAACTCGGCGAAGCGCTCGCGCACGAGCGCCCCCATGAGCGCGTGCTTGTCGCGGAAGTGCCGGTAGACGGTGCCGACGCCAACGCCGGCGAGCCGCGCGACGTCGTCCATCTGCACGTCGGGGCGCTCGTGGCTGAACAGCTCGCGCGCGGCCTCGAGGATGCGCATGCGGTTGCGCCGCGCATCGGCGCGCACCGGCCGCTCTGTCTCGGTGGTCTGCTCCGCGCTCATACGCCCCCGCCCTCTCCCCCGTCAGATCCGTTACTTGACAAACGGAATCCTAGCTCCGTATAGTCCATCTTGCAAGCGGAAGTGGAGTTCATGTTCCACGAGACTTCAGCTATACCTCCTCAACTCATCGACAGGAGCCACCCATGAGCCCGAGAGCGAAGAACCTGGCGCTGCTGCTGCTGGCCATGACGCAGTTCGTGGTCGTGATCGACGCCTCGATCGTCAACGTCGCGCTGCCCTCGATCGGCCGCGCGCTGCACTTCTCCCAGACGAACCTCTCGTGGGTCGTGAACGCCTACACGCTCACGTTCGGCGGCTTCCTGCTGCTCGGCGGGCGCCTGGCCGACCTGATGGGGCGCCGGCGCATGTTCATGATCGGGCTCGTGCTGTTCTCGCTGGCCTCGCTGCTCGGCGGCCTCGCGCAGTCCCAGACATGGCTGATCCTCGCGCGCGCCGTCCAGGGCACCGGCGCGGCGATCGTCTCGCCGGCGGCGCTGTCGATCATCACGACGACCTTCGCCGAAGGCGAGGAGCGCAACCGCGCGCTCGGCGTGTGGGGCGCCGTCGCCGGCGCCGGCGGCGCCGCGGGAGTGCTGCTCGGGGGCGTGCTCACGAGCGGCCTCTCGTGGCGTTGGGTGCTGTTCGTGAACGTGCCGATCGGGCTGACCAGCGCGCTGCTCGCGCCGCGCACGCTCGAGGAGAGCCACGCCGAAGCCGAGACGCGCAGCTTCGACGTGCCCGGCGCCGTGACCGTGACCGCCGGGCTGGCGCTGCTCGTGTACGCGACCGTCGACGCCGTCAACGTCGGCTGGGGAGCGGGCCGCACGATCGCGGAGCTGGCCGGAGCGCTCGTGCTGCTGATCGCGTTCGTCTCGATCGAGCTGCGCCAGCGCGCCCCGCTGATGCCGCTGTCGATCTTCCGCCAGCGCACGCTGCGCGGCGCCGACATCGTGGCGCTGCTGATCGGCATGTCGCTGTTCTCGATGTTCTTCTTCGTCTCGCTCTACATGCAGCAGGTGCTGCGCTACTCGGCGCTGCACGCGGGCGTCTCCTACCTGCCGCTGGCCGTCGGCATCATCCTCAGCGCGGGCCTGGCCTCTGTCCTCGTGACCCGCTTCGGCTTCAAGCCGGTACTGCTGAGCGGCATGCTGCTCATCGCCGCCGGGCTGATCTGGTTCTCGAAAGTGCCGCCCAGCGGCGGCAGCTTCGCGAGCGACCTGCTCGGCCCCTCGCTGCTCGCCGCCGTCGGCCTCGGCCTCTCGTTCGTGCCGGTCACGATCGCCGCGGTCACGGGCACGCGCCCGCACGAGGCGGGGCTCGCCTCGGGACTCGTGAACACCGCCCAGCAGGTCGGCGGCGCGCTCGGGCTGGCGATCCTCGCGACTGTCGCCAACAGCCGCACCGACAACATCGTCCACGGCGGCGGGCACAGCCTCGCGTTCGCGCTCACCAAGGGGTTCGAGCGGGCGTTCCTGGTCGGCGCCGGCTTCGCGCTCGCCGGCGCGGCCCTGACGATCGTGCTGATCGCCTCGCGCGACAGCCGCGCGCACAGCGACGCGGCGCGGGGCATCGCGGTGGCGAGCCCGCCCGCGCCCGCCGAGATGTCTAGGGCGTGAGCACGACCTTGCCGACGTTGCGCCGCTCGGTGATCACGTTCTGGGCCGCCCCCGCGTCCTCGAAGCCGAAGGCCTCCGCCACCACCGGTTTGACGGTGCCGTCGAGCAGCAGCTCCCGCACCGGCTCGATCCACGGCTCGAGCGTGCCGCGATCCTTCCACAGGCTGAGCATGTTCAGCCCGATCACCGCCTTCGATTCGGACATCTGCTTGACCAGGTTGAAGCGCGGCATGCGCGCCACGGCGCGCAGCGCGGTGACGACGTTTTTGCGCTCGCCCGAGACGACCGCGGAGGCCCCGTAGGCGACCAGCCGTCCGCCCGGGCGCAGCAGCCCGTAGCTGCGGCGGAAGCTCGCGCCGCCGATCGCGTCCAGCACCACGTCGAACTTCGGCAGCCCCTGCTCCCAGCCCGCCTTGGTGTAGTCGAGCATGTGGTCGACGCCGAGCTCGAGACAGCGCGCGTGCTTGCCCGGCGAGGCGGTGCCGTAGATCTCGACCCCGACGCGCCCCGCGATCTGCGTGGCGGCGATGCCGACGCCGCCGCCGGCCGAGTGGATCAGCACGCGCTCGCCCGGCTGCAGGTTGCCGTAGCCGATCAGCCCGGCCCACGCGGTGCCGTAGTTGACGGGGATCGCGGCGCCCTGCTCGAAGCTGAGCTCGTCGGGCAGCGCGACCACGTCGCCGGCGCCCGCGACCACCTGCGAGGCGTAGCCGCCGAACTGCGTGCCGGCGAGCACGCGCTGGCCGACGCTCAGCCCGTTGGCGGGCGTCGAGGCGCCCTCCCCGAGCTCGGCGACGGTGCCCGCGACCTCGTAGCCGACCACGCACGGCGTCTTCGGCGCGTCCGGGTAGAGCCCCATGCGCGCCATCACGTCGGCGAAGTTGATGCCCGCCGCGGCAACCTCGATGCGCACCTGGCCCGGGCCGAGCGGCGGCTCGGGGCGCTCCTGCACCTGGAGCACCCCCGGACCGCCGTGCTTGGTGATCACGACCGCTCGCATCGCCGACGAGCCTATCCGATCTGCGCCACGACTGGCCAGGCGGCCAAACGGCCGCTCAGCCGAGCTCGACCGACCAGCCCTGCTCGAAGCCCTCGGAGGCGACGATCTCGTCGAGCACGCCCGCGGGCACCGGCGCGTCGGTCGTGACGACCATCGCCGCCACCCGCTGCCCGCCCGGCGCGCCGTCGGCGCCTTCGGGGCTGTGCCCGACGGCGGCCGAGGAGATGTTGATCCCGTGACCGCCGAAGATCGTGCCGACGCGGCCGATCATGCCAGGCAGGTCCTGGTAGCGGAACACGGTCACGTAGGGCGCCAGCTCGATCGTCAGCCGCCGGCCCTGCACCTCGACGAGGTGGGGCACCTGGTTGGCGCCCATCCCCGTGCCGGCGACCGCCACGCGCTCGCCGCCGGCGATCACGGTGACGCGGATCAGCTCGTTGAAGTCCTGCGCCTCGGTGACGGCCTTCTCCTCGAAGACGATCCCGCGCTGCTGGGCCATCGTGGGCGCGTTGACGAGGTTGACCTGCTCCTCCGTGCGCCCCTGCAGCGCGCCGACGATCACCGCCAGCCCGAGCAGGCGCGTGTCGAACTCGGCGATCCGCCCGAGGAACGCCGCCTCGATGCGCTCGACCGAGCTGCCCTCGGCGAGCTCCATCGCCAGGCGCCCCAGCCGTTCGGCCATCGGCAGGAACGGGCCGAGCGCCTGCATGTCCTCGGCGCCGACCGCGGGGATGTTGACGGCCGTCGAGACCACGCCGCCGGTCAGCGCCGCGACGACCTGCTCGGCGCTCTGGTAGCCGGCGCGGTCGGTCGCCTCCGCGGTCGAGGCGCCGAGGTGCGGCGTGGCGACGACGTTGGCGTAGGCGAACAGCGGGTTCTCGGTCATCGGCTCGCTGGGGAAGACGTCGAGCGCGGCGCCCCCCACCTGGCCCGCGTCGAGCGCATCTTTGAGCGCCGCTTCGTCGATCAGCCCGCCGCGCGCGACGTTCAGCACGCGCACGCCCCTGCGCATCTTCGCGAACTGCTCGGCGCCGAGGAAGCCTTCGGTCTCGGGCGTCTTGGGCAGGTGGATCGTGATGAAGTCGGCGGCCGCGTAGATGGCCTCCGGGCTCTCGGCCTTGTCCACGCCGAGGTCGCGGTAGCGCTCGGCGCTGACGAACGGGTCGAACGCGAGCACGCGCATGCCGAAGCCCCGCGCGCGCTGCGCGACGAGCTGGCCGATGCGCCCGAAGCCGATCACCCCGAGCGTCTTCTCGTACAGCTCGACGCCCGAGTACTTGGAGCGGTCCCATTTGCCTTCGACGAGCGAGCGGTTGGCCTGCGGCACGTTGCGCGCGAGCGCCAGCAGCAGCGCCAGCGTGTGCTCGGCGGCGGTGACGACGTTGGACTCGGGCGCGTTGGCGACGACGATCCCGCGCTTGGTGGCGGCCGGCACGTCGACGTTGTCGACGCCCACGCCGGCGCGCCCGATCGCCTTCAGCCGGCTCGCCCGCTCGATCAGCTCGGCCGTCATCTTCGTGGCCGAGCGGATCACGATCCCGTCGTACTCGCCGATCCGCTCGCGCAGCTGCTCCTCGTCCCAGTCGACCCCGAGGTCGACCTCGAAGTGCCGGCGCAGCAGCTCCACGCCCGAGTCCCCGATCTTCTCCTTGACGAGCACCCGCGGGCGCTTGCCGTTCGTGCCCGCCTGCGTGGCGGCGTCCGCCGCCGGCGCGCTCATCGCCCGATCCTCTCTACGACCCACTCGATGCACGCGCACAGCGCCTGCACGTCGGCGGTCTCGACGGCGGGGAACATGCCGACGCGCAGCTGGTTTCGCCCGAGCTTGCGGTAGGGCTCGACGTCGACGATGCCGTTGGCCCGCAGCGTCTGGGCGACCGCGGCCGCGTCGAGCCCCTCGTCGAAGTCGATCGTGCCGACGACCAGCGAGCGCTTGGCCGGGTCGGCGACGAACGGGGTCGTGTAGGGGGTCCGCTCGGCCCACGCGTACAGCTCCCGCGAGGAGGCGCCCGTGCGCGCCACGCACCAGTCCAGGCCGCCGCCGGCGAGCATCCAGCGGATCTGGTCGGCGAGCAGGAACAGCGTCGCCACCGCCGGCGTGTTGTAGGTCTGGTCCTTCAGCGAGTTCTCCAAGGCGGTGTTGAGCGACAGGAACTCCGGGATCCAACGCTCCGACGCGTGCAGCGCCGCGATCCGCTCCTGCGCGGCCGGGCTCAGCATCGCCACCCACAGGCCGCCGTCGGCGGCGAAGCTCTTCTGCGGCGCGAAGTAGTAGGCGTCGACCTGGGAGAGGTCGACCGGCAGCCCGCCCGCGCCCGAGGTCGCGTCGATCGCGACCAGCGCGCCCTCGGCTCCCCGCGGGCGCAGCACCGGCGCCATCACCCCCGTGGACGTCTCGTTGTGCGCCCACGCCAGCACGTCGCAGCCGCCCTCGCTCGCCTGGGCGCCGACGCCCGCCGGGTCCGGCGCGTCGCCCGGCTCGGCCGCGACCACGACCGGGTCATCCAGGAACGGCGCGCCCCCGGTGACCGTCGCGAACTTCTGGGAGAACTCGCCGAAGCTCAGGTGCAGCGCGCGGCGCCGCACGAGGCCGAACGCGGCGGCGTCCCAGAAGGCGGTGGCGCCGCCGTTGCCGAGCGCCACCTCGTAGCCGTCGGGCGCGCCGAACAGCTCGCGCAGGCCGCCGCGGATCTCGCCCACGAGCGCCTTGACGGGCTTCTGGCGGTGCGAGGTGCCCATCACCCCGGCGCCCTCGCCGGCCAGCCGCGCGAGCGCCTCGGGGCGCACCTTCGACGGGCCGCAGCCGAAGCGCCCGTCGCCGGGCTTCAGCTCCTCGGGGATGCTCAGCGGCGTCTGCTGTGTGAGTGGGGTCGTCGTCATGGGACTCCTCGGGTGTCGGACCTCGCCGGATTGGTCGCTGCTGTGAGGGTGCCCAGGCGCGCGGCGGTGCTGGTCGCCGCTTCCCGGTGGTTGACTCCACCCGAGCGCCAGTCGCGACGACGAACGCGAGTGTAGCGAAAGCGATTGGCGCCCGTGCGCCTCGGCCCGGCCCTGGCCGGACGCTCTCAGCGGCGGCTCACCCGTGCCAGAGCAGCTCGCGCGGATGCACCGCGGCGCTCCAGCCGTGCGGCAGGCGCGCGGGCGCCGCGCCGTCCGGCTCCTCGGCCGCGAGCAGGCAGAACTCGGGGGCCGGGCCGAGGCCGAGGCAGCGCCGCCACAGCGAGCCCGTGCTCGGCTCGATGCCGTCGGCGAGCAGCGTCTCCAGCGAGGGCCGCTCGCGCCCGGGCGCCCTGCTCACCCACACCGCGACGCGCGCCGCGCCCAGCTCGGCGCCCCCCTCCACGAGCCGGTAGATCGCGCTCGTCGCGCTCCCCGCCCGCGCGGCGATCCGCTCGTGCGCGCCGTGGTGCCCGCGCGAGACCGCCGCCTCCTCCAGCACGCCCACGGCCGCCCAGTCCTCGAGCAGATACCAGTCCTCGTAGCCGCCGCCGGCGCCCTCGGGCGCGGCCAGCCACGCGAGCAGCGGCGCCCGGAACGAGGCCGACCCGCGAAACCCGCAGGGTCGTTGGTGGGCCAGCGAGCGGTGGAACCGCTCCAGCGCCTGCTCGTACGCGCCCGCCTCGACCGTCGCGGCCGGACGATGCCAGGACAGATACGCGAGCATCGGTGGGGGCCGCCCGATCGCCTATCTCTCTAAAAAGACGGCTTGATCCAGTCCATGTGCGAGCGCAGCTCGGCGCCGACGTGCTCGACCTGGGTGTCGGCCTGTTCGGCGCGCATGCGCCTGAAGCTCTCCTGGCCCGCGCGGTTCTCGGCGATCCACTCGCGCGCGAAGTCCCCCGACTGGATCTCCTCGAGGATCTGCTTCATGGCCGCGCGGGTCTCCTCGGTGATCACCCGCTTGCCGCGCGTGTAGTCGCCGTACTCGGCCGTGTTGGAGATCGAGAAGCGCATCCCCGCGAGCCCCTTCTCGTACATCAGGTCGGCGATCAGCTTGAGCTCGTGCAAGCACTCGAAGTAGGCCATCTCGGGGTCATAACCCGCGTTCACGAGCGTCTCGAAGCCGGCCTGCACGAGCTCGGAGGCGCCCCCGCACAGCACCGCCTGCTCGCCGAACAGGTCCGTCTCCGTCTCGTCCTTGAAGCTCGTCTCGATCACGCCGCCGCGCGTGCAGCCGATGCCCTTGGCGTAGGCCAGCGCGAGCCCGCGCGCGTTGCCCGTGGCGTCCTGGGCGACCGCCACCAGTCCCGGCACGCCGCTGCCTTCGGTGAACTGCCGGCGCACGAGATGCCCGGGGCCCTTGGGCGCGACCATCGCCACGTCCACCCCGGCCGGCGGCTCGATCTCCTTGTAGTGGACCGAGAAGCCGTGGCCGAACAGCAGCATGTTGCCCTCGGCGATGCCGTCGCGGATCTCGCTCTCCCACACCTCGCGGTGCAGCTCGTCGGGCAGCAGGATCATCACGAGATCGCCGCGGCTGGCGGCCTCGACGACCGGCAGCACCTCCAGGCCCTGCTCGCGCGCCTTGGCGACCGAGCCGGAGTCCTCGCGCAGGCCGACGACCACGCGCACGCCCGAGTCCTTCAGGTTGAGCGCGTGCGCGTGGCCCTGCGAGCCGTAGCCGATGATCGCGACGGTCTTGCCGTCGAGAAGGGAGAGGTCTGCTGCGTCGTCGTAGATCATGGGCCGCAGGCTATCTCAGCGGGCCTGTCTCACGCGCTCGCCCGCGCCACGAGCGTGCGCGCGGGGATCGCGAGCGCGCCCGCCTCGTCCGTGTATGGGCGCAGCCGCTCGGCCAGGCTCGCCTTGATCCGCTCGACCTCCGCCCCTGGCCGCGCCAGGACCGCGTCGTGAAAGCCGCGCGAGATGTCGAGCGTCGTCTCCCAGAACTCCTCGAAGCGGTCGTGGCGGCGCGTCAGCTCGACCGCCCCGAGCTCGAGCTCGACGAAGCCCGCCTGCTCGAGCAGCTCGGCCAGGCGTCCCGGGTCGGCCAGCGCGAACGGGCCGGGCGGCGGCGCCTCGGAGGGCCCGGGAGCCGGCGCGAGACCCCGCGCGATCAGCTCCACGGCGGGCTCGCGCGCCCACGGGTTGCGCTCCAGCGAGTCCCACACGGCGAGCGCCACGCGCCCGCCCGGGCGCAGCACGCGCCGCGTCTCCGACAGCGCCGCCCGCGGGTCGGCCATCAGCATGTAGCCCCAGCGGCACAGCACCGCGTCGACGCTCGCCAGCGGCAGGTCGATCCATTCGGCGTTCAGCACCTGGAACTCGACGTTCGAGAGCCCGAGCTCCTGCGCGCGCGCCCGGGCGCCCTCGAGCATCGCCTCGGCCTGGTCGGAGACGATCACCCCGCCGTGCGGCGCGACCAGCTCGGCCGCCAGCATCCCGGTCTCCCCCATGCCCGCGGCCAGCTCCAGCACGCGCTCGCCCGGCTGCGGCGAGACGGCGTCGATCAGCCACGCCGAGGCCGGCGCGCCGAACGCGCGGATCTCCTCCTGGCGCCGGCGCCAGCCCGCCGCCGCGCCTTCCCAGTTCTCCAGGCTCGACTCGCGGTAGGAGCACGCGTCGAAGCTCACCGCAGCTCCCTGCGCAGCAGCTTGCCCGAGCGCGTCCGCGGCAGCGGCCGCTCGCTCAGCGTGAACTCCTTGGGCACCTTGTACGGCGCCAGCCGCTCGGCGCACAGCGCCCTCACCTCGCCCAGGTCGAGCTCGGCGTCCGGCCGCACGACCACCCACGCGGTGACCGCCTCGCCCCACCGCTCGTCGGGGCGCCCCACGACGGCCGCCTCGAGCACCGCCGGATGGCCTTCGAGCACGGCCTCGACCTCCGCCGGCGCGACGTTCTCGCCGCCGCTGACGATCGTGTCCGCCTTGCGCCCGCTGACGCGCAGCCGCCCCGCACGGTCGAGCGTGCCGAGGTCGCCCGTGTGCAGCCAGCCATCCCCGGCGAGCGAGCCGGGCGCGATCGTGGGGCCCCGCAGGAGGATCTCGCCGTCCCCCTCCGCGGCCGACGCGGGCGCGATCCGCAGCTGCGTGCAGAACAGCGGCGGGCCGGCGTCCGGCGCCGCGGGAGCGTCCGCTTCGGGCGCCGCGGCGGCGTCCGCCCCGGGCGCCGCGGCGGCGTCCGCGAGCGCGGCGACGGGCGTCGTGGTCGCCTGCGAGCAGCTCTCGGTCAGGCCGTAGGTGAGGCTCACCGGCACGCCGGCCGCTCGGGCGCGCGCGAGCAGCGGCTCGGGCACGGGCCCGCCGCCCGTCAGCGCGCAGCGCAGCGCCGGCGGGCGCTCGAGCCCGGCGTCGAGCAGCCGCGCGAGCGTCGTCGCCACGAGGCTCACGAGCGTCGCCTCGCCGCGAGCCAGCGCGTCCAGCGCGCGCTCGCTCTCGAAGCGCTCGTGCAGCACCGCCGTGGTGGCGTAGATCGCCGAGCGCACGAGGATCGACAGGCCGCCGACGTGCGAGAGCGGCAGCGTGCACAGCCAGCGCTCATCGGGGTCCAGGCCGAGCGCGACGGCGGAGCCGAGCGCGCTCCACAGCAGGTTGCCGTACGTCAGCTCGACCGGCCGCGGCGCGGCGCTCGTGCCGGAGGTGTGGATCACGAGCGCGACCGCGTCCAGCTCGTGGGTCTCGCCGCCAGGCCTCGCCGCGTCCGCGTCGCGGCCGTGCTCGCGCAGCGGCTCCTCGACGACCACGCCGGCGCCGGCTGCGACCTGCGCGCGCTCGCCGCCGGACAGGCGCAGGTCGACGGGGACGGCGACCGCCCCCAGCAGCAGGCACGCGTGCAGCGCCTGCGCGAACTCGGGACCGGCGGGCAACGCGATCGCGACGCGCTCGCCGCGGCGCGCTCCGCGCTGGGCCAGCTCCCCCGCGCCGGCGCGCGCGGCGGCGTGCAGCCGGGCGTAGGACCAGTCCCCCCGGGGCGTCGCGAGCGCGGTGCGCTCGGGCCGCGCGCGGGCCGCGCGGGCCAGCCAAGCCTCGACCTCCATGACGCACAGGCTATGGTTTTGCGCCCATTGTTGCCAGCACGGGCAGCTCCACGGGCATTGGCTCGCATTCGTCGTCAAAGGCGTCGCCGCGCAGGATCGGCAGGAGCCACAGGCCATCACCGGCGGGCAGGTCGTACAGCAGTGCTACGCCGTCGCCTGCGTACGTCCTCAGTGGCGAGAGGTCATCGCCCTTGAGCAACTGCACGCTCTGGAACAGCTCGGCAAGGATGTTGCGGAGGGCGTTCAGGTTCGGACAATCGGGCGGGCCATCGCTCTTCTGCGAGTGGTGGCGTGCCCTACCCACACCGC
>DASZFZ010000094.1:0-77064 GCA_035939315.1 Solirubrobacteraceae bacterium | reverse complement strand
GCCCGAAGGGCTCGGCGACGCTACAGCTGACGAACGGCCCGGCGCGCGAGCAGCACGTCCTCTACCGGCGCCCCCACGCCGCCGACTGGGAGCGACTCGATCTGGAGACGGCGATGGACATGGTCGCCGAGAAATTCCTGGCGGCGCGCCGCGAGGGCTTCGAGTGGGAGCGCGACGGGCTGGCCACGCGGCGCTGCATGAGCATCGCGGCGCTCGGCGGCGCGACGCTCGACAACGAGGAGAACTACCTGATCAAGAAGCTGCTGACGGCCGCCGGGGTCGTGCAGGTCGAGAACCAGGCGCGCGTGTGCCACTCCTCGACGGTCGTCGGCCTCGGCACGTCGTTCGGGCGCGGCGCCTCGAGCACGCTGCCGGGCGACCTCCAGAACGCCGACCTGATCGTGCTTCAGGGCTCGAACATGGCCGAGGCGCACCCGGTCGCCTTCCAGTGGGTGATGGAGGCCAAGGCGCGCGGCGCGACCCTGATCCACGTCGACCCCCACTACAGCCGCACGAGCGCGCTCGTCGACAAATTCGTGCCGCTGCGCACCGGCACCGACATCGCCTTCCTCGGCGCCGTCATCAACCACGTGCTCAGCAGCGAATCGGACTTCCGCGAGTACGTGCTCGCCTACACCAACGCGCCGACGATCGTCGACGAGCGCTTCGAGGACGCCGGCGCGGCCGGGCTGTTCACGGGCTTCGACCCCGAGACCCGCCGCTACGAGCAGTCGAGCTGGCAGTACGAGGGGGCGTTCGTGGCGGCGGCCGCGGGCCAGCGCGAGCACGAGGGCGAGGTCGCGCACCGCAACGCGGAGCGCGGAGGCGGCGGGGAGCCCGAGCTGGATCTCACGCTCCAGCACCCGCGCTGCGTGTGGCAGATCCTGGCGCGCCACTACGCCGCCTACACGCCGGAGATGGTGGAGCGCGTGTGCGGCGTGCCCCAGGACGTATTCGCCGAGGTGTGCGAGCTGTTCGTGGCGAACTCGGGGCGCGAGCGCACGACCGCGTTCGTGCACGGCGTCGGCTGGACCCAGCACACGGTCGGCTCGCAGTACATCCGCGCGGCCTCGATCCTGCAGCTTCTGCTCGGCAACATGGGCCGCCCGGGCGGCGGCGTGATGGCGATGCGCGGTCACGCCTCGATCCAGGGCTCGAGCGACATCCCGACGCTGTTCGACACGCTGCCGGGCTACATCCCGATGCCCCACGCCGCCAGCCACCAGAGCCTCGACGAGCTGGTGATGGCCGACGTGCCGCGCAAGGGCTACTGGGGCAACGCGCGCGACTACGTGGTCAGCCTGCTGAAGGCCTGGTGGGGAGACGCGGCCAGCGAGGAGAACGAATACTGCTTCGGCTACCTGCCGCGGCTGACGGGCAGCCACTCGACCTACGACACGGTGATGGAGCAGATCGAGGGCAACGTCAGGGGCTACTTCCTGTTCGGCCAGAACCCGGCGGTCGGCTCGGCCAACTCGCGCATGCAGCGCCTGGGCATGTCCAAGCTCGACTGGCTCGTCGTGCGCGACTTCTCGCTGATCGAGAGCGCCACCTGGTGGAAGGACGGGCCGGAGATCGAGAGCGGCGAGATGCGCAGCGAGGAGATCGCGACCGAGGTGTTCTTCTTCCCGGCGGCGGCGCACACCGAGAAGGACGGCACGTTCACCAACACCCAGCGGATGGTCCAGTGGCACCACAAGGCGCAGGAGCCCCGGGAGGACCAGCGCAGCGACCTGTGGTTCGTCTACCACCTGGGACGGCGCCTGCGCGAGCGGCTCGCCGGCTCGACGGAGGAGATGGACCGCCCGCTCCTGGAGCTGACCTGGGAGTACCCGACCGAGGGCGAGCTGCGGGAGCCGAGCGCCGAGGCGGTGCTGGCCGAGATCAGCGGCCGCGACGCGGCCGGCGAGCAGCTCTCCGCCTACACGCAGCTGCGCGCCGACGGCTCGACCGCGTGCGGCTGCTGGATCTACTGCGGCGCCTACGCGGGCGGGGTCAACCAGACGGCGCGGCGCACGCCCGCGAGCGAGCAGAACTGGACGTGCAGCGAGTGGGCGTGGGCGTGGCCCGCCAACCGGCGCATCCTCTACAACCGCGCCTCCGCGGACCCCGAGGGCAGGCCCTGGAGCGAGCGCAAGGCGCTCGTCTGGTGGGACGCCGACGAGCGCCGCTGGACCGGCTATGACACGCCCGACTTCGACCCCGAGAAGCCCCCCGACTACCGCCCGCCGGCGGGCGCGCGCGGCCCGGCGGGGATCGCGGGCGACGAGCCGTTCATCATGCAGGCCGACGGGCGCGGCTGGCTGTATGCGCCCTCGGGCGTCGCCGACGGGCCGCTGCCGACCCACTACGAGCCGCAGGACTCGCCCGTGCGCAACCTCCTGCACGAGCGCCAGCGAAACCCCGCGCGCGAGGTCTTCGCGCACGAGCACAACCGCTACCACCCCTCGCCGTGGGAGCCCGGCGGCGAGGTCTACCCCTACGCCGTCACGACCTACCGGCTGACCGAGCACTTCACGGCCGGCGGCATGAGCCGCTGGACGCCCTACCTGGCCGAGCTCCAGCCCGAGTTCTTCTGCGAGGTCTCGCCCGAGCTGGCGGCCGAGCGCGGGCTCGAGCACGCCGGCTGGGCGACGCTGGTCAGCGCCCGCGGCGCGGTCGAGGCGCGCGTGCTGGTCACCGACCGGATGACGCCGCTGCGGATCGACGGCCGCACGCTGCACCAGATCGGCATGCCCTACCACTGGGGCCCCAACGGCTACGCCAAAGGCGACTCGATGAACGAGCTCTCGGCGATGAGCCTCGACCCGAGCTCGCACATCCAGGAGGTCAAGGCGCTGGCCGTCGACATCCGCCCGGGCCGGCGCCCGCGCGGCGCCGCCCGCCAGGCGCTCGTGCGCGAGTACCGCGAGCGCGCCGGGATCACGGCCGAGACGGGGATGGCACCGTGAGCGACGACGATCTAGTGGGGATCGCGCCGGGCGACCAGACGGCGGGCGGCGATGAGGGCCGCGCCGGGGGAGCGCTGGTGGACCTCTTGCTGGGGGGCGGGGATCCCGCTGCGGCCGCCGGCTATGCGCAGCACCCGCCGCGGATGGGCTTCTTCACCGACACCTCGCTGTGCATCGGCTGCAAGGCCTGTGAGGTCGCCTGCAAGGAGTGGAACGAGGTCCCCGAGGACGGCCTGCGCTGGGCGGGCCGCTCGCACGACAACTCCGGCGGCCTCGGCGCCGACACCTGGCGCCACGTCGCCTTCATCGAGCAGCGCGTGCCGGTCGAGGGCGCGGGCGCGAACTTCAGGCGCCGTGCCGGGGTCGCGCCGCGCGCGGACGAGGACCCGGTCGCGGACGAGGAGGGGTTTCGCTGGCTGATGGCCTCGGACGTGTGCAAGCACTGCACCCACGCGGCCTGCCTGGACGTGTGCCCCACCGGCGCGATCTTCCGCACCGAGTTCGGCACGGTGGTCGTGCAGCAGGACGTCTGCAACGGCTGCGGCTACTGCGTGCCGGCCTGCCCCTACGGGGTGCTCGACAAGCGCGAGGGCGACGGGCGGATCTTCAAGTGCACGCTCTGCTACGACCGCCTCGGCGCCGGCCTGGAGCCGGCCTGCGCGAAGGCCTGCCCGACCGACTCGATCCAGTTCGGCGAGCTGGAGGAGCTGCGCGAGCGCGCCGCCGGGCGCGTCGAGCAGTTGCACGAGCGGGGGATCGTGGATGCGCGCCTGTACGGGCACGACCCCGGCGACGGCGTCGGCGGCGACGGCGCCTTCTTCCTGCTGCTCGACGAGCCCGAGGTCTACGGGCTGCCGCCGGACCCGGTCGTGACCACCCGCGAGCTGCCGGCGATGTGGCGCAACGTCGCGCTGGCCGCGAGCGCGCTCCTGGCCGGCGCCGCTGCGGCGTTCGCGGGGGCGCGCCGGTGAGCACCGAGGGCTCGCGCGCCGGCGGCGGCGCCCAGGCAAGCGTCGACCCTCACGGTGGCACCGGCGATCGGGGGCGCCGGCGCGCGCGCGAGCGGCCCGAGCCGGCCGAGTCCTACTACGGGCGCCCGATCATCAACCCGCCGGTGTGGGCGGAGCGCGACATCGCCGGCTACCTGTTCGCCGGCGGCCTCGCGGCCGGCAGCTCGGTGCTCGCCGCCGGCGCCGAGCTGACGGGCAGGGCGCGCCTGGCGCGCGCCTGCAAGCTCGGCGCGAGCGGCGCGCTGGCGGTGTCGCTGACGGCGCTCGTGCACGACCTCGGACGCCCCGAGCGCTTCCTGAACATGCTGCGCGTGTTCAAGCCGAGCTCGCCGATGAACATGGGCTCGTGGCTGCTCGCCGTGTACGGGCCGCTGAACGCGGCCGCGAGCGCCAGCGACGTGCTGGGGGTCGCGCCGCGGGCCGGCCGCGCCGCCGCCGTGGCGGCCGCGCTGAGCGGCTCGGGCATCTCCTCCTACACGGCCGCGCTGATCGCCGACACGGCGGTGCCCGCGTGGCACGAAGGCCACCGCGAGCTGCCGTTCGTGTTCGCCGGCTCGGCCGCCGCCGCGGGGGCCGGCCTGGGGATGCTCGCCGCGCCCGTGAGCGAGTGCGCGCCGGCGCGCACGATCGCGCTCGCCGGCGCGCTCGCCGAGCTCGGCTGCGAGCGGCTGCTCGAGCGCCGGCTCGGCCCGGTCGCCGAGACGCTGCGCCAGGGCAGCGCCGGGCGGCGCATGCGCCGCGCCCGCGCGCTGACGGCGGCCGGCGCGCTCGGCAGCGCGACGCTCGCCCGCGTCAGCCGCACGGCGGCGGCGCTCAGCGGCCTCGCGCTGCTCGCCGGCTCCGCCTACACGCGCTTCGGCATCTTCGCGGCCGGCGTCGCCTCGGCCGAGGACCCTAGGTACACGGTCGCGCCGCAGCGCATGCGGCTCGAGTCTCGAGGGTAGGATCGGCAGGTGTCCTCCTACCTGGGCGTCGAGATCGACGACCGCGAGCAGGACGGCGTGCACACGCTCGCCCTTCGCGGCGAACTGGATCTCGCCGCCGTGCCGAGCCTCGAAGCCGAGATCCGCCACCTGTGCGGCCTGGAGAGCACGCGCGCCATCGCGCTCGACCTCGGCGGGCTGAGCTTCATCGACTCGACCGGCCTGGCCGCGATCGTGTTCGTCGGCAGCCTGTGCGCCAAGCACGGCTTCGACTTCGAGCTGCTCCCCGGCCCGCGCGCCGTCCAGCGGCTGTTCGAGACCACCGGCCTGCTCGACGCGCTGCCGTTTCGCGGCGACGCCGCGCCGCGCGAGCCCGGCGAGAGCGGGCGGATGGGCCGAGGGTCGAGCGTGAACGCCCGCGAGCCATGAGCGAGGCGCCCCATCGGGTCGTGATCGTGGGCAGCGGCTTCGGCGGCCTGTTCGCGGCGCGACGCCTGGGGCGCGCCGGCGCCGCGGTCGAGCTGACCGTCGTGGACCGCACCAACCACCACCTGTTCCAGCCGCTGCTCTACCAGATGGCGACGGGGATCCTCGCCGAGGGCGACATCGCGCCGCCGATCCGCGACGTGCTGCGCCGCCAGCGCAACGCGCGCGTGCTGCTGGGCGAGGTCGTCGACATCGACGCGCGCTCGCGCCGCGTCGACGTCGAGCTGCTCGGCGAGCGCAGCGAGCTGCCCTACGACAGCCTGATCCTCGCCGCCGGCTCGCGCCAGTCCTACTTCGGCCACGACGAGTTCGAGCGCCACGCGCCGGGGCTGAAGACGATCGACGACGCGCTCGAGCTGCGCGGGCGGATCTTCGGCGCCTTCGAGATGGCCGAGCGCGAGCTCGACCCGCGGGCGCGGCGCCGGTGGCTGACGTTCGTCGTCGTGGGCGCCGGCGCCACCGGCGTGGAGATGGCCGGGCAGATCGCCGAGCTCGCGCACCGCGCGCTGCGCGGCAACTTCCGCGCGATCGACCCCGCGAGCGCCCGGGTCGTGCTGCTCGACGCCGCCCCCACGGCGCTCGCGGCGTTCCCGGCGAGCCTGCGGCACAAGGCGATCGCGGTGCTCGAACGGCACGGCGTCGAGGTGCACCTCGGCACGAGCGTCACCGACGTCGACGCGGAGGGCGTCAGCACGGACGCCGAGGAGCCCGGGCTCGCGCGCATCGAGGCCGCGACGAAGGTGTGGGCGGCGGGCGTCGAGGCCTCGGCGCTCGGGGCGATCCTCGCGCGCGACACCGGCGCGGAGCTCGACCGCGCCGGCCGCGTGCGCGTGAACGCCGACTGCACGATCCCCGGGCACCCCGAGGTCTTCGTGGTCGGCGACCTGATGAGCCTCGACGGGCTGCCCGGCGTCGCCGAGGTGGCGATGCAGTCGGGCGTGCATGCGGCCGCGACGATCCAGCGGCGGCTGTCCGGCGATGCGCGGGCCAGGCCCTTCCGCTACCGCGACCTCGGCACGATGGCGAGCGTCGCGCGCTTTCGCGCGATCGCCGCGATCGGGCCGCTGCGAGCCTCGGGGCTCTTCGGCTGGCTGCTGTGGCTGCTCGTGCACCTCGCGTTCCTGACGGGCTTCAAGAACCGCTTCGCGGTGCTCGCCAACTGGGCGATCGCGTTCGTCGGCCGCGGGCGCCCGCAGCGGGCGATCACGCTCCGGCAGGCGTTCGCGCGCCACATGGCGGACGATCGCTGAGCCGACGGCGGCTTTTCGCCATCATCCACCCATGAGCGGTGCGGAGCTCGCCCTCGGAGCCTCGGTGTTCATCGCCTGCGCGGTCGAGGCGGTCGAGGCGCTCACGATCGTGCTGGCCGTCGGCAGCACGCGCAGCTGGAGCTCGGCGCTCTGGGGCGTCGGCGCCGCGACGCTCGCGCTGGGGGCGATCGTGGCCGCGCTCGGCCCGGCGTTGACGGCGCTGCCGATCGACGCGCTGCGCGTCGTCGTGGGCGCGCTGCTGTCGATCTTCGGCCTGCAGTGGCTGCGCAAGGCGGTGCTGCGCTCGGCCGGCCTGAAGGCCAAGCACGACGAGCTCGAGATCTTCCGCGCGGAGAGCCAGGCGGCCCGGGCGGCGGCGGCGCGCGGCGGCGGGCTCGACGCCTACGCCTTCACGATCGCGCTCAAAGGCGTCCTGCTCGAGGGCCTGGAGGTCGCGTTCATCGTGCTGACCTTCGGCGCCGGCCAGCATCGCGTGGCGCTCGCCGGCGCCGCCGCGGGCCTGGCCGTGCTGCTCGTGATCGCGGCCGGCTTCGGCGCCCGCGCGCCGCTCGCGCGCGTGCCCGAGAACACGATGAAGCTCGCCGTCGGCGTGATGCTCAGCTCGTACGGGATGTTCTGGGGCGCCGAGGGGGCCGGCGCGAGCTGGCCCGGCGGCGAGGTCGCGCTGCTGGCGATCATCCCCGGGGTGCTGCTCACGGCGCTCGCGCTGGCGTGGCTCGCGCGCCGGTCGCTGGTCGGGGCGCTCGCCCGATGAGCCGCGCACGAGGCGTGCTGCTGGGCGCGTGGGAGTTCGTGGTGGGCGACGACTGGCGCACCGCGCTCGGCGTGGTGGCGGCGCTGGCGCTGACCGCGCTGCTGGCAGGCGGGGGCGTGGCGGCGTGGTGGGTGATGCCGCCGGCGCTCGCGGTCCTGCTCGCGATCTCGGTGTGGCGCGTGGCCCGCGAACACGCCGCGGCGGCCGGCCCGGGCGCGCGAGCTCGCGCCCGCGAGGATCGCGACGGCGAGGCGGGCGCCCGCACGCGGGATCTGCACGTCTAGTCGGAGCCCGGGGAGGGCGCGCGGGCCGGTGCCCCGCGCGCCAGCCCGGCGGCGCTCTAGAAGCCGCCGCCTTCCCCGGAGGTGCTCCAACTGCGCCAGCGCCGATCGACGCAACGCGCGCCTGGCCTGCGGTGGCAGGGCGAGCGCATCGCGTGCCCGTCTGTTCCCGCCCAGGCGGGCGAGCAGCGCAGGCCCGCCACGTGGCGGGCGCCGCAGGCGATCGGGGCGTAGGGCGCAGAAACGGAGGCGGACGCCGTGGCGCAGTCTCCGTCGAGCTCTGCGCCGCGGCGTCCCCGCCCTCGTCTCGAGATCCCACCTCTCATAGACGAAAATACTAGACCTGGGTAAACCCTGATGCAACCCCTAAAGAGACATTTCGCGTCACCTGAGCGCGACCGCGCGGACGCGGCCGAGCACGCCGTCGGCTTCACCCAGCCTGCCGGCGGTCAGATAGGCGCGCACGAGCGCGTGCTCGGACTCGAACGCGGGCTCGCCGCGGATGAACTCTAGGTAGTCGTTCGCGAGCTTCAGGCGCGACGGCGTGGCCGAGCGCGCCGGCCGGGCGATCAGCTCGTCGATGTCCGCGTACAGCCCCAGGTCGGCGAACACGTGCCGAGGGTCGAGGAAGTCCAGCGAGTCGTGGGCGCCGTCCCAACGGATCAGGCGCGTCTGCTGGCAGAAGCCTTCGGTGCGGCAGGCCAGATCGCTGTCGGTCGAGGGGTCGCACTTGACCCAGCGCCCCCGCAGTCGCGCCGCGCAGTAGACGTGCAGCGACTCGGGTGAGGCATAGCGCGTCAGGAAGCTCGGCCCGATCGCGCCGAAGTACCGGCGCGCGTCCACGCGCATGACGCCGTAGGCGGCGGGTATGCCGGCGGCGCGCAGCAGCGCCACGAGCAGGTTGGCCTTGTTCGTGCACGTGCCCGCCTGGCGCGCGAGCGTGCGCGAGGCCGGCACGCTCCAGGCCCCGAACGCGTACAGCACGCGGTCGCGCACGAGCTCGAAGGCCGCGACGGCGACGCCCGTCTGCCCGTCGCCCGCGTGTTGATCGAGCAGCTCCTCCAGGCAAGCGCGTATCTCGGGGCTGTCGTGGTCGCAGAAGCGCGTCCTCGCCAGGCACTCCGCCTCGCTCGCCGGGCGCCCCAGGCTGGGCGCCGAGCCGACCGGCGCGGGCGGGCGCCGGGGGCCCGGGGCGGCGCCGGGCGCCCGCGCGAGGCGCCGCAGCCACGCCGGGCAGTACCAGTTGAGCGGCCCCAGCAGCCGCATCAGCGACGGCAGCAGCATGCCGCGCACGAGCGTCGCGTCGATCGCCACGGCGAGCCCGCCGCCGAAGCCGACCTCTTTGACGAGCGCGTGGCTCGCGGTCATCAGCGAGCCCAGGGCGATGCACAGCAGCAGCGCGGCGGCCGTGACGATCCGCCCGGTGCGCTCCAGCCCGAGCGCGACCGCCTCGCCGTCGGTGGCGCCCGCGTCGCGCGCCTCGCGGATCCGCGAGAGCAGGAAGATCCCGTAGTCGGTCGCCAGGCCGCAGGAGACGGCGAAGATCAGCACGAGCGTGGAGGGCTCGAGCGCGCCGGAGCTGGTGTACGCGAGCGCTCCCTGCAGGCGCCCGTCCTGGAAGACGAACACGAGCGCGCCGAGCACCGCCGCGATCGTCAGCGCGTTCATCAGCAGCGCCTTCAACGGCAGCACCACCGAGCCGGTGATCAGGAACACCGCGATCGCGGTGAACGCGATCAGCAGCACGAGCGCCAGCGGCAGGTGCGCGCTAAGGCTGTGCTTCAGGTCGACGAAGGCCGCGCTTTCGCCGCCCACGAGCACACGGAACGGCTCGTGCAGCGCGCGTACCGCGCCCACCAGGCGCTCGCTCGCGCTCGACAACGGCGCGCTCGCGGGCACGACTTCGAGCTCCCACTCGCCGCGCCCGAGCGCCAGCGGACCGCGGATCGCGGCGATGTCGCGCAGGCCGCGCAGGCGCGCCGCGTAGGTCTGCGCCGCCGCGCCCGTGGGCGCGCTCGCCGCGATCAGCAGCGGCGCGCCGTCGGCCTTCGGGAAGTCCCGTTCGATCGCTTCGTGCACGCTGCGCGCGGCCGAGCCGCGCGGCATCACGTTGGCGTCGATCTGGGTCACGCGCAGCCCGAGCGCCGGCGCGCCGAAGGCCAGCAGGACCGCCCCGCTCACCAGCGCCACGCGCACCGGCCGGCGCATCACCGTGCGCGAGAGCCGGTACCAGCGGCTGTCGGCGGACGGCCGGGCGCCCGCGTAGGCCGCGCGCCGCCAGCGTGTGAGCGTGCCGGCGTTGACGCGCCAGCGCAGCAGCGTGAGCACGGCGGGCAGCACCAGCAGCGCGCTCGCGCCCGCGATCAGCGCCACGAAGATCCCGCCGAGGCCGACCGAGCGCAGGAAGGCCTGCGGGAACACGAGCAGGCTGCTGAGCACGGCCGCGATCGTCAGCGAGCTCATCGCCACCGTGCGCCCGGCGCTCGCCAGCGTGCGCTCGAGCGCGGCCCTGCCCGGCCCGGAGCGCGCGATCTCCTCGCGGTAGCGCGAGACGATCAGCAGCCCGTAGTCGACCGCGAGCCCCAGGCCGAGCGCGGTGGCGAGGTTCAGCGCGTAGATCGAGACGCTCGTCAGCTCGCTGATCACGCGCAGCGCCGCGAGCGTGCCGACGATCGTCACGGCGCCGACGAGCAGCGGCAGGCAGGCGGCGACGAGGCCCCTGAACACCCACAGCGCGGCGAGCAGCAGCAGCGGGAACGCGAACAGCTCGGCCGTGATCAGGTCCTTGCGCGCGAGTTCGTTGCCCTGCGAGTAGAACGCCGCGAGCCCGCCGAGGCGCACCCCGCGCTGGGCCGACAGCGCACGTTCCACGCGGTGCGCCGCCGCCAGCTGGCTGGTGGTGCTGACCGCGCGCAGCTCGCCGAGCACGAACGTCGCGCGCCCGTCGCGGGCGAGCATCGCGTTGTCGTGGCTGGTGTAGAAGCTCTGCACGAGCGCCACCGCCGGCTGGGCGCGCATCGCGCGTTCCACGCGCGCGACCGCGGCGCGCGCGCCGGCGCCGGCGATGCCCCGCGGCGTGGGCACGAGCGCCACCATGTTGAAGTACGGGTCCACGCCGGTCGCCCGCTCGATCGCCCGGCGCGCCGCCACGCTCGGGGAGCCCGGGTCTTCGGAGCTGAAGGGCTGCAGCGACCCGGCCACCGGCGCGGCGACCGCCGCCGCCGCGACCACGACGAGCAGCGCGAGCGCCAGCGTGCGCCGCGGCCGACCCGCCCCGATGTTCGTCAGAACCGCCACGGTCCGACTACCGGACCGGCCAACCCCCGCGCGGACGCCACTCTGGCTCTCCCCAACCATCGCCGTATCCTACGTCTGAGCCGGCATGAACCCGCCTTGGAAAACCACGCGGCATGGACGCGATCGAGGGCCTCGCGCGGGCACGGGCCGGCCGTCGTGCGGGGCGACGAGACGGTGTATGCGTGGCCGAGCCTGACGAGCGCAGGGGGATCCCCGACGGCCTGATCGGACGCCGTCACGAGCTCGCGCAGATCGAGGCGTTGCTGGCGAGCGCGCGGCCCGGAGAGGCGCGGTTGCTGCAAATCACCGGTGAGAGCGGCATCGGCAAGACGAGGCTGCTCTCGCACGCGCTCGAGCGCGCACGCGAGGACGGCTACGTGACGGTCATGGGCCGCGCGGCCGAGTTCGAGGCCGACGAGCCGTTCGGCGTGCTGCTCTCGGGCCTGGACCAGTCGCTCGCCGCGCTTCCCGAGGAGGCGCTGCGCAGCCTCGACCCCGAGGACAAGTACGAGTTGCTCGGATTGTTTCCAACTTTGGCCGCGCGGACGGGGTTGCTGGACGCGGCGCCGGCGGCCTTCCCCAGCGGCGCCGGCGTCGAGCGCTACCGCCTGCACCGCGCGATCGCCGCGCTGCTGGATGTGCTGGCGCCTGCCGGGCGCCTGCTGCTGGCCGTCGACGACGTGCACTGGGCGGACCCGGCGTCGGTCGAGCTGCTGCTCTACCTGCTGCGCCGGCCGCCGCGCTCGCAGCTCGTGCTGGCCATCACCTACCGCGCCGGCCAGCTCGACGCCAAGACCGTCGCCGCGCTCCAGCAGCTGCAACGCGACTCGCACGGCGAGCTGATCGAGCTGCGCCCGCTGAGCGTCGAGGAGGCCCGCGCGCTGTTCCCAGCCGACCTGCCGAGCCCCCTCGCCGAGCGGATCTACCGCGAGAGCGGCGGCAACCCCTTCTACCTCGAAGCGCTCGTGCGCGCGACGCGGCTCGCCGCCCGCGCGGAGCGAAACGGAGGAGCGCCGCAGGTGCCCTCGACCGTCTCCGCGGTGATCGCCGGAGAACTCGAGCGGCTCTCGCCGAGCGCGCGCGAGCTGATCCAGGCGGCCTCGATCGTCGGCGACCCCTTCGAACCCGAGCTCGCCGGCGAGGTGGTGGGCGCGCCCGAGCCCGACACGCTGACGGCCGTCGATGAACTGCTCGACTGCGGCCTCGTGCAGCAGTCCGCGGTGCCCGGGCGCTTCAGCTTCCGCCACCCGATCGTGCGCCGCGCCGTGTACGAGTCGGCCAAGGGCGGCTGGCGGCGCAGCGCCCACGCCCGCGCCGCGGCGGTGCTCGCGGCGCGCGGCGCCCCCGCGAGCGCGCGGGCACGGCACGTCGAGCGCTCGGCCCGTCTCGGCGACGAGCAGGCGGTCGCGGTGCTGACCCAGGCCGGCTACGCCGCCAACGCGCGCGCCCCGGCGACGGCCGCGCGCTGGTTCCGGGCCGCGCTGCGGCTGCTCCCCGAGCAGCCCGAGCCCGCCCAGCGGATCGAGCTGCTGCTCGCGCTGGCCCTGTCGCTGGGCGCCGCCGGGATCCTCGAGGAGAGCCGCGAGAGCTTCCAGGAGGTGCTGGGCCTGCTCGACCCCGGCGACCCGCTGCGCGGCAGCGCCGTCGCCGGCGCGGCGATCGTCGAGCACCTGCTCGGCAAACACGACGAAGGCCAGGGCCTGCTGCTGGCCGCGCTCGCGGAGCTCGACGAGCGCTCGCCCGACGCGGCCACGCTGAAGCTCGTGATCGCCGACGGCTGCTTCTTCAGCGCCGACTGGGACGGCATGCGCTACTGGGCCCTGCGGGCGCTCGAGCTCGACGAGCCGCCGAACATCCTGCGCGCGGGCGTCGCCGCCGCGCTCGCGCTCGCCCACTACGGCCTCGGCGAGACCGCCGAGGCGGCCACCGCGGCCTCCGAGGCGGCTGCGCTCGCCGACGGCCTGCCCGACGCCGAGCTCGCCAGCCAGCTGCAGTCGATCTGCTTCCTGGGCTGGGCCGAGTACTGCGTCGGCAGGGCCGCCGAGGCCGAGCAGCACATGCGCCGCGCGCTCGACGTCGCCGCCGCCACCGGCCAGCAGCACCTGTCGGCCGCGATGCTCGTCGTGCAGGCGATGTGCAACCTCGCGCTCGGGCGCCTGGAGCTCGCGAGCGAGGAGGCCGAGACGGCGATCGACACGTCCACCCTGTCCTCCAACCAGCTGTTCCTCACGTGGGCGCTGACCGTCAGGTGCATGGTCGAGATCGAGACGTCCGGCCCGGCCTCGGCGGCCCGCTACGGCCGGCGCGCGCTGGAAGCCGGCGTGGCCAGCCGCAGCCCCTGGTCGAGCGTCGCCAGCCTGTACCTGGCCGAAGCGCACCTGGAGGCGGGCGAACCCGAGCAGTTCCGCAAAGAGCTGTTCGCCGGGCAGAGCACGCCGCGGCTGCCGCCGTTCCGCTTCTACGCCGTCCACGCATACGAGCTGTTGACGCGCGCCGAACTGGAGCTCGAGCTCCCCGACGCCGCCGCCCGCTGGGCCAGCCAGGCGAGCGAGATCGCCGGCCAGCTCGACCTGCCCGGCCCCTGCGCCGAGGCCGAGCGTGCCCAGGCGATGCTGCTGCTGGCGACCGGCGCCTCGGAGAGCGCGGCGCGCCTGGGGCTGAGCTCGGCCGGGCTGGCCGAGCGGGCCGGCGCGCCGCTGCAAGCGGCGCGCTCGCGGCTGCTCGCCGGGATCGCGCTCAGCCGCGGCACACGGCACGCCGAGGCGATCGCCGAGCTGCGCCGCGCCGAGGAGACGTTCGCCGCGCACGGGGCCGTGCGCTATCGCGACCGGGCCGCCCGCGAACTGCGCCGCCTCGGCGTGCACGCGAGCGTCATGCGCCGCACCAGCCAGCAGCAGACCAGCATCGGCGCGCTCAGCGAGCGCGAGCTCGCGGTCGCCCGGCTCGTGCACGACGGCCGCTCCAACCGCCAGATCGCCGAGGAGCTCTCGATCAGCGTCAAGACCGTCGAGAACCACCTGACGAACGTGTTCAGGCGCCTGGAGATCTCCTCGCGCGCCCAGCTCGCGACGCTCGTCGAGCGCTCGCTGGACGTGCCCGTGTGAGGGCCGCGCGCGAAAACTGGCTGCGCGGCTAAGATCAGCTCCATGACCGAGCTTCCCTCGGTGTGCGTGATCGGGGCGGGGGTCAGCGGCCTCACGGCCTGCAAGGCGCTCGCGGACTTCGGCGTGCCGCACACCTGCTTCGAGGCCTCCGACGAGGTCGGCGGGAACTGGTACTTCCAGAACCCCAACGGGGTGTCCTCGGCGTACCGCTCGCTGCACATCGACATCTCCAAGCCGTCGATCTCCTTCCGCGACTTCCCGATGTCCGAGCGCTACCCCGACTACCCCCACCACGCGCACATCTTCGAGTGGCTGCGCGAGTACGCCGACGCCTTCGCGCTGCGCGAGCGCATCCGCTTCGACAGCCGCGTGCGGCGCGCCGAGCGCGGCGCGGCGGGCGGCTGGCGGGTCGTCCTGGAGGACGGCGAGGAGCAGCGCTTCGACGCGCTGCTGGTCTGCAACGGGCACCACTGGAGCCCCCGCCGCCCGGACTTCCCCGGGAGCTTCGACGGGCCGCAGATCCACTCGCACGACTACGTCGACCCGCGCACGCCGCTCGACCTGTACGGCAAGCGCGTGCTGGTCGTGGGCATCGGCAACAGCGCCGTCGACATCGTCTCCGAGCTGGCCCGCAAGACGATCTGCGACACCGTCTTCCTGTCGACCCGCTCGGGCGCCTATGTGGTGCCCAAGTACCTGTTCGGCAAACCCACCGACCAGGTGGTGCGGAGCAACCCGCTGCTGCCCGCGCGCCTGCAACGCGGCGTCGGGCGCGTGCTCCAGCGCGTGATCAACGGGCGCATGGAGGACTTCGGGCTGCCGACCCCCAACCACCGCTTCCTCGACGCCCACCCGACCGTCTCCAGCGAGCTGCTCGGCCGCCTGGGCGCCGGCGACGCGGTCGCCAAGGGCGACGTGCGGGAGCTGCTCGGCGAGGGCGCGCGCTTCGCCGACGGCAGCGTCGAGCAGGTCGACGCGATCATCTACGCGACCGGCTACGACATCGAGTTCCCGTTCCTGGACCCCGAGCTCGTGTCCGCGCCCGAGAACGTGCTGCCGCTGTTCAAGCGCATGTTCAAGCCCGGCATCGACGACCTCGCGTTCATCGGCTTCGGCCAGGCGATCCCCACGATCTTCCCGTTCGCCGAGCTGCAGTCGAAGCTCGCGGCGCGCTGGCTGTCGGGCGACTGGGCGCCGCCGAGCGAGGCCGAGATGCAAGCCGAGATCCCGCGCGACGAAGCCTTCCACACCGGTCACTTCGTCGAGAAGCCGCGCCACACGATGCAGGTCGACTGGTACGCCTTCGAGCGCGAGCTGAAGGCCCGCTCGATCCCCGCCGGGCAGGCTCGGGCGCGCGCCGGCGCGCCGACGGGACTGGCGCTGGCCGGCCGCGCCGCGGCGCTCGCCGAGGACGCCGGCGCGGGTGCGGCCGGCGCGAGCGGGCGGGAGCTCTCCGGCGAGGCCGTCGAGCTGCCGGGGGCGCTCGCGTGAGCGCGATCGAGTTCCAGAGCGCCGGCGTCGCCTGCCGCGGGATCCACCTGGAGGGCTCCGGCGAGGCGTTCGCGCGCGACGGGCGCCGCCCGTGCGTGGTGCTCGCCCACGGCTTCGCCGGCACCGTCGACTCGGGCCTCGTGCCGTTCGCCGAGCGCTTCGCCGCCGCGGGCCTCGACGCGCTCGCCTTCGACTACCGCCACTTCGGCGCGAGCGACGGCGAGCCGCGCCAGCTGCTGTCGGTGAAGCGCCAGCTCGAGGACTACGCGGCGGCGATCGCCCGCGCGCGCTCGCTCGAGGGCGTCGACCCGGCGCGGGTCGTGCTGTGGGGCTACTCCTTCGCCGGCGGCCACGTCGTGGCGGCGGCCGTCGCCGACGGGCGGATCGCGGCGGTGATCTCGCAGCTGCCGTTCATGGACGGGCTCGCCAACACGCTGATGCTGGCCCGCCAGGCCGGCCCCGGCCAGCTCGCGCGCCTGACGCTCGCCGGCCTGCGCGACCGGCTCGCCGCGCTGCGCGGGGCGCCGCCCGTGACCGTGCCCGCGGTGGGCGCGCCCGGGACGCTCGCGATGATGAGCACGCCCGACGCCGAGCCCGGCATGCGCGCGATCGCCGGGCCGAGCTGGCGCAACGAGGTCGCGGCGCGGATCGGCCTGACGCTCGGCACGTACCGCCCGGGCGCCCAGACCGAGCGCCTGCCCTGCCCGATCCTCGTGCAGATCGCCGACCGCGACGCGATCGTGCCCGGCAAGGCCGCCGAGGACGCCGCCTTCCGCGCCACCGGCCGCGCCGAGGTGCGCACCTACCCGATCGGCCACTTCGACGTGTGCGACGGCGAGCCGTTCGAGCGCGCCGTCGCCGACCAGCTGCACTTCCTGCGCAGGCACCTGGGAGCGGGCGCGGAGCCCGCCGAGGGCGAGCCCGCCGGCGCCGCGGCGGCCTCGGCGTAGACCGCGCGGGGGCCCGCCGGCGCCGCGACGGCCTCGGCGCGGGCCGCGGGCGAGGCGGCTGCCCGGCCGTCTGCCGGCCGTGGGTGGCTACTGCCCGGCCGTCTGCCGGTAGCGGGCGACCGCGAGCGGCGCGAACACGACCAGGATCACGGCGATCCACACGACGGCGCCCCACACGCTGTTGCCGGCGGGCCCGCCCACCCACAGGTGGCGCATCGCGTTGACGATGATCGTGAACGGGTTGACTTCGGCGAAGTCGCGCAGCACCGTGGGCATCGAGCGCACCGGCACGAACGCCGAGGAGATGAACGTCAGCGGGAACACCGCGATGAAGCCGACCGAGTTGGCGGACTCCGGCGATGACACGAGCAGGCCGACGAACGCGAAGAACCACGAGAAGGCGTAGCCGAAGCCGAGCAGCAGGACGAAGCCGGCGATCGCGTGCAGGAGGCTTGCGTGGAAGTCGAAGCCGATGATCACGCCGGTGATCACCAGGATCGCCACCGACAGGGCGTTCGTGACGACGTCCGAGAGCGTGCGCCCGGCGAGCACGGCCGCGCGCGCCATCGGCAGCGAGCGGAAGCGGTCGATCAGGCCCTTGTGGACGTCCTCGTTGAGGCCGATCGCCGTCACGAAGCCGCCGAAGGCGATGTTCTGGACGATGATCCCGGGGATCAGGAAGTCGACGTAGGTGTACCCCGGGGTGCGGATCGCGCCGCCGAACACGTAGCGGAACAGCAGCACGAACATGATCGGCTGCACGGTGAAGGCGAGCAGCAGCTCCGGCGCCCGCGGCAGCCGGATCAGGTTGCGCTCGGCGATGATCAGCGTGTCGGAGACCAGCCGCCTCACGCCGCCCGCTCCTGCTGCCCCGCGCCGTCCTCGCTCGCCTCTTCGGCGGCGTGGCCGGTGAGCGCCAGGAACACGTCGTCGAGCGTCGGGCGGCGCAGCGCCAGGTCGTCGACCCCCACCTGCGCCTCGCTCAGGCGGCGTACCGCCTCGACGATCGCGCCGCTGCGCTCGCGCACGCTGGAGCACACCACGGCACCGTCGACCGAGGGCTCCTCGTCCGACATCGGCGCGAGCGCCCGCGCCGCCGCCTGCGCCTGCGCGGGATCGTCCAGGCTGACCTCCAGGCGCTCGCCGCCGACGCGGTCCTTGAGCTCGTCGGAGGTGCCCTCGGCGATCACACGGCCGTGGTCGATCACCGCGATCGTGCTCGCCAGGCGGTCCGCCTCGTCCAGATATTGGGTTGTCAAGAGCACGGTGGTGCCTTCCGCCACCAGCCCCTCGATCACCTCCCACAGGCTCAGGCGGCTGCGCGGATCCAGCCCCGTCGTCGGCTCGTCGAGGAACAGCACCGGCGGGCGCGCCACCAGCGCCGCGGCGAGATCCAGGCGCCGGCGCATGCCGCCCGAGTAGGTCTTGGCCGGGCGCGAGGCCGCCTCGGTCAGGTCGAAGCGCGCGAGCAGCTCCCGGCCGCGCGCCTTCGCCGACGCGCGCCCGGCGCCATACAGGCGCCCCACCATCGTCAGGTTCTCCAGGCCCGTGAGGTTCTCGTCGACCGCCGCGTACTGGCCGGCCAGGCCGATCCGCTCGCGCAGCTGCGCGGCTTCTCGCACGACGTCGCAGCCCAGCACCGCCGCCGTGCCCGCGTCGGGCTTCAGGAGCGTCGTCAGCACGCGCACGAGCGTCGTCTTGCCCGCCCCGTTGGGACCGAGCAGCGCGAGCACGCTGCCGCTGTCCACCTCCAGGTCGACGCCCGCGAGCGCCTGCACCGAGCCGTAGGCCTTGCGCACGCCGCTGACCGTGATCGCCTTCTCCGAGATCTCCTGAGAGCGCATCCGCCAACACTACGAAACGCTCCCGACAGCGGCGGCGACCTCGGCGCGGCCGGCCGCCGATCGCGCGCGCGATCTCGAGCGAGGCCGACGTGCGCGACGTGATCGAGCCGATGCGCCTGAACTACGCGCGCTACTCTCCAGCGTCACAGTGATGAACATCGGGGGACGCTGATGGCAAGGATGCGGGGCGCGAGGGGACGGCGCGCGCTGCTGCTGGGCGCGATCCTGGGGGCCTGGGGACTCACACACCTCGCGCCGAGCGGCAGCGCCGCCGGCGCGCAGCCCGCGGGCACGAGCGCCGTCACGACCGCCGCCTACAACAACCTGCGCGACGGCTGGGACTCCGACGAGCCCGCCCTCAGCCCCTCCGCGATCCAGTCCGGCAGCTTCGGCGAGCTGTTCTCCAGGAAGCTCGAGGGCGCCATCTACGCCCAGCCGCTCGTGTTCGGCGGCAGCGTGATCGTCACCACACAGCGCGCCTTCGCCTACGCGATCAACGCGAGCACCGGCGCGATCGAGTGGAAACGCTCGTTCGGCACGCCGTTCAAATCCTCGACGATCGGCTGCTCGGACCTCGCCCCCTACATCGGCTCGACCTCCACGCCCGTGATCGAACCCTCGACGGGCACGATCTACCTGACGACCCGCCTACAGACCGGCAAGGGGCTGTCCAACTCGCACTGGTACCTGCAGGCGCTCTCGGCCGCCACCGGCGAAGAGAAGCCCGGCTTCCCCGTGCAGATCGCCGGGACCCCCGCCAACACCCCCGGCGTGCCCTTCAACGAACACTTCTCCGAGCAGCGCCCCGGCCTGCTGCTGCTGAACGGCGTCGTCTACATGGCCTTCGCCTCCGACTGCGACATCACCCCCTACCGCGGCATCGTCGCCGGCGTCAACGCGACCAGCGGCAAGCTCACGACGATGTGGAGCGACGAGTCGGGCGTCGGCACCGACGAAAGCTCCCAGGCCGGCATCTGGCAGAGCGGCGGCGGCCTCGTCTCGGACATCCCCGGGCGCGTCATCCTGACCAGCGGCAACGGCGTCTCCCCCTCCCCCGCGCCGTCCGGCAAACCGCCGGCGACCCTGTCCGAGTCGGTCGTCGGCCTGACCGTCGGCTCGGGCGGCGAACTCACGCCGACCCAGTTCTTCGCGCCCTCCAACGCGCCCACGCTCGACCAGAACGACGAAGACCTCGGCTCGGGCGGGCCGATCGCGCTGCCGACCGAATACTTCGGCACCAAAGCCATCCCTCACCTGGTCGTGCAGGTCGGCAAGGACGGGCGCATCTTCCTGGTCAACGCCGACAACATGGGCGGCTACCGCCAGGGCCCCAAAGAAGGCGACGCCGTGCTACAGACGGTCGGGCCCTTCGACGGCGTCTGGGGCCACCCCGCCGCCTACGGCGGCCAGGGCGGCTGGGTGTACGTGCTCGAGAGCGCCGGCGGCGGCTTCCTGCGCGCGCTCAGCTACGGCCTGAACGGCAAGGGCGAACCCGCGCTCAGCTCTGTCGCCACCAGCGCCGAATCCTTCGGCTACACCTCCGGCTCGCCGCTCGTCACGAGCGACGGCACCGCCGCCGGCAGCGCGGTCGTGTGGGTCGAGTACTCGAGCGGTCCCGGCGGAGGGCACGCGCAGCTGCGCGCCTACGGCGCGAGCCCCAGCGGCGAAACGCTGCCGCTGCTCTACTCCCACGCGATCGGCGCCGCCTCGAAGTTCGCCGTCCCGACCGCCGCCGAAGGCCGCGTGTACGTGGGGACGCGCAACGGCTCGCTGATCGCCTTCGGCCAGAAGGGCGCGGCGGCCGTGCAGGCGGCGCCGGTCGAACTCGGCAGCGTGCCCGTCGGCGAAAGCCAGAGCAGCACGGTCGACGTGTCCGCCAGCCGCGAAGTCACCGTCACCGGCCCCGTCGAAGCCAGCGGCGAACAGGGCGACTCCTCGGCGCTCGAAGCCGAAGAAGAAGCCCAGCAGGCCGAAGCCGAACGCACGGGCGCCGCCGCCGGCGCGAGCGCCAAGGCGGCGGCCGCACACGCCGAGGGGCTCCCCAAGCACCCGGACACGGCCGGCCCGAAACGCGTCCCCCCGTCCGGCAACACGCCGCTCGCCGACGGCGTCATCACCGTGCAGCAACCGCCCGTCGGCTCCGCGATCGCGGCCGGCGCGAGCCTGCGCCTGCACGTCAGCTTCCGCCCGCGCCGCGCCGGGCCGGTCGTCGGCCAGCTGCTGATCCACACGAGCGCCGGCACGGTCGCCGTGACGCTCTCCGGCTACGGCACCGCCCGCGGGCTCGCCCTCTCCGCGCCGCCGCTGGACTTCCGCACGATCGACACCCGCGCCGGCGGCAAGGCGCTGAGCGTCACGTTCGCCAACTCGTGGAGCGCGCCCGAGACGCTCACCGGCTTCCAGCTGCCCCGCGGCCCCTACGCCGTCAGCGGGCTGCCGGCGGTGGGGACCGTGCTCGCGCCCCGCCACGCCGTCACCGTCTCGGTGCTGTTCGACCCCCGCCGCCCCGGCCGCTATCCCGCGCGGCTGCGCATCTACGTCGACGGCCGCCCCACCACGCTGGCGGTCAGCGGCACAGCCGTCGCCGGCTTCGCGCGCCTGACGGTCAGCACGCACGCGATCGACGCCGGCGCCGTGCCTGTGGGGCACGCGCGGACGCTCGCCTTCACGCTCACCGACAGCGGCACCGTGCCGCTGACGATCAGCCGCGCGATCGCCCCCGAAGGCGCGTTCTTCGCGCCCGTGCCGCTGCCCGAGGGCATCACGCTCGAACCCCACACCCACCTCGACCTGAAGGTCACCTTCCGCCCGCGCGGCGTCGGCCCGCTCACCGGCGAGTACCGCTTCAACAGCAACGCCGGCGGCGGCTACACGGTCGTGCGCTTCAGCGGCCGCGGCGTGCGCGGACGGTAGTAGGGTTTCGTCTATCTGACCGAGGCGAGAGGTTTGGGGGCGGGAGCAGTTGGCTGAGACTCGCGGGGATGGTGAGGCTCGAACGGACGCGGCCGCCGGCGGCGAGTTACTGGCCGAGCCGAGGCCGCACGGCAGGGCGCGGGCGTGCACCGCGCTCGTGCGCCTTCCGAGCGACCGCGCGTTCCTGAAGCGCACCGGCGCTCGCCTGCTGGGGTTGCCACGGCACGTGCCGATGCGCAACTTCTTCCCGCGCACCGCGCAGTGCCCCTCCGAGCCGATGGCGCTGGCGCGCTCCCTCGTCGGGCTGCTCGCCGCGCTCGCGCTCCTGCTCGGCTTCGGCTGGCTCGTCGGGGATGCCGCGCACATCCACCATCCTCGCCTGCTCCGATCGAGCATCCACACGGTCACCCGCCCTGCCGTCGCCGGGCCGATCGCGCTGGCCCTGCTGGTGCTGTGCGGGCGCCTGCTGCGCGGCGTGCGCATGGCGTGGCTGGCGTGGACGCCGGGCCCGATCGTGGTCCCCGACTTCAGCATGCCGCGGGCCGTCAAGGGCACCACCGCCGAGCAGCTGACCGCGTCCTTTCGCGCGCAGCTCGGCCTGCTGCGCCTGGACACCGCCAAACCCTCGCCCGGGGCGACCCCGCAGGGGAGCTTCATCGACGTGCTCGACAGCGGCACCCTCTCCGAGAGCGACATCATGCGCACCCTGCTCACGCTCCTGCGCGCGTCCTGGCCGGTCAACGCGCTCGAAGTCACCGGCGTGATCCAGGAACGCGCGGACCCGAAGGGATGCGGCATCGCCGTGCAGCCGGTGCGCCTGCCCGGGCAGCCCGGCGGGCTCGTCGAAGTGTGGGAGAGCAGCTGGGAGCTCGCGACCGCGCGCGCCGCCGACGGCGCCGTGGCCGCGCTGCTCCCGCGCACCCGCCTGTGCCGCGGCCCGTGGGCTAGCTGGCAGCGCTTCCTGCCGCCGCGCGAGCTCCTCACCGCCTACCGCGAGGCCGGCGAGCTGATCGCCGACCGCCGCTACGACGAGGCGCTCGCGCGCTACCGCGAAGCGCTGGAGCGCGACCCCACGAACCTGACGGTCGCGCTGCAGCTGGGCCAGCTGCAAGAGAAGATCGGGCTGTTCATCGGCGCGCTCACCACCTACCAGCGGATCCTCGCGCTCGACAAACCCGACAGGCTGCCGTTGCCCAACGGCCTCTACCGGCGCCGCTCGCGCCGTGAATGGGAACGCTCGGTGCTGATCGCCAAGTACCGGCAGGTCGTGCTGCTCAGCCAGGGATCGCTCGTGAGGGAGTGGTGCGGGCAATTCAAAGACGAGCCGTGCCACTACCGCAAGGACCTGCGCGATCACTTCAAAGGCGAACTGCAACCGCTCACGCTCCACCGCCACGATCCCGCCGCGGACGCGCTCGCCTCGGGGATCGAGCTGCTGATCGAGCACCGGCAAAGCGGCGGCCCCGCCTTCGTGGAAGAAGTCCAGGCTCGGCTGCTGCCATTCGCCTACAAGGCCGGCTACGAGCTCGCGCGCTCGCTGTGGCGACTGGAGCTGAACCCGTGGGGCAAGCCGCTGACCCGCCGCACCGTCGGGCTGACGCTGGCGACGCTGCGCTGGCGCGGACGAATCCGCGGCGAGGACGGTGCCGGCACGAAGCGCCCCGAGCGCCTCGTGCGCCGGCTGCGCCGGGCCGCCCTAATCTCGGGCCTGCGGCCATGGTTGTGGGCCGGCTGGGCGCCCCCGCTGCCGCTGCGACTGACCTGGCAGCAGCACTACAACGCCGCCTGCCTGTACGCGCTGCCACTCGCGCTCGAACGCGACGAGTGCGAACGCGAACACCCAGAGGACGAGGTACTCCCACTCGACACGGCCTTACGCGACAAGACGACCGCGGCGCTCGCGCGGCTTGCTGTCGGCCGCCTCGAACGGGCCGCGTCGCGCGCCGACAGCGCCTTCGTGAAGACTCGCCGGGACTGGGTGCTGGAGGAGGACCTCGACCTGCGAGGCCTGCGCTACCACCCGGAGTTCAGGGCCTTCGAAGCCGCCTACTTCCCGAGCCGCGACGACCCGGCGGGGCTGATCTTCTCGCGCAGCCAGGGCCAGGGCCAGGATCAGGCGAGAGAACGAGCGCGACTGCGGCTCGGTTCGCGTGCGCGAATCTCCCAGACCGACTACGCCCACGAGCTGCTCGGGGCGGTCTCGGCGCGCTGGCACGAGCTCTGGCACCGGCGCTCCGATCACGGCGGGTGGCTGGACCCCCACGCGCTCGCGTGCTGGTGGAGCGAGGAGCTGGAGATCTGGAGGCTGTACAGCTCGGTCGTCGAGCACCGCTTCGACTGGCTGCTGCGCAAGGAGCTGCTCGTGACGGCCAGCGAACGCGCCGTCCGCGAAGGGCTCGAGCCGGTGATCGCGCGCTACCGCGACCAGGAGGAAGGGCGCGAGCCGACCGGCCAGGCCGAGGCGACGCCGCAGGGCGCGCACCGCTTCCAGTCGTTCAAGCGCGCCGTGTCGGACGGCTCCGGGAGGGACATGCTGGCGCGCTACGAGCGGCAGCTGGAGGACTGCGTGTACGTGCTCTCGCTCGCCGACGCCGGGGCCGTCGATCTCAGCCGCCACGCGCGGATCGCGCAGCTCTGCCACGCCCACGCCGCCACCTGGCAGACGCTCGAGGAATGCCTTTCCGGCCGACTCGTAGACCACGACAGGGCGGTCGAGCTCCTGCGCACACGAATGGACAACGTGCAGGCGCTGTGGAGGCAGGCACAGGACGCGGCGGGACGACCATAGCGCCCGCAGCTCGCGGGAGCGGGACGCAGCAAAACGCGCCGCGGATCTGACTGGCGCACCGCGCGGGCAGCTCGACCCTAGGAGGTGGACGGCGCGCTGCGGGAGCGACCGTCCACCCCGCTCATGGGCTATTCGCTCGCCGCGACCGGGCTCAGCTGGTCGCGCAGGTGGGGGTTGGTGGTCGTGCGCAGGTAGGCCTGCACGCGCGGGTCGAAGAAGACCTTGGCCAGCTTCTCGACCTGCGGGTCGTGGGCGTATTTGGAGCCGACCACCAGCTGGCCGGCGAAGCTGCGCGGCGCCGGCGGCGCGTAGATCTTGTCTTTCTGCGGGGTGCCCGCCGAGATGAACTGCATGTTGTAGGCGATCACCGCGTCGACCGAGCCGAGCGTGCGCGGGCCGGCGCCGTAGTCGATGAACACGAAGTTGAAGTGGTGCGGGTTCGAGGCGATGTCGCTGGTGGTCGCCGACCACGGGACCGTGCCGGGCTTGAAGGCGATCTCGCCCGCGCGCTCGAGCAGCCACAGCGCCTGCGCCGTGTTGGCGGGGTCGTTCAGCAGCGCGATCTGCGCGCCCTGGGGCAGTTCGGCGAGGCTCTTGTACTTCGACGAGTACACCGAGTAGGCCCACTGGAACACGGGCCCGAGCGCCGTCAGCTTCATCCCGGTCGACTGCACGACCTCGTTGAGCCAGTGGATGTGCTGGTAGATGTTGGCCGCGAACTGGCCCTGGGCGGTCGCTTCGTCGAGCTGGTTGCCGTCTTCGATGCCGACCGGCGCGATCTGCACGCCGTAGCTCGGCGCGATCGCCTTGTTCAGCCACTGCAGGAACGCGAGCTCGGAGTCGCTGTTGGCCTCGTAGGCGACCTGCATCGTCTTGCCGAAGTGGCTGCCGGCGACGGTGCTCGCCGACGAGCCCCCCGAGCTCAGCGCGATCACGACGGCGACGATCGCGATCGCGGCGAGGACGCCGCCGGCGATCCAGCCGCGGCGGGGGCCCTCTTTGAGGCCCAGATCGTCTGGGTGGTTGGGCGTCCGGGTGGGGGGTCGATCACTGACGGTTGACGACATCGCTGCTCCTTTTCGGGTCACGGTGGGCGACCGGGTCGACCGGTCGAGTGGCATGCGGGCTCGCGTTCAATGGATCAGCGAGCGCACGAGTCGGTCGCCGGTGAACTGCACGACCTGGACGATCACCACGAGCAGCACGATGCAGCTGATCATGATGTGGCTGTCGAACTGCTCGTAGCCGTAGTTGACGGCCAGGTAGCCGAGCCCGCCGGCGCCGATCGCGCCGGCTATCGCCGAGTATTCGATCATCGCGATGATGTTCAGCGCGAGGCCCGCGACGATCCCCGGAAGCGCCTCGGTCAGCTGGATCCTGCGGATCGTCTGCAGGCGGCTGGCGCCCGAGGCGATGCCGACGTCCAGCCGCGCCGGCGGGATCTCGCGGATCGCGTTCTCGACCAGCCGCGCGAAGAACGGGATGCCGGCGAGCGACATCGGGATGATCGCGGCCTTGATGCCGATCGTCGTGCCGACCACCAGCTGGGTGAGCGGGATCACGGTCGCCATCAGCACCAGGAACGGCAGCGAGCGGCCGAGGTTGGCGATCCAGCTGACGACCGCGTGCAGCCCCTGATGCGGCGCCAGCCCGCGCGGCGAGGTGTTGAAGATCAGCACGCCGAGTGGCAGCCCGAGCGCCACCACGATGCTCATCACGATCCCCACCATCGCCGCCGTCTGCCCGAGCGCGGGCAGCAGCAGCGATGGCACCTGCGACCAGGCGGTGCTCGTCGCGAGCGCGCTCATGCCGCGCTCCTGACCAGCGCGGGCTCGGCGGCCGGCGAGCCGTCCGGGTCCGCCGCCGGCGCTCCGTCCAGGTCCGCCGGGGCCGCGAGCGGATCGGGCGCGCCGGCGAGCCCGCTCGCGGCCGGCTGCTCGTCGGCCCGGCGCGTGGCGTGCAGGCCATGGCGCCGGAAGGCCGCGGAGATCTCGCCGTCGGGGGCGGCCGTCTCGATCCTGAGCGTGGCCCTGCCGGCGGTCTGCCCGCCGACCGTCTCGATCAAGCCGGACAGCAGCGCGACGTCCGCGCCCAGCTCGCGGCCGATCGCGCTCAGCCACCTCGGGTCCACGCGCGTGCCCTCGTAGCGCACCTGCCAGGTCTCGGCGCCCGCGCCGGCGGCGGCGGGCGGCGCCGGCAGCAGCGCCCGCGAGAGCGCCGAGTTCGAGCGGCTGACGACCTCGGCCACGGCGCCGCGCTCGACGATCTTGCCGTGATCGAGCTGGGCGACGGTGTCGGCGACCGTGCGCACCACGTCCATCTCGTGCGTGATCAGCACGACGGCCACCTCGAGCTCGGTGCGCAGCTCGGAGAGCAGCTCGAGGATCGAGGCGGTCGAGCCGGGGTCAAGGCCCGAGGTCGGCTCGTCGGCCAGCAGCACCGACGGGCCCAGCACGAGGCCGCGCGCCAGCCCGACCCGCTGCTGCTGGCCGCCCGAGAGCTGCGCCGGGTAGTGGTTGGCGCGGTGGCGCATCCCCACGCGCTCGAGCAGCTCGCCCACGCGACGCACCCGCTCGCGGTGGGGTATGTCGAAGAAGCGCAGCGGCAGGGCCACGTTCTCGGCGGCCGTGAGCCGCGCCAGCAGGCCGGCCGACTGGAACACCGTGCCGATCTCGCGCCTGGCGACGCGCAGCTGGGAGCGCGACAGCGCCGTCAGGTCGCGGCCGTCGACGAGGATGCTGCCGGAGCTCGGGCGCTCCAGCAGGTTGATGCAGCGCGCCAGCGTGCTCTTGCCGGCGCCGCTCGGGCCGACCACCGCCGCGATCTCGCCGCGCCGGACGGAGAAGTCGATCCCGTCCAGGACCGTCAGGCTTCCGTAGCGCTTGGTCAGCGCCGAGATCTCGATCATCTGTCAGCGTTCCTTTCGCAACCTTCACAAATTCAGTGGGGATTGGCTGCGAATCATGGGGGCCCGGTCGCGGGTCGTCCAATAGGACCCGCGAGGGGCGCGATAGGGATCGCCTATGGGTGCGTCTCAGCGTTCGGCGCGACGGGCGGCGCCCGCCCGCACGGGCCTGGGCTCGGGGAGCACGAACAGACGCTCCTCACGGCGCCGGTGCCGGCTCTTGTGCCACTTCTCCAGGAGGGCAGGCGGCAGCGCGATGGCCGAAGCCACCAGCAGGCTCGTGGCGAGCGAATGGTGACCCGACATGGCGAACGTCGTGAGCGCCCCCACCCCGCCGGCCGCCACGGCCTGGCGTTTGGGCGCGTATTTGGTGGACTTGGCGCGCCGGCGCTTCCACCAGGGCGCTGGCCGCTCGGCGAAAGGGTCGGCCATGGGCTGGTTAACGGTAGACCTCCCTGCGCCTGGGTTGCTACCTGGCCGCGGCGCGCCGCCTGCGTGCGGGGGCCGTCTGCCGGCGGGGCGTGGAGAGCGCGCGCATCTCCTCGAAGGACTCCCGGATCACCTGCGGGAGCTCGCGCTCGTCGGCCTGCTCGACCCACTGCTCGAACGCGGCCTTGAAGACCGCCATCGCAAGCTCGCCGGTGAGGCCCGCGAGGGCGCCGGCGACGCCGCGAGCACGCAGCACCTCGGCGATCGCGCCCGCGAGCGAGGCGAGCTTGATCAGCTCGCGCTCCTGCAGCTGCGGGTTGGCGGAGATGATCGCCTGGCGCCGGCGGGCGAACTCGCGGCGGCCCTGCAGCAACGCGCCGACCGCCTCCAGGCCCGTGGCCACGGCCTCGAGCGGCGTGGCGGCCTCGGGCGCGTAGGCGACGGCGTTCACGAGCAGCTCGTTCAGCTGGTCGGCGCCGCCGAACAGGACCTCGCGCTTGTCGGCGTAGTGGCGGAAGAACGTCCGCTCGGTCAAGCCTGCCCGCTCGGCGATCTCCGCGACCGTGGTCTGCTCGAACCCGCGCTCGGCGTAGAGCTCCATGGCCGCCTGCTCCAAGCGGCTGCGCGCGTTTGGTTCCCACCTGGCCACAAACGCAGGATATCCCAACTTGATGACAGCAACTGTCATCACTTGCTAAAGTGATGACAGTATCTGCTATCGACCCCGTTCTGGGGCCTACACGAATCGACTCACAAGGAGAACGGCATGCGTGTTTTCGTCACCGGCGCAACAGGGTTCATCGGCTCGGCCGTCGTCCTCGAGCTGATCGACGCGGGCCACGAGGTGGTCGGCCTCGCGCGTTCGGACGAGGGGGCCGCCGCGGTGGAGGCGGCGGGCGCCGAGGTTCGCCGCGGCACGCTCGAGGACCTCGACGGCCTGCGCGCGGGCGCGGGCGCGGCGGACGGGGTGATCCACACCGCCTACGTCCACGACTTCTCACAGATGGAGAATGCCGCCCGCACGGACCTGCAGGCGATCGAGGCGCTCGGCGCGGCGCTCGAGGGCTCGGGCCGGCCGCTCGTGATCACCACGGGGGTCGGGCTGATCAGGCCGGGGACGACCGCGACCGAGGAGGACATGGTCGACCCCGGTGCGATCGTCCACCCCCGGCAGGCCGCCGAGCTCGCGGCCATCGCGCTCGCCGCGCGTGGGGTGCGCAGCTCGATCGTTAGGCCCGGCCCGTCCGTGCACGGCGAGGGCGACCACGGCTTCGTCCCCCGCTTGATCGAGATCGCCCGCGCGCAGGGCGTCTCGGGATACGTCGGCGACGGCGCGAACCGCTGGCCGGCGGTGCACCGGCTCGACGCCGCGCGCCTGTACCGGCTGGCGCTCGAGAACGGCTCGGCGGGCTCGGTGTACCACGCGATCGCCGACGAAGGCGTGCCGACCCGCGAGATCGCCGAGGTCATCGCTCGCCATCTGGAGCTGCCGGCCGTCTCGGTCTCCCCCGAGGAGGCGGCCGACCACTTCGGCTGGCTCGGCGCTTTCTTCGCCTTCGACGTGCCCGCGTCGAGCGGGCTGACCCGCGAGCGGCTCGGCTGGCAGCCCGTCCACGTCGGCCTGATCGAGGACCTCGAGCAGGGCCACTACTTCGCGCGGTCCACGCTCGCTCCCTAGGAAGGGGCCAGCGAGATGCGAGACTGCGCTCGTGCTGACGGTCTTCGGCGCGGCGGCCGTGACGTTCATGATGCTGATGTACGCGCTGGAGCGGCGCGGGCCGCGCTTCATCCTCGCGTTCGCGTGCGGCTGCCTGCTCTCGAGCGCCTACGGCTTCCTCGCCGGGACCTGGCCGTTCGGCGTCGTCGAGGCGATCTGGACGCTGATCGCGCTCAGGCGCTGGCGCCAGGCCGCGAGCGCGAGCACCGGGAGCTAGCGCCGACGTTCGGGGCCGCCGCGAGCGAGCTCGCGCCTACCTGCGGCGGCGCCTCCCCATCAGTAGACGAACGCGCCGAGCGCGGCCGCTATGTCAGCCGCCGGCAGCGGCCCGAACCGAAGCGTCCAGGCGCCGTCCAGCTCCTGGCGGAACGTGTGCGGCACGCTTTCGCGCTCGAGCTGACCGCGATGCCTCTGCGCGCGTTCGTAGCCGGTCCCGCCCTGGAAGGTCGCATCCAGCCCGTAGCGGCCGTCGTCCACCGGCCAGATCGTCAACCTGTCGGGGACGGGCCCGGCCTTCGTCGGCAACGAGGAGCTCACGACGCGACTCTAGCCCCCGTCGACGGGTGCCGCCGGAGCTTCCATGCGCTTCGCCGGGCTGGCGTCGTCGGCCGCGACCGGGTCAGGCGCTGTCCACCTGGCGGCCGTCGCGCGCGATCGCGACGTGCAGCTGCGAGCCGCTGAAGTTGAAGTCATGGGAGGCGCACGCGCCGGCGAAGCGCAGGCCGAGGAGGTCGTGGTGACCTTCGTAGTAGCTGGCGAACAGCGTCGCCTTGCCGTGCGTGCCCGCCGGACAGCTTTCGTCGTCGCTGGAGGCGACGGTGAGGGCAAGCTCGAGCGCGACGCCGGGGCGGCCGACGCGCGTGACGCCCGGCGAGACGCGGTCCTTGCCCGACACGCTCAGCACGACGCTCTTGGAGCCCTGGCCGGCGAGGCTGTCCTGGATGCAGATCGTGCCTGTTCCCCGGCCTGCACCCCAGCCGCCGCGGCCGTGGGCGTAGAGCGAGACGAGACCAGCGTGCGGGCCGCTCGGCGAGCCCGTCTGCGTAAACGCCCACGATTCGCCCGGCGGGATGCCGGCGGAGGGCTTCAACGGGCAGCTGGCCGTGGCGAGGGCAGGCGCTCGCAGGCCGGCGGACCCCGAGGCCGCGTATGGCAGCGCGAGACAGACCGCTGCGATGCCGAGAGCGAGGGCTACGGCGCGAATGGCCGGCAGCATACCTTCCGGTATCCGGGGATCGAGGTCGGGGCCAGAGGGCACTGTTAGAGTCTTTCAGGAGGAGGAGCCGTGCCCAAACGCAGACCGTCGGCCGATGACGTGCCGACCGAGAAGGCCATCGAACACCTCTTCCCCGCGGAGGCCAAGCAAGCCGCCGGGCGCGAGGTCGAGCAGGAGCGTGAGGCTGCCAGCCAGACGGAGAGGGCCGTCAGCGCGGCCACAGAGCAGCGTGACGCCAGCGCCAAGGACTCCGCGCTTCGGCGCCTGCGCGAGTCACCCGACGAGGAGCTCGCCGTGTTCGAGGACCGACTTCGTCAAGACGCCGTCGCAGCAGGAGCAAGCGAGCAGGAGCTGCGAGAAGCGCAGTCCGAGCAGCCCGGGCACTACTGATCCCTTTGAGTGCGCTCACGATCGAGGCTACGGGAGCGAGCCCGACGGCGCGAGCCAGACGGACTCGAACCCCATGATCTCGGCGAGCGTGTCGTAGTCGCGGTCATAGTGGAGCACGGCGGCTCCGGTCTCTCGCGCGGCGGCGGCGATCAGGTAGTCGACCACCGGTATCCGCTGGGCACCGGCGGAGCGATGCGCGAGCGTGCGCATGGCGTCCTGCGCGGCGCGAGCTGTGGTGGCTGTGAGCGGGGCAGTGCGCACCGCGGTCAGCCTTTCGGCGAGCACGTCGAAGTCCGCGCCGCTGCGAGTGCTGAGCAGGATCTCTAGCCGCGCAGCGGGCGAGACGCGCAGACGACCCGCCAGCAGCGCTTGCACCCAGCTGTCGCGGACGGCCGCATGGTGCGCACGCGACCACGCGGAGGTATCGACGAGCAGCGGCAGCTCGCCCCAGGCGGCCCGACTATCGGATGGGCCAGGCACGGAGCTTGCCGTCGCGCAGCAAATCCCAGTCGATGCCCGCAGTCTCCGGCTTCATAAAGCTCTCGGCGAGGCCTTCGAGCAGCATCCTGCGTCGCTCTTCGGTCGGTGCTTCGTCGGCGAGGTGGCGAGCTCCGGCGATCGCCAGTTCGCGCACCTGGCGCGAGTGCGAGAGTCCGGCCGGCAGATGCGGCTCGGCCGCGCGCAGCGCGCGTGCGAGCTCTGGATCCTCGGTGACCTGGATGCGGTGATGGGATGTGGCCACCGCGCACGTGGACCACCGGTGTATCGCCTCGAGGGTCACCCCGCAGCGCGAGACGGCTCTCGAATGCCCGATCCCGCCATGGGCCCGGCAGGACTCGAACCTGCGACCTACCGATTATGAGTCGGCAGCTCTAACCAACTGAGCTACGGGCCCCGCCACGACCCCGGGGAACCCCCGGGAACGCCCGCCAGACGCTACCAGCGCGGCACGGGAATCAGTGGCTGTCGCCGGGGTGCTCGGCAGGGCGCTGCGCTGCGGTGGAGCCGACGGCGCCGGCAGCGCGCGCGGCGCTCACGGCCCGCGCGTCGGTGACGTTGATGGTCGCGCCGGGCACGCCCCACACGCCTGCGGCCTCGGGCTTGGCGAGGGCGTCGAGCGCGGCGGCTGCGGCCGCGAGGCCTCCGATGGGGATGACGTTGGTGCGCTGCTGGCTCATGTGACGCTCCTTCCGAGGCTTTCCGCACAGGTTTCATCGGCCGTCCGCGGTGGTCCTTGATAGGGGTTTCCCGCACACGCCCGAGGCCGCCGGTGAGGCCCGGGCGCCTCGCGGCCGCGTGCGGATGTGGCATGCTCCCGCCCGCGGTCCCGGGCACGGGACGCGCGCCCTCCCCAGGACGGGACGGGGTGTTTTCGATTGCGGCCAATGAGAGGGAGAGGACGGCAGATGTCTGTAGAGCGTGCAGCGATCGTCACGGGAGCATCGAGCGGGATCGGCTTGGCGATCGCGAGAGTGCTCGGCGAGGAGGGCTATGCGATCACGATGGCGGCGCGGCGCCCGGACAAGCTCGAGGCTGCCGTCGCGGGGCTCGCCGAGGAGGGCTACGACGTGCACGCGGTGCCCGCGAACCTGGCCGAAGAGGACGAGGTCAAGAAGGTCGTCGAGGCCCACCGCGAGCGCTGCGGACGCCTGGACGTGCTCGTCAACAACGCCGGCGTCGGCAGCGGCGCGCCGGTCGCGGAGATCCAGACCAAGCGCATGGACATGCAGATCGACATCAACCTGCGCTCGATCATCCTCTTCTACCGCGAGTGCGCCGACATGCTGCGGGCGGCCGGCGCGCTGCACAAGCGCGCGCTCGTCGTCAACACCGCGTCGATCGCCGGCAAGCACGGCGAGGCGTGGCTGTCGGTCTACTCGGCCACCAAGCACGCGGTCGTCGGCTGGACCGACTCGATGAACCGCGAGCTCGCGACCGAGGGGATCCGCTCGACGGCGCTGTGCCCTGCGTTCGTGGACACGCCGATGACCGACTTCGTCAAGGGCCAGATCGCCGCCGAGGACATGATCCGCTCGGAGGACATCGCCGAGTCGGTGCGCTTCCTGCTGAAGACCTCGCCGGCGTGCCTGGTGCCGGAGATCCAGTTCATCCGCCCGGGCGACGGCTTCCGCTCGGGCGCCTTCTAGACCGAGGCGCCGACGAGCCGGCGCAGCGAGGGCCGGCGCAGGCGCCGCACGAGGATCTCCCCGCGCGGGTCGGCGGCCTCGGGCAGCGCGCAGCGCGCCTGGCGGGCCAGGCGCGCACTCCGGCGCGCGCCGATCAGGAGCTGGCGGTGCTCGGCGATCGCGACGTCGAGCTCGAGGCCGTCGATGCTTGCGATGCTCGCTTCGAGCTGGGCGAGCAGGATGCGGACCTCACGCTCGGTCGCCGCGCGCGGCTTCTCGCCGGCGCGCGCGAAGCGGTCCCAGGAGCGGGCGAACGAGAGGAAGTCGACGCGGGCGCCCTGGCGGTGGGCGGCGAGCATCGGGCACACGCCGCCCTCGCGGTCGACGTAGGCGCCGACGATGATCCGCTCGTTGGCGCGCACGCCCGCGAGCATCGCCTCCCTGGTTGACACGGGCAGACAGTCGATCGCGGTGCGCAGGCGCTCGATCGGGCTGTTCCTGGGGCGGCGGTTTCGCATAGGCTTCGCGCACCCCCGCTGGCTGTCCGGCCAGTCGCGGGCGCTGCGCGGCCAAGCGTAGGACACGCCTTCCGGGCGCGCAACGGATTCCCTCCTCCTGAAAGGAAATTTGCACATGAAGCTCGGCGTCCACATCGGCTACTGGGGCCTCGGGCTGAGCTCGGCCGACCAGCTGAACATCGTGCAGGAGGCCGAGCGGCTGGGCTATGACTCGGTGTGGGCGGCGGAGGCATACGGCTCGGACACCGCCACGGTGCTCGCGTGGCTCGCCGGGCAGACGAGCAGGATCCGCCTCGGCTCGGGGATCTTCCAGATGCCGGGCCGCTCGGCGGCGATGACGGCGATGACGGCCGCCACGATCGACCAGCTCTCCGACGGGCGCATGATCCTCGGGATCGGCTCCTCGGGCCCGCAGGTGGCGGAGGGCTGGCACGGGCAGCGCTTCGCCAAACAGCTGCAGCGCACGCGCGAGTACGTCGCTGTCGTGCGCATGGCGCTCGCGCGCGAACGCGTCGAGTTCCACGGACAGACGCTCGAGCTGCCGCTGCCGGACGGCCCCGGCAAGGCGCTGAAGCTGACGATCTCACCCGTGCAAGAGCGCATCCCGATCTACCTGGCGGCGATCGGCCCGAAGAACACGGCGCTCGCGGGCGAGATCGCCGACGGCTGGATCCCCACGCTGTTCAGCCCCGAGCACGTCTCCGAGCTGCGGCCGCTGCTGGAAGAAGGCGCCGCGCGCTCGGGCAAATCGCTCGACGACTTCGACATCGCGCCGACCGTCAACGTGTTCGTGACCGACGACCTGCAGGCCGCGCGCGACGCGATGCGGCCGTTCATCGCGCTGTACGTCGGCGGCATGGGCTCGCGCGAGCAGAACTTCTACAACCAGGTGGTCCAGCGCTACGGCTTCACCGACGCCGCCAAGACGATCCAGGATCTGTATCTGGAAGGAAAGCGAGAGGAGGCGATGGCGGCGATCCCCGACGCGCTCATCGACACGGTCGCGCTGTGCGGGCCCAGGGACGTGGTGCGCGAGCGCCTCGCGGTCTACCGCGACGCGGGCGTGGGCACGCTGGGCGTGACGCCGATCGCCTTCACCGCGCCCGAGCGCCTGGAGCAGCTGCGGCTGATCGCCGAGCTCGTCGCCTGAGCGCGGCCGTGGGAGAGCGCGAGGGGCCGCCCCGGCGGGTGCTGCTCGGGGCCTTCGGCGACCCAGGCCACGCCTTCCCGATGATCGCCCTCGGGCGCGCCCTGCGCGCGCGCGGTCACGAGGTGACGCTGCAAACGTGGCGACGCTGGGAGCGCCACGTGCTGGCCGAGGGCCTGCGCTTCGCGCCCGCGCCCGAGTACACGGTGTTCCCCTCGGGGCCCGAGCCGCTGGACTTCTACGAGGCGGTCGTGCACGCGACGGCCGACACCGTGCCGCTGGTGCGCGAGCTGGAGCCGGAGGTGGTGGTCGCCGACATTCTCACGCTCGCCCCGGCGCTGGCGGCGGAGATCGTCGGGGCGCCCCGGGCGACGCTGATCCCCCACGTCCACCCGCACGGCCCGCCGGAGTTCCCGATCTACTCGCTGGGCGCGCGCCTGCCGCGCACGGCAGCCGGCCGCGCGCTGTGGCGCCGCGTCCACCCGATCGTCGGGCGCGGCCTGGAGCGGGGGCGCGTCGAGCTCAACCAGACACGCGAGCGACTCGGCCTGCCACCGCTCGACCACGTCCACGGCGGCATCAGCCGCCAGCTGGCGCTGGTCGCGACGTTCCCCCAGCTCGAGTACCCGCGCGCCGCGCCCCAGCCGAACACGCACGTGGTCGGCCCGCTTATGTGGGAGCCGCCAGCCGACGAGGTAGAGCTGCCGCCCGGCCGCGAGCCGCTCGTGCTGGTCGCGCCGTCGACCGCCCAGGACAAGGAGCACAGGCTGCTGCTCGCCGCGCTGCGGGGACTCGCCGACGCGCCCGTGCGCGTGCTCGCCACCTACAACCGGCGGCTGCCGTCGGCGCCCCTGCCGGTCGCCGAGAACGCGCGGGTGGTCGAGTGGGTCTCCTACGCGCGCACGATGCCGCGCTGCGACGTCGTCGTCTGCCACGCCGGCCACGGCACGCTCGTGCGCGCGCTGGCCTGCGGCTGCGCCGTCGTCGCCTGCCCGGCGGTGGGCGACATGAACGAGAACGCCGCGCGCCTCGTGTGGGCCGGGGCGGGCGTGCGCGTACCGCGGCGCTTCACCACCCCGCGGGCGCTGCGCCTGGCCGTCGAGCGGGCGCTGGCCGAGCCGTCGATCGGCGCGCGTGCACGGGAGCTCGAGGCGTGGGCGCACGCGAACGACGCGGGAGCGCGCGCGGCCGAGCTCGTCGAGCGGCTCGCCGCGGGCACGCCGCGCGCGCCCGCCTGACAGCGCTGAACGCGCCTCATCCGTGGCGCTGGTCGCGACAATAGACTTCACTTCAAGGACGGCACCTCCTACTCCACGCCGGCGACCATCGAGGCCCGCTCCTTCCAGGTGGCGGGCGAACACTACGAATGGAACGGCCCGCCGCCGAGCGACATCGCCAAGGCTCCGCTTCCCTCGCCGACCGTGTCGATCGCCCCAACCAGTCCCCAGTCGCTGTTCTACGCGCGCAACCTGCGGCGTGCCGCCGCCGCGCTGGCCAAGCGCTTCAAGTCCAACGAGCTGATCCTCTCGACGGCGCTCTACCCTAGCGAGCCGGAGGCGATCGTCGGGGCCAACGGGCAAGCGCGCATCGTCACGATCGCCGCGACCAGCAAGGTCAAGGTCGGCGTGCCAGGAACCTTCGAAAACGCGGCCAGCGGCATCACCATCCCCGAACTCGACCCCAGGGTGCCGGAACGTCTCGCGCGGCTGATCGACTCACGGTATCGAGTCCCGACGAGCGCTCTCGGCCGCTTCGCGCTCGCGTTCTTCCCCCACGAACTCGACGGCTGGGGCATCTACGACGCCAGCGGACAAGCGCGCTTCCAGGCATACCTGAACGGCGAAGCGCTCGAGCGGATCCACCGGTAGGCGCGCGGCCGCCGGCAACGGTACGCTGTTCCGCATGTCGCAACTGCGTCGCCTTCTAGGGTCCTACAGGGTCACGCCGGTCGGCGTCGTGCTGCTGCTCTTGCTGGTCGCCGCTTGCGTGACAGCCGCTGTCAGAAACTCGGCGATCGCGCTCTACGTCGCCGGCTTCGTGTTGCTGATCATCGCTGGCAGCGGCCTGCAGGGAGGCAGGGGCGGCCGGCGGGCAAAGTCGCTTGGGGAACGCCGCGCCGAATTTCATCCGATCGACCGCCGCGGGGAGGCGACGAGCCCCATGTCCGCCCAGGCCGAAGACGAACTGTGGGCCAGGGAGCGCGAGCGCTACCGGCAGTCTTCCTCCGAGAGCTGAGCGTCTCCTTCGCCCCAGATTTCCCGACTATGATCATGTCGACCGAGGGGGCACGATGAGCAGCGGAGGCATACAGCTACCAATCGCCAGTCGCGGCCAGCTGGGCGGCCGCGACGTCACCCGGGCGCTGTTCGGGCAGGTGATGGGGCTCGTCGCCCTGACGGTCGGCTGCGCGGCCCTCGGCGCCTATCTCGGGCGCAACCTCTCTGGCGGAGTCGGGATCGGCTCGTTCATCCTCGCCTTCGGCTGCATCTTCGGCCTGCAGATCGCCACTTCGCGCGGCCACGAGCAGCTCGCGATCGGCTTCCTGTTCGGGCTCGGCGTGCTGCTCGGCGCGGCGGTCGGGCCGCTGCTCCGTCAGTACGCCGAAACGCAGCCGGCCGTGCTCTGGCAGGCCGCCGGCGCCACCGCCGCGTTCGTGGGCGGCCTCGGCGCGCTCGGCTACGCGACCAGGCGCGACCTCTCGATCTACGCGCGCGCACTGTTCTTCGCGCTGCTCGCCCTGATCGTGTTCGGGATCGTCGCGATCTTCATCTCGATCCCCCACGCCAACATCATCTACGCGGTCCTCGGCCTCGTGATCTTCGGCGGCTTCACGGTCGTCGACTTCAACCGCCTGCGCCGGGCCAACGACCAGCTCGCCGTGCCGATCGCCGCGTCGATCTTCCTCGATGTGTTCAACGTCTTCCTGTTCTTCCTGCGGATCTTCGGAGGCGGAGGAGAGCGCTAGCCCGACTGGCGGGCGGGCTGACCGAGTTTGGGCCTCAGGATTCGCTTGGCTCCGGGAGATAGATCACGCGGTCGGTGAGCTCCTGACCTGCGATAGCCACGGTCGCTTTGACAAGCGACGGGATGCCCGCGGCGCGCCGCGAGAACCGAGACGAGAGCGCGATCAAGCACGCCGCTGTGTGGTGCTCTCCGGATCGGAGCTTCCCGCCAATTCAAGCTCGAGTGCAGCCTCGGCATCGACATCGACGGCGCGCAGCGCCTCCGCGCAAGACCGCTGGCGGCACTCGATCGAGTGCCCGACATCTCCGAGCGGCCGCGCGAGCCGACGACGCGACCAAACGCGCGCTGTTCGACACCTTTGAGCCGGGCTAGACACCCAACGTGCTTTGAAGCGGATCGACGAGTAGCTTGGAGAGCGCTGGCACTAGAGCCGTGATCGCGGCGATATCGCTAGGCTCGCTACGTTCAGCTAGCAGTTTGTGGATGGGCGCCTTTTTCGAGCCCATCTCCGCCGGCTCAATTCCCAGGCGCCACGTCGCGCTTGACCCCTCACTTGGTTCGATCAGGTTGAGACCGATTTGTTGCTCAGCAGCGCGATAGAAGTCCAACGACAAATACGCCTCGATGCCCGCCACGGGCTTCAACCCCTGCGTTTTGCCCGCACTCTGCATCCTATGACACGCTGATGTCGGATGCTCTTTGAGCACCGTGTTCAAGCTCGCGACCTTGCCATCGCTAACCTCGTGATCGACGAGAACAACGACCGGTGAGCCGCTCGCACGTGCCCGCAGTGCCGACACATTGTTTTTGAGATAAGTCCGTATCTGCTCGACCCCCCCTCTCATCAGAGGTTCAATGTCTTCCATCGCCTGAATGTCGTAAGGGCACGGCTGTTCGGCGTCCTTATAGGCCCGCACGATCAGTTCGCGATCATCCTTACCCTCGACCAATAGCAGCGGCTTGACGGACCCCACATGAAGCGGATGAGTGAACGGTGTTACGCCACCCTTGAGCGCAGTCTCGATCAGGTCGGCCCTGGGCTGTATCTGGATCTCGCTGGCTGCGCTACCGAGCCCAACGGCCACGCCGTTGTCCGCCACTCCAAGGAACGCCGTGTTGTGCGTTGTAAGTAGAACCTGAAGTGTCGCGTCGTTCGAGTAGCGCGAGAACGACTCCGCAAGCTGCGCCTGGAGATCGGCATGGAGGAAGGACTCGGGCTCCTCCACCGCCCAAATTGCGCCCCGGCGCCACCCGAAGTCGCTACCGAGGTTCGTGTCGAGGGAATGCAGAATCGCGTACGCCAACGCCGACTGGATGCCTGACCCCTGAAGCGCAGCCTCACGTGTCCCGGTTTGCCCCGCGTTGAGTTGTAGCCCAAAGAGCCACACTAGCTCCCCCCACTCGCTCGGAGTACCGAGCTCGATATCCGTGATCTGCGCGGCCGAGCCCTTTAGCTCATCGGTAACCGGCCGCATCAACTCATGAGCCGCCTCCCGAATCTTGTCGATCTGGTCGCTAGTGAATGACGGGCTCTTTCCGAGTCGACGGAAGAGTGCCCTACGCAAGTTCTCCTCCTCCCGTCGGAGCACATCGGTAGGATGCACGTGATTCGAGATATAGCGAAATCTCACAGAGCTGACGAGGCGTTCAACAAGTCCACGATCCTGATCAGCGACTACCTTCGGCTCCTCACCAGCTGGGCCAAATCGCAGCTCCATCTCGGGACGGTGTGTAGCTGGATTAAGCGTCCAGTGCTTCGCGATCGTGAAGACACTCGCATTTCCAGCGAGGCGTTTCGTAAAGTCTTTCATCTGCGGACGGAGCCCATCGCCGAAACTCATGTCAAGCTCGACGACAACACGCTTCTTGACCTTCCGTCTCGCACCCGGTTCATGGAAATCTCGACTCAGATCGAGAGCAACACCAGGTTCAACCTCTGAGTTGAAGAACAGGTTGAGTGCCCTCAAGAGGTTCGACTTGCCACCTCCATTCGGCCCAACGATGGGCACGATGTTGTCGAGGTTCGCAAGCTCGACCGACGAGATTGAGCGGAAATCTCGAATCCCTATCCTCTGGATGAATTGCATTTGGCAACCATATCTTGGCTTCCCGTCGTCGAACTGTTCGGCGCCCGTTTCCGCGGGTGAGCCTCGACGACCAGGGATTTCCCCGCGTCAGGCGACGGAAGCGCGGCCTCAATGGCGCCCGCCCACTTCTACAGGTCAAGCTTGTCCCGGAGTTCGGGCACCAGCGGCTCGGGGGGCCTCCGGTGCGGACATACGTTCGCGGAAAGCACGCCGAGGGCGCCAGCACGAGTGTCGGTCAGTCGTCGCGTTCGGCTTCGGTGAAGACGTGCGCCAGCAACCCGAGGCCGGCTCGGAACTTAATCAGTGTGCTGAAGCGCGGTTCCTGGCGGTCTTGCTCGATCGCGGCAATGACGGTGCGGTGCAGGCCGGACGCTCGGCTCAGGTCGCTCCGCTCGCCTGCGCCCCGAAGCTGCGTGGATGATCTTTGAGGACGCGCACGAGCCGGCTAGAGTTGCACGAGCGCATCAGCGTCACTGAGACGCACCGGACGGCCGCGCGACTGCAAGCCCAATCGCCGAGGCCGACCAAGCCATAGCCCTGCAGGTGCGGGCCTTGGAGCACGGATCGAGCCCGATGTCGTCCGTGCCCGGATCGAGGAGCTGAAGGCCGAGAAGGCAGCAGCACAGGCGGCCCTGCCGAAGCTCGGGCTGGCTCCCGAGCACCAAGACCCGGCGGCAGTAGTGCCCAACTTCTCCGAGCGGCCGAGCGAGCCGCTGACGCGAAAAGACGCGCCTTGTTCGACGCCTTCGACCTACTCGTCGTCTACGCCACGGCGAGCGACCGGCTCTCGGCCACGCTGAGACCGTCGCCGCCATGCTCCGCACCGGCCCAGCTTGTGCGGATTGTCACCACTCCGGGGGTGGGGCTCGAACCCACAACCTCTCGATTAACAGTCGAGCGCTCGGCCAGTCGAGCTGCCCCGGATCGCTGGGGCCATTCTAGGCCACCTTGCTTTGGACCGCGTCCGCCCCAGGCAAGCTCGCGAGCCCTGCCTCGACCTCCGCGTGGCAGTTTGCGCAGAGCAGCGCGCACTTCGCCATCTCAGCACGAGCGGCCGCCAGCGAGCGCGTGACGCCCTGCATGCTCAGATGGAAGCGCTTGGTGCTTGGGTCGAGGTGGTGGAAGTGCAGGGCCCCCAAGTACCGGTCGTATCCGCAGAGCGCGCAGCGTCCACCGGCCTCCGCGACGAGGATCCGCTTGATCTTGCGTCTGCGTTGGCTGACGCGTTCCATGCGGCATCGCTTGCATCGGTAGTAGCCGCGACCCTCCAGCCAGAACTGCGTCGTTCCATGCCGACGGCATCTGCGCATCACGGTGGCTCTGCCTGCAGCCTTCGCCGCAACTGTCGAGCCCTCTGCGGCCCGGCCCTGCTGGACGAAGGTCTTCAACTCGTGGCGCTTCAGCCAGTGGCGCACCGTCGCCTTGCTGCGGCCGACCGACTGGGCGATCTGGGCGATCGACATGCCGGCCTCGATCAGAGCCTCGAGGTCCTCACGCGCGATGCCTCCCCGCGACACGTGCTTGGCGCGGTTCGCCGCCTCCAAGCCGTGTTTCTTTGCCCAGTAGCCGACCGTCGCTTCATGCAGATCGAACCTGCGGCCGATCTCCGCCAGCGACAGGCCTTGGTCGAGAAGCCGCTCCAGAGATGCCCGATCCATGCGCCCCAGAATGACACGAACATCTGTTCGAGCGTGTGCCTTCTGTGCCGACTCTGTGATTTCTTGGCGGCGCCGCATGACCGGAGCCGGCGACGCTCGCGTCAGCCGCCGAACCCCGCGAGCCGGGGGCTCTGGCCACTGGCCTACCTCTCCCCCGTCTGTTCCAGCACCTGCCCGTATGCCCGGTCGAAGTTGCGCTTGACCTCGGCCTTGTGCCGGGCCAGAGCGCTGATGTCGCCGCCGTCCTGCCCGCGTGCTCGTTGTATCTGGCGCTCCACGCGCGCGAGCTCGAGCTGCAGGCGCTGGACCTCGAGCATCGCCGTGTTCGCCTCCTCGCGGCCCGCTTCGACCACCAGCTCCGCCAACAGGGCCCCCAGCTGTGGGTCATCCTCGAGGCGCTCCTGCGCGCCGGCGACCTCGCTCATCGGGGAGCGCAGATCCCCCGCGCACAGGTGTCGCGCGGCGCGCCGCAAGAGGCCACTGGAGAAGTGCTCGTCGATGTCCAAGCCCGCGAGCGCCAGCGCGCCGTCGTCCGGCGCGGCGATGCACAGAGCCAGGAACGCCCGCTCGGTCTCCTCGCGCCGGGTCATCTCGCTCACGCGCGGCCGGCGCGTGCGCGCAGCCTCGGCCTCGCCCTCCCTGCGCGGCGCCCCCGGCCGCGACACCCCCGCGCGCCCGGCAGGCGATGGGGCGGCCGAGAGCAGCTCTTCGGCAAGGCCCTCTCGCAACGCCATGCGGCTGTCGACCGTGCGCGTCAGCTCCATTCGCAGTGCGCTCGGCGGCAGCTCGGCGAACACCGGGCGCAGTTCGGCGATCATCCGGTCCTGGTCTTCTGTGTTCGACGGGTCGCCGCTCGCCAGCACGCGCTCGGCGCGGAAGCTCACAAACGAGATCGAGCCCTCGACCGCCGTCTGCATCGCCGCCGCGCCCTCGCGCTGGATCAGGTCGGCCGGGTCGGCGCCGTTCGGCAGCATCACCACGCGTAGCTCGAGCTTGCTCTTGTTCGCCAGCCGGAACGCCTTGAGCATCGCCTCCTGCCCCGCGCTGTCCGCGTCGAGCGCGAGCAGCACGGTCTGGGCCATGCGCGCGAGCTCGCGCACCTGCTCGTCGGTCAGCGCGGTGCCCATCAGGCCGACGGCGTTGCGGATGCCCGCCTGGTGCAGGGCGATCGTGTCGGTGTAGCCCTCGCACAGGATCACCTTGCCGGCGCGCGCGGCGTGCGCCCTGGCGAGGTCGGCGCCGTAGAGGTGCAGGCCCTTGTGGTAGAGGTCGTTGTCGGAGGTGTTCAGGTACTTCGGCCGCTGGTCCTCGCGCATGGCGCGCGCGCCGAAGCCCAGCACGCGCCCGCGCACGTCGGCCAGCGGGAACATGATGCGCGAGCGGAACCGGTCATACAAGCGCCCGCCTGTCCTCCCCGAGGGAGGGTTCTCCTTGGAGCGCTGCGCCAAGCCCGTGGCGTACAGCTCCTGCTCGGAGAAGCCGCCACGGCGGGAGGCGCTCAGCACGCGATCCCAGGCGCTCGGCGCGTAGCCCACGCGGAACTGCCGCAGGATCTCCTCCCCCAGGCCGCGGCCCTCGAGGTACTCGCGGGCGCGGGCCGCCTCGGCGGACTCCCACAGGCAGCGCTCGTAGTAGGCGGCGCTGCGGGCGAGCAGCTCCAGCAGCCGCTCGCGGCGCTTGCGCTTCTCTTCCTCGCGGGGGTCCTCCTGCTCGCGCTCGAGCTCGACGTTGTAGCGCTCGCCGAGCAGCTCGAGCGCGCCCTTGAAGTCGACGCCCTCGGTCTCCTGCACGAACGTGAAGAGGTCGCCGGAGGCCTGGCAGCCGAAGCAGTAGTAGACCTTCTGCACGGGGTCGATGCCGAACGACGGCGTGCGCTCGTCGTGGAACGGGCACAGGCCCTCGTAGCGGGCCACGCCCGCCCGGCGCAGCTCCGTGCGCGCCGAGACCAGCTCGACGAAGTCGACCGCGTCGCGCACCCGGTCACGGGACTCGTTCGTGTAGAGCGCCACGCCGTGAAGCTAGCGCGCGAACGCGCGCGGCACCTGCAGCTCGGTGTACTGGCGGATGCAGTAGCGGTCGGTCATCCCCGCCAGGTAGTCGGTGACGAGCTGCGCGAGCGCCTGCTCGTCGGCCGGCGCCTGCCCCGCCCCCGGCACGAGCTGTGGGTGCTCGACGTAGTGCTCGAACAGCCGCCGCACGACCGCCGCGATCTTGGCGCGTTCCGAGCGCACCGCCGGCCCCAGGTAGACGCGCTCGAACATGAAGTCGCGCAGCTCGTCCATCGCGGGGCCCGCCTGGGGGCCCTGCACGATCTCGCCGGCGCGCTCGGAGTGCTCGACCAGGTCGTGGACGAGCGCGTCGATCCGCTGCGAGCCGCTGGCGCCGAGCACCGCGATCGGCTCGGCCGGCAGCTCCTGCTCGCGCAGCAGCCCCGCCCGCAGCGCGTCGTCGATGTCGTGGTTGATGTACGCGACGCGGTCGATCAGCCGCACGATGCGCCCCTCGAGCGTGCGCGGCGGCGGCGTGCGGCTCGAGTGCCGCGCGATGCCCTCGCGCACCGGCTCGGTCAGGTTCAGCCCGGGGCGCGCCCGCCGGCCCTCGCCGGCCGGCGCCGGCTCGAGCGCGTCGACGACGCGCAGCGAGTGCTCGTAGTGGCGGAAGTCGCGCCCGAAGCGCTCTTTCAGGCAGCCGTCGAGCGCCTCCTCGCCGATGTGCCCGAAGGGCGGGTGGCCGAGGTCGTGGCCGAGGCCGATCGCCTCGGCCAGGTCCTCGTTCAGGCGCAGCGCCCGCGCGACCGTGCGCGAGATGCTCGTCACCTCCAGCGTGTGCGTCAGGCGCGTGCGGTAGTGGTCGCCCTGCGGCGCCACGAACACCTGCGTCTTGTGCGTCAGCCGCCGGAAGGCCTTGCAGTGCACGATCCGGTCGCGGTCGCGCTGGAAGGGCGTGCGCAGCGCGCAGTCGGCCTCCTCGCGCAGCCGCAGCGCCGGGTAGGAGCGGGCGGCCAGCGGCGAGAGCAGCCGCTGCTCCTGCTCGGCCACGCGCTCGGCGAAGCCCGCCGCGACGGCCTGCTGCTCGTAGTGCGTCGTCGCGCTCACCCTTCGATTGTGCCAGCACGCCCGGCCGGCCAGGCGCCGCTCAGCGCTCGCGGTCCCAGTCGCCGTGCCGGTCCAGCTTGTGCAGCCAGTGGGTCCACGTGCCCTGGTGGGAGGGGTCCTCGTCGAACACCGGCGCCGCGTGCTCGGGCGGCGCCAGCGCGTGGGCGGCCGCCGCATCGATGCGCAGGTCGACGCCGTGCTCGTGCAGCGAGGCGATCGACTCGGCCGGCAGGAAGCGCAGCCCGACGCCCTCGACCTCGACCAGCAGCCCGTGGAAGACGTCCTCCTTGGGTTCGGCCAGCACCGCCCCGACCTTGCCCACCCGCTTGCCGTCGCTGGCCAGCACGGGCACGCCCGTCTCGAGCATCTGGTAGGCGATCGGCAGTCCCTCGTCCACGTGCGATCAAGATATATGGATTGGGGGTGGCGGGCGGCCAGGCCGCGGCTGGCGGCGTCGTGCCCGCGGCAGCCGCGCTCACGCCGCGCGCCCGGACGCCGGCATCAGGCGCACGTGCGCGTGGTGCTCGAGCGTCGCCGCGATCGCCCGCTCGACCTGGCCGAGCGTCTGCGCGTCCGCCTCGGGCGCCTCGCTCAGCGGCCGCCCGAGCGCGTCGGCCATGAAGCCGTGCGCGGGCTCGCGCAGCGGGAACGAGCCGGCCTCGCAGGCCGCGCACACGACCCCGCCGGCCGCCCCCGAGAAGCCCACCAGGTGCTCGCGCTCGCCGCAGCTCGCGCACGCGCCGAGCTGCGGCGCCAGCCCCGCCGCGACCAGCAGCTTCAGGCGGAACGCGAGCGCGCCGGCGCGGTAGGAGCCCGCCGGCGCCGGCGCCCCGCCGGCCGCCCCGGCCCCCCCTGCCGCCACGCCGCCGCCACCGGCCGCCCCGGCCCCCCCGGCGGCGCCGGCCCGCTCGTCGAGCAGGCCCAGCTGCCGGCACAGCAGGTTGAACACGCCCGGGTGGGGCTCGGAGGTCTCGAACAGCCGGCCGACCGCGTCGCACGCGCGCGCCGCCGCGTCCAGCGCGCCCGCGCTCGTGCGCAGCCGCGCGTACGCGTCGACGGTGCTCGCGCCGGTCACCGTCAGCAGCTCGCCGCGCCCCTCGTGCAGCTCGATCTGCACGCGGAAGAAGGGCTCCAGGCGTCCCCCGAAGCGGCTGCGCGCGCGGCGCACGCCCTTGGCGATCGCCCCCACGCGGCCGCGGTGGGGCGTGTAGAGGTGCAGGATGCGGTCGGCCTCGCCGTAGCGCATCGAGCGCAGCACCACCGCCTCCGTCTTCACCGACCTTCCGGACACGCCTCCATCTTGATCGCAGCGCCCGACATCTCCAAGTCGGGCGCCGTGGGCTAACTTGACGGCGGTGGGCGGCGAGCATCCAAAGGAGCTCAGCGACAAGCAGTACGAGAAGGAGCTGCTGCGGCTGCAAACCGAGCTGGTCTACCTGCAGGAGTGGGTCGTGCGCGGCGGGCGCCGGCTGGTCGTGGTCTTCGAGGGCCGCGACACCGCCGGCAAGGACGGCGTGATCAAGCGCATCACCGCCTACCTGAACCCGCGCACCTGCCGCATCGTCTCCGTGCCCACGCCCGACGAGCGCGAGCGCAGCCAGTGGTACTTCCAGCGCTACGTCGCGCACCTGCCGGCCGGCGGCGAGATCGCCCTGTTCAACCGCAGCTGGTACAACCGCGCCGGCGTCGAGCACGTGATGGGCTACTGCACGCCCGAGCAGTACGAAGAGTTCCTGCGCTTCTGCCCGCTGTTCGAGCAGGCGCTCGTCAACGACGGCATCCAGCTCGTCAAGTACTGGCTGTCGGTCTCCGACGAGGAGCAGGAGCGGCGCTTCGAGAAGCGCCTGCACGACCCGCGCAAGCGCTGGAAGTTCAGCCCCACCGACCTGCAGGCGCGCGCCCGCTGGGTCGACTACGCCGAAGCCAAGGACCGCATGTTCGCCTACACCGACGTCGAGCACAGCCCCTGGTACGTCGTCGAGGCCGACGACAAGCGCACCGCCCGCCTGAACCTGATCAGCCACCTGCTCTCGATCGTCCCCTACGAGCACCCCAAGGAGCCCAAGCCGCCCAGGCTCCCCGACCGCCAGCAGCGCAAGTACCTGCGCCCGCCCAAGCGCACCGAGCGCCTCGTGCCCGAGCGCTACGTGGTCGGCTGAGCGGAGCACCCGCCGCCGCCCGCCGCCGCGGGCCCCGGCCGCGCCACGCGAAAACCTCGCTATACTAAATGAAGTAATGAGTCAGGTAACGGTTTACACGACTGAGCCGTGCTCGTTCTGCGCGCGCGTCAAGGGCCTGTTGCGCTCCAAGGGCGTCGAGTTCGCCGAGGTCAACCTCTCCAAGGACCCCGAGGGCCGCGTGCAGCTGGCCCAGCGGACCGGGATGATGACCTTCCCCCAGGTGATCGTCGGCGAGGAGTTGCTCGGCGGCTTCACCGAGGTGCAGGCGGCCGCCGAGAGCGGGCGGCTGGACGAGCTCTTGGCGGCCTGAGCCGCGGCGGGCGCTGGCAGGCGCGGCAGACGTAGGTGCCGCGGCCGGCGACGACGAGCTTCTCGATCGTCGTGCCGCACACGCCGCACGCCTCGCCCGCGCGCGTGTGCACGAGGAAGCGGTCCTGGAAGGAGCCCTTGGCGCCGTCGATGTGGCGGAAGTCGTCGATGCTCGCGCCGCGCGCGTCGATGCCCGCTTCGAGCGCGTCGATCACGCCCTCCCGCAGGCGCTGCCACTGCGCGCGCGTGAGCTTGCCGGCGGGGCGGCGCGGGTGGATGCCCGCGCGGAACAGCGCCTCGTCGGCGTAGATGTTGCCGACGCCCGCGACCATGCGCTGGTCGAGCAGGAACGCCTTGATCGGCGCGCCGCGCCCGCGCGCGAGCGCCTGCAGGTGCGCGACCGTGAAGCGCTCGTCGAACGGCTCGAGGCCGAGGCGCGCCGCGAAGAACGCCTCCAGCGCCCGCCCGCCGAGCAGCAGCTCGCCCGTGCCGAAGCGCCGCGGGTCGTCGACCACGAGCCGCGCCCGGCGCCGCTGCCGGCCCCGGCCGCCCAGGAGCATGCGCACGCGCACGTGCGCCGGCTCCCACTCCGTGGACGACGCGGGCTCGGCGTCGACGAGCACCGCGCCGGTCATCCGCAGGTGCTGCGCTAGGTGCACGTCGCCGGCGAGGCTCCACACGAGGTACTTGCCGCGCCGGCCCAGCCGCTCGATGCGGCGGCCCGCGAGCGCCTGCTCGAGCTCGGCGGGAGCCAGCGGGCGCGACCAGCGCGGGTCGAGCACCTCGATCCGCTCGATCCGCCTGCCCTCGACGATCGGCGCGAGCTGGCGTCTGATCGTCTCGACCTCGGGCAGCTCCGGCATCGCGCCCCTAGCTTAGGAACGGCTCGCCCGGCAGGCCGGCCTCGGGCGGGCGGCGCCCGACCGGCTGGGTATCACAGCCCGCGCCCGCGGCGCCCGCGCCGGTCAGCCACGCGAGCACGCTCGCGCCGACGTCGGCGAGCACGCCGTCGTGGCGGCGCCCCTCCAGGCGCCCGCCGGCCGCGCGGCGGGCCAGCATCTCGCCGGTGAGCGCCAGCAGCGGCGCGTGCTCGCGCGTGTGGTCGGTGCCCGGGTGGGCCAGGTCGACGCCGTGGTCGGCCGTCACGACCAGCAGGTCGCCGCCGCGCAGCCGCCCCAGCAGCTCGCCGATCCGAGCGTCGATCTCGCCGAGCGCCCGCGCGAAGCCGGCGGCGTCCTTGCGGTGACCGTGGACCTGGTCGGTCTCGATCAGGTTCGCGAACACGAGGCCGGCGGGCAGGCTCGAGGCGAGCCGCGCGACCGCGTCGAGCGCCGCCGCGTTGGTCGCGCCGGGGTGCGAGCGCCCGACGCCGACGCCCGCGAACAGGTCGTGGATCTTGCCGACGCCGTGCACCTCGACGCCCGCCTCCTGGAGCTCCTGCAGGTAGCTGCGCCCGGGCGGCGCGAGCGCGTAGTCGCGCCGGCCCTCCGTGCGCGCGAACGCGCCGGGCGCGCCGGCGAAGGGCCGGGCGATCACCCGGCCGACGGCGTGCTCGCCGTGCATCGCCGCGCGCGCGGCCGCGCAGGCGCGGTAGAGCTCCGCGGGCGCCACCCGCTCGACGTGCGCGGCCAGCTGGAGCACCGAGTCCTGGGAGGTGTAGAGGATCAGCGCGCCCGTCGCCAGGTGCTCGGCGCCGAACTCCTCGATCGCCGCGAGGCCGTTGTCGGGGCGGTTGCAGATCAGCGCGTGGCCGGTGGCGGCTTGCAGGCGCGCGATCACCTCCACGGGGAAGCCCTCCGGGTAGGTCGGCAGGGCGCGCTCGCCGACCACGCCCATCAGCTCCCAGTGGCCGCTGACCGAGTCCTTGCCGGGCCCCTGCGGGCGCAGCCGCCCGTGGATCGCCGGGTCGGCGCTCGCGGGCACGCCGGCCACGGGCACGATCGAGCTGAGCCCCAGCGCCCCCAGCGTGGGCAGCTCCAGGCCGCCGACGAGCTCGGCCAGGTGCGCCAGCGTGTTCGTGCCCTCGTCGCCGTAGCGCGCCGCGTCGGGCGCCGCGCCCACGCCGCAGGCGTCGATCACGAGCACGAAGGCCCGCCGCTCCGTGGCTCGGTCGCCGGCGCTCATCGCCCAACCCTAGACGGCGCGCTAGCGGTCGAGCGTGGCGCGCGGGTGGGCGCTGAAGTAGGCGTCCTTCAGGCGCTCCGCCGACAGGTGCGTGTAGACCTGCGTGGTCGCCAGGTCGGCGTGCCCCAGCATCTCCTGGAGCGAGCGCAGGTCGCAGCCGCCCGCCAGCAGGTGCGTGGCGAAGCTGTGGCGCAGCGTGTGCGGGCTCATCAGCTGCTCCAGGCCGGCGCCGCGCGCGTGGCCCTGGACGATCTTGTAGAGCCCCTGGCGGGTCAGCTCGCCGCCGCGGCTGTTGAGGAACAGGCGCGGCGAGCCGGCGCGCGCGCCGCCGCCGGCCAGCAGCAGCCGCGGGCGCGCGCGGGCGCAGTAGGCCGCGAGCGCCGCGAGCGCCTGGCGGCCGACCGGCACGATCCGCTCCTTGGAGCCCTTGCCGCGCGCGCGCAGCATCCCCTCGTCGAGGTCCAGGTCGCTCAGCTCCAGGCCGATCGCCTCGGAGGCGCGCAGCCCGCACGCGTACATCAGCTCCAGCAGCGCGCGGTCGCGCAGCGCCAGCGGGTCGGTGCCCGAGGGCTGCCCGAGCAGCCGCGCGACCTGCTCGCGCGAGAGCACCCGCGGCAGGCGCTGGGGCTTGGGCGGCCCGCGCAGCTCCGCCGTCGGGTCGTGCGCGATCGCCTCCTCGCGGCGCAGGTGGCGGTAGAAGGAGCGCAGGCACGCGATCTTGCGGGCGAGCGTGCTCGGCGCGACCGTCCCCTCGAGCTCGCCGAGGAAGGCCGCGAGCTCGCCGTGGCCGGCCTGCGCCGGTGCGAGGCCGCGGCGCCCCAGGAACTCGCCGAACTGCTGGAGGTCCGAGCGGTAGGCCGCCAGCGTGTTGCGCGAGAGGCCCCGCTCGAGCTCCAGATAGGCGAGGAAGTCGAGGACCAGCGGCTCGATCGCCCCCGCGCCCGGGGAGACCCTGCCGGCGCCGGCCGGACCGGACGGGCCGCGCTGGGGCGGGGCCGCCTCGCCGGCGGCCACGGCGGGTGAGATCGCCATGCCCTGGGCTTCGCCGGGGACGGTGGCGCTCCTGGCCGGTGCAACGGCGCGTTCAGCCGCCGGCGCCCTCCGGGGCCGCGCGGAGACGCGGCGCGGCGCGGCGCGGCGGCCTCAGCCGCCGGCGGCGCCGGCGGGGCGCGCGGCGCCCTGGAGCCTGCGCGCGAGCCACATCAGCCCGATCAGCGTCTTGGCGTCGCGGCACGCGGCGATCGCGCCGTCGAGCTCGGCCAGCGGCCAGCGCACGATCTCGATGCGCTCGTCCTCGCCGCTGTCGGCGTGGGCCTCGTAGAGGTCGCGCGCGTGGAACAGGTGCACGCGCTCGTCGGTGAAGCCGGCGCCGGTGTAGTAGACGACGATCGGCTCCCACGAGCGCGCGCCGCGGCCGATCTCCTCGGCCAGCTCGCGCTGGGCGGCGGCGAGCGGCCGCTCGCCCTCGACGTCGAGGCGGCCAGCGGGGATCTCGAGCAGGTCGGGCTCGCCGACGGACTCGCGCGGCTGGCGCACGAGCCACACGTCCCGCTCGTCGTGGGCGACGATCGCGACGGCGCCGCTGTGGCGCACGACCTCGCGGGAGACCTCGCTGCCGTCGGCGTGGCGGAAGCGCTCGGCGCGCACCTTGAAGATCTGCCCGTCGTAGACCGTCTCGCCGCCCAGCGGCTCGAACGCCGGGCTCACGCGCTCTCGGCCTCGGCCGGCGCGGGCTCGGCGGCGCTCCGGGCCGGCGCGCCCTCCGCCAAGGCGGGGGGCTCGCCGTCGGCGGCGTCGGGACCTTCGAGGGCGAGCTCGGCGAGCACGGCGCCGCCGGCGAGCGCGGCGGCGAAGAACAGCGGGTCCTCGACCAGGCCGCGGCCCATCGTCGTGGCGGGCAGCGCGCTGCCCGCGTAGGCCGGCAGGTCGATCGTGGCGCGCCGCCAGTCGTGGCGGGCGATGCGCGCGGGACGCTGCACCTCGACGGCCAGCGCGGCGCGCCCGCCCGCGGCGGGCCGGCTCGGCATGGCGCCGCCGAACACCGACTGCAGGCCGGCGCGGAGGTCCGAGCCGACGGGCGAGCGCACGCCGGCGGGCAGCGCGACGGTGACGGGCTCGAGCAGCAGGTCGAGCACGGTCAGCGTGTGGTGGGAGATGCCGCGGTGGCGCTCGCGCCGCTCGCCCGAGGACATGCGCGCGACCAGCAGCGTGCGGCAGCCGAGCGCCAGCGCCACGTGCGCGGAGTCGAGCGCCTGCATGCCGCCGTGCCCGAGCGGCGTGCCGGAGCCGACGATCCCGGGGCCGGGGCCGCACACGGCGGCGTCCCAGCCGAGCACGCGCAGCCCGTGGTGCAGCGCGCCGGCGAGCGTGACCGCCTCGGCCTCCCCGCCGAAGGCGGCGCCGGCCGTCAGGTGGCCGGCGAGCAGCCCGCGTTCGCGCAGCACGCGCACGGTGCGCGAGTGCCCGCCGGGCAGCGCGCCGCCCTCGGTCTGCACGTAGCCGAGCTTGGAGCCGGGCGCGGCCTGCGCGAAGGCCCAGGCGAGGGCCGGGAGCTGGCCGTGCAGCGCGAGCACGGCCGCCGGGCGCCCGAGCAGCAGCGCGAGCGAGGCGGGCGCGCCGTCCGCGGCCGAGGCGGGCGCGCCGGGCTGGGCCGCCGCCTCGGCCGGGCGGACGGCGTGCTGGAGGCTCGTGTAGCAGAGCTTCATCACGTGCGCGCCGGGCGGCGCGGCGCCGGCGAGGCCGCGCGTGAGGTTGACGTGGACGATGTCGAAGCCGCCCGAGCCGAGGCCGAGGTCGAGGGCGAGCGTGTTGACGATCACCTCGTCGCCGACCTGCGCGGGGCCCACGAGCGACACGTCGGCGATCGCGTCGCGGCGCGCGCCGGCGTGCTCCCCGCCGGTCAGCTCGATCACCAGCCGCTGCTCGGCCGCCGCCGCGGAACCCCCGCGTACACTGGTCTCCAGGCGGTCGTGGGCCTGGCGGACCTCGACGACGGTTGCGGGTCGCAGCTTCAACATCGGCGCTGCAAGCTACAGTGCCGCGCCGGCGGGCGGGCGTGCCGCCTCGTCGAGCAGCGCGAGCGCCACGTCGAGCATCTGCTCGAGCGCGGCCACGCTGACGCGCTCGGTGGGCTCGTGGTTGCACTCGGTGCCGTTGGCCAGGTTGACGGCTTCGAAGCCCTGCGCGAGCAGCTCGTTGGCGTCCGAGGCGCCGCCGCTGTCGATGCGCACGGGCTCGTGGCCGCAGGCGCGCAGCGCGGCCTCGGCGACGCGCAGCGCGGGCGCGGAGGGCGCGAGCTCGAAGCCCGAGAACATGCGCTGCACGCTCACGTCCAGGTCGCAGTCGCAGTCGGGCAGGTTGGCGGCCTCCTGCAGGCGCTCGACGGACTGCTCGACGAGCTGCTCGGCGCGCTCCTCGCCGAGGGCGCGCACCTCCATCGTCAGCGAGCAGCGCTCGGGCACGACGTTGATCGCGCTGCCGCCGGCGATCAGCCCGACGTTCGCGGTGGCGCCCGCGTCGAGGCGGCCGAGCCTCATCGAGGCGATCGCGCGGGCCGCCGCGAGGATCGCGCTGCGGCCCTGCTCGGGGCGGATGCCGGCGTGCGCGGCCGCGCCGTGGAAGCAGGCGTCGATGCGGAAGTGGGTGGGCGAGCCGACGACGACCTCGCCGATCGGCGAGGCGTGGTCGAAGACGAAGCCGAACTCGCTGCGCAGCCGCGAGGCGTCGAAGGCGCGCGCGCCGGCGAGCGAGGTCTCCTCGCCGACCGTGAACAGCAGCTCGAGGTCGACGGGCGCCCCCCGGCGGCGCACGTGGCGGGCGAGCGCGAGCGCCACCGCGATCGCGGCCTTGTTGTCGGCCCCGAGGATCGCCGCGTTGGCGTTCTCCCAGTAGCCGTCCCGGAGCACCGGCTCGACCGGCGCGAGCGGCGGCACGGTGTCGAGGTGCGCGCACACCAGCACCGAGCGCCGCAGCGGCGCGGGCTCGCCGGGGACGCCGAGATCGCCGGGGATGCCGGGGACGCCGGGATCGCCGGGGATGCGCGCGAGCAGGTTGCCGCAGTCAGAGCCGGTCTGGGCCGCCGTGTCGTCCTCGTGGACGGGCACGCCGAGCGCGCGCAGCTCGGCGATCACGCGCTCGCCGCAGCGGCGCTCGCTGCCGGAGGGGCTCTCGATGCGGCACAGCTCGGCGAACGTGCCGCTGAGGTAGCGGCGCTCGAGCTCGCCCACGCGCGCCGCGGATGCGGCGGCGCTCACGGGCGGCCGGCGCGCTCGGCCCGCGCGGCGGCGCGCTCGTCCCTCGGGGACGTCGCGAGCGCGGCGGCGATGAAGCCGCGGAACAGCGGCGAGGGGCGCTCGGGGCGCGACTTGAACTCGGGGTGGAACTGGGAGGCGACGAAGAACGGGTGGTCCTCCAGCTCGACGATCTCCACGAGCCGCTCGTCGGGGGAGGTGCCGCTGACGCGCAGCTCGCCGCCGTCCTCGGCGCGCGCGTTGGTGAGGCGCTTGCGCAGCAGGTTGTTGACCTCGTAGCGGTGGCGGTGGCGCTCGTAGATGACCGCCTCGCCGTACATCTCCAGGGCGCGCGTGCCCGGGTGCAGCTTGATCGGGTCGGCGCCCAGGCGCATCGTGCCGCCGAGGTCGGCGACCTCCTTCTGCTCGGGCAGCAGGTCGATCACCGGGTAGGGGGTCTCGATGTCGAACTCGGTCGAGTTGGCGCCCTCCATGCCGGCGACGTGGCGGGCGAACTCGGCGACCGCGACCTGCATGCCCAGGCAGATGCCCAGGAAGGGGATGCCCTGCTCGCGGGCCGCGCGGGCGGCGACGATCTTGCCCTCGATGCCGCGGCCGCCGAAGCCGCCGGGGATGAGGATGCCGTCGGCTTCGTGCAGCCGCGCGAGCGCCTGGCCGTTCTCGCCGCCCTCCAGCGTCTCCGAGTCGATCCATTCGATCTCCACGCGCGCGTCTTGCAGCGAGGCGGCGTGGCGGAGCGCTTCGGAGACCGACAGGTAGGCGTCCTCCAGGCGCACGTACTTGCCGACGAGCGCGATCTTCACGGTGCGCCCCGCGGAGGGCTCGCCGGCGCGTTCCCAGCGCTCGATCGGCTCGGTCCAGCGGCGCAGGTCGGGCGCCTGCGCCTCCAGCGCGAAGTGCTCGAGCACGAAGTCGTCGACGCCCTGCTCGCGGAAGGTGAGGGGCACCTTGTAGATGTTGTCGACGTCGCAGGCCGAGACGATCGCCTCGACCGGCAGGCTCGCGAACAGCGCGATCTTCTTGCGGATCTCGCTCGAGAGCGAGCCCTCCGAGCGGCACATGAGCATGTCCGGCGCGATGCCGATGCGCCGCAGCTCGTTGACGGAGTGCTGGGTGGGCTTGGTCTTCAGCTCGCCCGCGTGGCCGATGTAGGGGACGAGCGTCAGGTGGATGAACATGCAGCGCCGCCGGCCGACGTCGACGGGGAACTGGCGGATCGCCTCGAGGAACGGCAGCGACTCGATGTCGCCGACGGTGCCGCCGATCTCGGTGATCACGAAGTCGGCGTCGCTCAGCTCGGCGATCAGGCCGATCCGCTGCTTGATCTCGTCGGTGATGTGCGGGACGACCTGGACGGTGCCGCCGAGGTAGTCGCCGCGGCGCTCGCGGCGGATCACCGTGTCGTAGACGCCGCCGGCGGTGACGTTGGAGGCGCTCGTCGTGTTCGCGTCGGTGAAGCGCTCGTAGTGGCCGAGGTCGAGGTCGGTCTCGGCGCCGTCCTCGGTCACGAACACCTCGCCGTGCTGGTAGGGCGACATCGTGCCGGGGTCGACGTTGATGTAGGGGTCGAACTTCTGGAGCGCGACCGTCAGGCCGCGGGCGACGAGCAGCCGCCCGAGCGAGGCGGCCGCTATGCCCTTGCCGAGCGAGGAGACGACGCCGCCGGTCACGAAGATGAACCGGGTCTTGCCGGGCGGCTGCGCGTGGCGGTCGTTCGTGCTGATGCTCATGCGGGCCTGCCCAGGGAGTCTAGTTGCCTCAGCAACGGCGTCCGTTCGATCAACCCGGAAATTGAGCGAAACTCTCCGTAGAGGGTGACCGCGACGAGCACGGCGAGCGCGATCAGCTGGCCGGCGCCGGAGAGCGTCAGCACGAGCCACAGGCCGGCGAGCGCGCCCAGCAGGTTGGCGCCGGTGTCTCCCAGCATCGCCCGCTCGCGCAGGTCGTAGGCGCCGGCGACGAGCGCGGGCGCGGCGAACAGGCCGAGCGTCCACAGCGGGCGCACTTCGGCCGAGCCGGCCGTCAGCCCGACGCCCAGCAGCACGAGCGCCTTGGCGGCGCGGCCGGGCCGCAGGTCGAGCAGGTTGAAGGCGTTGGTCGCGAGCACGAGCACGGCGACGGCGAGCAGCCAGCGCCCGTTCGAGAGCCCCAGGTAGCTCATCGCCAGCAGCGCCAGGCCGAGCGCGCCGGCGGCCTTCAGGGCGCCCGTGGAGAGCTCGCCGCGCAGCGTGGCGGCGGCGTGGCCGCGCCAGCCCCGCGGCGGCGCGGCCGCCGCGGAGGGGTGCGCGGCGCGGAGCGGGAGCAGGTCGTCGAGCAGGCCGAGCGCGAGCACGCCGAGCGCGTAGAGGGCGATCGGCGCGAACGTCGGGTAGAAGACCGCGGTCGAGGCCAGGCGCTGGAGGAGCGCGAGCGGGACCAGCGCGAGCGCGGCGGCGATCAGCACGAGCACGCCGAAGGGGCACGGCAGCTCGCGCCCGCGATAGTTGGGCTGCGTGTGACCGCCCGCCCGCAGCGCGCGGATCAGCGCCGGCGCGAGCGCCGCCGCGCACAGGAGGGCGATCGCGAGCGGCAGGGCGTGCATGCCGCCAAGCTAGCGGCGCGCGCGGACGCGGCGGGGACGCACGGACGCGGCGCGGGCGCGCACGGACGCGGCGCGCCGCGCCGCGCCGCGCCGCGCGGGCGCCTAGGGCGACTGGCCGGCGGCGGCGCCCGAGGCGACCGACGGCAGCAGCGAGTCGGCGGTGGACTTGACGCCGAAGGTGCCGCGGTCGCCGGCGAGCGCGTAGTCCAGGGCGGCCTGTCCGGCGAGCTGGTCGAGGTCGTCGACGCTGGAGATGCCCTTGCTGCGATACCAGGCGATCTGCGACGGTTCGGTGCCGGTCAGCTCGACGCCCACGGCGGGCACGCCGGCGAGGCCGACGCCGGCGAGCAGGCCGGACTCGAAGGCGGCCGCGGCTTCGCTGTCGGCGGCGTCCATGCCGGCCGGCTCGGCGCGCATCACGACGAGCCCTTCCAGGCGGGTGAGCTGGCCGTCGAAGGCGCTCGTCAGGCTCGAGCGGACGCGGCTGATGAGCTCGCGGTCGACGAGCGGGCCGCCGCTGACGAGCTGACGGCCGATCAGGTTGCCGAAGCTTTCGAGCAGCGGGGTGGAGCTCGCGAGGGCCGCGTAGTGGGTGCCGGCGGCGGCGTGCGCGAGCGCTTCGAGTTCGAGCGGCTCGCGCACGGCCGCGACCGTCATGACGTCGCCGCCGGCCTGGGCGACGGCTGTGCGCACGAGCGAGTTGACCTGGTCGGAGGAGGCGCCGAGGAACACCACGCCGATCGAGCGGCCGGCGAGCAGTTCGTGGACGGCCAGCGGGTAGAGGCCGTTGGCGAAGGCTTCCTCGCCGGCCAGCCGCGCCTGCAGCTGCCCGTTCTGGCTGCGCGCCTGGCCGACTTCCGAGCTGAGGCTGTGCACGATCCCGTTCTTGGCCGAGGAGACGAAGCTCGAGTCGCCGATCGCGACGCCCAGCAGCACGCCGAGCGCCAGCGCGAGCAGGACGGCGGCGAGGGACAGCGCGTGGTAGCGGAAGTCGAACATGCGGGTCGAGACGGGCCGGCGTGCGCGGTCAGCCGCCGGAGCCCGCGAGGCTCAGCGCGGCCAGGGTCTTGAGCTTGAACCAGAGCAGTTCGACGACCTCGTGCAGGACCGGCGTGAGCGCCACCAGCGCGACGATCGCGACGAGGCCAGCGGCGAGCACGAACATCAGCGGGGTGAGCCCGGGCCGGGGCTGGTAGAGGCGGCTGACGCCCTTGGCGTCGACGAGGATCTCGCCGATGCGCAGGCGCGTGAGGAAGGTGGAGGACATGCCTTTGCGGTTGCGCTCGAGGAACTCGAGCAGGTTGAACTGGGAGCCGACCGAGACGATCAGGCGGGCGCCCTTCTCGGCGGCGATCAGCATCGCCAGATCCTGGCTGGTGCCGGGCGCCGGGACGAGCTTCGGCGACAGGCCGAGCTGCTCCAGGCGGGCGCGCCCGGGGGCGCGGCCGTCGGGATAGGAGTGCACGACCAGCTCGGCGCCGCAGCGCAGCGCCGCCTCGCTGGCGGAGTCCATGTCGCCGACGATCATGTCGGGCTTCAGGCCGGCCTCGAGCAGCGCGTCGGCGCCGCCGTCGACGGCGACGATCAGCGGGCGCTTGTCGCGGATGAAGGGCCGCAGGGCGCGCAGGTCGCGCTGGTTGCCGACGCCGCGCACGACCACGAGCGTGGAGCGGTCGCGGAAGTCGGTGGCGAAGCGCGGCAGCTCGATGCGCCCGGCGAGCAGCTCGCGCTCCTCGCGCATGTGCTCGATCGTGTTCTGGGCGAAGCGCTCGAGCGCCTCCCCCACCTCGCGCCGGCGGGCCTCCGTTTCCGCGGCGACGCGCGCGCGGTCGAGGACCTCGCCGCGCGCGAGCGGCGTGCCCTTGCGCAGCACCTCCACGGCCGCGCCGCCGGGGCTCGCGCGCACGGTCAGCGGGTCGCCGTCGGAGATCAGCCCGAAGAGGGCGTCGTCGGGCAGGTCGACGAGCACGACGCCGGCCTCGACGAGCAGCGCCGGGCCGAGGTTCGGGTAGGTGCCGCTGGAGGAGGGCTTGCAGTTGAGCACCGCGCTCACGCCGGCCGCGATCAGCTCCTCGGCGGAGACGCGGTCGACGTCGAGGTGGTCGATCAGCGCGATGTCGCCCTTGACGAGGTGCCTGACGAGCAGCTTCGTGCGCCGGCCCGGGCGTACGGGGCCCGCGAGCGTCCACGCGGGCTGCGCGCCGGTCGCGGCCTCGGTGCTGAGCGCGGGCGTGGGTCGCGTGGCGGCCACTGATGCGAGGGTAACGCCACGGCGCGGGAAGCGGCGTGAGTGCGGGGCTTTTCGCCGCCGGCCCGGGGAGGCGGCGCGGCGCTCAGGCGGCCTTCAGCAGCTCGCGGGCGTGGCGGCGCGCGCCCGTGTCCTCGGCGTCGGCGCCGAGCATCCGCACGAGCTCGCTGACGACCTCGCCCTCGCCCAGCTGCACGACCGTGGTGCGGGCCGTCTGCGCGGCGGTGTCCTTGACGACCGAGAAGTGGCCCGCGCCGAGCGAGGCGATCTGCGGCAGGTGGGTGATGCACAGCACCTGCCGGCGCTCGCCCAGCTCGCGCAGGCGCGCGCCCACGGCGCGCGCGGTCTGCCCGCCGATGCCCGCGTCGACCTCGTCGAACACGAGCGTCGCGTCCTTGGCGCCGGCGCTCGCGACGCTCATGATCGCGAGCATGATGCGCGAGAGCTCGCCGCCGGAGGCGATCTCGCGCAGCGGCCCCGCCGGCACGCCGGGGTTGGGGGCGATCATGAAGTCGACCGCGTCGCCCCCGTCGGGGCCCGGCTCGCGCTCGGCGAAGCGCACCTCGAAGCTCGCGTCGGCCAGCGCGAGCGCGCCGAGCTGCTCGCAGACGGCGCGCGCGAAGTCGCGCGCGGCGCTCTTGCGGGCGCGACGCAGCGCCGCGGCGGCCTGCGCGAGCTCGGCGTCGGCCTGCCCGAGCTGCGCTTCGGCGTCGGCGAGCGCGACCTCCGCGCCCGCGAGCTGCGCGTGGCGCGCGCGGGCCCGCTCGGCGTAGTCGAGCACCGCCCGCACGCTGCCTCCGTGCTTGCGCGTGAGCCGCTCGATCGCCGCCAGGCGGCCTTCCAGCGCCTCCAGCGAGGCTTCGGCGTAGCGCCCGGCGGCCCCGTCCTCGCCGCCGGCGGCGAGCGCGTCCGCGGCGGCCTGCTCGCAGTAGCCGCGCAGCCCGCTCGCGAGGTCCTCGGCCTCGAGGGCGAGCGCGCGCAGGCGCTCGCCGAGCGCGTCGAGCTCCGGGTCGACGCCGGCGAGCGCGTCCAAGCCGCCGCTGGCGCCGGCCAGCAGCGCCACCGTGCCCGGCGTCTCGGCGGATTCCCCGGAGAGCGCGTCGGCGGCGCCGGCGGCCGCGCCGCGCAGCGCGTCCAGGCGCCGCAGCCGCTCGCGGGCGCCCAGCAGCCGGGCGTGCTCCTCCTCGGAGGGATCGAGCGCGTCGATCTCGCCGAGCTCGTAGGCGAGCAGGTCCAGCTCGCGCTCGCGCTGCATCGAGAGCTCGCGCAGCTCGCCCACGCGCTCGCGCAGCTCGCGCGTGCGGGCGAACGCCCGAGCGCAGGCCCGCAGGCGCGCGGGGTGCTCGCCGGCGCAGACGCCGTCGAGGGTCTCCAGCTGCGCCCCGGCGAGCGTCAGCTTGCGGTGCTCGTGCTGGCCGTAGAAGGCGAGCAGCGCGCCCGCCACGCCGCGCAGCTCGGCGAGCGTCGCGGCGCGCCCGCAGAGGTGGGCGCGGGTGCGCCCGTCGGCGCCCACGCGGCGGGAGAGCGTGAGCTCGCTCGCGTCGAGGCTGAGGCGCTCGCCGAGCGCTTCGCGCAGCGACTCGGGCAGGTCGAAGACGCCCTCGACGTACGCCTCGCTCGCGCCGGGCCTGACGATGCCGGGCCGCGCGCGTCCCCCGAGCAGCAGGTCGAGCGCGTGGGCCAGCACGGTCTTGCCGGCGCCCGTCTCGCCGGTGAGCACGTTCAGCCCGGGCGCCAGGCGCAGCTGGGCCTCCTCGATCAGCAGCAGGTTCTCGACGCGAAGCTCTTGCAGCATGCTCAGGTGTGTAGCAGTGGGCGGGGACGGATCGGATTGTTCGCGCGACTTGCCTGACGGGACGAATCGGCGCATAATTGGGATCGAGAGGCCGGGATGGGAGAGGCCAGGAGGGGACCCCTGGGACCGGCCGTACACTCGTCCGCTACCGGCATGGCTGCCAGCGACCCAAACATGCAACCGCGGAGACCCGGCACCGGGGGCTCGGCCGTGATGTCCCCGAGCGCGCTGCGCGAGCGCGTGGAGGAGGAGATCGGCCGCGCCGAGCGCCACGGGACCGGGCTGAGCTGCCTGTTGATCGTGTTCGACAACCTGGAGGAGGTGGCGCGCGAGCACGGCGGCGAGCTGCGCGAGCAGATGCTCGAGTACGCCGGGCGGGCGCTGCGCGGCGAGCTGCGCTGCTTCGACCGGGTCGGCAGGGGCGGGCCCGAGTGGGACCACCTGCACGTGCTGCTGCCGGGCGCCGACGGTCCCCGCGGCGAGATCGTCGCGCGCCGGGCGCTCGGGCGCCTGCGCGCGATCAAGGTCGAAGCGGAGGGCGCGCGGCTGGCGCTGCAGGTGTCGGTGGGGCTGGCCGCGTGGCGGCGGGACATGAGCGCGCAGCAGCTGCTGGCGCTGGCGCGGGCCGCGCTGGAGCGCCTTGGCGGCCCCAACGGGGACAACGGCGCGGCGCCGGCCGCGGTGGCCGACGGCCCCGAGCGCGAGGCCGGTCAGCCCGCCGCCGAGGGGACGGGCGGCGCGCCGGCGTTTGGCAGCATCGCCGGCCAATAAGCTCCAGCGCGTGCTCGCCGGATCGGAGTTGTGGCTGCTGCGGTTCATGGCCGACCGCGGCCTGCGGCTGCTCGACGCCAGCACGCTGCTGATCGTGATCGAGGAGCGCGGGGAGCTGCGGGTGGCGGCGACCTCGCCGGAGGCGGCGACGGTGCGCCTGCGCATCGCTCGCGTGCAGGGCAGCGCGCTGGGAGCGCTCTACCTGCGGCGCGCGCCGCTGGCGCTCGACCGGCCGCGAGGGCAGGAGGCCGCGTGGCTGCACGAACTCGGCCTGGAGGCCCGGTCCGCCCTGGTGCAGCCGCTCGACCTGGACGGGCACGGCGGAGGCATGGTGATCGCGCTGCGCGAGCGGGCCGCCTTTCGCGAGCCCGACCGCCAGGCGCTCGCCGCGTTCGCCGCGAGCGTCGCCCAGCGCCTCGCCGCCGAGCGCTCGGTGGAGATCGAACGGATGCGTTACGGGATGGAGGCGCGCGAGCGCGAGCGCGCGCGCTGGGCGCGCGAGATCCACGACGAGTCGATCCAGGGCATCGGGGCGCTGCGCCTGCAGCTGGCGAACGCGCGTGACCTCGACGACATGCAGGCGCTCGGCGAGATGGTCGACACCGTGCTCGAGGGCCTCGGCACGGAGATCGACGGGCTGCGCCACCTGATCACCGAGCTGCGCCCGGCGGCGCTGGACGACCTCGGGCTGGCGGCCGCGCTGGAGGCGCTGGCAAGGCGCGCGCAGGCGATCGACGGGCTCGACGTGACAACCGAGATCGACCTCGGCGAGCACACCGGGGAGCCCGCGGCGGGCGCCGAGAACGGCCGCCGGCGCCTGGACGCCGAGCTCGAGAGCACGATCTACCGCGTGGTGCAGGAGGCGCTCACGAACGTCAGCCGCCACGCGCAGGCGAGCAGCGCCGTGATCAGCGTGCGCGAGCGCGACGGCGTGGTCGAGGCCGCGGTTCGCGACGACGGCCGCGGCATGCCGCCGAGCTCGCGCCTGGGTCCGCGCGGCGACGGCCTGGAGGGCGGCTTCGGGATGTCGGGCATGCGCGAGCGCGCCGAGCTCGTGGGCGGCGAGCTCAGCTGGGAGCCCGCGCCCGAACGCGGCACGATCGTGCGTCTGCGGGTGCCGCTCGCCGGACGCCCCGCGCCGGCGACGACCGCCTGAGCGTCGCGCTCGGCGTCTCGCGGCGCGGCGCCGAGGCCCGCCGCGAGGCTGCTACCGGCCCGGCTCCCGTTCGCCCTCGCCCTCGCCCTCGTCCTCGTCGAGGTCCTCGAGTCCGCCTTTGCCGCGCAGCCAGCCGGCGAGCTGCTGGCCCACGGAGTTGACCGACTCGCCCGCGTCGCGGAAGGCGTCGCGCACGCGCTCGGCGTAGAAGCTGACGGCCTCGCCGCCGTCGGCGCGGGGGTCGACGGGGTCCTCGCGCCTGGGGTACTCGTGGGAGCCGACGATCCTGTCGAACTCGCCCGAGCGCACCCATGCCATCAGCTCGTGCGTGCGCTTGACCGCCATCGGGTGGGTGACGCCGAGGTCGAGCATCAGCCGGGTGAGGCGTTCGAGCGGGTTGCCCTTCTCTTTGTAGTCGAGCCCTTGGCGCATGAACACGTCGAGGTCGAGCTGGTCGACCATCGCGCCGGCGGCGATCGACATCAGCGTGCGGCACACGGCGAGCGGATCGCGGGTGACGAGCGCGGCGGCCCGGTCGGCGCTCAGCTCGGTCGCCCGGCCCCACTCCATCAGCGCGGTGCGCACGGGCGCGAGCGGCAGCGGCAGCCGCGCGCTCTGGGTCATCAGCACGAGGATCGTGAGCGCCGTGCGGTAGAGCTGGTGGTCGGAGAGGATGTGCGCGGCCTCGTGCGCGAACACGGCGCGACGCTGGGGCTGGTCGAGCAGGCGCAGCAGCTCGGACTGGACGACGACGATCGGGCGCTGGGCGCCGATCGCGAGCGCGTTGGGCATCGGGAACTGGCTCAGGTACAGGTCGGGGACGTCGGCCATGTCGAGCGTCCTGTAGGCCAGCGCGTGGTCGCGCCAGACCTCGCCCAGCTGGTCTTCGGAGAGCCGCACGGCGGAGCCCAGGTAGGACTGGCGCAGCGCGCGCTCGTAGCCGAGCTCGATCAGCTTGCGGACGACGGTGTCGAGATAGGGAATCGCGCCGAGCGCGGCGGTGGCTGCGCGGTCGGCCGGGTGCTGGAAGGCGCGCGGGGAGATGCCTTCCAGGTGGTGGCCCTCGGCAGGGACACTCGACTCGGTGGCCATGTACCGAGACTACCGCGAGCAGCTATCACAGCACAGCGCTATGAGTGCCGTTTGACCTCGATCCTATGGCGAGTTCGCCCTATGACGGTTTCGTGGTAGCCTGTCGAGATGCCTCGCAATCGCTCCCACCAGACGCACCGTCTCTTCGAGACGATGCGCTCTGCACCAACGAACGAGCTTTGGGGCCTCGAGATCGTCCGCAGGAGCGGCGTCTCGGCTGCGACGACCTACGGGATCCTCCGCCGGCTCGAGGACGAAGGCCTTGTCAAGAGCCGCTGGGAGATCCTTGATCCCCAGAGCGCGGGGCGTCCTCCGCGCCGGTACTACCGGCTGACCGTCGAGGGTGAGCGCGTAGCGGAACGCGAAACGTCCGGTCAGCGCCAGGCGCTTCGCCTCCTCATTCCCGGATGGAAGACGCCTTGAGCACCGGCGAGATCGCCGCGATGATCGGGGCTAGTGCGAGCTTGCTCTCAGCGATCGCGAGCCTCCTCGTCTTCCTAGCCGGACGCCCCAGGCGACGTGCGATAAGCCAGTTGCGCAAAGAGGCCGACCGTCTGCGGGACGAGGCCACCGTCTCCCGCTATCCGGGCCTATGGCAGAAAAAACTCGACATCGTAGAAGGGCGGATTCGCGTTCTCGATACGCCCGCCGAGGCTCCAGCTGTGGCGTTTGTGTTGATGACGGGCGAGGACGCGGACCGTTACAGGACAGAGTTCCGCGAGTTCCTCAACGCATGCCTCGAAGAGGGCGACTTGGGAACCGCGCGACGGGAACAGCGGCGATTCATCTACGCCGGACTCTCTATCGGGATCGGCGTCCGCTTCCGGAGGGCTTTCCAGCGTAGCCCCGACCGAAGTGCGGACTGGCCCGCCTCCGGGCACGGCCCCTGAATGCTCATCCGCGACACGCATGTTGTCCCCATACGCGGCTTGGCCGCCCCTGCCGAAGCGTGCTGTCGGTTGCCGCATGCGGCAACCGACGGGGCCGCACATGTGCGGCCCCGAACCGGGCCGTGCATGCACGGCCCGGCCGGCCGGCACATGTGCCGGCCGGGATCAGACAGCGGGCGAGTCGAGGGGTCAAGCGAGGCAAGGACGCAGCGGGACCGGTAACACTCGCTCCGCTCGCATCCCCGAACCGGCCAGCGTGGCGTGCTTTTGCACGCGAGCGACCGAGGACGCCGCCTCGCGCCGGCGGCTACTCCGTGAGCCCGGTGCGCCGCACGTAGGCGGTGATCTCGGCGCGGGAGGAGAAGCCGAGCTTCTCGATCGCGCGGGCGCGGTAGGTCTTGACGGTGCGCTCGGCGACGTTCAGCTGCTCGGCGATCTCGGGGTTGGTGTAGCCGTTGGCGATCAGGCGGACCACCTCGCGCTCGCGCTCGCTGAGGACGACTCCCTCGGAGCCGCCCTCCTCGCCGGTCGCCATCAGCGCGCCGAGGCGCGGGTGCAGGTAGTTGCCGCCGGCCACCGCCAGGCGGAAGGCTTGCAATAGCTCGGCGGGCTCGGCCTCCTTGAGCACGTAGCTGCGGGCCCCCGCCCTGAGCGCCTGGCGGGCGTACTCCGGGTCCTCGCGCATCGTCAGGATCGCCACGGCCAGCGTCGGGTGGGCGATGAAGCACGAGGGCAGCGCGCCGAGGCTCGAGCCGCCGGGCATCGTCAGGTCGAGCGTCAGCAGGTCGGGCTTGTGCTCGCGCACTTCGCGGATCATCGATGGGATGTCCGCGGCTTCGGCGACGACCTGGAACTCGCCCTTCTCGCGCTGGAGGACCGCGCGGATGCCGTCGCGCACGACCGCATGGTCGTCGGCGATGATCACGTTGATCGGGCGCGATACCCCTGGCGTTCCTGCCTCGGCCACGACCTGGACGGTAGCGGCTGGCGAGGACCGAACCGATGTCTGCAAGAACGAACGGGTCCTCGCACTCCTCGGACGACGCCCGCGCTAGCGTTGCGCCGTGCGTTCGGCGCTCACGACCCCGCGGCTGCGCCGGATCTTCATCGCCTACGTCGTGAACCGGCTGGGCAGCTGGATGGGGTATGTAGCTCTTGCCCTGGTCGTATACGACCACACGCACAGCGCGCTCGCCGTAGCGGCGCTGCTCGTGTCCGCCGAGGCCCTGCCCGCGTTCGTGGTGCCGATGCTCGTCGCATGGGTCGAGTCCTCTCCACGCAACTTCGAGCTCAGCGGGCTGTACCTGTTCGAGGGCGTGGTCACGGTTGCGATCGCCGTCCTGATCGGGCACTTCTGGCTGCCGGCGATTCTCTTCCTCGCCGCGCTGGACGGGTGGGCAGCGCTTGCCGCGAGCTCGCTGCTGCGTGCCGGCGCGGCGCGTCTGGCGCGTGAGGAGCTGTCCAGCTCGATCGCCGCGCAACGCGGCGTCGCGTCGTCCGCCGCGGCCGAAGCGGAGGCGGAAAAGCAGGTCAACGCCGCGCTGAGCTTCGGCCTGTCGATCTCGTTCCTGGCCGGGCCGGTGCTGGGCGGCATCGCGACCGCCGCGCTGGGCGGTGGCGACACGCTGCTCCTCGACGCTGCATCCTTCATCGCGTGCGGGCTGCTGCTGCTCGACCTGCGGCCGCCCGTCGAGCAGGCGCGCGAGGAGGGGGTGCGCGCGCGCCTGCTGGCGGGCTGGCGGCACATCACGGGTGTCGCCGCGCTGCGGGTCCTGTTCGTCGCGCAGGCCTTCGCGTTGGCGTTCATCCAAGCTGGAGGCCCGATCGAGGTCGTCTACACGAAGGGCACCCTCCATGCGGGCGACGCGGGCTACGGCCTGTTCGTGACCGTGTGGGGGGCGGGCAGCATGCTGGGCAGCGTGCTGTTCAGCCGCGCCAAGGGCTCCTTGCACCTGCTCCTGACCATTGGCATCCTCACGCTGAGCGGCGCGTTCGTGTGGTTCTGGGCAGCCCCGTCGTTCGCCACCGCCTGCGCGGGCGCGTTCCTGGGCGGGGTCGGCAACGGCATCACGATCCCGGCCCTGATGAGCGCCGTGCAGCGCTCGACGCCGAGGCATCTGCAGAGCGTGGTGATCGGCGCCACCGAATCGCTGATATCGGTCACGCTCGCCGGCGGTCTTGCGCTCGGCGGCGGCCTCGTGCTGCTGACCTCCACCCGCACGACGTTCCTCACGCTCGGCCTCGGCGCCGCGGTCGCGGCGGTGCTCTTCCTCAGAGCCGCCAGGGACACCGACTCGGCCGGCTCCGGCGACGGCTCTCCGCCAACCGAGGGGGTGGTCTCCCCGACCGTGGCGGGGTCTCGAGCGCCGGCGTCGTGACGGCCCCCTGACGGGAGGGTCGCGACGCCACGGCCGGCCCTGTGGGCACGACGCCGTGGCCGGTCGCCAGCGATCCTAAAGTGCGACTGCGCGTAGGCCGTTAAGGACGACAGACACGCCAATGTTCGCAACGGAGCACACGCTACGCCGCACGTGGCTGGCGGCCGAGACTCTGATGATCCTCGGCACCGTCGCCGGGAGCGTCGCCGAGGCTCGGGCGGCGGAATGGCACCCGGCCGCGCTCGTCGTCTTCCTGCTCGTCCTGGCGTCCGCCGGAGAGCGGTTCACGGTGACCCTTCCCGGCGGTGGGGTCGTGAGCGCCTCGCTCGGCGCGATGGTGCTCGCGATGGGCCTGCTCGGTCCGGCGGCGGCCGCCGCCTGCGGGATCACAGCCGCGGTGACCTTTTCCGCGGCGCGCAAGCGGACGGCGTCCGAGTGGCTCGGCAACGTCTGCGCGTATTCGATCCCGCCGTTCGTCGGCGGATTGCTCGTGCGGGTCGCCAGCGGCATGCTCGACGTGAGCCGGACCCACACCTCGGGACAGCTCATCTTCGGGTTGACACTGCTCACGGCGCTGGTCGTGCTGCTGGTCCTCAACTTCTTCCTCTGGGCCTTCGACCTGCGGGTCTGCGAGGGCGAGTCGATACCCCGACTGGCACGGGATTTTCGTATACCGACGCTCTCCGGCGAGCTCGCCGTGGGCGTGCTCGCCGCCACGCTGGCCGTCGTCTACCGAGGCGCCGGGCTGCCCGTGCTCGTGGCGGTCGTGCCCGTCCTGCTGATCTTCCGCCAGCTCACCGTGGCCCTGCTGCGCTCCGAGCAGCGCGCCGACGAGCTCGAAGCGCGCACGATCAACCTGCAATCGCTCCAGGACGCCGTCCTGCGCGCATTCGTCGGCGCGCTGCGTACGCGCGACCCCGCGACGGGCAGGCACTCCGCGGCGGTCGCGCTGTACGCCCGTGAGCTCGGGGAGGAGATCGGCGCCGATCCAGCCGACCAGGACACGGTCAGGGTCGCCGCGCTGCTGCACGACATCGCGAAGGTGACGTGGCCCGACAGGGTGCTGCACGCCGAAGCGCACGGAGAGACGCTTGCGCCCGCGGACCAAGCCCTGATCGACAACGCGCCGCAGGTCTGCGCCGAGCTGATCGGACAGCTCGACGGCTATGGGCCGGTCGCCGACACCGTCCTCTACCACCGCGAGCGCATGGACGGCGGCGGCTATCCCGCCGGCCTGATCGGCAAAGAGATCCCTCTGACGTCGCGCATCCTGGCTGTCTGCTGTGTGTATGACGCGATGCACTCGCGCGGCGACTACCGGCCATCGATGAGCGAGCCGGAAGCGAAGAAGGAGCTTCAAGTGGCGGCCGAGCGCGGGCAGCTCGACCCTGAGCTAGTCGACGCGTTCCTCTCGCTGCTCCAGCGCAAGGGGCCGGAGCTCGAACGGCACGTCCTCACCGCCGAAGACCTCGACATCACGCGCCACACAGCCTCAGCCGATGCCACAGTCGATCCGCGCACCGCGCGGATGGGCTGGCTGAGCCCGCGGTGAGACGAAAAAGCGAGGGGCGCCCCCAACTGGCGGCGCCCCTCGAAACGTTGAAGACCGACTTGGAAACTAGCGGCCCATCGGCATTGTCTTGTCTCCTTCTCCGTTGGAGCGCTGCGGCCCGCGCCTTCATCCCTGTTCACAGACGCGGACTTGAGTAGGTTTGCGCAGGACTCTAGCGGAACATTGCGAAACTGTCCAGTTTGCGAAAGTCCTTGCAGGAAAGCGTGGGAATGGCCGAAAACCAAGCGCTCACCGAGCCTCCGGGCGCTCAGCGGCGTTGACGGGGACGGCCAGCGCCGGCGCAACGCCGACAACGCGCACGCGCGGCGCAAAGGTCCGCAAAAGTGGCCGGCGCTCAAGTTCTCGGGCGAATCGGACGAAGCAACCTCAGCGACCCACGACCCGATCGAGGCCCACATGTCCCTTTCCGTCCCCCCCGCCCCCCGCCGCAACGAGCGCCAGCTGGTCTTCACGAGCTCGCAGGCCGCGCGCTATCTGGGCGTCTCGCTGGCGACAGTGCGACGCTGGACGGACGCGGGCCACATCTCCTGCTACCGCACGCCGGGCGCCCAGCGGCGCTTCTCGCGGGCCCAGCTCGACGAGTTCATCGCCTCGATGCAGAGCGACGGCGCGGCACGCGAGACGCGCGTGGTGGACCAGCGCAGCGCCCAGGTCGCCTGAGCCCGAGCGGCAGCTCGCGCCGAGAGCGCGGGGGCCGTCTCAGCTCGCCAGACGGCCGAACTTCTCGCGCAGGCGCCGGTAGAAGGAGGAGCCGGGCAGCTGGGCGATCGTGCCGACGTCGCGGACGAAGCGCGCCCGGATGTGGCCGCCCGCGGGGATCTCGCCGGCGGGCCGGCCGTCGACCGCCACGTCGAGCGGCTCGCGCGAGCGGTTGAAGATCGTGAGGCCGTCGTCGGGGGCGACGACGAGCGCGCGCGCGGTCATCGAGTGGGGGGCGATGAAGGAGACGACGAAGCCCTCTACGCCCCACGCCATCACGGGGCCGCCGTTGGCGAGGTTGTAGCCGGTGGAGCCGGCCGGCGTGGCCACGACGAGGCCGTCGCAGCGCACGCTGCCGGCCTCCTCGCCGTCGAGCGCGTAGGCGAGCTCGGCCACCCGCTCGCCGACCTTGCGGTGGATGGCGATGTCGTTGATGGCGATCCTGCGGGGGTTCTCGCCGGGCAGCGGGTCGAGCACGACCGCGGGCAGGCGCAGCAGCTCGTAGTCGCCCTCCAGCGCCCTGCGCACGCCGTCCTCGATGTCCTGGGGCTCGACCGTGGCGAGGAAGCCGATCTCGCCGTAGTTGATCGCGAAGACGGGCACGCCGGTGCCGGCGTAGCGTTGCAGCGCGCGCAGGATCGTGCCGTCGCCGCCGAGCACCAGGCACAGCTCGACGTCGTCGCTGGCGGGAGCGTCGACGGCGACGCCGGAGCCGGGCGCGAGGCCGTGCTTGAGCGTCTCCTCGTCGTCGAAGCGCAGCGTCACGCCGGCCGCCGCGGCGCGCTCGCGCAGCAGCGCTAGCGCAGCGGCGGTGTCGTCGGGGCGCCGGTGCGTGATCACAGTCATCTCCCTCATCCCGCGCTCACCCCCGACTCCCCGTCGGCGGGCTCGGCAGCGAGCGCGAGCCGTTCGAGCTCGTCGAGCTCGCGCGTGCCCCGGCCGGTGGCGGGGTCGGTGAGCCACAGGAACGTCTCGCGGTTGCCCTTGGGGCCGGGGAGGCCCGAGGAGTAGCAGCCGACGACGGCGGCGCCGAGTTCGATCGCGGCGGCGCCGGCGCCGAGCAGCGCCTCGCGGCGGTCGGCGCCGGAGCGCACGACGCCGCCTTTGCCGACCCGGCCGCGGCCGAGCTCGAACTGCGGCTTGACGAGCGCCAGCACGTCGTAGGGGCGGGCGAGACAGCCGAGCACGGCGCCGAGCACCTTGGATAGGGAGATGAAGGAGACGTCGATCGTCGCGAGATCCGGGGGCTGGTTCGGGCTGACCCGACTGGCGGGCAGCGTAGCGAGCGTCAGGGCGCGCGCGTTGGTCCGCTCGAGAACCTGCACGCGCGGGTCGGTGCGCAGGCGGTAGTCGAGCGTGCCGTAGCCGACGTCCACGGCGACCACCTCGCGGGCGCCGCGCTGGAGCAGGCAGTCGGTGAAGCCGCCGGTGGAGGCGCCGACGTCCAGCGCGCGGCGCCCGCCGACCTCCAGGCGGCACGCGTCGAGCGCGTTGGCGAGCTTGACGCCGCCGCGCGAGGCGAACGCGGGGCGCTCGAGGATGCGCACCACCGTCTCGACGTCGACCAGCTCGCCGGGCTTGCCGGCGCGGCGCTCGCCGACGGCCGAGCCGCCGGCCGTGCCGGCGGAAGGGGGCGCGATGAACACCTCGCCGGCCATCACCGAGGCGGCGGCGCGGCTGCGCGAGGGGAACAGGCCGCGCTCGGCGAGCAGCGCGTCGAGTCGGCGCTTAGCCGTCATTTCTGCCATATGTGATCGATCTCACACACGTGGAGGCCGGCCCCGGGCATCATGGTTCCTGATCGAGAGGGCAGCATCGACTCTCCTGAATCCCTCCTCCCTGAAACGGTCCGCTCTCCCCGGCGGGCCGTTTCGCTTTAAGCGCCCGGAAGCGCGAGCAACGCCGCCCGCCGCTCACCGCGGCCACCGCTCAGGGCGCGCCGACGATCGCCGAGCCGGCCCCGCGCGGGCCGCCGTCGCCGAGGATGCGCCCGCGCCTGCGGGTCGGCGAGACGGCGGCGAGCACGCGCTCGACGATCCGCTCGGCGGTGAAGCCGACCTGCTCGTGCAGCAGCGCCGGCTTGCCGTGGGTGATGTACTCGTCGGGCAGGCCCACGCGCAGGATGCGCACGCCGCCGGTCATGCCGGCGACGCCGGTGTCGTTGAGCGTCTCCCACACGGCCGTGCCGAAGCCGCCGGCGAGCACGCCCTCCTCGACGGTCACGAGCAGTTCGTGCTCGGCCGCCAGCTGCGCCATCAGCCCGGCGTCGATCGGCTTGGCGAAGCGCGCGTCGGCGACGGTCACGGCGATGCCGCCGCCGGCCAGCTCCTCGGCGGCCTCGAGCGCCTTGCCGACGCCCGTGCCGTAGCCGATCAGCGCCACGCGGGGCGGGCCCTCGGCGCCCGCGGCGGCGGGCTCGGCCTCGCGCAGGATCTCGCCGGTGCCGATCGCGATCGGCTTGGGCGTGTGTGGAAGCGCGATGCCGGTGCCCTCGCCGCGCGGGTAGCGCAGCGCGATCGGGCCGTCGTAGACGAGCGCGGTTCGCAGCATGTTCACGAGCATCGCCTCGTCGCGCGGGGCCATCAGCACGATGTTGGGCAGGCAGCGCAGGTAGGCGATGTCGAAGGCCCCGTGGTGGGTGGGCCCGTCGTCGCCGACGAGCCCCGCGCGGTCCATCGCGAACACGACGTTCAGCTTCTGCAGGCAGACGTCGTGGACGATCTGGTCGTAGGCGCGCTGCAGGAAGGTCGAGTAGATCGCGGCGACGGGCTTGACGCCCTCCAGCGCGAGGCCGGCGGCGAACAGGATCGCCTGCTGCTCGGCGATGCCGACGTCGAAGTAGCGCTCGGGCATCGCCTTCTGCAGGATCGACAGGCCGGTCCCGGAGTTCATCGCGGCGGTGATGCCCACCACGCGCTCGTCGCGTTCGCATTCGCGCAGGAGCGCCTCGCCGAACACCTGGGTGTACTGCGGCCGGGGCGCCGCCGTCTTGCCGCGAGTGCCGTTGGCGGCGGGCTTCGGCCGCGCGGGGCTGCCGTTGACGATCGACTTGGGCTTGGCGGCGTGCCACTTCTCCATGCCCTCCAGGCCGCCCTCCTCGGCGGGCGCGAAGCCCTTGCCCTTGACGGTCGCGATGTGCACGACCACCGGGCGCTGGGCGGCGAGCGCCTCGCGCAGCGCCTCGCGCAGGGCGCGCACGTCGTGGCCGTCGACGACGCCCATGTAGGCCCAGTCGAGCTCCTCCCACCACAGGCCGGGCGCCCAGAAGGCCTTGATCGACTCCTTCAGGTGCGGGCCGAGCCGCTCGAAGGCGGCGCCGATGCCGATCGGCAGGCGCGTGAGCCCGCCCTCGACCTCTGAGCGCGCGCGCCACAGCTTGGGGTTCAGCCGCACGCGGTTGAAGTAGCGCGAGAGCGCGCCGACGTTGGGCGCGATCGACATGCCGTTGTCGTTGAGCACGACCACGATCGGCGTGCCGAGGCCGCCGGCCTGGCCGATCGCCTCGAAGGCCACGCCTCCGGTCATCGCGCCGTCGCCGATCACCGCCACGACCTTGCCGTCCTGGTCCGGCGCCCCCGCGCCGCCGATGTGGCGCATGCCCTCCTTGATGCCGACCGCGTAGCCGATCGAGGTCGAGGCGTGGCCGGCGCCCATGATGTCGTGCTTGGACTCGGCGCGCGAGCAGAACGGGGCCAGGCCGCCGTACTGGCGGATCGTGCTGAGCCCATCGCGGCGCCCCGTGAGGATCTTGTGGGGGTAGGCCTGGTGGCCGACGTCCCACAGGATCTTGTCGCGGGGGGAGTCCAGCAGCGAGTGCAGCGCGACCGCCAGCTCGCAGGTTCCGAGGTTCGCGCCGAAGTGCCCGCCGATCTCCCCGACGGTGTCGATGATGTGCTCGCGCACCTCCTGGGCGACCTGCTGGAGCTCCTGCTCGGAGAGGCCGTGGAGGTCCTGGGGCCCGTTGATTCGCTCGAGCAGGCTCACGAGGTGCGGGTGTAGATGAAGTCGGCGATGCCCTCGAGCTCGGCCGTCGCCTCGGGCCGGGACGAGCCGCCGGCGACCTCGGCGAGCGCCACGCGGGCCGCCTCGTGCGATTCGGCCGCCAGCTCGCGGGCCCGCGCGATGCCGAACTCGCTCACGTACGTGCGCTTCCCGTGTCGCTCATCGCTTCCTTGGGGCTTTCCCAGTGCGTCGTCGGTGCCGGTCACGTCAAGAATGTCGTCCACGATCTGAAAGAGGACCCCCAGCTCCGCCGCGAAACGACGGAAGGGGGCGGTCCGCTCGGGATCTTCGATCCCCGACAACAGTAGTACGCACAGCACCGACGCGCCGATCAGCCGTCCGGTCTTCAGCTCGTGCAGACGGCGCAGCGCGTCGGGCCCGGCCGATGCGTCGGCCTTGACGTCCGCGTACTGGCCGCCGACCATGCCGCTCACGCCGGTGGCCGCGGCGAGCTCGGCGGCGGCGGCGAGCACGCGCTCGGGCTCGGAGCGCTGGCGCGTGAGCAGATGGCGGAAGGCCTCCGCGTAGAGCCCGTCGCCGGCGAGGATCGCGACGTCCTCGCCGAACTTCACGTGGCAGGTCGGGGCGCCGCGGCGCAGCGCGTCGTCGTCCATCGCCGGCAGGTCGTCGTGGATCAGCGAGTAGGTGTGGATCAGCTCGATCGCGCCGGCCAACGGCAGCACGTCGCGCTGCTCGATGCCGAGGCTGCGGGCGGTGGCGAGCGCGAGCACCGGCCGGATGCGCTTGCCGCCGGCGAGCAGCGAGTAGCGCATCGCCTCCTCCAGGCCCGCGGTGACGGGCTCGTCGGAGAAGCGCAGCTGCGCCAGGTAGCCCTCCACCTCCTCGCGCAGGTGCTCGGGGAAGCGGGCGGCGGCGGCCAGCACCTAGAGCAGCGAGTCCTGGCCCGGGACCGGCGCGGAGACCTCGGCGCGCGTCAGCTGCTCGAGCTCGGCTGCCGCCTGGGTGGCGAGCGCGGCGCAGTCCTCGACCATCGTCGCGGCCGCGTCGGTCGAGAGCTCGCCCGAGCGCAGCTGCTCGCCGGCGCGCTCCAGGCGCGCGATCAGCTCGTCTAGTCGTTCGACGCTGCTCATCCGATGTGCGCATTCTCGCGCACATCGCGCAGAACTGCCGCGAGCACGCCGTTGACGAAGCCCGGAGCGTCGGCGCCGCAGAAGGTCTTGGCGCTCTCGACCGCCTCCTCGATGGCGCCCTCGGGGGGAATCGGCTCGTCCGCGGGCGCCGCGTCGGGGTGCAGCATCTCGATCAGCGCGACGCGCATGATGCTGCGCTCGAGCGGCTGGATGCGATCCACCGACCAGCCGTGCGCGTGGCGGTCCATCAGCTCGTCGAGCTCGGGCGCGCGGTCGGCCGCGGCGTGGGCGAGCGCACGCGAGAACAGCGAGGCCTGCGGCTCGAGCGTCTCGGCCAGCGGCCGTCCGGTCAGGTCGTGCTGGTAAAGGGCGATCACCGCGGCCCTGCGCTGGTCGGAGCGGCGCGGCATTCAGGCGCGCGCGACGTATTCGCCCGAGCGCGTGTCCACGCGAATGCGCTGGCCGGGCTCGACGAACAGCGGCACCTGGATCACGGCGCCGGTCTCGAGCGTCGCGGGCTTGGTGCCGCCGCCGGAGACCGTGTCGCCGCGCAGCCCCGGATCGGTCTGTGAGACCTCGAGGTCCACCGCGCTCGGCAGCTGCACGTCGGATGGCTGGCCGTCGATGAACAGCAGCTCGACCTCGCTGCTGGGCACCGTCCAGCGCAGCGCGTCCCGGAAGGTGCTTTCCGGGACGGCGATCTGCTCGAAGGACTCGGTGTCCATGAAGTGCGCGTCGCTGCCGTCCGCGTACAGGAACTGCATCTTGCGCGCCTCCGTGCGCACGTCGCGGAACTTCTCGCCCGCGCGGAACGTGCGGTCGATCACGTTGCCGTCCGACGCGCGCCTGAGCTTCGTGCGCACGAACGCGCCGCCCTTGCCCGGCTTCACGTGCTGGAACTCGAGGATCTTGAAGACGGTGCCGTCCACCTCGATGTGGTTGCCGTTTTTGAATTGATTTGTGCCTAGCACGTATTCAGCTTACCCTTATTTAGCGTGACGACTACAGCCAAGAAGCCTAGCCGCATGGACCAGTATGTGCGGGTCAGCCGCGTCGCGGGTCGCTCTGGCGAGAGCTTCATCTCCCCCGATCTGCAACGCGAACAGGGTGCGGCCTGGGCGTCCTCACGCGGGGTCGAGGTCGCGATGGTCCATGAAGACCTCGACCAATCAGGCGGCAAGCTGGCGCGTCCCGGCCTCGATGCGCTCATGGAGCGGATCAGATCAGGACAGACGGACGGCGTGATCGTCTCGAAACTGGACCGCCTGAGCCGCCTGGGCGTGGCCGACGCGCTGCGCTTGGTCGAACAGATCACGGAGGCGGGCGGCTCGATCGCGGCGCTCGACCTCGGGCTCGATCCGACAACGCCGTTTGGCGAGTTCGGCATGACGATCATGCTCGCGCTGGCGCGCATGGAACGGCGACGCATGAGCGAAGCGTGGGAGCACGCCAAGACGCGGGCGCTCGATCGTGGCGCGCGCATGGGGCCAACGCCGTTCGGCTATACGCGCGACGACGACGGGCTGCTCGTCCCGCATCCGAAGTGGGCGCGGGTGGTGACGCGGGCGTTCAAGGTCGCCGCCGACCAGGGCGTTGACGCGGCGGTTGCGTACCTGCGTAAGCGAGTGCCGGCCTACCCCTCGGATGGTCAGCCGGGCGTCCGTCGAAAGCGCAGCGCCGATCATCGGGCCTGGAGCGCGTTCACGGTGCGGCGGCTTCTGCGTAACCGCACGTACCTTGGCGAGACACGCTACGGCGATCGTCTTGTGCGGGACTCGCACCCGGCCCTCGTTGATCGGGTTACGTTCGAGCGCGCGCACCCCGGCGATGAGAAGCCCCAGCGTCGTCCCGCTGCCGTGTTCCCGTTGAGTGGCTTCGCCACATGCGCCAACTGCGGCGAGTTCTTGGTCGGCGGGCGGGCGGGCACACGCGAGGAAAACCTGCGTACCTACCGCTGTCGTGCATCTCTAGCGAGCTGGAAAGGCGAGCGATGCAGCTTGCCGACGAACATCCTGGCCGAGCGCCTGGAGAGCTACGTCGTGGAACAGGTCAAGCAGGCATATGAACAGGGCGGCACCTCCGGCCTTGCGGCCAGCGTCGCGGCGACGGACAGCACTTTCGAGGACGTGCAGAGCGAGCTGGAGGCGGCGGAGCGCGAGCTGGAGCGGTTCGCCGCCGATCCGACTGCTGCGGAGCTGCTTGGGCAGGCCGCTTGGACGGCGGCGCTGCGGACACGAACCGAACGCGCCGAAGCCGCGCGAGTCGAGTACCGCGATCACGTGGACACGATGCGGGCGGCCGAGATCGTGGTGCCGCCGATCGAGCTGCTTGACAGCCTGGAGCCTGCCGAGCTGAGGGCCGTGCTACGCAGCGTCTTTCAGACCGTGCGTGTTGGCCGTGGTAGTTCGCGCGGCCGCGGCCCGATGGCCGAGCGGGTCGAGCTGGTCTTTCATGGCGAACCGTCGTCCGGGGTAGCGCCGCTCGAGAACGCCACATAGCGCCCGCTCCAGCCTTTCGCGGGCCTCCTGGGGCATGGGTCGGCCGTCGGCCGCGTTAGCGCGCCGCAGCGAGCGCCCAGCTGCTGCGTTGGGTGGGTGTGCGGGCGTGAGAGTCCTCACACCCGTTAATGACCCCAAGTGCCGCGAAGCGGCCAACGAGTTGCGGGAGCGCGGGGGCGGCGGCCGCGCACACGTACAAGGAGGCGAAGCCGACGCCTCCTTGTACGTAGCGGCGGCCACCCGGCCGCAACCGCTCCCGGCGCCGGCGTCGCCCCTATGCTCCTGCGCGCCCTCGGCAGGCGATACGGGCGTGCCCCTCGGTGCCCGCTCGTCCCTTGACGGGCGTCAGTGCCACTCGTCCGGGGCTGCGCCCGGCTGCCACTCCTTGGCGACACCGCCGCCCACTTCCTTAAGCCGTCGTCCGAACTCGATGAGGCTGAACTGGAAGTCCAGCTCTTGGCGCGGGTCGGTCGCGCCGTCGTCGAGCATCTGGCGCCAGTGGGCGAAGGCGCACAGAAGCTCGACCGTCGAGTCGTCCTCCCACCAACCGATTTTGAGCCCTTTCAGGTGCTCGGGATAGCGGCCGTACAGGGCGATGATCGCGCCCCACGTCAACTGCCGCCATTCCCGGTCTCCACCGTAGGGCTCCAACCACGGCGCGCGCGCGACCGGCAGCTCGTCCAGCGGATCGGTTCCGTTCGTGCGGGCTGCGGCGGTGATCTTCGTGAGCGCGTCGCGGACCATCTGGCCAGCGACACGCGCCACGGGCTCTCCGGATGCTGCCGCCATCTCGTCCAAGCGGGCGGCGACTTCCTCGGGAAGCGTGATCTTGATTCGACTGCTCATTGTGGAACCTCCGGTATCGATGTCGAGGGCCGTGCTGGCCCCCCTCTACCGGTTAATGACCCTCAGCCGGCGAAAGCGGCCAACGAATTGAAGTCCCACTTTTGGGTCCGCACGGAAGGTGCATCTACGGATGAAAAGTCAAGGGCTTGCGCGAGCTTTTCTTCGAGGTTGCTGAGGCGCTGATCCACGCTCGAGGGTGCGCTTCGAGGGCACAGCGATCGCACAGCGCCCGGAGGGCCGTGCATCTGGTCTGTACGGGCTTTTTG
>DASZFZ010000093.1:0-22893 GCA_035939315.1 Solirubrobacteraceae bacterium | reverse complement strand
GCGCAGGCCGGTGCGCGCCATCATGCGGTCGTAGGCGCCGACGTGCAGCTGGTAGCGCTCGTCCATGCCGGCCTGGTGCGTCAGCTGGGCGCCGGCATGTGGACGTGGCTGCCGGCCGGCTGGCGGGTGCACCAGCGCGTGGTGGGCATCGTCCGCGAGGAGATGGACGCGATCGGCGGGCAGGAGATGCTGATGCCCGTCCTGCAGCCCGCCGAGCCGTGGCGCAAGACCGGGCGCATCGAGATCGAGGAGCTGTTCAAGCTCGCCGACCGCAAGGGCTCGGAGCTCGTGCTGGCGATGACCCACGAGGAGGCCGTCACCACCCACGTCGCCCAGGTCGTGCGCTCCTACCGCGACCTGCCGCTGATCCTCTACCACTTCCAGGTCAAGGAGCGCGACGAGCCGCGCCCGCGCGCCGGCGTGCTGCGCACGCGCGAGTTCGTGATGAAGGACTCCTACAGCTTCGACCGCGACCAGGCCGGCATGGACGAGCGCTACCAGCTGCACGTCGGCGCCTACGACCGCATGATGGCGCGCACCGGCCTGCGCTTCTACCGCGTCGAGGGCGACGTCGGGATGATGGGCGGCACGGGCGCGCACGAGTACATGGCCCCCTGCGCCGCCGGCGAGGACGACGTCGTGCTCACCGAGTCCGGCTATGCCGCCAACGCCGAGGTCGTGCGCGCGCAGCTCGGCAAGGAGCAGCTCGACCCGGCCGTCGACCGGATGGGCGGCGAGTCCTTCGAGCTCGAGAAGGCGATCGAGATCGGCAACATCTTCAAGCTCGGCACGCGCTACTCCGAGCCGCTCGGCGCGCGCTACCTGGACGAGCACGGCGCCGAGCTGCCGATCTGGATGGCTTGCTACGGCATCGGCCCGGCGCGCATCGTGGCGGCCGCCGTCGAGCAGTACGCCGACGAGCACGGCATCTCCTGGCCGCGCTCGCTCGCGCCCTTCCAGGTGCACCTGGTGGCGCTCGGCAAGCCCGGCACCCCCGAGCGCGACGCCGCCGACGCGCTCTACGCGACGCTCCTAGCCGGCGGCGTGGAGGTCCTCTACGACGACCGCGACGCGGGCACCGGAGAGAAGTTCGCCGACGCCGAGCTGCTCGGCTGCCCGCTGCGGCTGACCGTCGGGCGGCGCTCGCTGGAGTCGGGCGAGATCGAGGTGCAGGTGCGCCGCGGGCGCGCAGAGGCGCCGGCGCTGCGGCTGGACGCCGAGCCCCGACAGCTGCTGGCCGAGCTGCGGGCGCGGCTGGACGAGCTTCCCTGAGCCGCCCGCGGCGCCCTGAGCCGGGCGCTGCCGGTACGCTCGCAGCGCCCGTGCGACCCCTCCGCCTGCTTGGACTAGACCGCTCGGGGCCGCCGCCGCGCGAGACCGAGGCGGGCCAGCCGCTGCGCCCGTGGACGATCCCCAACGCGATCGGCTTCGCGCGCCTGGCGCTGATCCCGGTGTTCCTCGTAGTGGCGCTCTCCAGCCGCGACGGCGTCGGCGCGCCGCAGGCGACGCTGTTCGGGGCGATCGGCTGGGGCGACTACGCGGACGGGATCGCGGCGCGCGTGAGCGGCCAGTACAGCCGGCTGGGGGCGCTGATGGACCCCGTCACCGACCGCCTGCTGGTGATCTGCGGCGCGGTCGTGGACTGGCGCTTCGCGCTGCTGCCGCGCTGGGCGCTCGCGCTGCTCGCCGCACGCGAGCTAGCGATGCTGGCGATCGGGCGCTACGGCCTCTCGCGTGGCGTGCGGCTGCGGATCAACTGGCCCGGCCGCCTGGCGGTCGCGCCGGTGATGGGCGCGCTGTTCTTCGCGATGACCGGCCTGCGCACGTTCGCCGAGGCGCTCCTCTATGTAGGGCTCGCGCTGGCGCTGGGCGCGACCGCGCTGTACGTGCGCGGCGGCCGCCGCGAGCTGCGTGCAAGCAGACTCTCAAGCTCAGCCTGACCTTTTGGTCTATACTGCCGCGCGTCGCCGGCGCCGCCGGCCTGCATGCGAACCGGCCGATGCGGGCGCCGATGGTCCCGCGAGAGGAGAGAGGCCCGATGGACGAGACGTTCCCCGATCTTGGCTCGCTGACCGACGCGGAACTCAAAGACGTGATCCGCCAGCTCACCGAGGAGGAGACCGAGATCTCCTACAAGCGCCGCATCCTGCACGGCAAGATCGACATCCTGCGGGCGGAGCTCGTCAACCGTCTGCGTCACCGCCACGACGACGGCGAGATCTCGATCACCGGCGAGGACGTGCAGCGGCTCACCGACATCCTCGCGGGCCGCTCCTCGGCGGACCCCGAGCCCGAGTCCGACCAGTAAGCACGGGCGATGGCGCGGGCCTGCAGCGAGTGCGGCTTCGTCAACGACGAGGGCGCCAACTACTGCCAGCGCTGCGGCGCGCTGCTGCCACGCGCCGAGGCGGCCGAGGGCGCCGCCACGGGCGAGTCGGTCACGGCGACCTACCGCATCGACGACGAGACCGGCGAGCTGGTCCCAGTCGAGATCGGCGAGGTCGCCGCACGGGGGCCCGTGCTCGTGATCCGCGCCGGCGGCGGCAGGGTCGGCGAGAGCTTCGCGCTGGAGGGCGAGCGCATGAGCATCGGCCGGCGCCCCGACTGCGAGGTGTTCCTCGACGACATCACGGTCTCGCGCGACCACGCGCTGCTGATCAACCGCGCCGGCAGCTGGCACCTGGACGACTGCGGCTCGCTCAACGGCACCTACGTCAACCGCGCGCGGATCGAGTCCCATCGCCTGGAGGAGGGCGACGAGGTGCAGATCGGCAAGTACAAGCTGACCTTCCACGCGCGCTGATGGCGACCCAGGCGACATCCGAGGAGGCGCTCGAACTGGTGCCCGACGCGCCCGAGCCGGACGCCGCCGCAGCGTCCCCGGAGGGGGAGCCGGCCAAGCGCCACAAGTCGCTGACGATCGGCGCGGTGTGCAAGGCGCTCGCGCAGGAGTTCCCCGACATCTCGATCTCGAAGATCCGCTACCTGGAGGACCAGAAGCTCCTGACCCCGCGCCGCACGCCGGGCGGCTACCGCCTCTACACCCAGGGCGACGTGGCGCGCCTGCGCACGATCCTGAGGATGCAGCGCGACGAGTTCCTGCCGCTGCGGGTGATCCGCCAAGAGCTCGCCGCGGGCCGCGGGGGCGCGGGCGTCGACACCCCGCCGGCGCCCGGCCGCGTCGGGCGCGAGGGCGCGCGCGCGTGGCGGGCGAGCATGAGCGTGCGCGAGGCCACCGGCGCGCTGTACTCGCTCGAGGACGTGCTCGAGGAGACCAAGGCCGAGGGCAAGCTCGTGCGCGAGCTCGAAGAGTACGGCGTGGTCAAGGGCGAGATGCGCGGCGGCGTGCGCTACTTCGACGAGACCGAGCGGGAGATCATCGCGGCGGTCGCCGAGCTCGCGCGCTACGGCGTCGGCGGGCGCAACCTCAGGGTCTTCCGCTCCTCGGCCGACCGCGAGGCCAACCTCCTACAGCAGATCCTCGCGCCGGCGCTGCGCTCGCGCAACCCGGAGCGGCGCAAGGAGGCCGTCGAGGCGCTCGAGAACCTCGCGGCCGTCGCCACGCACCTCAAGCACCTGTTGCTCGTCCGTGACCTGCGCAAGATCGTCCGCTGACGTCCGATGACAGACCTGCGGGCGCTGATCCGCGACATCCCCGACTTCCCCAGGCCGGGCATCCTCTTCAAGGACATCACGCCGCTGATGGCCGACGCGGGCGCGCTCGCGGCGGCCGTGAGCGGGCTCGCCGAGTACGCGCGGCCGCTGGGCGTCGACTGCGTGGTCGCGGCCGAGGCGCGCGGCTTCCTGCTCGGGCCGGCGCTCGCGCTCGAGCTGGGCGCCGGCTTCGCGCTCGCGCGCAAGCCCGGCAAGCTGCCGTACGAGACGGTCAGCGCCGAATACCTGCTCGAGTACGGCGAGAGCGCGCTCGAGCTGCACACCGACGCGGTGGCCGCCGGCCGGCGCGTGCTCGTGCACGACGACCTGCTGGCGACCGGCGGGACCGCGGCGACGCTGTGCGAGCTGGTCGAGCAGCTCGGCGGCGAGGTCGTCGGCTGCGGCTTTCTGATCGAGCTGGCGTTCCTGAACGGGCGCGAGCGGCTGGCCGGCCACGACGTGCACGCGCTGCTCAGCTACGACTCCTGAGCGACGGCCGCCGCGCCCGCCCCCGGTGCTCCGCCCGCCCCGGGCCGCTCGGCGCTCGCCGGCGCGCGCGGGGCTAAGCTGGCGCCCGTGCCGACCGTCCGCGCCAGCCGCACGATCGCCGCGCCGGCGGACGAGCTGTGGGAGCTCGTCAGCGACCCCCACCACCTGCCGCGCTGGTGGCCGCGGGTGGCGCGCGTGGAGGACGTGCGCGACGGCGCCTTCACCGAGGTGATGAAGACGAAGAAGGGCAAAGTCGTGCGCGCGGACTTCGACGTCGTGTGCGTGGACGCCGAGCGGCGCACGCTGCGCTGGGAGCAGCGCGTCGCCGGGACCCCGTTCGAGCGGGTGCTGCTCTCGTCCGCCACCGAGCTGAGCCTCGCGGCCGCCGGCGGCGAGACGGGCGAGGCGACCGCGGTCACGCTCGAGCTGCGCCAGACGCCGGGCAGGCAGCTCCCGCGCTTCGGCGGCGGCTACGTGATGCGCCGGGCGGGCGCCAAGGTCCTGCGCGAGGCGCTCGACGGACTCGAGCGGATCAGTGTCTGAGGCGCCCGCGCCGGCGATGCGCTGGTGGGGCTGGGGCGATCCCGCCCAGCCGCCGCTGCTGCCGGCGCACGCGCTCGGCTTCCTGGGCGAGCGCGTGGGCACCTCCGCGCGGCCGCGCCCGCCGGTGGCGCTCGAGCACGTGCGCCTGGCGCCCGGGCGCATCGACGAGCAGGGGCTCGCGCGGCTGCGCGCGATCGTAGGCGGCGAGCACGTGCGGGTGACGCACGGCGAGCGGGTGCTGCACGCGGCCGGCAAGGGCTACCCGGATCTGGTGCGGATGCGCGCCGGCGAGCCGGAGGGGGCGCCGGACGCGGTCGTCTACCCCGCCGGGCACGAGCAGCTGCGGGCGCTGCTCGAGCTGTGCGCGCGCGAGTCGCTGGCGGTCGTGCCGTTCGGCGGCGGCACGAGCGTCGTCGGCGGCGTGGCGCCGCTGCGCGGCGAGCACGCCGGGGTGCTGGCGCTCGACACGAGCCGCGTGGCGGGCGTGCTCGAGCTCGACGCGCGCTCGGCGACGGTCACGGTCGGCGCGGGCACGCGCGCGGCGGCGCTCGAGCGCCACCTGGGCGAGCGGGGGCTGACGCTCGGCCACTTCCCGCAGTCCTTCGAGTACGTCTCGCTCGGCGGCTGCGCGGCGACGCGCTCGGCCGGCCAGGCCTCCAGCGGCTACGGGGCGATCGAGAAGATGGTGCTGGGGCTGCGCCTGGCGGCGCCGGCGAGCGAGATCGCGCTCGCGCCGCTGCCGGCGAGCGCCGCCGGACCGGACCTGCGCAGGCTGCTGGTGGGCTCGGAGGGGACGCTCGGCGTGATCAGCGAGCTCTCGCTGCGGGTGCGCCCGGCGCCGGCGGAGCGGCGCTACGAGGGGGTGTTCTTCGAGGACTTCGCGGCGGGCGTGCAGGCGCTGCGCGCGCTGGCGCGCGAGCACGCGCTGCCCGACGTCGCGCGGCTCTCCGACGAGCAGGAGACGGAGGTGACGCTGGCGCTGGCGGGCTCGGGCGGGGCGCGCGGGCGCCTCGGGCGGCTGTACCTCGGCGCGCGCGGCTACCGCAAGGGCTGCCTGGCGATCCTCGGCTTCGAGGGCGCCGGCGAGGAGCTTGCGGGCCGGCGCGGTCGCGCGCTCGCGCTCGTGCGCGCCGGCGGCGGCCTCGCGGTGGGCGGCTCGCCGGGGCGGGCGTGGCTGCGCTCGCGCTTTCAGGCGCCCTACCTGCGCGACGAGCTGTTGACGCACGGGGTGATGGTCGAGACGCTGGAGACGGCCTGCCAGTGGTCGGACCTGCCACAGCTGCACCGCGCGGTCGGGACCGCGATCGCCGGCGCGCTCGCGCGCCATGGCACGCCCGGCATCGTCTCCTGCCACGTCTCGCACGTCTACGAGAGCGGCGCGTCGCTGTACTTCACGCTGATCGCGCGCCAGCTCGAGGGGGAGGAGCTCGCGCAGTGGCTGGCGGTCAAGCGGGCCGCCGGCGAGGCGATCGTGGCGGGCGGCGGCACGATCACCCACCACCACGCGGTGGGCCGCGATCACGCGCCGTGGCTGGAGCGCGAGGTCGGCGCGGGGGGGATGGCCGTGTTGCGGGCGCTGAAGGCGCAGATGGACCCGGAGGGGATCATGAATCCGGGGAAGCTGATGACGTTCCGTGCAGCGTGAAGCGGCCGTGCAGCACGATCGTGCCCGGGCCCGAGGGACGCGGGTCGGTCTCCTGCGTCAACAGGATTTCGTGGTACTGGCCGGCGCCGGCGGGCAGGCGGGTGAGGCCGCCGAGCGTGTGGTTCTTGATCTCCGAGGTCTCGGTGACGGCCAGCTCGCTCGTCGGCGAGTTGTAAAGCCAGATCGCGTAGTAGAAGCCTTTCGGCGGCTTTAGGTTCCTGGCTTCGATCAGCAGGTAGCGGGTGCCTTCCCTGGAGACCACGTCGATGACGCCGACCGCCTTGCTGGTCTTGGGGTTCGGCGGCAGGATCGGGTTCTCGCTTTCCAGCACGGGTTCTTTGCCCGAGGACGCCGAGGTGGTGCTGGTGCTGGTGGTCTTGTTCGAGCCCGAGCCGCCGCCCACCGACAGCACGACGCCGACGATCGCGGCGGCCACGAACGCGGCGAGCAGCACGGCGCCACCGAGCCGCGAGCTGCGGGGGGAGCTGCGGGCGCCGCCAGAGCCGCCACGGCCCCCGGCGCCGTGGCCGGGGGGCGAGGCGCCCCCTTGCGCGCCGGCGGCGTGCGCGCCGGTCGCGCCGCCCGCGCCGGCCGCGGCCTTGACGGCGGCGACGGCGGCCTGCGCGGATGGGCTCGGGCCCAGCTCGCCGGCGGCGGGCGGGCTCGGCGCGGGCGCGGCGCCGGCGGCGCTCGCCCCGGCGACCGTCTGGGCAGGCGGGGGGATGTCGGGCAGGTTCGCGCCGGCGAGCGGCGCGAGCTGCGCGGCGAGCTCCTCGGCCCACGCGTGCGCCGGCTCGGAGCCCGCGATGGCCGCGCGGGTGCGCAGGCGCTCGGCGATCGGCTGGGCGCCCAGCAGGTAGTCGCCGATCGCGAGTCGCTGCTCGGGGGTGAGCTCGCGCGCCAGCAGCGGGGCGAGCATCGCCAGGGCGGCGTGGGCGCGGTCGTGCACCGCCTGCTCGGGGATGGCGAGCATGGCGGCGACCTGGGCGTAGCTCTTGCCTTGCTGGAGCAGCAGCGAGAGGGTTGCGCGCTGGTCTGGTGGGAGCTCGTCGACTCGGCTCATGGTCTGTCTGCGCCCGGCCGGGGGTCAGATCCGGATCTTCGGATCCCGGTGCGCCCCGTGTGGAGCGCCGGCGGAGAGACCGTAGGCTATCGTGGCGCCGGGATGGGCACGGCAGAGGGCAAGGGGGTGCCCGCGTGGCTCGCGCGCGGGCCGCGCGGCTTCGACGGGCTGTACGGCCTGGAGCTGCTCTCGTGCAGCGACACGGAGGTGCGCGCGCGGGTGCGGGTGCGCGAGGAGCTCAAGCAGCCGGCGGGGCTCGTGCACGGTGGCGTGTACGCGTCGATCGCCGAGTCGATGGCCTCGCTGGCGACGGCGCTGGCGGTGCGCGGGCAGGGCGAGCAGGCGATGGGGCTGTCGAACAGCACGAGCTTCCTGCGGCCGATCACCGAGGGGACGGTGCACGCGTGCGCGACGCGGCTGCACCGGGGTCGCACGACGTGGGTGTGGGACGTGCGCTTCAGCGACGACGCGGACCGCACGTGCGCGCTCACGCGCATGACGATCGCGGTGCGCCCGGAGCGTCCGTCGGCGCCCGGGCGCGCAGGAGCGCTCGGCGGGCGGCTGAGCGGGCTGATCTAGAGTCAGCGTGGTGCCCGCGCCAGCGCTCAGCCACCGCCGCGTGCTGATCATCATCGGCGCGCTGCTGCTGGGGATGTTCCTGGCGGCGCTGGATCAGACGATCGTGGCGACGGCGCTGCCGACGATCGTCGCCGACCTGCACGGCGCGTCGCACCTGTCGTGGATCGTCGTCGCGTATCTGCTCGCGGCGACCGTCTCGACGCCGCTGTGGGGCAAGCTCGGCGATCAGTACGGGCGCAAGTTCTTCTTCCAGGCGGCGATCGTGATCTTCCTGTGCGGCTCGGCGCTCTCCGGGCTCAGCCAGAGCCTGACCGAGCTGATCGCGTTCAGGGCGCTCCAGGGTCTCGGCGGCGGCGGGCTGATCGTCGGCGCGCAGGCGATCGTCGGGGACGTCGTCTCGCCGCGCGAGCGCGGTCGCTACCAGGGGCTGTTCGGGGCCGTGTTCGGGATGGCGAGCGTGATCGGGCCGCTGCTCGGGGGCGTGTTCGTGGAACAGCTCTCGTGGCACTGGATCTTCTACGTCAACATCCCGATCGGCGCCGTCGCGCTCGCGGTCATAGCGGTGCAGGTGCCGGGCGGCCTCGGGCGCGTCCACCACGTGATCGACTATCGCGGGGCCGCCGTGCTCGTGCTCTCGGCGAGCTGCCTGGTGCTGTTCACGAGCCTCGGCGGCACGACCTACCCGTGGGGCTCGCCGACGATCGTCGGCTTCGGGGTCGCGGGCGCGGTGCTGCTCGTCGTCTTCGCCTTCGTGGAGCGCGGCGCGAGCGAGCCGGTGCTGCCGCTGCACCTGTTCTCGATCCGCGCGTTCTCGGTGACGAGCCTCGTCGGCTTCATCGTCGGCTTCGCGCTGTTCGGCGGCGTCACCTACCTGCCGGTGTTCTTCCAGATCGTGCATGGCGAGTCGCCGACGGTCTCGGGCCTGCAGCTGCTGCCGCTGCTCGTCGGCCTGATCGTCTGCTCCACCGGGGCGGGGGTCGTGATCAGCAAGACCGGCCGCTACCGGGTGTTCCCGATCGTCGGGACCGCGCTGATGACGGTCGGGCTCGTGCTGCTCTCGCGGATGGGGGTGGGGACGAGCCTGGTCACGGTGGCGCTGTTCATGTTCGTGCTCGGCGTGGGGCTCGGCTGCGTCATGCAGGTGCTCGTGCTGATCGTGCAGAACGCGGTGCCCTATTCAGAGCTCGGCGTGGCCACTTCGAGCGCTACGTTCTTTCGCTCGATCGGCGGATCGTTCGGCGTCGCGATCTTCGGCGCGATCTTCTCGAACGTGCTCGTCGGCAACCTGGTCGCGCACCTCGGCAGCGCGAGGCTGCCGCGTGGGCTGTCAAGCTCGAGCGTCACGCCGGCGATCCTGGACGGGCTCCCCGAGGCGGTCCATCACGGCATCGCGGCCGCCTACGCGGAGTCGATCCAGACGGTGTTCGTGATCGCCGCGCCGATCGCGGCGATCGCGTTCCTGGTGTCCTGGCTGATCCCGCAGGTGGAGCTCCGGCGGGGGGTCGGCGCGGCGGCGGAGCCCGCGATCGGCCCGGCCGAGCACGCCATCCACGCCGGCGGCGGCGCGTGAGCGCTCGGCGCAGCGAGGGCTCGCCGCCGGCGGTCAGCCGGAGACGGTGCGCTCGACGGCGCGCTGGCGCGCGGGGCGCTCCGCGAGCCGCGCCATGTAGTCGCGCAGGCTCGCCGGCAGTTCGTCGGCGAAGCCGATGCGCTGGGTAAAGGCCAGCGCGCTGCCGACGAGCACGTCGGCGACCGTGAAGCCCTCGCCCACGAGATGGTCGCGGCCGTCCAGGGCGTTGGAGACCGCGCCGGCGGCCTTGTCGAAGCGTCCCCGCGCCTTGGCCGAGCGCTCGGGGTCGCTCTGGGCGTAGATGGCGGACTCGATCAGCGGCGGCTCGAGCTCGGCGGGCACGAAGACCGACCACTGGTAGAGCAGCGCCCGCTCGCGGGTCCCCGGGGCAGGCGCCAGGCCGGCCTCGGGGTGCAGGTCGGCGAGGTGCAGGCAGATCGCGACGGACTCGAACACGAAGCCGTCGTCGTCCTCGAAGACGGGCACGCGGCCGAGGGGATGGCGGGCGCGGTGCTCCTCGCCGGCGCCCTGCTCGCGCGTCATCGTCGTGACCTCGTAGGGCTCGCCGAGCTCCTCGAGCACCCAGGCGACGCGGATCGGCCGGCCGGCGTGCTCGCGGTGGTACAGGCGTGGCATGGACGGGCACGATAGTGGAGCGCGCGGGCGCTCGTCGCAGGTCCTGCTGAGCTACGCTCGACACGATCGCCGCGTCATGAGCAAGCCACGCCACTACAGCGAGCAGGAGTTCGAGGCGCTCGTCGGCGCCGCGCTCGACGAACTGCCGAGCGAGTTCCAAGAAGCGCTCGAGCACGTGGCGGTCGTCGTCTCGGACCGCGGCGCCGAGAACCACGCGTACGGCATGTACGTCGGCGCCAGGCGGGGCGGCTCCGCGTACTTCGGGGGCGGCGGCCCGCCGGATGAGATCCTGATCTTCCGCGACACGCTCGTGCGCGACTTCGGAGACGATCCCAAGCGCCTGAAGGCGCACATCACGAAGACGGTGCGCCACGAGGTCGGCCACTACCTCGGCTTCGACGAGGCGGGCGTGCGCAGGCTGGGGCTGTGAGGTCCTCGCGCGGAGTCGCCTCAGCCGAGCGGTCGCAGCGGCGAGGGGACCTGCGAGGGCAGCGGCTGTGCGCCGAAGCCGGTGTCGGGGGCCGCGGCGGGCAGCGGCGCCTGGGGCTGGCCGGCGGCGTTGATCGGCACGGCGGTGAGGGCGGCGGCGAGGGCGGTGCGGGCGTCGGTGGCGTAGATGTCGATGACGACGGTGCCGGTCGCGAGCGCGACGGTCCGGCCGCCCTGGGCGAGCACGGCGCGCACGCCCCTGACGCGGGTTTCGCGCGCGGGCGCCTGGCCGCCGGGCAGGAAGCTGTTGTCGGGCGAGGTGACGACTCGCAGCGGCGGCACGCAGCCGCCCTCGCCGCCTTCCAGGCAGTTGCCGTACTGCACGCTCCAGGCGTCGCTGGGGTCGTGGATGGCTTCGGAGAGCTGCATGCCCTGGAAGGCGCGGCCGAGCCAGTAGACGGGGAAGTTGGCCTCGATCATGCTCTCGAGGATGTTGTGCGGGATGGGCTTGTCCTGGGTGGTGCTGGCGCAGGCCGAGAGGGCGGCCGCGCACAGTCCGGCCAGGCACAGCGCGGCGAGCGCGCGGCGGCGCCCGCGGGGGCGGTCTGGCGGGCGGGCGGCCAAGGAGCTAGCCGCGGTAGCGGTTGGTGATGGGCATGCGCCGGTCGCGGCCGAAGGCGCGGGGGGTGATCTTGATGCCGGGGGGCGCCTGGCGGCGCTTGTACTCGGCGAGGTCGACGAGGCGGATCGTGTGCCGCACCTCCGCGGCGGGCAGCCCCTGGGCGATCAGCTGCTCGCTCGACTGGTCCAGCTCGACGTAGCCCTCGAGGATGCGGTCGAGCAGCTCGTAGGGGGGCAGCGAGTCCTCGTCGCGCTGGTCGGGGCGCAGCTCGGCGGAGGGGGCGCGCTCGATTATGGATATGGGGATCGGCTGGTGCGCGGCGGCGCGGGCGGGGTCGTGCGTCGGCGCCCGGGCATCGCCGGGGTGCTGGGCGATCGCGTCCGCGGCGGCCTGGCCGGCGGGGCCGTTGCGCCACGAGCAGAGGCGGTAGACGAGCGTCTTGGGGACGTCCTTGATGACGGCGAAGCCGCCGGCGAGGTCGCCGTAGAGGGTCGTGTAGCCGACCGACATCTCGGACTTGTTGCCGGTGGTGAGCACGAGCCAGCCGAACTTGTTGGAGAGCGCCATCAGCAGGTTGCCGCGGATGCGCGCCTGCAGGTTCTCCTCGGTCAGGTCGGCGTCGCGTCCGGCGAGCTCCTCGGCGAGGGTGCCTTCGTAGGCGCTCATGACGGGCGCGATCGCGAGCTCGTGGGTGCGCAGGCCGAGGTTGGCGGCGAGCGCGCGGGCGTCGGCCTGGGTGGCGCCCGAGGAGTAGGGCGAGGGCATGATCGCGGCGCTGACCCGCGGGGCGCCGAGCGCGTCGGCGGCCAGGCAGGCGACGAGCGCGGAGTCGATGCCGCCGGAGAGCCCGAGCACGACGTGCTCGAAGCCGTTCTTGCGCACGTAGTCGCGCAGGCCGAGCGCGAGCGCGCCGTAGACCTCGGCCTCGGTCGGCTCGAGCAGCGGGGCGAGTGTGCCGACGGGCGGCGAGGGGTCGTCCTGGTGCGCCCAGCCGGGCAGCGGCGCCAGCAGCTGGGCGCTGCTGTGGGCGCGCCGCGCGGCGGGCCGCTGGCTGGGGTCTCGCAGGCGCGCGGCGGCGGCGGCCTTCAGGTCGACGTCGCAGACGAGCAGCTGCTCGCGGAACTGGGCGGCGCGGGCGAGCGTGCGGCCGGTGTGGTCGAGCACGCAGGAGTGGCCGTCGAAGACGAGCTCGTCCTGGCCGCCGACGAGGGCGCAGAAGGCGACGCAGGCGATGTTCTCGCGGGCGCGCTGGGCGAACATGCGCTCGCGCTCGGCGCCCTTGCCGGCGTGGTAGGGGGAGGCGGAGATGTTGAGGATCAGGGTGGCGCCGGCGAGCGCCTCGTCGCTGGCGGGCGGGCCCGGCTCCCAGATGTCCTCGCAGACGGTCAGCCCGAGGCGCTCGGAGCCGACGTCGATGACCGCGCCGGCGCCGCCGGCCTGGAAGTAGCGCTGCTCGTCGAAGACGCCGTAGTTGGGCAGGTAGAGCTTGCGGTAGGTCGCGTGCAGCTGTCCGTCGGCGAGCACGGCGGCGGCGTTGTAGACGTCCTCGGCGCGCTCGGGGTACCCGACGATCGCGACGATCTCGCGGGTCTCGCGGGCGAGCTCTGCGAGGGCCGCGCCGGCGTCGGCGAGGAAGTGCTCCTTGAGCAGCAGGTCCTCGGGCGGGTAGCCGGTGAGGGCGAGCTCGGGGAACAGCACGAGCTCGGCGCCCTCCTCGACGGCCGCGCGGATGCCCGCGCTGATCAGCCGCGCGTTGCCGTCGATGTCGCCGACGGTGGCGTTCATCTGGCAGAGGGCGAGGCGCATGGCGGGATCGTATCCGCGGCAGATCCGCGGCCGGCCCGCGGAAAACCCCTGCGCAGATGTGGCCAGTGTGCTCAATCGCACACAGCGGCGCGTCGATAGTGACGTATGTCACTGATCACTTCGATACTTCGCCGTCAGGGCGTGCTGATCGCGATCGCCTCGCTGGCCGCGAGCGACGTCGCCTACCGGGCGCTGCTGCGCGAGCCGGTGCGCCGCGCGATCGGCGTCAGCCGGCGCTGACGTGAGCCGGCCGGCTCGGCTCAGGGCTGCTTGGCGGGGGCGCTCGCGCGCGCCCGCCGCGGTTTGGGCGCGGGCTTGCCGCTGATGCGCGTGCGCGGCTCGCGCAGGCCCGCGGCGCTCGCGAGGGCGGCGATCGCCGAGCGCAGGTCGAGCGCGATCTGCTCGAGGTCGGGCAGCGCGTCGTAGTCGCCGAGCAGGCCGAAGCCGAGGTGGCCGTCGTAGCTCATGACGGCGATGCCGAGCGCCTGGCGCTGGGCCAGCGGGACGACCGGGTAGAGCACCTGCAGGCGCCGGCCGAGCAGGTACAGCGGGAACTGTGGCCCGGGGACGTTGGTGACGACGAGGTTGAAGAACGGCTGGCGGGCCTGCAGCCGCGCGGCCTGGCTGAGGATCGTGGGGGGCGCGAAGCCGGCGAGGTTGGTCAGCACCTGGGCGCCGACGGCCTGGCCGCCCTTCTTCAGGTCGTCCATCGCGGCGGCGATCTCGCGCAGGCATTCGGCGGCGTTCTCGACGCCGACGGGCAGCGGCGCCCACATCGCGGCGACCTGGTTGCCGAGCGCGCCGCGCTGCTCCTTGGTGCGCACGGAGACGGGCACCATCGCCTTCAGCACGAGCCCGTCGGTGTCGTGGCCCTGTTCGCGCAGGTAGCGGCCGAGGGCGAGCGCGACGGAGGCCAGCACGACGTCGTTGAGCGTGCCGCCGAGCGAGTCCTTGATCGCCTTGAAGCGCTGCAGGTCGGCGTCGAGGAAGGTGTAGCGCCGGTGCGGGCCGATCTCGACGTTGAAGGGGCTCGGCGGGGCGGGCGCGTTGATGCCGGCCAGCGTGGTCGCGCCGATGCTCGCGAGGCCGTCCTTCAGCTGCGCGGCGGCCCTGCGCGGAGCTCGCAGCAGGCGCCGCGCGCCGCGGGCCATCTCGCCGGGCACGGTCGTGCGCTCCAGGAGGGCCTCGCCGAGCAGCTTGGCCTGGCCGGGCAGCGGCTTGGCGCTCCACGGCGTGGCCGGGCCGGTCGGCGCGGGCTCGGGGGCGGTGTCGAACAGCACGGTCGTGATGTCCACGCCGGAGATCCCGTCGACGAGCGCGTGGGGGGTCTTGGCGACGAGCGCGAAGCGACCGCCGGACATGCTCTGCACGAGCCAGATCTCCCACAGCGGCTTGGAGCGGTCCAGGCGCTGGGAGAACAGCCGGCCGGCCAGGCGCTTGAGCGCGGCGTCGTCGGCGGGGCGCGGCAGGGCGGTGTGGCGGATGTGGTAGTAGGGGTTGAAGTGCGGGTCGTCGGTCCACACCGGACGGCCCTGGCCGAAGGGCACGTAGGCCAGGCGCTGGCGGTAGCGCGGCACCAGGTGCAGCCGGCCGAGCACGTGGTCGACGAGCTCCTGCAACGTCGGCGCCTGTCCCTCGAAGACCATCACCGAGGCGACGTGCATGTGCGCGGTCGAGTGATCCTCGAGATGTAGGAACGTCGAGTCCAGCGCTGTCAAGCGGTCGGGGTTGGCCATCGCCGCGATTGTCGCGGTTGCGGGCGCGCGCGTCAACGGGGCGGCGCAAGGCCGCCTCCTGCGCGTGCTCGCCCGGGGGTCCCCGGGCGGCTACAGGTCGCCGTCGCCGTCGCTCGGGGCGCCGTGGTTGTCGGCGTCGCCGTCGCCCGCGTCTTCTCCCTGCGGAATGCCTTCGCTGGCGCCTGAGGGCGTCGTCTTGGTCGGCGCCGGGGGCGGCGTGGCGGCGGTCGTCGTCGGCGCCTGGGTCGTGGCCGGCGGCGCCTCGGCGGGCGCCGGCGTGGGCGTGGGCGTGGCGACGGTCGGGGTCGGCGCGGGCGCCGGGGTGGGGGCGGGCACGGTGAAGGAGGTGCTCGCGGTCGCGCCCGCGGCCGCGCCGAGCAGCGTCACCCGCAGGCGATGGTGCCCGGGGGCGAGGTCGTGGAAGGTGAGCGTCGAGCCGCCCAGGCGCTGCACGCGGCCGTCGAGCAGGTAGCGAAAGCGCGCGGTCGCGGCGGGCGCGCCGGTCGCGGCGACGCGCACGGTGACGGTCGAGGGGGTGCTGGCGCCGGCGCGCGGCGAGAGGATCGCCAGACGCGCGACGGGCGCGACGGCGGCGGTGCTCGTGGATTGGGTGGCGGCGGCCGGCCTGCTCGCCGCGGCGGTGCTCGCGGTCGTGCCCGTGCTGGCGCCGTTGGAGGCGCCGCCACAGCCGGCGAGCGCGGCCGCCAGTGCGATGGCGAGGCTGAGCGGTGCGGTTCTGCGGGCTGGTCTCATCGTGTCCCCTTCGTCTTCGGCGTCCGCGGCGCCCGCTCTGCGGGGGCCGCGACTTGATCGTCTGCCGATGAGACGCCGCCGCGGAGTCGAACCTTCCGGAAAGCTTTTGGGGGTGGCGACGTCTAGAGGGAGAAGCATCCATCCTCATAGGTAGCTTTCGACGGCCGCTTCGCCCTCTCGCCGCGTCTACCAATTACCACGGAGGTCTCATGTTCAGCAAAACATCCGCCGCCAGCGCACCCGGCCCCTCACGCAGGTGGCTGGCGCTCGGCTTCGTACTGGTCGCGCTCGGCGTGGCCGGATGCGGCAGCTCCGGGTCGTCATCGGGCACGACCTCGACGACCAACGAACCGGCAGCCACCACCACCACCACCACGTCCAAAGAACCGGCGACCACCTCGACGTCGACCGGCTCGAGCTCGGCGATCGAAACCAAGAACGGCATCCCGCAGGGCGAACACGCGGGCGACGGCGACGGCGACAACCACGGCGAACCCAGCGACGGGGACGGCAACATCTAGGGGGCGGTCGAGCATCTCGATGGCCGCGGCGGCAAGCTCAGAGCGCCTGCCCCGGGCGCGCCGGGCACGCGGAGTCGCGCGCGGGCGCTCGCGCGCGCTGGTCGCGGCGAGCGTGGCGGTCGCGCTCGTGGTGATGCTGCCGGTGATCGTGACGATCGTGCAGGCGCTCGAAGGCGGGACGGGCGCGGCGCTGCACTCGCTCGACGCGTCCTCGCCGCGGACGCTGCTGCTGCACACGGTGCTGATCGCGCTGCTGGCCTCGCCGCTGGCGGGCGCGATCGGCGTCGCGGCGGCGTGGTTCGTCGAGCGCACGAACCTGCCGGCGCGGCGGCTGTGGACGCTCTTGGCGGTGGCGCCGCTGACGATGCCGCTGTTCGTGACGAGCTATGCGTGGGCGTCGATCGGGACGCTCACGCAGGGCTACCTCGGCGCGGCGGGCATCATCGCGTTCTCCTATTACCCGATCGTGTTCCTGCTGGTGGCGGGCGCGCTGCGCGGCATGGACCCGGCGCTCGAGGAGAGCGCGCGGGCGCTCGGGCTGAACACGCGGCGGACGTTCTTCAGGGTGATCCTGCCGCAGCTGCGCCCGGCGCTGCTCGGGGGCGTGCTGCTGGTGGTGCTCGACACGCTGGTCGAGTTCGACGCGTTCGTGGCGCTGCGCTACCAGACGTTCACGGTGCACATCTACGCGCAGTACGAGCTCAGCTTCAGCGCGTCGGGCGCGGCGGCGCTGTCGCTGTTCTCGATCGTCGTGTGCGTGGCGCTGCTGTTCGCGGAGGCGCGCCTGCGGGGCGGGGCCAACTACACGCGGGTGAGCCACGGGGTGCGCCGGCCGCCGGCCCGCTACCGGCTGGGCAGGGCGACGCTGCCGGTGCTCGCCGGGTTCCTCGCGGGCGCGGGCATCAGCGTCGGGATTCCGGTGGGGACGCTCGTGTACTGGCTCACGCAGAGCAGCAGGGCGGGCCTGGAAGGCGCCTCGGCGAACCTGCGCTACCTGTGGCCGGCGACGCTCACGTCGGTCGGCCTGGGGCTCGCGGGGGCGCTGATCGCGGTCGTGTTCGCGCTGCCGATCTCGCTGCTGGCGGTGCGCCGGCGGGGGCGCCTGGCGACGCTGCTGGAACGCTCGACCTACCTGTCCTTCGCGCTGCCGGACCTGGTGGCGGCGATCGCGCTCGGCTACCTGACGAGCCACTACGCGCCGGGGCTGTACGAGACGGTCGGGCTGCTGGTGCTGGCCGAGTCGATCCTGTTCGTGCCGTTCGCGGTGGTGGCGCTGCGCGCGACGCTCGGGCAGATCGAGCCGGCGCTCGAGGACTCGGCGCGCTCGCTGGGGCTCGGGCCGCTGCGCGCGTTCGCGCGCGTGACCGCGCCGCTGGCGCGCCCGGGGATGGCCGCCGCGGGCGTGCTCGTGTTCGCGTTCGTGCTCGGCGACCTGGGCACCGCGCAGATCCTGCTGCCGCCCAACATGTACACGCTGGGGACGGAGTTCGAGGCCAACGCCTCGACGGTCGCGTTCGCGGCGGCGGCGCCGTTCGCGGCGGTGCTGGTGGGCCTGGCGATGCTCGCGGCGTGGGTGCTGATGAACCGCTTCGGGCGGGTGCGCTCGCTGGGGGGCGGGTGAGGATGGCGGGGCTCGTGTGCGAGGGGCTCGCCAAGGCCTACGGCGGCCGCGAGGTGCTGCGCGACGTCGACCTGGAGGTCGCGCCGGGCACGCTGACGGCGATCCTCGGGGCGTCGGGCAGCGGCAAGACGACGCTGCTGCGGGTGATCATGGGCTTCGTCGAGGCCGACGCGGGCAGCGTGCGCGTCGACGGCGAGCTGCTCGCGCAGGCCGGGCGGGTGCACGTGAGCGCCGACAGGCGGGCGATCGGCTACGTCGCCCAGGAAGGCGCGCTGTTCCCGCACCTGAGCGCCGGCGAGAACGTGGGCTTCGGGCTGGCGCGGGCGGAGCGCAAGCGGGGCGCGCGGATCGGCGAGGCGCTGGCGCTGGTGGGGCTCGACGAGAGCTACGCGGCGCGGCCCTCGCACGAGCTCTCGGGCGGCGAGCAGCGCCGCGTGGCGCTCGCCCGGGCGCTCGCGCCGCGGCCGCGGATCGTGCTGCTGGACGAGCCCTTCTCGGGCCTGGACGCGGGGCTGCGGGCGGAGACGCGCGAGGCGGTGCTGCACGCGCTGGGCGAGGAGCGGGCGACGGCGGTGCTGGTCACCCACGACCAGGCGGAGGCGCTGTCGATGGGGCACGAGGTCGCGGTCCTGCGGGGCGGGCGCCTGGCCCAGCGGGCCACGCCGGCCGTGCTCTATCGCACGCCCGTGGACGTCGACGTCGCGCGGTTCGTCGGCGAAGCCAACCTGCTCGGGGGCGAGGCCCGCGGCGGCGAGGTCCGCTGCGCGCTCGGCCGGCTGGAGGTCCTGAACGCGGGCCGCGAGGGGGCTGTGCGGGTGCTCGTGCGCCCCGAGCAGATTCGTCTCTCGCCGGCCTCGGGCAACGGCGCTGGCGCGGGCGAGCCGGCGGTCGCGGCGCGGGTGCTCGAGCACGTCTACTACGGCGCCGACAGCGTCGTGCGCCTGTCGCTCGAGGGGGCGGAGGGCGCGACCGTCAAGGCGCGGGCCTCGGGGCAGGAGCTGCCGGGCGCGGGCGAGCGGGTCGCGCTGAGCGTGAACGGGCCCGTGGTCGTCTTCCCGGCCGGGTCAGAGCAGGCGGGCCGGCCATGACCAGAGGCCGCCGGTGGCTCGCGGGCGTAGCCGGCGCGCTGGCGCTGGCGGCGGCGCTGGCCGGATGCGGAGGGTCGGGCGGAAGCTCGATCCTGCTCTACAACGGCCAGCACCCGCAGGTGACCGCCGAACTGGTCTCGGCCTTCGAAAAGCAGACGGGGATCAAGGTGGAAGTGCGCACGAACGACGGGATCGTGCTCGCCGACCAGATCCTGCAGGAGGGCGGCGCGAGCCCGGCGGACGTGTATCTGACCGAGAACAGCCCGGAGCTCGAGAACCTCGAACAGCACGGCCTGCTCGCCAGGCTCGAAGCCTCGACGCTCGCGCAGGTGCCCTCGCGCTACGAGTCGCAGAGGGGGGAGTGGGCGGGGATGGCGCTGCGCATCAGCGCGCTCGCGTACGACCCGTCGCTGGTCTCCTCCTCGCGGCTGCCGAAGTCGCTGCTGGAACTGGGCGAACCGCGCTGGCGCGGCAGGGTCGCGCTGGCGCCGACGGACTCGGACTTCGTGCCGCTGGTGGGCGCGGTGATCGCGGCCTACGGCAAGGCGACGGCGGTGCGCTGGCTGGCGGGGCTCAAGCGCAACGGCGCGCTCTACCAGTCCGACGAGTCGGTCGTGTCGGCCGTCAACGACGGCAGCGTGGCGGTCGGGATCATCAACCACTACTACTGGTACCGGCTGCGGCTGGAGGTCGGCGCCGCGGGCATGCACAGCCGGCTGTACTTCTTCCCGAACCGCAACGTAGGCTCGCTCGAGAACATCTCCGGGGCGGCCGTGCTGAAGACGAGCGCGCACATGCGCGAGGCGCAGGAGTTCGTGAGGTTCCTGCTCGGCCCCACCGCCCAGGGCATCCTGGCCCGGGGCTATGACTTCGAATACCCGACGCGGCCGGGGGTCGCGCCCAACCCGCAGGTCACGCCGCTGTCGCGGATCGCGCCGGCGACGCTCAGCCCGAAGACGCTCGGCAACGACGAGCAGGCGGCGGCGCTGGTGCAGGAATCGGGGCTCGCCTAGCGCGACCGCGCGCGCAGGCGATCGGCCGTCAGAGCTGGGCTTCGAGGACTTTCTCGGCCACGCGCAGCATCCCGATGCCGATCCAGGGGACGGCGTTGGAGCGCACGCGCACGACGGAGGCGCCGTCCGGGCGCTTGACCTCGACGATCGTGACGAGCGAGCCGATCTCGTACTGGTCGCCGAAGTCCGCTTCGATCGCGTCCATCTGGTCGGCGACCGCCTCCATCAGGCGGGCGCGCGGGTCGGTCTCTTCGCGGTGGGGCTCGTCTGCGGGGTCGGCCATCTCTCGCTCCTTGTCGTTCGTGGGCGCCCCGATCATCCCAGGCGCGCAGGGCTCGCGAGAAAGAACCCCGCCCGGCGGGGAAAGAGCCGGGCGGGGTCTACTTCAGAGGCCGGGAGCAGTGGACAAGTAGCGCCCGGTCGCGCGAGGGTAGCCGACCGCTCGGCGCGCAGCGTTGACTGCAAGCAGTCTGGCGCGTTCACTTGAGTAAAACCGGGAGGAAGTCCATCGTGTCGCGAGGTCCCGGCTGCGAGAACAGTACACATGTGTGCGCCATGTCACACAGCCGCCGGATTATGTCACTAACCTACGAACGATTGTTCGATTGACACCGAGTCGTCTCCGTGGATGGGGACGAGCGGGGGACCCACTGCCGGTCGCTGAGGGGCGACCGGATGGGGCGAATCGGCCGCTGATGTGGCCGTAACGCCCGGCTGAAGCGCGCCCGTTGCGCGTGGTCGGCCGGCCGTGAGCCCGACAGCTAACCCCGTAGGTGCAGACACGGAGGTTCGCCAAACCTATGTACGTTCCCGCGACGTCGCTGTCCGCTGCGCCCCTGGCTCCTGTCGGGATCGCCGAGACGGCCGCCGCCAACGCCGTCACCCAGCCGGGCGCCGGCGCTCCCGCCGTTGCGCCGAGCCACAGCGAGCTGATCGTCAGAGGCCTGCAGCTGAACGTGCTCGCGGACCACCGCGCGAGCGTCGCCGGGCGGCTGCTCGAGGACCGCAGGCCCGGCGCGGCCGGGCAGGCCGTCGAGTTGCAGGCGCTCGGCAGGTGGGGGTGGCACACGCTCTCGCGCGCCCACACGGCCACCGGCGGGCGTTTCCGCATCGCCTACACGCCGCGCGCGATCGGCAGCGAGCGCGTGCGCGTGCTGTTCGCCGGGGACGCCTCGGCGCTGCCCGCGCGCCGTCCGCTCGGCCGGCTGAACGCCTACCGCGTCGTCGAGGCCTCCTGGTATGGCGGCGGCGGCAGCCTCGCCTGCGGCGGCACGCTCACGAGCTCCACGCTCGGCGTGGCCAACAAGACGCTGCCGTGTGGCACGCTCGTGACGATCCGCTACGACGGGCGCACGGTGCGCGTGCCGGTGGTCGACCGCGGCCCCTACGTCGAAGGCCGCGAATTCGACCTCACCGAAGCGACCAAGGACGCGCTCGGGTTCGGCGGCGTGGGCGCGGTGTGGAGCACGAGTTGAGGGCTGCACGGCGGCCTGCAGGATGAACGCGACCCTGCAGGGGTTGGATTTCGACGTGAGCCTTCATTGAATCTGGCCGATGTCGGTTGCGATGAGGGCGTCGCGGACGCAGGTGTGGCTCGAGAGCCTGGGCGAGTGGAGCTGGCCCGGCCAGGGAGGCGCGCTCGCGGCCGAGATGCTGCCGCCGTCGTGGGTGCCGCGCATGCCGCCGCGGCGCGAGCTCGCGCCGGCCGGAGCTGCCGGCGGGCTGGCCGCGCCGGCCGGCTGGAGCAGCCGGCGCACCCGCGTGCGGCGGCTCGTGGTGGGCGCGCTGCTCGCGCTGATCGTGGTGCTGGCGGCGCTCGCCCAGGGCAGCCAGCTGACGCTCGGCGGCCTGATCGGCCTGCGCGACGCAGCGAGCGTCGAACAGGAAGCGCCGGCGATCAGCTCCGCGCCCGCCGCGCAGTCGCTGCCAACGCTCGAACCCGTCAGCCAGGACGCGGCTGGCAGCCAGATCGACAGAGCCGGCTACGCCTCGAGCGCGCTGCACGGCGAAGGCTCGTTCCTCGTGTACCTGCCGGCGGGCTATGACGCCAGCACCGCGCACTACCCGGTGCTGTACATGCTCACCGGCGAGGACCAGACGGACGCGGCGTTCCTGCAGGTCGGCTTGCAGAGCCAGCTCGACAGCCTGATCGCCACGCACACGATCCCGCCGCTGATCGCGGTGATGATCCAGGGCGGGCCCGGCGCGAACCTGTGGCGCAACGCCGGCGGCCTCGGCTACGAAAGCTACGTGCTCGAAGTCCAGGAACTCGTCGATCGGATGCTCGCGACGGTGCCCGCGCGCGACTACCGCGCGGTGGTCGGAGACTCGATGGGCGGCTACGGCGCGATGAACGCGGCGCTCGCCAACCCCTACCGCTTCGGCACCGTCGAGAGCTGGATCGGCTTCTTCAACGGCCTCGAAGGCGACCTGCGCGCCGACCGGCCGGTGTTCGCGCGCCTTGGCCTGCACGCGTTCGTGTACGGCGCCGAACAGGACCACATCGCCAACCCCGCCGAGGACCTGCCGTTCGCGGCCGCCCTGCGCGCCGCCGGGGCGAGCGCCGAGGGGGCCGTGTACCCCGGCGAACACAACCTGGAGACCGTCGAAGCCCAGCTGCCGGGCATGCTCGTGTTCGCCGGGCGGGCGCTGCGCGAAGCGCAGGACGCGTCGGCACGCGCCGGCGCGAGCCGGTCCGGCCACAGCCGCTGAAGCGCGTCCGCCGCCCCGCCGCGGCCCTGTCGCGACTTACTGGCCGGCTAGCCAGTATCATCTCGGGTACGGTCCTGTAGCAACGACCTGGGGAGTCTGGATGGCGGCGGTTGGCAGCGATCTCGAGAGCGTCGAACTGACCTCGCACGAGCTGTGGGCCGACGGGCCGCCGCACGAGCTGTTCAAGCAGCTTCGCGGCGGCTGCCCGATCCACTGGACCGAGAGCTTCGAGGAGTTCCCCGAGGAGGCCGGCTTCTGGTCGGTCACGACCGCCGAGGACGTGCACACGGTCAGCCGCGACTGGCAGACCTACTCCTCGGCGCACGGGATCACCGCCGCCGGCGTGTTCCCGATCGAGCTGACGCGGGCGATGTTCATCGGCATGGACCCGCCCAAGCACGACCGGCTGAAGG
>DASZFZ010000092.1:0-15382 GCA_035939315.1 Solirubrobacteraceae bacterium | reverse complement strand
CCTTCAGCCGGTCGTGCTTGGGCGGGTCCATGCCGATGAACATCGCCCGCGTCAGCTCGATCGGGAACACGCCGGCGGCGGTGATCCCGTGCGCCGAGGAGTAGGTCTGCCAGTCGCGGCTGACCGTGTGCACGTCCTCGGTGGTCGTGACCGACCAGAAGCCGGCCTCCTCGGGGAAGAGCTCGAATTTCTCGGTCCAGTGGACCGGGCAGCCGCGGCGCATCTGCTTGAAGACCTCGAGCGGCGGGCCGTCCTTCCACAGCTGTTCCTCGGTCAGTTCCACAGCCTCGATATCGCGCCCGACAGTCGCCATCTTCGACCTCCGCATTTCCGATCTTGGAATAGGCGCCGAATCATACTGGCTGGCTGGCCAACTTTTCTTGCCGGCCGCAATGCTCAGTGCCCGGCTGCGAGTTGTCGGGTAACACGAGCTCCACGCCGGCCGCTGGCAACCCCGTCAGACTTGCGGGCAAGTGGTCAGAGCGACGCCGCAGCCGAACGTCCCGGGCAAAGGGGTCGTTGCCTCCTACGGCGCGCGCTTCTGGGTGCTGGTCGTGGCGATCGGAGTGGGCGCGGGACTCGCCGGAGCCGGCCTGATCGAGCTGCTGAGGGCCGTGCAGCACCTCGCGTGGGGCTATCACTCCGGCGACTTCCTCGCGGCGGTGAAGCGCACCTCGGCGGCCAGACGCGTCGCGGTGCTGGCGATCGGGGGCGCGGTGGCGGGCGCGGGGGCGCTCGCGCTGATGCGCTGGTCGGGCGGCGAGGTCTCGGAGGCGATCTGGCTGCGGGACGCGCGGCTGCGCCTGCTGCCGAGTGTCGCGCGCGCGGTGCAGTCGATCGTGATCGTCGCGCTGGGCGCCTCGCTCGGGCGCGAGGCGGCTCCCCAGCAGACGGGGGCGGCGCTGGCGAGCACCCTGAGCGAGCGCGCGCGCGTGCCGGACTGGCAGCGGCGCCTGCTCGTCGCGTGCGGCGCCGGGGCGGGCATGGCGGCGGTCTACAACGTGCCGCTCGGCGGCGCGCTGTTCGCCCTGGAGGTGCTGCTGGGCACGCTCGCGCTGCCGCTCGTGCTGCCGGCGCTCGCTGCCTCGCTGATCGCGACGGCGACGGCGTGGATCGCGCTGCCGACGGCGCCCACGTACGCGATCACGACCTACCACATCCACGCCACGCTGGTGGCGTGGGCCCTGCTGCTCGGGCCGATCGCCGGCGGCGCGTCAGTGGCCTGGGTGCGCCTGATCGCCCTCGCCCAACGGCTGCGCCCGAAGAGCCGCCGGCTTCGCGCCGGCGTGCAGCTGGTCGTGTTCACGGCGCTCGGCGCGCTCGCGATCGCCTACCCCCAGCTGCTGGGCAACGGCAAACCGGTCGTGCAGCTGGCGCTGGTGGGGAGCGTCGGGGTGGGGCTGCTGGCCGTTCTGCTCGTGCTCAAGCCGCTCGTGACCGCGGCGTGCCTGGGCAGCGGCGCGCCGGGCGGGCTGTTCACGCCGACGCTCGCCTACGGCGTGCTGCTCGGCGGCCTGCTCGGCGAGGGCTGGACGCAGATCTGGCCGGGCGCGCCGCTGGGCAGCTACGCGATCATCGGCGGCGCGGCGGTCTTGGGGGCCTCGATGCAGGGGCCGCTCGCGGCGATCGTGCTGCTGCTCGAGCTGACCCACCACGCGGACTCGCTGATGGTGCCGATGCTGCTGGCGGTGGTCGAGGCGACGGTGCTGACGCGGGTGCTCGGGGTGCCCTCGATCTACTCGGCGCGGATCTCGGCGGGGGCGGGCACGGGAGCCCAGGGCCGGAGCGAGGACGGGGACGGACCGCCCCCCGATCACGCGCACGAGGCTTCCGAGGACGCGGGCAGGGAATTTGCAGAGGTGGTTCAGCCGACGCCGAGGTGGTAAGTAGTAGTCATGCCGCGCGCGATGTGGACGGGGACGATCGGGTTCGGGATGGTGACGGTGCCCGTGAAGCTGTACAGCGCCGTCGACCGCAAGACGGTCCGCTTTCACGTGCTCTCGGGCAAGACGGGCGTGCGCCTGGCGCAGAAGCGCGTCGACCCCTCGAGCGGCGAGGAGGTCCCCTACGAAGACGTCGTCAAAGGCTACGAGCTGGCGCCCGACCGCTACGTGGTGATCGAGCCGGGCGAGCTGGAGACGCTCCAGCCGAAGAAGACGAAGACGATCGAGATAGAGGAGTTCGTCGATCTTCCCCAGATCGATCCGGTGTTCTACGACCACCCCTACTACCTGGCGCCGGGAGCGGGCGGCGCCAAGCCCTACCGGCTGCTGCTGGAAGCGATGCGCGAAACGGGCAAGGTGGCGATCGCGCGCGTGGTGATCCGCGCCAAGGAGCAGCTCGTGGCGGTGCGGCCGATGGGCGAGGCGCTGGGGCTCGCGACGATGCTGTTCGCCGACGAAGTGCTCTCGGCCGAGCGCCTGGACGAGGTCGCGGAGGCCAGCGAGGTGAAGACGACCAAGCGCGAGCTGGACGTGGCCAAGCAGCTCGTGGACTCGCTGTCGGGCGAGTTCGATCCGAGCGACTTCCGCGACACCTACCGCGAGGAGGTGCTCGAGCTGATCGAGCGCAAGGCGCAGGGCAAGGCGATCGCGGTACAGCCGGCGCCCGAGGACACCAGCGAGCCGGCGCCCGACCTGATGAGCGCGCTGAAGGCGAGCCTGGAAGCGGTGAGAGCGCGCGAAGGCGAGGACAGGAGCGCGGCGAAACCCCGCAAAGCCGCCGCCAAGAAGTCGAGCGCGACGAGCAAGAAACCGACGCCGGGCGCCAAGGGCGACGCGAAAGCTCCAGCGAAAAAAGCGGCGAGCGGGAAACAGGCGGGCAAGAAACCGGGCGGCTCGAGAGCGGCCGTCAAGCGCTAGCAGGTGCCCGACCCCCGGCTGCGCGGCTACCGCGCCAAACGGGACTTCTCGACCACGCCCGAGCCGGGCACCGCCGGCGACCCAGAGGCCGATCCGGGCAAGGCCGCCGGCGCGCGCGGCAGCGCCCGCTTCGTGATCCACGAGCACAGCGCCCGGCGCCTGCACTGGGACCTGCGCCTGGAGCGCGACGGCGTGCTGGCCTCGTGGGCGCTGCCCAAGGGCCTGCCGCAGGCGCCCGGCGAGAACCGCTTCGCGGCGGCGACCGAGGACCACCCGCTCGAGTACCTGGACTTCCACGGCGAGATCCCCGCCGGCCAGTACGGCGCCGGAACGATGTCGATCTGGGACGAGGGCACGTACGAGACCGTGAAGTGGGAGCCGCGCAAGGTCGAGGTGGCGCTGCACGGCGAGCGCGTGCGGGGACGCTACGCGCTGTTCCCGATCGAGGCGGGCGAGCGCCCGAAGGACTGGATGATCCACCGCATGGACCCACCCCAGGACGCGACGCTCGAGGCGATGCCCGAGCACGTGGTGCCGATGCTGGCGCGCACGGGCGAGCTGCCGCGCGAGCAGCACGGATGGGCCTACGAGGTCAAGTGGGACGGCGTGCGCGCGATCGTCTACTCGCGCCCCGGGGAGCTGCGCCTGGAGAGCCGCAACCTCAACGACATCACCGCCAGCTATCCCGAGCTCGCGCGGCTGAATCGCGCGCTGAGCTCGCACGGCGCGATCCTCGACGGCGAGATCGTGGCCTTCGACGAGCGTGGACGGCCGAGCTTCGCGGCGCTGCAGCGGCGCATGCACGTCTCCAAGGCGGCGCAGGCGCGCAGGCTCGCGGCACAGGCGCCGGTGACGCTGATGCTGTTCGACCTGCTGTGGCTCGACGGCCATTCGACGATGGGGCTCACCTATGCGCAGCGGCGCGAGCTGCTCTGCGCGATGGGGCTGGACGGCGAGCGCTGGCAGACCCCCGAGCACGTCGCCGACGGCGCAGCGCTGCTACAGGCGAGCAGCGAGCAGGGGCTCGAGGGGATCCTCGCCAAGCGCCTGGACTCCACCTACCAGCCCGGGGTGCGCTCGCACGCCTGGGTCAAGATCAAGACCACGGGCCGCCAGGAGCTCGTCGTGGGCGGCTGGCTGCCGGGCAAGGGCAAGCGCGCCGGCGGCGTCGGCGCGCTGCTGCTGGGCGTGTACGAGCCCGACGGGGCGTTGCGCTACGTGGGCCGCGTGGGCACCGGCTTCAGCGAGCGCGAGCTCGCGCGCCTTGGCGAGCTGCTCGGCGCTCTGCGCCGTCGCAGCTCACCGTTCCAGGCTGGGGAGCGCCCGCCGCGTGAGGCCGTCTTCTGCGAGCCGCGGCTGGTCGCGGAGGTCGAGTTCGCGAACTGGACGGACGGGGGCAGCCTGCGCGCCCCCGTCTACCTGGGGCTGCGCGAGGACAAGGACCCCCGGGCGGTGGTGCGCGAGGACGCCCGCGCGGGCCGGCCGGCGGGGCGCGAGCCGAAGCTCTCGAACCTCGACAAGGTCATCTACCCGGCGGCGGGGATGCGCAAGGGGGACGTGATCGACTACTACTCAGGCGTAGCCCCGACGCTGCTCTCGCACCTGCGCGGCAGGCCCTTGACGGTCACGCGCTGGCCCGACGGCGTCGAGGGCAAGTCCTTCTTCCAGAAGCAGGCGCCGGCGCACCGCCCGGACTGGGTGGCGACGGTGTCGCTGCCGACACAGGGCAAGCGCATCGACTACGTGCTGGTCGAGGACGAGGCGACGGTCGTGTGGCTCGCGAACCTGGCCGCGCTCGAGCTGCACGTGCCGCTGGCGCGCAGCGAGCAGATGCAATGCCCGACGGCGGTCGTGTTCGACCTGGACCCGGGAGCGCCGGCGGGGATCCTCGAGTGCTGCCGCGTGGCGCAGCTGCTGCGCGGCGTCTTCCAGGGGATCGGCCTCGAGTGCTTCGCCAAGACATCGGGGTCCAAGGGCCTGCAGCTCTACATCCCGCTGAACCGCGACGGCGTCAGCTACGCGCAGACCAAGCCGTTCGCGAAGACGGTGGCCGAGCTGCTGGAGCAGTCCGAGCCCGAGCTCGTGGTCTCGCGCATGACGCGCGCGCGCCGCGCCGGCAGGGTGCTGATCGACTGGAGCCAGAACGACGCGAAGAAGACGACCGTGTGCGCGTACTCGCTGCGCGCGGGCGAACGCCCGACGGTCTCCACGCCGCTCGCGTGGGAGGAGGTCCAGCGCGCGCTGGACTCCGGGGACGCGGCGAGCCTCGCGTTCGAGGCCGGCGCCGTGCTGGAGCGGGTGGCGGACAGGGGCGACGTGTTCGCGCCGGTGCTGTCGCTCGTGCAGGAGCTGCCGAGCTTCAGTTGATAACTTATAGGTTATGCTAGTCACCGTCTCGGAGATCCCTCGGATGCTCAAGGAGGCGCGGCTGCGCGCCGGCATGACCCAAGCAGATCTCGCCCGCCGCCTGGGTGTGAGCCAAGCCGCCGTGTCCAAGCTCGAGCGCCCCGGCGCCAACCCGACGGTGGACACGCTCGACCGCGCGCTGTGGGCCACCGGGCACCTGCTCACGTTCGACGCGCCCGCACGCAGGCCGGGGGTGGACGAGAGCCTCATCCGCAGGCAGCTCGAACTGACGCCGGCGCAACGGGTACGCGGGATCGAGACGATGTACGCGCAGATGCAGAAGCTGGCGGCGGCGGGGGCTCGAAGCCGTGGCGAGCACACCTGAGTTCGCCCTCGAGCGGCTGCTGCAAAGCCTGACGCAGGCGGAGATCGACTTCGTGGTGGTGGGCGGCGTCGCGGTGGTCGTCCAGAGCAGCCCGCGCTTCACGCGAGACCTCGACATCTGCTACGCCACCGACCAGGCGAACCTCGACAAGCTCGGAGAGCTGCTGACCGCGCTCGGCGCCCGCTTGCGCGGCGCCGAGGAGGACGTGCCGTTCGTGCCGGACGGACGAACGCTCAAGCACACACAGATGCTCACCCTCACCACGCGCGACGGCGACATCGATCTGTTGACCGATCCCGCAGGATCGCCGGGCTACGCCGCCCTCAAGCGCAAAGCGAGCCACATAGACCTGAACGGGTGCACCGCGCTCATAGCCTCGGTCGACGACCTCATCGCGATGAAGTCGGCCGCCGGCCGGCCCCAGGATCTGGTCGATCTGGAATCGCTGCGCGTTGCCCGCAGGCGCGCACGGAACCAGCCAGGGCCTTGAGATCAGAGCTCGCTGCGGCTGGCCAGCCCCGCTACCGAAACTCCGGCGCGCTCCACCCGGGCATGACCTCGGGCAGCCCCTCCGACACGCGGTCGGGGAAGCGCGCGGGGCGCTTCTCCAGGAAGGCGGTGATGCCCTCGCGGGCGTCGGCGGACTGGCCGCGGGCGACCATGCCGCGCGAGTCGGCGCGGTGGGCGAGCTTCGGTTGCTCGGCGCCGAGCATCCGCCACATCAGCTGGCGGGCGAGCGCGACCGACACGGGCGCGGTGTTCTCGGCGATCTCCTGGGCGAGCGCGCGGGCCGCGTCGAGCAGCTCGTCTTTGGGGTGAACGCTGCGCACGAGGCGGCCCTCGAGCGCCTCCTCGGCGGAGAACACGCGCCCGGTGGCGACCCACTCCATCGCGCGGCTGATGCCGACGACGCGCGGAAGGAACCAGCTCGAGCAGGCCTCGGGGATGATGCCGCGGCGCGCGAACACGAAGCCGATGCGCGCGTCCTCGGCCGCCAGGCGCACGTCCATGGGCAGCGTCATCGTCGCCCCCACGCCGACCGCCGGCCCGTTGATCGCCGCGATCACGGGCTTGGTGCAGTCGAAGATCCGCAGCGTCAGCTCGCCGCCGTTGTCGCGGCGCGCGCCGGCGACCGCCTCGCGCTTGCGCGCGTCGAAGGTGTCGCCGCCGCTGGCCAGGTCGGCGCCGGCGCAGAAGCCGCGCCCGGCGCCCGTGACGATCACCGCGCGCACCTCGTCGTCGGCGTCGGCCTGGTCGAGGGCGGCCCGCATCTCCTGGCCCATCTGGGCGGTCCACGCGTTCAGCCGCTCGGGCCGGTTGAGCGTGATCGTGAGCACGCCCTCGTCCTTCTCGGTGATGATCTGCTCGAAGTCCATCGCGGGCGGGATCATATGGCTAGATCGCGTCGAGCTCGTCGAGGCGTACGCGCGCGAGCTGCACGCGCTCGCCGCGGAAGGGCACGCCCTCGGCTTCGAGCAGCCGCCGCTGGCGCTCGCCCTTGGCGAGCGAGCCGTCGGCGCGCACGACGCGGTGCCAGGGCGCCTCGCGGGCGTCGGCGCCGGCGAGCACCCGGCCGGCGAGGCGCGGCGCACCGGGCGAGACGTCGCCGTAGGTGCGCACGAAGCCCGGCGGGATCGCGCGCACCCGCTCGAGGATCGCGTCCCTGCGCCGCTCGCCCGCCTGCTGGCCCGTGCCCTCCGTGCGCGGCTCGCGATCAGAGCTCATCGCGCGTGAGCTGGCGCCCGTAGGGGCCGCGTCCGGTCAGGCAGGCGGCGCCGCAGCGCGCCGCGAGCGCGAGCGCCTCGCCCAGCTCGAGTCCGGCGCCGAGACCGTAGGTGAGGCCGGCGGCGAACGAGTCGCCGCAGCCGTAGGCGTCGACCGGCTCCCCCGGCGGCTCGGCCGGCTCCCAGCGCCCGCTCGCGCCGGCGCGCGTCAGGTAGTGGCCGCCGCGCGCTCCCTCGGTGAAGACGACCACGTCGGCCTCCTCGCGCGCGCGGCCCAGCTCGCCGCGCTCGATCGCGTCGTCGTCGCTGAGCACGAGCGCGTCGATCGGCACGCCGTGGCCGAGCGCGTGGCGGGCGCGCGGGCTGGCCACCAGCACCCGCGCCGCCGCGCGGATCGCGCGCAGCGCGTCCACGTCGCCAGCCGTCACATATGCGGCGTCGGTCTCCGCGAGCGTCCGCCAGTCGCCCTCGGGGTCGCCTCCGCGCGGCTCCAGGCGTTCGCCGAAGGTCGTGATCGTGCGCTCGCGCCGCTCGTCCACGAGCGTGACCGCGCTGCGGGTCGGCGCGTCGCGCTGGTGCGCGCGCACCTGCACGCCGAGCTCGCCCAGGCGCGCGGCCGAGCGCCGCCCGCGCTCGTCGCGCCCGAGCGCCGTGACGAGCGCGGCGCCGCCGGCCAGGCGCGCGAGCTGCACGGCGGCGACGGCGCCGCCGCCTGCCGGCTCCTCGAAGGGGTCGCGCGCGTGCACGACCTCGCCGGCATCCGGCACGTGCGCCACGCGCGCGAACTGCACCCACTCGACGTGACCCACGACCGCGACCCTTACAGAGCTGCGCGCCATCGCCGGCAGTCTCACAGACGCAGGCGGTGCATCGCGCGTGAGCGCCAGCGCATAGGATCAGCGCCGTGAGCGACCTGTTCGACATCGAGGGCAAGACCGCGCTGGTGACCGGCGGCTCGCGCGGCATCGGCCTGATGATCGCGCGCGGGCTCGTGCAGGCGGGCGCCCGCGTGATCGTCTCCTCGCGCAAGAGCGCGGACGTGGAAGCGAGCGGCGCCGAGCTGGCGCGGCTGGGCGAGTGCCACGCGATCCCCGGCGACGTCTCGACGCCCGAGGGCGCGGCGGCGTTGGCCGCGGCCGCGCAGGAGCGCTTCCCCTCGCTCGACATCCTCGTCAACAACGCGGGCGCGGCGTGGGGCGCGCCGCTGGAGGAGTTCCCGGCGAGCGGCTGGGACAAGGTCGCGCACACGAACGTCGAGGGCGTCTTCCACCTGACGGTCGGCCTGTTGGATGCCCTGCGCGCTTCGGCGACGGCGGAGGACCCGGCGCGCGTGATCAACATCGGCTCGATCGACGGCATCCGCACGCCGGCCACCGAGAACTACAGCTACAGCGCGAGCAAGGCGGCCGTGCACATGCTCACCCGCCACCTCGCCAAGCGGCTGGCGGCCGAGCACGTCACGGTCAACGCGATCGCCCCCGGGCCGTTCGAGAGCAAGATGATGGCGTTCGCCCTCGAGAATCCCCAGACACGCGGGGCGATCGAGGCGAACGTGCCGCTGGGGCGCATCGGCAGCCCCGAGGACGTCGCCGGGCTCACGCAGTTCCTGGCCTCGCGGGCGGGCGCCTACCTGACGGGCGCCGTGATCCCGCTCGACGGCGGCATCACCGGCTGCAACTGACCGCGGGCTACGCCGCGCCGCCGCAGGCTGCGCCGCGCCGCCGCGGGCCGGGCGCGCCGCCGCAGGCCGCGCCGCTCCCGTTGCGCCGCCGGCGCCGGGTGGCTACCCTGATAGCCAGAACTACTTCGATCCGCTCTACGCGGACGAGCTTCGGGGAGCGGGTCGCATTGGGAGGTGAGCGCCCTATGCGCCCAAGCGGACAGATGGGAACCCTTGCGATGGCGGCCTTCGGCCTGATCGTGTTGGCGATCGTCGGGCTGCTGGCCCTCGACAGCTGGTGGACGTTCGGTCTCGCCATCGCGCTGATGCTGGTCGGCGTCACTGCGATGGCCCGGTTCACGCAGACGCTCGGCTGGACCGGCAGGAGCGTCGAGCTTCGCGACGTCGGCGGCGCGCAGCCGTCACGGACGGGCGAAGCCGGCGCTGGCGGCGACGAGCTGCACAGCGACCTGTGGGAGCTGGACCTGCCGCTCGATCACCCCGCACACCACATGGGGGTGCGCGGGCGGCCGCTCGAACGGGTGTAGCCCTACTCCCCCGCTTCCCGCTGCGCGCTCTCGGCGCGCAGCGCTTCGCGGTGTCTTTCGCGGTGGGCGTCGCGCAGGCGCTCTTCGGTCTTGCTGTTGTGGGCGTTCGCGAGCGCGAGGTTGTGTTCGGCGAGCGCGAGCAGGTCTTCGAGCACCCTGATCTCTCGGCGCACGTGCGGACGGCTGAGGTCGAACTGGCGGGCGAACTCGCCCAAGGTGGCCGTGGCGCTCTCGCCGTCGAGCGCCATCACGAGCGGGTGATCGCCGGGGTCGCTGCTGCGCGTCAGGCCCGGCCACCAGATGCGGGCGGCGTCGGCGCACAGCGTCAGGCGCCCGCCGAGCTCTTCGTCGAGCCGCTGCAGGGGGAACTCGCCGAGCACCCTGTAGATGCGGGCGTGCGGGCCGGCGATGGGGCGCACCTCGCGTACGGGGATGACCGGCTCGTCCTCGTCGTCGAAGGACGGCGCGAGCCCGATCACGACGCCGACGCGGCGCGGGTCGAGCAGGTCCTCGAGCAACGCCTGTACCCTCAGCTCGTCCTCGACGAGGATCGCCCCGCCGCCGAGGCCGGCCGCCTGCGAGTCGAGCCAGCTGGGCTGTTCAGGCATCACCGAGGTCGCTCGCCAGTCTGTACTTGCGTGTCACGGGGTCGCGCTCGGCCAGCCCGACGGCGACCAGCGTGCTCATGTAGCGGTGGCTGGTGCTCTTGGACAGGCCGGTCATCGAGGCGACCTCGCCGACGCCCATCGAGCTGCCGTCGGAGGGCAGCAGCGCGAGCACGAACAGGCCCAGCAGCAGCGAGCGCGAGAGGCGGTGATCGTCCATCTGCTCGGGCCACCCGGAGCCCAGTTCGCGTGCGAGCCGTGCGCGAAAGCCGCCGGCGCCCAGCAGCACCGACATCACGCCCCCCTCGGAGGCGCCGCGGACGACCTGATCGACCTGCGCGCGGGTCAGCTCGATCACGATCGAGCCCTCGGCCGCCTCACGGGCGCCGCGCGAGCCGCCGGCGCGGCTGCGCCCCCTCGAGGCCGGACGCCTCGAGGGATTCTCGGGAGCGGCCATCACTGCTGCGGACACCGCGATGTCCGTACGCGACGAGGGCGCGCCCAGGGGGGTCGCGCGCGCTCGAAGATCGGCCGGCTGTCCCCCGTGGGCACGAGCATGACAATGATGTTCTTACCCGTTACCACGACTGACTCAGATAATCGCTCGTAAACTGTTCGTCCAGGCGAGATTCGTTCCCCGGGGAAAGGAAACGTTCCCCGGGGAAAAGACTGGCTCCTCAGGGAAAACCCCCGGTACCCCCAGAACACCCGCAGTGCGTCACTGCGACTGGAGCGCGTAAGCGACCCGCCACACGCGCAGGATCGGCACGAGCACGCGCGTGAGCGAGCCGCCGGCGAGCGCCAGCCGGCGCGTCGTCTCGCGCATCGCCGGCGAGCGCGCGCTGTCCTTGGACAGGTACAGCGCGATCATGCACGAGGCGATCAGGATGTGCTTCTCGCCGTTCTTGAGCCGGCCGACTTCGCGCAGGCAGCGGTGCACGAGCGTGGCCACGCGCTGGGCCGCGACGTCCTCGGAGGGGTAGTGCGCGATGTACATGTGGTGCCCGTTGGCGGTGTCCTCGATCTGGTCGACGTAGCTGTCGAGCATCGTGGCGACGGCCGAGGTCCAGGGGAAGTAGGCCCTGCACGTGCGGGCGACCTCGCCGGCGCGACAGGCGGGTTCGCTGGCGAGCGCGAGCAGCGCGAAGATCGTCAGGCCCGCGCTGGCCGCGCCGGTCAGCTCGAACCAGTGGGCCTCGTGCCCGTGGGGGAACTCCCGCACGCTCCACGTCTCGAGCGTCGCGTCGCGCACGGCCGGATCGGGATCGTGGTTGATCGCGAGCACCTGTGCGCGGGCCGCTTCGCGCGTGATCAGGTGGCGCACGAGCTCGTAGCAGGGCAGCTGCATGCAGCACTCTCTACAGGCGACGACCAGCCGCTGCAGATAGCAGCCGTCGTCGCGCCAGGGGTGGTGGCGGTAGTAGTCGGTCAGCGGCCGGTTGGGGTCGAGCGCGTCGACGAGCGCGACGTGCAGCTGGCTGCCGTTGCGCTGGCCGGCCTCGGCGCCGCTCTCGTTGACGCTGTCCAGGAAGTCCCACATGATCTGGTAGGCGACCAGCAGCCGCAGCAGCGTCGGGTTGCGCGAGCGCGGCAGGATCGCGAAGAAGGCCGCGCCGTCGCTCTGGCCGCGCTTGTTGGCGAGCGCGCTCATCGCGTCGCGGCGTATCGCCTCGTCGGGGATCTCGCGGGCGATGCGCCGCCAGCGCTCGACCTCGCGCGCAGCGCGAGGCATTCCCCAGAGCAGCTCGCGAGCCGCCGCAGCGATCAGCGCACGGAGCTGACAGGGGGAAAGCGGAGCTGGATTGAGTGCGACCTTGGTGAGTTTCGTAGGAAGCTAGTAGGCCGGGTTTACGGTGCTGGGACGCACGCGCACCACCAGGTACCCGGGGAGCGCGAGCATGGCGACCGTGATGACCGTTACCAGCGCGAAGCTGCCTACGGCAGCGATTCCTTCGACGTTGAATGCGATCGGAAAGCCCGTGACGGTGGCCAGGAAATGGCTCCCGAGCAGCTGGGCGTAAAGACCGAACACGGCCCCGATCGAGCAGCCTGCCAGCAGCAGAACGGCGCTCTCGCACAGCAGCGAGCGCCACAGCACGGCTTCACGAAAGCCGTTGCACTTGCTGAAGGCGATCCTGTCGCGCCGCTGCCAGAGCATCGCTGCCATCGCGCCGACCACGGCGAGGATCGCCGAGATCAGCACCAGCAGGCGAATCTGCGTCACCCGCGCGAGTCCCTGCGCGGCCAGCGCATCGTGGCGCGCCTGGCGTTCTGCCGCCGTTTCGGCCACGAGCCCGGCGTGTGGGCCGAGCGCCCGCTGGACCAGCCGGCGCACCCCGCTTGGCGTGGCTCCGGCATCGATCTGAACCTGGTACGCGCTCGGTTCGTCACTGCTCCAGGCGCGTTCGTATTCGGCTGAATTGAGCATCACGGCTCCAGGCGGCCATCCTAGATTGGTGGTCAGACCGACTATTCGCAAACGCAGCGGATGCGGCGCTGGCAGTACGAATTCCTGGCCCACGCCGAGATGCTGTTCGTCTGCCAGCCCTTGTGAGATCAGCGCCCAGCCGTGCTGGCGCAGGCGCCGCGAGGCGTTCGCGGCGCTACCCGCGACCAGCTGGTCGGCGGGCACGAGGTTCTGCTCGCGCGCGCCGGGCGCGACGATCCACAGCCGCCGCTTGCCCCAGTTGAGGAAGGTCGAGTGGTAGGCGCTGACTTCGCGCACGCCGGGCACGCGCCGCAGCGGCGCGAGGCCGATCGGGGCGAAGGGAATCGTGTTGAGCAGGCTCGAGCGGCCCCGCGGGGTCACCCACACGGCGGCGCTGGAGTCGAGCGCGTGGGCGGACGCGTCGAGGCCGCGCCTGAGGTTCCCCTGGGTGCCCTGGAACTCGACGATCCCGAACACCGCCACGGCGGCGGTCGCGGCGATCGCCAGCGAGCGCACGCGCGTCTGCGGAGCCTGCAGCTCGGTCACCGCGAGCGCCGTGCCGACGCCGTCTAGCACACCGGAGAGATGGTCGAACAGCCGCACGAGCGCGTCGAGGATCGACGGCAGCAGGCACACCAGAGCAATCAGCAACGTAATGTTTCCAACCAGGGCGGCGCGGGTGTCGGCGAGCAGCGTGAAGCTGGTGAAGCCGATGCACGCCAGCCCGAGCGCGATGCGCGCCCGCTGGGAGCGTCGCCGGTGCTCGTCGTGGTCGACGGCGGGACGCAGCGGCCCGGCCGCGAGGATCTCGCGCACGGGCCAGAGCACGCCGACGAGCGCCGCGGCCATGCCGGCGGCGACGGCCAGCACGACGCTCTGCCAGGTCACGATCCGCGCGTCGCCGACCGGGAACGCGAACGCCAGGTACCCGGGGGTGGTGTGGAAGACGGCGACCGAGAGCACGTCGCCGAGGGCGAGGCCGAGCAGGCACGCGAGCAGGCCGATCACGGCGGCGTCGAACAGCAGGATCTGCACGACGATCGCGCGCGTGGCGCCGTGGGGGCGGATGTCGGCGATCAGCTTGCGCCGCGAGGGCACCGTGATCAGCATCGCGTTGAGCGCGAACATGAAGCCCACGAGCGCGCTGATGCCCGAGAACAGCTGCTCGCTCTCGCTCTCCGGCGCGACGGCCACCGCGAACAGGCTGGAGTCGAACGTGCCCGGCTCGAGGTTCACGCCGGCTCTCGCGGCGAGCTTCTCGAGCGCCGCTCGCACGCCGCCCAGCCGGCCGGGCGCGCCGCGCACGAAGATGCGCGTGATGCGGCCGTTCTCGCCGGAGATGTGCTGGGCGTACTCGATCGAGGCGAGCGCGACGGGGTCGTGCACGAGCCCGTCGATGTCGGCTTCGTCGAGCGTCGCGCCGACGATCGTTTCGGCGCGGCGCGCGCCGAACTGGAGCTTGACCGACACCAGCGGCCCGGCGCCGACTTCTTCGGCGAGCTGCGACGGCAGCGCGATCGCGGCGAGCGTTGCGAGCTGCTTGGCCGAGAAGCGGCGCAGCAGCGGACCGCTCGCGCGCACCGAGTCGGGTTCCATGCCGACCAGGTCGACCGAGCGTTCCTCGCCGGTGGGACCGATCACGTTGACCTGGCGCTCGAGCACGGGCAGCGCCGTCTGCACGCCGGGCACCCGGCGCACCTGGTCGAGCAGGCGCTCGGAGACGCCTTCGGCGCCGCGCGCGTCGAGCTCGAACTGGGCGTCGCCGACGAACTGGCTGGTCAGCTGGGAGACCGAGCTGGTGAGGCTCGTGCCGGACACCTGCGAGGCGAACAGCAGCGCCACGCCGATCGCGATGCCGACGATCGCGAAGCACTCCTGGATGATCGCGGTCCTGGATTCCAGTCGCGACTCGTAGATGTAGCGGATGCCGGAGAGGCGCTTGAGCGGCATCTCAGCTGTCGGTCGGCTGGCAGGCGGCGGCGATCGCGCCGAGATCCGGGGCGTAGGCGCCGAGGCGCCCGTCGCGCAGTTCGTGCACCTGGTCGGCGAACGCCGCCGCCTCCGGATCGTGGGTCGCCAGCAGCAGCGCCATGCCGCGTTCGCGGCACAGGCGCCGCAGCAGGCTGAGGATCTCGCGGGTGCGCTGCGTGTCGAGGCTCCCGGTGGGCTCGTCCGCGAGCACCAGCTTGGGGTGGGTGGAGAGCGCGAGCGCGATCAGCACGCGCTGGCGCTCGCCCATCGAGAGCTGCTCGGTGCGGTGCTGGAGCCGGTCGGCGAGCCCGAGCTCGGCGAGCAGCGGTTCGACGCGGGCGCGGGCGCTGCGCACGTCGGACAGCAGCAGCTTCAGCGAGGCGTTGCGGATCGCGCGAGCGCCCGGGATCAGGTTCTGGGGCTGGCCGACGATGCCGAGCTCGTGCAGGCGGTACTCGTCGGCTTCCCGGCGCGACATCCTGGCGACCTCGCGCCCGTCGACGAGCACGCCGCCGCTGTCGGGCTGCTGCAGGCCGGCGATCAGCTCGAGCAGGGTCGTCTTGCCCGAGCCCGAGGGACCGTAGAGCGCGACGAACTCGCCTGGCGCGATCGTCATCGAGACGCCGTCGACGGCGCGAATCGGATCGCCGCCGCCCACCTGGTAGTGCTTGACGAGATCGCGGAGCTCGAGCACCTAGCTGCCTACGCCCCGTGCCTCCTGGCTCTCGACGCCGCCGGGGAATGGGATGACGCGGGCGTGCGAGCGCAACTGGCCGGAGAACGCCTTCAACGTGCCCTTGCGCGTCAACGAGAACACCCGGTCGGCGAACATCGCCGACTCCATGTCCGAAGCG
>DASZFZ010000091.1:0-1535 GCA_035939315.1 Solirubrobacteraceae bacterium | reverse complement strand
GCTGCCCCAGTCGTTGGCGGCGAGCCAGAGCCCCTCGCCGCGCCGCAGCACATCCTCCCGGCGCGCCTCGATGAGCGCCAGCGCCTCGGCGTCCCGTCCCCGCCAGTTCGCCAGCACGATCGAGGTGCGCAGCGTCAGGTGACTGCCGGTGGCCTCGACGACGGCGTCCGACTCGGCGGCCAGCGACATGGCCACCCCGGTCCTGCCGCAGAACAGCTCGACGAGCACGCGGTCGGTGAGCGCGACGGGCAGCGCGGCGAACGCACCGGTGCGGCGGGCGACATCGAGATGGCGCGCGGTGAGTTCGTCCCACGCCCCATCATCGGCCAGCGCGCGGGCGATGCGGCAGGCCAGCCACAGCCAGCGCAGCTCGTCCTCCTCGGAGAGCGGCTCGTCCCGGAACGCGCGCAGCGCGACCTTCAACGCCGGCGCCCCCGCAATGTAGCCCTCGCGGGTGAGGAGGGCGAGCCCGTCCAGGAGCAGATCGCACGCGCGCGTGGCGGGCTCCCAGTCGGCGGCCAGAACGGCCGCGGCGACCTCGCGCGCATCGCCCCCGCGCACGAGGCGGTCGGCGGAAAGCGCAGCCGCGAACGCCTCGAGGTATGTCTCGCGGGCGAGCCTCGGATCCAGCGGCTCGAGCCGCCTGGCCGCCTCGAGCAGCAAGGGGGGAGCGTCGCGGCCGCGGGTCATCGCGAACGTGATCTGCGCGTGCAACAGTTGCGCGAGGGCTCGCTCGCGGGAGTCCAGCGGCCCCGCCTGCGCCATCGCCAGCAGCCGGAGCGCCGCATCGGGCGCGCCAGCTTGGTGCTTGCCCTGGGCGGCGAGGAGCGCACGCTGCGCCCGGCGCCTCAGATCGGGCGTCAGCTCGACGGCGCGCTCGTGAAATGCCGCCCCCGCCGCCAGGCCGCCGCGCGCCCGCGCCCGCCCGGCCGACCGCTCCAGCTCGGCGGCGACGTCCTCGTCGAGCCCGGCTGCCGCCCGAGCGCGGTGCCAGGCGCGGCGATCCGGATCGACGTCGGCATCGGTGGCCTCGGCGAGCGCGCGGTGCACGCGCCGGCGCTCCTCCGGCGCGCCAGCGCGGTAGACCGCCGAACGCATGAGCGGATGACCGAACCGCACCTGCGCGCCGAAATCAGCCAGTCCCACGGCGGCCGCCGGCGCGGCCGCGTCCGGCCCGATGCCGAGCCCGGCGGCCGCCCGCCACACCAGCACCGGATCCCCGGTCGGCTCAGCCGCCGCGACGAGAAGCAAGAGCCGCGCCGGCGGCGGGAGCGGCGCCAGCCGCGCCCGGAAGCTCTGCTCGATCCGCCCCGGCACCGCCGGGCCGCCGGACAGCCCGAACCCGCCCGCGAGCTCGGCGGGTGTCCGGCCACGTGGCAGCTCGAGCAGCGCCAGCGGGTTGCCGTGCGTCTCGGCCACAATCCGATCACGCACCCGCTCATCGAGCGGGCCGGCGAGCACCGTCCCGAGCAGCTCCTTCGCAGCACCGTCGTCCAGCCCGCCCACGGCGAGCTCCGGCAGGCCCGCAAGATGCC
>DASZFZ010000090.1:0-15987 GCA_035939315.1 Solirubrobacteraceae bacterium | reverse complement strand
CGCCGCTCGAGGGCGTTGGGCGCGGACTCAGCGAGCGAGTGGTCGAGATCCCGTGGATACTGCGCTCCCTGCCCGCTGGCCCGAACGTCCGGGTGCTAGACGTCGGCACGGCGTTTGCGCCAATCGTCTACAAGCGCCTGCTGCTCGGCCAGACACAGACCATCGAGACGGTGGACCTGGCCGAGAACGGTGTCCATGGCCTGATCGGTCACGTTGCCGACGTTCGAGATCTCCCCTTCGCCGATGACAGCTACGACGTCGCCACCTGCATCTCGACGCTCGAGCACATCGGCATGGACAACGAGCACTACAGGATCGAGAGCGGCGGCGGCGATGACGTTACGGCTTTGCGCGAGCTCGGACGAGTCGCCGGCCGGGTACTCTTGACCGTCCCCGGCGGAGCTGACGCAAATCTCGGCTGGCTGCGCCAGTACCAGCCGTCGACGTTTCGAGAGCGCGCGGCCGAAGCGAGCCTTTCGGTGCAGCGCATGGAGGTCTACGCACACGACCCAGTCCTCGGGTGGGGTCCCGTAGATGAGGGTGCGGTTGGCGATCGCCACTTTGGAGACGGAGTGTTCGCTGCGGCAGCCGTGATCTGCGCCGATCTCTCCCACGACCGACAGGTGTCCGGGAAGCCCTGAACCCACCGTCCCCGCGACCGCCCGAGGAGCCCCACGTCAGGAGACCACCTCCAGCTCGCGCGCGAGCGTCGTCAGCACCTCGCAGCCCGTCGGCGTGACGACCGCGAGCTCCTCGATGCGCACCCCCAGCTCCCCCGGGACGTACACGCCCGGCTCGACCGTCACGACGTTGCCGGCCTCAAGCGGCTCCTCCGGCGCCGTGCGCGACAGCCGCGGCCCCTCGTGGATCTCCAGGCCCACCCCGTGCCCGAGCCCGTGGCCGAAGTGCTCGCCGTGGCCGGCCTGCTCGATCACCTCGCGCGCGGCCGCGTCGACCTCGCGGCCCGTCGGCCCGGCCCGCAGCGCCTCCAGGCCGCGCCGCTGGGCCGCCAGCACCAGCGCGTGCACCTCGCGCGCGAGCCCCGAGATCCCCTCGCCGGTCGCGTACGTGCGCGTGCAGTCCGAGCAGTAGCCGTCCAGCAGCGCGCCCCAGTCGATCGTCACGAGCACGTCGCGCGGGATCTCCCGCATGCGCGGCTCGGCGTGCGGCAGCGCGCCGTGGGCGCCCGCCGCGACGATCGAGGGGAAGCTCGGCGACTGCGCCCCCAGCCGGCGCATGCGCAGCTCCAGCTCGATCGCCAGCTCGTGCTCGGCGCGCCCCACCAGGCCGCCTTCGAGGATCCCCCGCAGCGCCTCGTCGGCCAGCTCGCTGGCGGCGCGGATGCGCGCGACCTCCCCCGCTTCCTTGACCGCCCGCAGGCGCCGCACGACCCCCGCGCACGGCACGAGCTCCCAGCCCGCGCCGAGCATCTCCCCGAGCCGCCGGTGGTCCCTGACGCTGACGCTCGCCTCCTCGAAGCCCAGGCGCCCGCCGCCCTGCTCGGCGAGCGCTTCGGCGAGCTCCTCCAGCAGCTCGCCCGTGTGGATCTCGCGCGCGAACACCTCCGGCACCTGCGCCGCCGCCTGTGTTTCGTAGCGGAAGTCCGTGAGGAAGCGGTGCGGACCGAGCCGCTCCCGCGCGCGCCCGCCGACCATCAGCAAGAGCGCGTGGCTGCCCGTGAAGGCGCTCAGGTAGCGCACGTCATACGGCGAGTCCACGAGCAGCCCGTCGAGCTCGAGCGCCTCGAGCTCGCCCTCCAGCCGCTCGCCGCGTGCGACCTGCGCCTCCCCGCCGCCCGCGCCCGCCGGCCCGCTCACGACGGCCCCCCTGCGCCGCCCACGCCGGCCGCCGGCGACTCGAGCCGCTCGCGCACCAGCCTCAGCGCCCGCCCGTAGCCCTCCGGGCCCTCGCCGGAGACCGTCGCGAAGCACAGCTCGCCGATCACCGACGTCCGCCGCCACGGCTCGCGGTTGGCGACGTCCGAGAGGTGGACCTCGACGGCCGGCAGCGCCGCGATCTCCAGCGCGTCGCGGATCGCCCACGCGTAATGGCTCCAGGCGCCCGGGTTCAGCAGCACCGCGTCGCACGACCCCTGAAGGCCGTGGAGATGCTCTACGAACGCCCCCTCATAGTTCGTCTGGAAGAAGCTCGCGGTGATGCCGAGCGCCTGCGCCTCCCGCGCGACCCGCTGCTCGAGCTCGCCCAGCGTCAGCGTCCCGTACAGCGCCGGGTCGCGCCTGCCGAGCTGGTCGAGGTTGACGCCGTGCATCACCTCGACGCGCCAGCTCGGCTCGCTCATCGCGCGAGCTCCGCGACCGCCGCGCGCACGTCCGCCTCCGCGACCTCGCAGCCGAACTCGACCTCGCCGGGCGCGCGCACGAGCACGAACGGCACGCTCGCCCCCAGGCGCTTCTTGTCGCGCTTCATCGCCTGCAGGATCGCATCCTCGAAGCCCGCGCCGCGGTCCTCCCCGAAGCTCACCGGCAGCCCGCGCGCGAGCATCAGCTCGCGGACCTGGGCGCGCAGCCCGTCCTGGCCCGAGAGCCGCAGCGCTCCCAGCAGCCCGAGCCCGACCGCTTCGCCGTGGCGGTAGCGGCCGTAGCCGCTGGCCGTCTCGATCGCGTGCCCGACCGTGTGCCCGAGGTTCAGCACCTGGCGCCGGCCGCCGTCGCGCTCGTCCTCGGCCACCACCCGCAGCTTCGTGCGCGCGCACGCGAGGATCGCCCGCTCGTCCGTGCCGCCGCCGCCCGCCACCGTCTGCCACAGCCCGCCGCCGGCGACCAGCGCCGTCTTCAGCACCTCGACCCAGCCCGCCGCGAGCTCCGCCGCCGGCAGCGTCGCGAGCGTCAGCGGGTCCACCAGCACGCCCGCCGGCTGGTGGTAGGCGCCGACGTAGTTCTTCGCCTCGGGCAGGTCCACCCCGGTCTTGCCGCCGTAGGCCGAGTCGACCTGCGCCACCAGGCTCGTCGGCACCTGCACGACCGGGATCCCGCGCTGGTAGCTGGCCGCGCAGAAGCCCGCCAGGTCGCCGACCACCCCGCCGCCCAGCGCCACCACGTGGTCCGCGCGCGTGATCCCCGCCCGCGCCATCTCGCTCCACACCCGCTCGGCGCTCGCGAGCGTCTTGTGCGACTCGCCCGGCTCGATCGCGACGCTGAGCGCGCTCGCGCCCACCCGCTCGCCGTACAGCCCCCGCACCGTCCGGTCGCTCACCAGCACCGCCCGCGAGCGCGCGCGCTCGAGCGGCCAGATCCGCGCCAGTTGTTCCTCATCCGCCGCGAGCAGCCCCTCGCCCACGAGCACCGGGTAGGCGCCCGCATGGTCCCCGGAGGCGAAGGCCGACCCGCCCCACAGCATGCGCGTCCCCCGCGGCGCCGCCGCGAGCCTTTCGAGCGCCGGCAGCGCGCGGACCGCCCGGCTCGAGGGGACGCCGATCAGGGTCGCGTCGGCGAGCTCCTCATACAGCTCCCGCCGCTCGCCGTGGAGCGCCGCGAAGCGCTCCGGGTCGCGCGCCAGCGGCCGCTCCGTGGAGGAATCCGGCCGGCTCACCCGCCGCCACGCCTCCGCCGCCTCGACGTCCAGCAGCACCGTCACGTGCGCCGCCAGCGCCTCGCGCACCCGCGCGGAGAGCACGCTGCCGCCGCCGAGCGCGACGACCGCCCGCGGGCGCGCCGACCCCAGCAGCTCCAGCACGAGCCGCTCCTCGCGCTCGCGGAACGCCTGCTCGCCGCGCAGCTCGAACTCCCGCGCCACCGGGTGGCCGAGCTGCTCGGCCAGCAGCGCGTCGCTGTCGAGCGGCTCGCCGCCCAGCTCCTGCGCGAGCTCGCGGGCGACCGTCGACTTGCCGGCGCCCATGAAGCCGATCAGGACGAATGCCATCCGATGCGCTTCGTGTACGCGTCCACCGCCTCGCGCACGTCGTCGATGTGGTCGCCGCCGAACTTGCGCCTGTAGGCGTCCGCCAGCACCAGCGCGACCATCGCCTCCCCCACCACCCCCGCCGCCGGCACCGTGCACGAGTCCGTGCGCTCGCGCAGCGCCTGCGCCGGCGCGTGCGTCTCGGTGTCGACCGAGCGCAGCGGCTTGGTCAGCGTCGGCAGCGGCTTCATCGCGCCGCGCACGACCAGCGGCAGGCCGTTGGTCATCCCGCCCTCCAGGCCGCCCGCGCGGTTGGTTTCGCGGAAGTAGCCCTGCTCCTCGGAGTAGAAGATCTCGTCGTGCGCCTGCGACCCGGGCAGCCCCGCGATCGTGAACGCGTCGCCGATCGCCGCCCCCTTGGTCGCCTGGATCGAGCAGATCGCCATCGCCAGGCGCCCGTCCAGGCGCTCCTCCCACGAGACGTGCGAGCCGAGCCCCGGCACCAGCCCGAAGGCCTGCACCTCGAAGACCCCGCCGAGCGACTCGTTGGCCTTGCGCAGCCGGTCGATCTCCTTGACCATCGCCTTCGAGGCCTCCGCGTCCAGGCAGCGCACCGGCGACTCGTCGACCGCCGCGAAGTCCTCCGCCGCACGCGCCCGCGCGGGCGCCGGCGCGTGCACCGAGGCGATCTGGATCACGTGCGAGTGCACGCTCACCCCGAGCGCCCGCAGGAACGCCTTGCACAGCCCCCCGCCGGCCACGCGCGCCGCCGTCTCGCGCGCCGAGGCGCGCTCGAGGATGTTGCGCACGTCCGTCTGCTTGTACTTGTGGACCCCGACCAGGTCCGCGTGCCCGGGCCGCGGCAGGTGCACCTCCGGCGTCTCTTCGGCCACCGGCCACGGGTTCATGCGCTCCTCCCAGTTGGCGTAGTCGCGGTTCTCCACCGCCAGCGCCACCGGGCTGCCCAGCGTGCGCCCGTGGCGCACCCCGCCCGTCACCCGCGCGCCGTCGCGCTCGATCTTCATGCGCCCGCCGCGACCGTGCCCGAGCTGGCGGCGCGCCATGTCGCGGTTCAGGTCCTCCTCGGTCAGCTCGATGCCGGCCGGCAGCCCCTCGACGATGCACGTCAGGCCCGGCCCATGCGACTCTCCGGCGGTGATCAGGCGAAGCTCCACGGAGTGGAAGCTTATTCGCGTCGCTGGGAGGCTCCCCTGGGCGCCCTCGGGAGGAGCACCCTCGCGCCTGCGCGCGGCTCAGGAGTGGTGGTGGCCGGACGAGCGCCCGACGCCCCCGAACGCGGGGTGACCGGCGAGCACGAGCACGCCGGCCTGCGTCGAGTAGCGCAGGCCCGGCAGCTGCAGCAGCCCGTCCTGGTCGAGCACTTCGCGCCCGGCCTTGGACTCGCTCCGCAGGATCGCCTCGACGGCCGCGCTCGAGGCCTTCGCGGAGACGATGCTGACGACCTTGAGTTCGTAGATTTCGCTCTGGCCGGCTTCCGTGACGTACTGGAGCTGCTCGGACTGGCCGCTTTGCAGCTCGACCGCCTGGCACTGCGAGTTGCTCGGCACGCACGCGCCGTTGCCGTGCAGGATCGCTTCGCTGACGAGCGAGAAGGTGGCGCTCTTGCCGCCCGCCTTCACGCCGCGGAACACAATCAGCGGCTGCTTGGGCGAGGGCAGCGGCGTGAGCAGCTTGATGTTCTCGAACGGCGTCAGCTGCGACTGGGCGCCCGCTTCGGCCGGCACCGGGCCGAACAGCACGGCCACGTGGTAGACGGTCTTCGGCGCCGCCGGCTTGGACGGGCTGCTCGGCTTGGACGGCGTGCTCGGCGTGGATTCGCCCGAGCCCGAGCCGGAGGAGCCCGAGCCGCCCGAGGAGGAGCCCGAGCCGCTCGAGCTGGAGGAGCTGGATTTGCTCGACGAGCCGCCGCTCGAGCTCGCGTTCGAGCCGCTCGCGGACTTCGTCGAAGCCTTCTTGGCGCTCGGCACCGGCGCGAAGGGGTCGCGCGAGCTGCCCTTGTGCTGGAGCGCGACCCCGCCGGTCGTCTCCGCGACGGCCTTTTCGGAGGTCGTCTGGGTGACCGCCAGGCCGGCGGGAGCGGTGGGAGCGACGGACGCCACGTGCGCGCTGGTCGTGGGCGAGGAGCTGCCGCCCAGCGCCACCCAGGCGACCGCGCCGACGAGCCCGAGCACGACGAGCGCGACCAGCGGGAGCAGGCGTCGATCGAGCAGATCCGCCTTGACGGAGCTCAGGAACTCGCTCATGGGTTCACCTTGATCACGGCCGGGCTTGTCGCCGAGCTGCTCGAGGCCGAGCTGGCGGCGGGGCTCGAGGCGGGGCTGGCCGGGCTCGCGCCGGCCGGGGCGGCCTGGCTTGCCGGCAGCATGTAGGCGGTCGCCGTCACGGCGCCGGTCAGCTGTTGGCTGGCGGCCGCGGAGCTCGACGGCCCCGAGCTGCCGCCGCCGGACAGGCTCACGCTCTGGATCGTCAGGAGCCGCCCGGAGACTTCGATGTTCCCGGCGCTGTCGAGCGTCGCGAAGCTCGTGAGCTTGTCGAACAGGTGTTCGAGGTCGAAGTAGCTGCCGGCGAACGTGATGCTGAAGGGGAGCTCGGTGAAGCTCGCCGACGCGGACGCGGAGGCCGCGGAGGCGGCCGGCGCGGCCGTCCCCGAGCTGGCCGGGGCGGGCGTCGCCGCCGGCGCGCTGGCTGCGTGCGACGCGCCGGCGCCGCCGGAGATCGACTGGAATTCGACGTCCTTCTCGCTGGAGGCTTCGGTGAGCTGGTCGATCAGCGCCGGCACTTCCTGGCTGGCCGGCACCGCTTTGCCGAGGTTGACGATCGCGGCGTAGGCGCTCGCGTACTGCCTGCGCGCGGTGAGCGCGTCCGCGGCCTGGCCTTCGGCGGCGCTCAGCTGCGACTGCGCCTGGCTGACCTGCGCGGCCAGCTGGCCCGCTTCCTTGCGCTCGGGCGAGACGACCTCGAGCCACAGGGCCGCGAGCATCACGGCGACGGCGACGAGCACGATCACGATGCGGTCGCGCGCGGTCATCGTCCGCTCCCGCTCTTGGAGGCTTGCGCGCCGCTCGTGTCGGAGGCCAGCTTGGCGGCGCTCGCGACGGCCGTGGGGCTGGGCAGCGGGTCGAAGGTGATCGTGGCCGAGAAGTCGGGTCCGCCGGCGGGACAGTCGCCGCCGGAGCCGGAGCCGGAGGCTGCGGATGCGCCGCCGCCGCCGGCGCCGCCGCTCGAGCCCTGGAGCGTCACTTCGCTGACGCCGTCGATCAGGCGCAGGCGCTGGAGGGTCTCGGCGACCACCGGCTGGCTGGTGGCGCAGCCCGCGAGCGTGAACGACGGCACGGCCCCCGCGGCGGCCGCGGAGCCGCTCGCCGGCGTCGAGCCGGTGCTTCCGACCGTCCCCGAGAGCGAGCTGATCGATACGTCGGCGGGCAGCACCCGGCCGAATTCGTGAAAGACGTGGGCCCAGTCGAAGCGCGAGTCGATCAGCGTCTCGACGGCCTGCACGCGGGCTTCGCGCTCGGCGATGAAGCTCGTGTAGGGGGCGAGCTGCTGGGCGGTGTTCTGGACTTCCTGGGTCTGCTTGTTCAGCGAGGCGACCTGCGCGCGCTGGCTCTTGATCTGGTGGTCGGCTTTGCCGTACAGGTAGGCCATCAGCGCGAGCCCGGCGATCAGCACGAGCACCGCGTAGGCGGCGCCCTGCGAGCGTCCCGCGCCGACCGGCTGGCCGGCCCTCGCCTCGACCGGGATCAGGTTTACGGCCTTCACTGGGGCACCTCCGTCGCGGCCAGCCCGGTGGCGACGGCCAGGCGGTGAGGCGAGACGGACTCGGCGAGCTCGGGCGTGTACAGGCCGACCTCGCCGCTGCGCACTTCCACGCCAAGCGACGCCTGCAGCGTCTCGGCGAAGCCCGGGATGTCCTCGGCGGCGCCGCTCATGACGACGTGCGTGACCTCGCCGCCGCCCTCCTGGGAGCGGTGGAAGTCGAGCGAGTTGCGAACCTCGCCGGAGATGTCGCGGATGCCGTTCTCGAGCACCGCCCAGGCGTCGGCGTTGGACGGCGGCTGGCTCGGCAGCGCGAGGCCTTCCAGATCGGCCAGTTCCTCGTAGCTCATCGCCCGCTCCCGCTCCTCGGCCTGCTCGGGCGTCGGGGGCTGCTGCTCGGGCCCGGCGCCGTGCGCCTCCACGTCCGTGTCCCCGGCCTCCCCGGCCGGCGGCTCGTCGTGGGAGCCGGCGGGCGGCGCGTCCTCGATCGCGGGGGCGGCGGGCTGGCTGGGCGGGGTGCGCAGGTCGACCGACGCGAGCAGCGCGCGCGCCTCGGCGAGCGCGATGCTGCGGCGCTCGGCGAGCTCGGCCGCCATCGCCTCGAGGCCGCCGCCGACCACGCGCGTGAAGCGGCACACGGTGCCCTCCGCGATCGCGAGGTTGGTCAGGCCGTCGACGTTCAGGTACAGCACCCGTCCCTTCTGCTCGGGGTCCGCGCGGTACAGCGAGCGGATCAACGCGAAGGCGGAGAGGTCGATGCCTTCGACCTGCAGGCCGGCGCGGCGCACGGCCGCCAGCAGGCGTTCGACCATGTCGCGCTGGGCGGCGACGAGCACCGCGCGCTGGCGCGGGCCGGCGGGAGTGTCGATGATCCCCAGCGCGTGGAAGTCCATGACGGCGTTGCCGAGCGGCATCGGCACCTGCTCCTGGGCCTGGAAGTTGACCGCGGCGGCGAGCTCCTTGGGGTCGGTCACCGGGGGCAGCTCGAGCGTGCGCAGCACCGTGCGCTGGTTGGCGACGCCGACCCGCACGCGCTTGCTCAGCCCGCCCCGCGAGAACAGCTCCTGCAGCGCCTCGCCGAGGGCGCCCTCGTCGAGCACTTCGCCGTCGCGCACCGTGTCCGCCGGCAGCGGCAGGGCGGCGGCGCGCTCGACGAGGATGCCGCCGTTGACGTGCGCCTTGACCGCGGCCACGAAGCCGGGCTGGATGTCGAGCCCGACGAGCTCCTGGGCCGAGCGCCGGCCGAGCGGCAGCGACAGCTTCGACAGCGACAGCTTCGCCGGGAGCGAGGGGATTCGTGATGGCAGCAGTTGCATGTGGGAGTCGATGCGCATCCAGAGGCGGGGGATCGCCCGCACGTGGGATATCGGCGCCAGATCGGTGGCGCTTTAGCATCGGCCCGCCGTTTCGTCAGCGGAGCTCTATGAGCTCTCTGCGACTTCGTCGCAGATCACGTCGGTTGCCGCGTCCGCGAGCTCGCCCCCGGCGAACGCGCCGACCTCCGCCCCCGGAGGACCGCCGGCGCCCGCCCCGAGCGCCCCGCCGAGCGCCCGCCCCGCGAGCTGGCCCACGCCCAGGCCGACGACTTTGCAGAGGCCGTACCCGGTCAGCGTCTTCAGCAGTTCGCCCTCGATTTCCTTGCGTTCGAATTCGGAGAGGCGACCGAGCTCTTCCTTCAGCAGCGAGATCTGGCCCCGCAGCATGTCCACCGCGGTCTGCTCTTCCCGGGCCTTCTGGGCGGCCAGCGCCTTGTTGCCGCATTCCTCGGCTTCGGACTGTTCCTGATGGGCCTGGCGCAGCCGCTGCTGCCAGATGCCGATGTCCGTCTGTAGTTCGTTGACGTTGGACTGGGTCTGTAGCTGCTCTTCGGTGTCCGACATCAGACCGAGCGGGTCGGCCGCGTTCAGCGGATCGGCGCCGGCGAAGCCGTAGGGCATCCCCGTGGCTTCGAGCGCCGGATCCACGCTCGTGAACTGGCCCGTGCTCGGGTCATAGCTGCGCGCGCGCAGGTACTGCAGCCCCGTGTCCGCGTTCGTGTACTGCCCGTCGTAGCCGAGCCGGGTGCTCGCCGTCCCTTCGCACTGGGGGCTCCCGTAGGCGCTGTAGGAGCACGCGCCTTCCACCGCCCCGGAGCTGCCCGTCAGCAGCCTCGTCGAGCCCTGTTGGTCGTGGTGCAGGTAGGTCACGGCGCCGCCGCTGGAGACCTGCTCGACCGGCAGGCCGCCGGGACCGTAGACATACGAGTAGCCGCCGTTGGAGAGCAGCAGCGCCGGCTGTTCGGAGGTGTCCCAGGTCAGGTAGTTGGTGACGCCGGAGATCGTTTCCGAGACGCGCAGGCCGGCGCCGTTGTAGGCGTAGCGGTCTTCGATCGGCGTCGTCGAGCCTTCCTCGGGACGGCCGACCGCGGTCATCTCGCCGGCCTGGTCGTAGGTGTAGGTGGTCGCCGGTCCGCTCGCCGGCGTCGCCTTGGTCCGCTCGCCCTCTTCGTCGTAGGCGTAGGACTCCCCGGAGGAGGCGCCGGTCAGCTCGTCGCCGGCGTTGAACGTGTTCGTCGTCGCTCCGAGCTTGACGGGGTTGTCGGCGCCGTCGTATTCGTAGGCCGTGGTGCCCGCTTTGCTGAGGCGTCCGTTCGCGTCGTAGGTGTAGGCCGTCGTTTTTTCGCCGGGCAGGTCTTTGACGACCGTCTTGGTCACCTGGCCGTTCTTGGCGCGCGTGTAGGTCAGGCCGGCCAGGGTTTTCGTGCCTTTCTTCATCGTCGTCTTCGTCGGTTCGTCGGCGTCGTTGTAGGTGTAGAGGTCTTCGTCCCCGCTGGCCGCCGGGAACGTCGTCGCGGTCTGGTCGGAGTCGACGTTGTAGGAGAAGGTCGTGGTGTGGGCGAGCCAGTCCGTCGTGCTCTTCAGCCGCCCGTCGGCGTCGAAGGTCTGCGTCGTGGCGTGGCCGTTGGGGTAGGCGATCTTCGTCTGGTGATTGTCGAGGTCGTATTCGTAGGCGGTCCGTTCGTGGTTGCCGTCGAGCACTTCGGTGAGGCGATCGAGCTGATCGAAGGAGTAGCTGGTCGTGCCGCTGGCGTCGACCATCTTCACGCGGCTGCCGTCGGCGTCGTATTCGTATTCCACGGACGGCGCGCCGCTGGAGTAGGAGATCTTCGTGACGCGGTTGTCGGCGTCGTAGGTGTAGCTGGTGGTCTTGCCTTCCGCGTTCGTTTCGCTGGCCACGTTGCCGTCCGGGTCGTAGGTCTTCGTGGTCTTGCGCCCGAGCGGATCGATCGTTTCGGTCACCTCCTCCAGGGCGTTTCGCACATAGCTCGTCTTGTGGTGATCGCCGTCGATCCGCGCGAGAACCTGGCCGGCCGCGTCGTATTCGGTTTCCTTGGTGGCGCCGTCGGGTTCTGTGACCTTGGTCTGCTCGTCGTCGGCGTTGTAGGTGTAGGTGGTGGTGTTGCCGTCCGCTTCGGTCGTGGTGGCGGTCTGTCCGTCGGGCTCGTAGGTCGTCTTCGTCTTGTCGCCGAGCTGATTGACCGTTTCGATCTCGCGCTCCTGCGCGTTGCGCTTGATCGTGCTCGTGAACTTCGCCACGTCGGCGCCCGCCAGGTTGCCGAGCGGGCTGACCGTGGCGGTCAGGTTGGAGTCTTCGTCGTAGGCGAACGTGCGGATGTCGCCTTCCGGGTCGACTTCCCGTTCGCGATCGCCGTAGGCGTCGTATTTGTAGGTCCACGTGTGCCCGAGCGCGTCGGTCGTCGAGGTCATGTCGCCGTCGGCGTCATAGGTGTATTTCGTCGTCTGCGTCTGACCGCCGGGGGCGGGGCGCGACACTTCGGTCGCGTTGCCGTGTTCGTCGCGGGTTATCGTGGTCGTCTCGCCGTCCGGCTTGGTTTCGCTGGTCACTTCGTGGTAGCCGTTGTAGGTCCATTTCGCGGTGTTGCCGAGCGGGTCGGTTTCGCTCGCGCGGTTGCCCTGGGCGTCGTAGGTGTAGGTGGTCTGGCCGCCGTCGGGGTCCGTCGTCGAGACGAGCTGTTCCTGGCCGTTGTATTCGTAGGACGTGGTCGCGGCCAGCGGCGTGCCGTAGGCGTGCGTGACGCTCGTCGGCGAGCCTTCGCCGTTGAACTGCTCGACGGTCGTCGACCCGTTCGGTTCGGTGATCGTCGTCTGCGGACCCGACCCCACCGTGGTGTATTTCCACGTCGTCCTGCGCCCCATCGCGTCCGTCTGGGAGACCACGCGATGGGCGCTGTCGTATTCGGTGACGGCGGCCGGGTTGCCGTCTTCGCTCTCGGAGGTCATCTGGTTGGCGGCGTCGTAGCCGAACTTCCAGCGCGGGCTCGTTTCGCCGGGCTCGGTCACGCTCGCGAGGTCGCCGTGTTCGTAGGCGTATTTGACCGTGTGGCCCATCGGGTCGCTGGCGCTCGTGACCTGCCCTTCGGCGTCGTAGGAGAGCGAGATCCTGCGTCCGGCGGCGTCGGCGATGGCGGTCAGCTGTCCCGCCGCGTTGTAGGTGTAGCCGAGCGCGTTGCCGTTGCGGTCGGCTTCGCTGGAGATCGGAGCCGTGCCTTCCGTCCAGGTGAAGAACTTCGCCGGGCCGAGACGGCTCGTCAGGTGGCCGGCGGTGTCGAAGCCGAGCGTGTGCCCGTTGGGCAGTTCGTAGGCGAGCTCGCCTCCGCGTTCGACCAGCGTGGCCTGCACCAGCGGCCCGGCCACCCACCGGCCTCGGCCGCTCTGCACCTGCCAGGAGAAGAACACCGAGCTGCCGCTGGTCTGGTGGACGACCGCGTAGCCGCCGCCCGCGTCGGCTTCCGTGCAGGAGCTGTCGACGGCGTTGCACCAGCGTGAGACCGTGATGCTCGCGCCGGCCGGCCCGGTCCAGCCGTAGCCGAACGGACCCGGTTTGCTCTGGCGGACCGCCTGCTGGGAGTTGTAGGTGCGCGCCAGCGCCAGCGCCGGACCGCGCCCGCCGACGGAGAGGTCGGTCTGGGTCTCGGTGTGGTTGCCGGTCGCGCAGTCGACCGAGTCGCCGGAGTTGCACTGTTTGCGTTCCGGTTCGGCTTCGTTGTGTTCGCCGAGGTGCTTTTCTTTCTTGGTTTCTTCTTCGCGTTCGTGCTTTTCGCGTTCCTTTTCGCGTTCTTCTTCTTTCCTGCGTTCTTCTTCTTCTTCCTTTTCCTTGGCTTCGCGTTCGGCCTGGGCGGCTTCGACCAGCGGGTGATCGAGCACCGGGCGCCCGCCGATCAGCGTGCTCACCGCGAAGTAGTCGGAGCTCGACCCGGCGACTTCGGCGCTGCTCGCGCCGGCGGGCAGCGTGGCCACGGGCGTGCTGGCGAACGGCGTGCCGAGCGAGGAGGTCGAGAAGATCTCATAGCCTTCGGCGCCGGGGACCTGCTGCCACTGCAGGTGCACCTCGCCCGAGCCGGCGGAGCTGAGCTTGACTTCGTATAGGGCCGGTGGCGAGACGAGTTCGACGCTCGCCGGCGCGCTGCTGGCTTCGCCGGCGAGCGTGACGCTCTGCAGTTCCGCATACGATTCACCGACCAGCTTGCCTTCTTTGATTTCGCCGTAGATTTCCTTCGGGGTCTGGGTGATCAGGATGTACGGCGGCGCGGTCACGGTCTGGCCGGGGCGCAGTTCGCCGATCGTCGTCGCGAACTGCTGGTCGGGCTGCAGGATGAAGTGGCTGTGCAGCGGCGCGCTGGTGTTCACCGAGACGTTGTAGAGCGGGATGTCGCTCACGTTCTTGACGCCGAGCGTGACGTGATAGGGGACGCCCGGTTCCGCCTTGCCGGTGTCCACCTTGACGACCGTGCTGAGCGCGTTTGCGCCCCAGACCTGCAGCGGCTGGGCGAGCGCGGCCTCGGTGCTCACCGCCGTCCCGAACGGTTCCAGCTGGGCGTTGTAGTCGACCGACGGCGTGTACTCGCCGGGGCTGTCGCCGCGGACCACCCAGTGCGAGGTCGCGCTGCCCAACGGCGGGATCGCTTCGACCGGCTCGGCCAGTTCCTGCGGTTCGGCGGTCGGCGCGAGGCTCATCCCCGCCGGCAGGTTCAGCGTGGCCGTGCCGGCCGTCAGCCCGAAGGGCTCTTCGGAGGAGAGGTTCTGCACGACCATGCTCACTTCGAAGAACTGCTTGACGGTGACCGCGCTGCCGCGCAGGATCAGCCACTGGATCACGGGGTGGGTTTCGATCGTCGTCGGTTTGGCGATGATGTGGGTTTCTTCGCCTTTGGCGTTCGTGATCGTGGTTTCGCAGGAGGTGTGTTCGGGTTCGCCGCTCTGCTGTTCGCACGTGAGCGGCTTGGCCTGTTCGACTTCGTGGGGCGTTTTGACCGTTCCTTCGGGGGCGCTCGAGCCCGCGAACTCGCCGCTGGAGTTGATGTCGCCGTGCAGTTCGACTTCCACGCTGATCGAGCCGGCGAATTCCAGCTTCGCTTCGAAGCTGTCCACGGTCTGGTTGGCCGGTTCGCTCGGGTTGATGCCCGCTTCGATGATTTCGCTGAACGTGAGTTCGTGCGAGTGCAGGCCGGTCGTCGCGACTTCGCCCGGTTCGAGCTTGATTTCGGCGAAGCCCTGGTGTTCGTGGTCGACGTTGACGATCTCGGTGGCCGGGCGGTAGCCGCTCTTGTACGCGTACACGGTGTCTTCGCCTTCGGGCAGTTCGAGCAGGTCCGCTTCGCCGCGGGAGTTGGTGGTCGCTTCGGTGCGGGTGCCGTTGGCGGCGACGTACAGCAGCTCGACTTCGCCGATCGGGTCGTGGTTGGCGTCCGTGAGCGCGATCGCCGCCGCGTGTTCGGCGCCGGGCGGCGTGACGACGACCACCTGCAGCGTCTGGCTGCTCTGTTCGCCGCCGCGGCTGATGGTCAGCGTGGCGGTGTAGGTGCCGGGCGCGGTGTAGACGTGGCGCACGACCGCGCCTTCGGCGCTGTCGCCGTCGCCGAACTGCCAGCGGTAGTTGCCGATTTCCGCGGCCGGCGTGCTGGCGCTGCCGTCGAAGGTCACCTCCGCGCCCGTGTAGGTGTCGATGCTTTCGCCCGCCACGGCGTGCAGCGGCAGCGCGCCGACGGCCGCGGTGGCCGACGAGCGTGCGGGCGCGCTCTCCCCGCCGGCGTTGCGGGCGATCTCCTGCACGGCGATCGTGTGCCCCACGTCTGCCCTGGTGAGCACGTAGGACTGTCCGCCGGCGCCGGCGATCGGGTCGCATTCCGCGCCGGCTTCGTTGCAGCGCAGCCACTGGTCGACGAATTCGCTTGGCGCGTGTTCCCACGAGCCGTGGGCGAGCACGAGCGTCTGGCCCTGCTGCGGGTGGCCGCCGCCGGAGATGCCGGGCGGCGAGACGAGCACGGGCACCGGCACCTGGCCTTCGCTGGTGGCCACCACGAGCGTCAGGCCGCCGTTGGAGTAGTCCGGCTCGTAGGCGGCGCCCGCGGGCACGCCGCTGCCTGCCACGTAGCTGAAGACGCCGGACTCGCCGGCGGTGGTGAGCACCGCGAAGGTCTGGCCGAGTTCGGCCGTGAAGCCGTTGACGCTCGCGAGCTCGAGCAGCCCGTCGAGCGCGCTCGTGCCGCCCACCGACAGGGCGCCGAAGCTCGACGGGCTGGCGACTGCGAGCTTGAGCGTCGCGTTTTCGCCCTGGGCGTAGTTGCCGGTGACGTCGAGCTTGGCGCCGGCGTCGATCGATATGAGCTTGTCGTTGTCGATGTTGCCGTCGAGCTGCAGCGTGCCGCTGACAGCTTCGACGGTGCCCTTGGCTTCGAAGGGCACCGCGACCTGCAGCGTTTCGCCTGCGTCTTCGGCCCTGAAGGTGCCCGTGTCGACGAACGCCGGCTGGCTGCCGCCCCCGTCGTAGATCGAGTTTCCGCCCGAGCCGAAGCCGCAGTTGGGATCGTCGTCCTGGTCGACGAACGCGCCGTCGTTCTGCAGCTGCGCGCCGTCCTGCATCCATACCGCGGCGCTGCCCGGCGCGAGCGTGAACGTGCCCTTGTTGACGTAGGTGACGTTTTCGAGCAGCAGCCGCCTGCAGCTCCCGCCGGTGGTCGCGCTCGAGCCCGGCTCGGCCACGAGCGTCCCCGGCCCCACGAGCGGGAAGTTCCCGCCGATCGCGAGCGCGCCGGACAGCTCGACTTCGGCGCCCTGCGGGATCGTCAGCGAACCGCTGTCCAGGTTGGTGTCGGCGGCGCTCGCGCGCAGGCCGGTCGCGGTCACGCCGGCGCCCTGCACGCTCACCGTTCCCGCTCCTGACCAGGTGGCGTTGGTGAGCGTGAAGGAGCCGCCCGTGAATTCGAGCGTCGCGCCCGCGGCCGGCGAGAACGCGCCACCGGTGCCCGTGCCGGTGCCGCCGCTGCCGAGCTGCAGCGTCCCCGCCTGTGGGCTG